>URCA01000086.1 GCA_900546265.1 uncultured Oscillospiraceae bacterium | reverse complement strand
TAAAATCGCTCTCATGGGCCTGCCGGTATGCGGCGCGGGCTTTCTCGGATTTCTGTGCCCGCAGCCCGTCGCGGGCGGCCTTGGTCTGGGCGTAGGCCAACACCTGCCGCTGCAACTTCTTTTTCCCTTGCAGCTTCGTTTCCAGTGCTTTCAGTTCGCCGCTGGTCTGGCGCATTTTCTGATAGGCGGTGTCAACGGCGGCTTCTAACTGCTCCGGGGAAGTAAAGCCGTATTGCTGGTAGACGGACAGCGTTTTGGCGGCCTGCTTCAGATTGTGTATCTTCGCCCAGCGTTCATAGCCCCGGCCTTTGCCCTCGGCCATTTTCTGCTCAATGTCCACAAGCCGCTGCACTCCGTCCTGTTTGGGGGCGGTTTGAGGGGCTTTTGCGGGCTGTATGCCGCGTTTCTCCTGCCAGGGGTATTCAGGTATGGCTGCGGCCTTTTCTATGGCTCTGGCGGCATTCTGCTCCAAAACGGCAAGGACGGCGGTGCGGTCAAAATCGTCGCCCAGCTTCCGGGCGGTGATGGGCTTTGTCCTGTCCGGCGTGAGATAGGACAGCCGCCCCCGGCTCTCCTTGACGGTCACACCCTCCCGCAGCAGCAGAGAGGAAAACTCGTCAAAGCTGGCGGCGGTGGCAAGGGCTTTCCGTATGGTCTGCCGCAGCTTTTCCTTGTCCGTTTCAAACTTGGTGGGCGGCTTACCCTGGGCGGCGGCTTCGGTGTCCAGAGCAAGCTGCCCTTTCTTCTGCGCCCAATACTCCCGTTCGGTGACACGGTTTTTGCTCCCGCCCAGCAAGTCGATTTGGTACAGCCCCGCCCCCTGGCACAGCTCCATGACCTCGGCCCGGAAGTGGCGCATGGCTGCGGCGGTGCAGCGGTGCTTGGCTCCGGCCTGGGTGTCGCTGGCTCTGTCCATGTACGGTTTGCGCTCCACCTCGGCCACCCGCAGGGAGTTGATAACGATATGGACATGGATGTTGCCGCTGTGGTTGTGACCGTCCGGGTGGGTGCAGACCAGGGCCTGGTGTCCGGGGAACTGCTCGGCACAGAACCGCTCCCCCAGCGCCTGGGCCTTGTCCATTGTCAGGCCGTGGTCGGGGCCGTCCCTGGGGTCAAAGGACAGGATGTAGTGATGGCTTTTCACGTCCTCCCTCTGCTGGTTTTTTCCATAGCGGAGATTGGCCCGCATACAGGCTACGGCGAAGTCCTCCTCGCCGCAATTCAAAGAAGAAATGCGGTAGTCCTGACGGGGGACAAGCCGCCCGTTCTCGTCCAGGATGGGCTTGCCGGTGAACTCGTCATGCTCAAAGGTGAGGTACTGCTCCGCCACGCCGTAGTCGGCATTTTTAGAGCTTAAATGTTTCAGTGTTGCCAATGGCTTCACCTACCTCTCGAAGCACCTGGAACTTGAGGGCAGCGAGGTCGGACAGCTCCGCCCGAACCTCGGCGGCGAGGGTGTTGTACGGTGCTCCGTACTCGTTCAGATACCGGGCAATCTGATTGAGGTTGCCGCCGATTTTCCCATACTCCCCGGTCAGCCTGCCCACGGCGGCAAGCAGCTCGTCATTGACGGGGGACACGATGATGATGGGCTTGACGGTCGCGCCGGTGATGGCCTGCCGGATAAATTCGGACTGGCTCATGCCGTAGGCGGTCAGGCGCTCCATGAAGTCGGCGTGTTCTTCTTCGGTCACACGGGTCTTGATGATGTGGGTGCGGTGGGGCGTGTTGTAGCGTTTGGACAATAAACTTTTACCTCCTGTTTTGAAATTCCCTTTAGGGTATAGTTCGCCCATTATACACCTTTCAAGTTTTCCATATTCAGTTGTCATGGGCGATGTGTTACGCGATGGAAAAGGGAACATCAGGCTTTGGAAAAACACAATGCACCCAGGTGGTCAAGACCATCTGGGTGCAGAGAATTTTACTGATATTCACTTTTTATATCGCTCATCGTTAAGACTATTATAGAGCGAATGTAAAGTATTGTCAATGCGTTTTGAGGTCTAGTTTTGTCGAATTGGCCCGATGGAACAGTACAGACGCAAAGCGGGTGTACTATTCCGGCGGGTGCGCCGCTCTGCGGCGATTGCGGAAACGGCTTCCGATTTCCGCCTGGTCAGGCGAGAACGCAACAGGCGGGGCTGACGGATTTTTGTGGCGCGGCTGCGCCACAACACCGGCGCGGAGCGCCGGTCAGCAGGGTTTGGGGAAGGCACTCCCCAACAAGTAGCAGACCAGGGGAACAAATGAGCGGAGCGAAATTTGGGCCACGGGTCGATACTTGCTCTCGCTCTCGCTCTCGCTCTC
>URCA01000085.1 GCA_900546265.1 uncultured Oscillospiraceae bacterium | reverse complement strand
CGTCCAAAGGCTTGCGCTGCAAGGCTTTGGAGAACGCCGTGAGGTTATTATACCATATCGAAAGCTGTCGCCGCAAGTCGCCATTTGACGGAACCGGGAGGAAAACCCTGCCAAAAAAGCCCCTTCCTGCCTAAAGCAGGAAGGGGCTCCGCGCCGCCGGTTATTTGACTGTCAGCCGTCCGTTTTCCACGTCCACCGTCAGGGTGGCGCCGGGAAGTACGTCGTCGGCGATGATTTTCCGCCCAATGAGGGTTTCCACCTGGCTTTGCAGGAACCGGCGCAGCGGCCGGGCGCCGAACTGGGGAGCGTACCCGTTGTCCACCACAAAGGCCTTGGCCGCCGGGGTGAGCACACAGGTCAACTCCTTGTCGGCCAGCCGTTTGTTCAGGCCGGCCACCAGCAGATCGATAATGGAGGTGATATCCGCCTTGGTCAGCGGCTTGTAGAAGACGATTTCGTCCAGCCGGTTGAGGAATTCCGGCCGGAAGGAACGCCGCAGCAGCGCCTCCACCTCTTGCTTGGCCTCCTCGGCGATGGTGCCGTCCTCCCGCATACCGTCCAGCAGACTGGCCGACCCCAGGTTGGAGGTCAGGATGATGATGGTATTCTTAAAGTCTACCGTCCGTCCCTGGGAATCGGTAATCCGGCCGTCGTCCAGCACCTGGAGCAGCACGTTGAACACGTCGGGATGGGCCTTTTCCACCTCGTCGAACAGCACCACCGCGTAAGGCTTACGGCGCACCGCCTCGGTCAACTGGCCCCCCTCCTCGTAGCCCACGTAGCCGGGAGGCGCCCCGATGAGCCGGGAAACGGAGTATTTCTCCATGTATTCCGACATGTCGATGCGCACCAGATTGCGCTCGTCGTCGAACAGGCATTCCGCCAGGGTCTTGGCCAGCTCGGTTTTGCCCACGCCGGTGGGGCCTAGGAAGAGGAAGGAGCCGATGGGCCGGTTGGGATCCTGGATGCCGGCGCGGGAGCGGATGATGGCTTCCGTCACCCGGGTGACCGCCTCGTCCTGGCCGATGACCCGCTTGTGGAGAATATCCTCCAGATGCAGCAGCTTATCCCTCTCCCCTTCCATCAGCTTGGATACCGGGATGCCGGTCCAGCGCTCGATGATCCGGGCGATTTCCTCGTCCGTCACCTTGTCCCGCAGCAGGCTGTCGGAACGGGAGGCGGTCTCCGCCAGCCGTTCCTCCTCCTCCAGCTCCTTCTGCAGGGCGGGCAGCCGGCCGTATTTCAGCTCGGCCGCTTTGTTCAGGTCGTAGCTTTCCTCCGCCCGCTCGATGTCGGCGTTCAGGGCCTCGATTTGCTCGCGAAGCTTCTGCACCTTGCCGATGGCGGCCTTCTCGTTGTCCCATTTGGCCTTCATGGCGTTAAACTGCTCCCGCATCTCGGCCAGCTCCCGTTGGATTTCGGCCAGATGCTCCTGGGACAGGCGGTCGCTCTCCTTTTTCAGGGCGGCCTCCTCGATTTCATGCTGGATAATTTTCCGCTGGATGACGTCCAGCTCGGTGGGCATGGAATCAATTTCGGTGCGGATCATGGCGCAGGCCTCGTCGATGAGGTCAATGGCCTTATCTGGCAGGAACCGATCGGTGATATACCGGTGGGACAGGGTGGCGGCGGCGATGATGGCCGGATCGGTGATTTTCACGCCGTGATAGACCTCGTACCGCTCCTTCAGGCCCCGGAGAATGGCGATGGTGTCCTCCACCGTCGGCTCGCCCACCGTCACCGGCTGGAACCGACGTTCCAGGGCCGGATCCTTTTCGATATACTGGCGGTATTCGTCCAGGGTGGTGGCCCCGATGCAGTGCAGCTCGCCTCTGGCCAGCATGGGCTTGAGCAGGTTGCCCGCGTCCATGGCGCCGTCGGTTTTGCCCGCGCCCACGATGGTGTGCAGCTCGTCGATGAACAGGATGATCCGGCCCTCGCTCTTGCTTACCTCGCTGAGCACGGCCTTGAGCCGTTCCTCAAACTCGCCCCGGTACTTGGCACCCGCCACCAGGGAGCCCATGTCCAGGGAAAAGATGGTCTTGTCCCGGAGGTTCAGGGGCACGTCCCCCTTGACAATCCGCTGGGCCAGCCCTTCCGCGATGGCGGTTTTGCCCACGCCGGGCTCGCCGATGAGGACGGGGTTGTTTTTGGTTTTGCGGGACAGAATCCGGATGACGTTGCGGATTTCATCGTCCCGTCCGATAATGGGATCCAGCTTTTTGCTCCGGGCCTGCTCCACCAGATCGGCGCCGTATTTTTTCAGCGCGTCGTAGGTGGATTCCGGGCTGTCCCCCGTGACCCGGGTGTTGCCCCGCACGGTGGCCAGGGTTTTCAAAAAGGCGTTTTTCTCGATGTGGAATTCCTTGAAAATATCCCGCACCGTGCCGTCGGGATGCTCAAGCATGGACAAAAACAGGTGCTCCACCGAGACGAATTCGTCCTTCATGTGCTCGGCGGTCTTTTCCGCTTCGGTAAGCATCACGTCCATGGGAGCGGAAATGTAGATTTTGCCCGCCTCCCGGCCGGGGCCGGAGACCTTGGACAGGCTGCCCAGCACCCGGCGGGCGCGGGCGGTAATATCCTCCACGGGCAGCTCCATTTTCAGCAGCAGCTGGGGGATCAGGCCCTGATCCTGTTCCAGGAGGGCAGTCAGCAGATGAACCTCCTCCATCTGCATGTTCTGGTTCTCTATCGTGAGATCCTGCGCCGCCTGGATGGCTTCCAGGGATTTTTGGGTGAATTTTTGGGCATTCATAAAACAGCCCTCCTCATTCAGATACATAGGATTCGGCAGGCCACGGGGCACTCGCCTAAACCTTACTATATCCGATAGATGTGTGCAAGGTTTTGCGAAATTGTGACTGAAATGTGAATTTTAGCACTCGTTTTATTAGAGTGCTAAAAGTTGTATATGCTCTATCGGGGCTTAGCGAAGGGATGCGGGGTAGTACCCCGTACTCCTATTGTGCCTGTGAGCCGCCCGCACCCCGTCTTTCTTTTTCGTGCGTGAAAAAGAAAGACGGG
>URCA01000084.1 GCA_900546265.1 uncultured Oscillospiraceae bacterium | reverse complement strand
CGGACAAGTCCCATGTGGACGAGATGCTGGCCTTTGCGGAGCAGGCGGGCCGGGAGTATGAGGCGGAGCTGGCCGGACAGACCCCGGCGCCCTCCCCGGATGACCGGGAGACCGGCGAAACGGTACGGACCCCCAGGGGCACCTTTTATGTGACGGATATGAGCCGGGAGCAGATGGAGGCGGCCGGGTACGGCTTCCACCATCAGTCTGACGATGGGAAGTACCTCATCATGGGCAACGGTTCCCGCTCCTTCGCTATCCGCAGCGAGGAGGCCCAGGAGCACGCCGCCCCGGAGAAGATGACCGTCCTGGTGGTGGAGCCGATGAAGGAGCCCTATGTGAAGGAAATCGCCCCCGGCCTTCGTGCGCTGCAAGCAGAGGTGGGTGGCGATATTGCCACCGCTTATCCCTTCTCCGACCCGGTGGGGCTGGTCTGCAACGATGAGGGCAAGCTCATCGGCCTGGAGCTGAACCGGGGCCTGCGGGATGAGCATGGGGAGATTTACGACGTCATGGCCGGCACCTTCCTGGTGGTGGGGCTGGGTGAGGACAGCTTCACCTCCCTGACCCCGGAGCAGGTGCAGAAGTACACGGAACACTTCAAGCAGCCGGAGCAGTTCATCAGCCTGAACGGGCAAATCATCGCCCTGCCGGTGGAGCCGGAGAACCCGCTCCGCACCGCAGAGATGACCCTGGAGGACGACTACGGGATGATCGACGGGGTGCTGAACAACGGTCGCAAGGGCGAGGAACAGGAGAAGGCCCAGGGCGAAGCGCATAGGGGCGCCCCGGAGAAGCGCCCTTCCATCCGGGAGCGGCTGGCGGAGGCCAAACGGGAGTGCGGCGAGCGCAAGCCCCCGGACAAGACTCAGCAGAAGAAGCCCCCGGAGCACGACCTATGAGCCGGAGCAAGAAGTGGCGGCTGGAATGGTCCTTCTTCCTCGGGGAGAACGGCCGCCGCAGGTACAACGAGATCTGCAAGGGCTGTGTCCATCCCTGCAAGCAGAGCTTCCGGGCAGTTCTTATCTCCTGCCCCCATTACCAGTCCACACGCTCGAAAAAGTGCAGAGATAAGGGTTGAAAATAGGACGGAAAATCGCCTGTGGCGGCTTTTTCGGGAGTAGCCTTTATGATTTCCCATGTGGGCGTGCCCCTCCGATTTGAGGGGTGCAAAGCCCCGGTTTTGAACACTTTTTCATAGCAGAGCGGGAGCGCCGCCTTCGGTTTAGGCCGAGGGTGACGCTCCCGCTTCTTTTTTTGTTCTCTCTTTTTCTTTCAATCAGGATCGGACAGGAAGGATGTTCGCAGCAGCAGGCGCTGTGGGAATGTGTGTAAACGGCCATGTCTGCGGAGCTGTGGGAAACGATGTTTGCGGGCTGTGGGAAAGCCAGCGGCTTTTCCATCGGGCCGTGAATGTCTGTTTTCCATCGGCGGAGCGGCCGTTTTCCACATTTCCATAGTGCAAAATTGCAGGATGGTAGCAATGGTACATTGCTTTTTCATGCGGGATAAGATATGCTGAATACACGATGGTTAGTTATTGCTAACTAAAACCACTATGATTGAGAGGAGATGGTTTAAATGAAGCAAAATCAAGTCCAGCAAAAAGAGATCCGCCTTGGGACGCATGGAGAGGATTACGGGAGCTGGATGTCAAACCCTGTTTTCTATGTGGTGGGCGCCCTTTTGGCGCTGTCTGTGGTACTGGCGGTGCTGTCATTTACGGTGTTCCATATCACGGCGCTTGGTGTGGTGTTCGTGATTGCCGCAGTGATCCTGCTGGCACTGCTCCTGTGGTGCGCCTGGATACGGCGTCAATATGCCTTTGGGGGCGGCGGTATGATGGAGCGAACCCACCTGGTCATCCTCTCCCATCTGGATTTTGACGGGCAGGGGCAGCTGCTGGAAGTGGGCTGCGGCTCCGGGCCATTATCCATCCGGGCGGCTCTCACCTGGCCGTCGGCCCAGGTGGTGGGCATTGACTATTGGGGCGTAGACTTCGGCTACAACCAGGCTATGTGCGAGAAAAACGCCGCAAGCGAAGGTGTAGCCGCCCGGTGCCGGTTCCAGCATGGGGACGCCAACAAGCTGGACTTCCCGGACGAGAGCTTCGACGCTGTGGTGAGCAACTATGTCTATCATAATATCATGGGCTCGGACAAGCGGACACTGCTGCTGGAAACCCTGCGGGTGCTGAAAAAGGGCGGCGTGTTCGCCCTCAACGATGAGATGAAGCCCCGCATGTACGGGGACATGGAGGCCTTCGCCCAGGAGCTGCGGGACATGGGGTATGAGGACGTACACATCATCGACACGGCCCAGGAGGCCTTCGGCTCCCGCCGGCGGGCGGCCATGATGATGCTGGGCGCATCCCGGATGCTGGCGGGGCGCAAATAATCGGGAGATGGAAGATGGTTCAAATGCTGCTGGCAGAGGGTATGCTCCTGTGTTCCTTGTTTTGGGCTTTTTGCTGGCTGGGCACCGGGAGCGACGAGAAAAACATCCGTAATTTTTCTACTTACCCGGACGAGGTACAGAAGATTGTGAAAGCCCGCCCGGAGCTATCAGGAAATATTCGGCAGCGAGGTCCTGCGGCCATCTTCGCTGGAAATCTGCTTTTGTTTACTGCGCTCCTGTTTGCGATGGGGCTTCTCACCCGGCAGGAATATTTTGCAGGCAACTTTTTGAACACTCTGCTTTTAGGACAGGCGCTGAATCTGTTTGATTTTTTGGTGATCGACCTGCTTTGGTGGCGGCACACAAAACGGGTGCGGTTTTCCGGCACCGAGGAAAGTCCGGAATTATATGCGGACCCCCGCAAACACTTTTACGCTTTCCTGCGGGGAGTTCTTCTGTTTTTGGCTGTTGCTTTAATCAACGGGTATCTGCTCACCTGGATCTGAAAGGAGGAGTTCCATGACACTTGCAGAATTTCGCCGGGTTTATCCAACCGCTGCCTTCACGGTCAGCAGCGGGAAACTCTTTACCTATCGCTACTATCAAAATCCCCAGGCCAAAGCCACGCTGGTCCTGCTCACGGGCGGCATTGGGCTGTCCGACCTGTTCTATAAGCACTTTGCCCGGTTCGCTGGGGATTTTTCGGTGCTGACCTTTGACTATCAGCTCCCGTTCAGGGACAATGGCGAGTTTGCCGACGCCGTGGCAGAACTGCTTCTCCATCTGAAGGAAAAGGTCTGGCTGGTGGGCCAGTCTCTGGGCGGCGTAGTGGCCCAGGTCGTCGCCTCCCGCCACCCGGAAGTGGTGGAGGGGCTGGTCCTCTCCAACACCTGCTCGCTGTCCGGCAGTATGAGCGAGACCGGGTATCAGGACCTGATTAAGATGATCGAAAGCCAGCGGAAGTTCAAAAAATGGCTTGCCTTCCTGCCGTTCCCGCTCATCAAGCGGATGATGAGATGGGCGGTGATGAAAAAGAAAACCGATGGCTTTACAGCCCAGGAAAAAGCCGCTATGGAGGAGCTGTGCGGCGCTATGATGGAATTGCTCACCAAGCCCTATGAAGAGCACATGATCGACTTTCTCTGTGACGCGGAGCACTACTTCGGCATGACCTGTGACGATTTTGCCCCGTGGGAGGGGCGGGTGCTGCTGATCCTGTCCGAGGATGACACCACCTTCACCCCGGCCTGCCGGGAGGAACTGATCGCCCTGATGCCAAGTCCCACGGTGGTCACCGACCTGACCGGCGGGCACCTGGCGCTGATGGTGCGGTTGGATGAGTACGCGGATCTGGTAACAAAATTTATTCTGGAGCGGACATAGTGCCGCTCCTATTTTTTCAACATATCCCGGACGGCCTGGGGCGTACTTCCAAACTTCTGCTGAAAAGCGTGATAGAAGTTGGATACGCCGTGGTATCCAATCGCCGCCGCTATCTCCTGCACCGTCATATTGCTCTGCTCTAAAAGTTCAAGGGCCTGTTCCATCCGCAGGGTGCGCACATACTCGCCGATGCTTTTTCCCTCTGTCAGCTGAAACGCCTTTTGGAGCTTGTTTTTATTCATGGCAACCCGTTTGCAAAGATCCAATATGGAGGGCATGTTGCGCAGATTGCTTCGGATGAATCGTTTGGATTCCGCAACGGCGGCGAGTTCCGCTTCACTCAGATAGACAGGCCGTGTGGTGGAATACCTGTGAACCAGTTCCAAAAGGAAGCCGGTTGCCGCCAGCCCCTGTCCACGCATCCAGATTTGGAAGGGCTCACCGATTAAGGGACACCGCTCGATCCTTTGGTAAATCGCCGTCAGTTCCGGGGAGTGGATTTCCCCGGAGCCGATGGAGCGTTTCGCATCCTCCCAAAAGCTGCCGTAGAGCTGCACGCCGTTTTCCCGAAAGAACTGTTCCTGAAAAT
>URCA01000083.1 GCA_900546265.1 uncultured Oscillospiraceae bacterium | reverse complement strand
CCCGCAGCGACACAGGGGTTGCCGCGAGGCAGAGAGTGGGTCTCCCCCCGCCGGATGGCTTTATAAGGCTTTTTCTTTCTCCCCCGTCTTTCTTTTTCACGCACGAAAAAGAAAGACGGGGTGCGGGCGGCTCACAGCCGCAATCAGCCCGCGGGGTGGTGCTAGGTTTTCCGTACGGAAAACCGGCATACCTCCACCAAGCCCGATAGGGCAGCGCCCCGGTGGGCGAGACGGAAACACAACACTCATCAACATTAGCAATTGTTAGAAAGTCAGGTGACAGTTTATGCAGCTTTTGGGGCTTTTCAAGACGCCGAATAACGAGCTGGAGAAGGGCGGGCGGTCGCCTGCCCGGCAGGACGCGGACACCACGGTGCAGACCAAGCTCTGCCCCGCCTGCGGCCGCCGCCTGCCGGTGGGCGACCTGTGGAACAACCACAGCGTCTGCCCCTGCGGCCACCATTTCCGCATGAACGCCCGCCAGCGGGTGAGCTTCATCACCGACCCCGACAGCTTCGAGGAAATGAACGGGGAGATGAAAAGCCGGGACCTGCTGGGCTTTCCCGGCTATCCCAAAAAGCTGGAGAACGCCTGGCTGGCCTGCCGCGAGAAGGAGGCGGTGGTCACCGGCACCGCCCGCATCGGGGGCCGCCGCTGCGCCCTGTTCGTCATGGAGCCGTATTTTATGATGGGCTCCATGGGCACGGTGGTGGGGGAGAAGCTGACCCGCCTGTTCGAGCACGCGGCCGAGGCCGGCCTGCCGGTGGTGGGCTACACCGTCTCGGGCGGGGCGCGCATGCAGGAGGGGATCCTCTCCCTGATGCAGATGGCCAAGGTCAGCGGCGCGGTGGGGCGGCACAGCGCCGCGGGCCTGTTCTACCTCACGGTGCTCACCGACCCGACCACCGGCGGCGTGACCGCCAGCTTCGCCATGGAGGGGGACATCATCATGGCCGAACCCGGGGCCATGGTGGGCTTCGCGGGGCAAAGGGTCATCGAGCAGACCACCAACAAGAAGCTGCCCGAGGGCTTCCAGCGGGCGGAATTCCTGCTGGAGCACGGGTTTGTGGACTGCATCGTTCCCCGCAAGGAGCAGCGGCGGGTCATCGCCGGGCTGCTCGCGCTGCACGAAAGGGGGCCGCGGGCATGAGCGCTTACGACAAGGTACTGGCCGCCCGGGCCAAGGGACGGCCCACGGGCCTCGCCTACATCGAGCATATCTTCACCGACTTCCTGGAGCTGCACGGCGACCGCCGGTATGGGGACGACGGGGCGGTGGTGGCCGGGGTGGCCCGCCTGCACGGCGAGCCGGTGACGGTCGTCGCCATCGAGAAGGGGGACACCACCAAGGAGCGGATCCGCCGCAACTTCGGCGCGCCCAGCCCCGAGGGCTACCGCAAGGCGCTGCGCCTGATGAAGCAGGCGGAGAAGTTCGGGCGGCCGGTGGTCTGCTTCGTGGACACGGCGGGGGCCTTCTGCGGCGTGGGGGCCGAGGAACGGGGCCAGGGCCAGGCCATCGCGGAAAACCTGATGGAGATGATGACCCTGCGGGTGCCCATTTTGTCGGTGTTCGTCGGGGAGGGGGGCAGCGGCGGCGCGCTGGCGCTGGCCGTGGCCGACGAGGTCTGGATGCTGGAAAACGCGGTGTATTCGGTGATTTCCCCCGAGGGGTGCGCCAGCATCCTGTGGAAGGACCCGAAAAAGGTCAAGGAAGCCGCCGAATGCCTGAAAATGACGGCGGCGGATCTGCTGCGCCTGGGCGTGGTGGAACGGGTGGTGCCGGAAAAGGGGCGGGATTTCGACGAGCTTTCTGCCTCTCTCGGGCAGGCGCTGGCCGACAAGCTGGCCGAGAAGCGGGCGCTGCCCGTGGAGGACCTGCTGCGCGCCCGGTACGATCGCTTCCGCAAAATCGGAGGCTGACGCCCAACGGCGGCGGCTTTGACATTAGAAAGGTTGGGCATGAATATGCAGCTGTACAAACGCTTCTGCCAGGAGGAATTTAACGAGCACGGCACCCTCACGCGGTTTTCCATCCACCATCCGGACAATTTCAATTTCGCCTACGACGTGATGGACGTGCTGGCGGCCGAGGAGCCGGATAGCGAGGCCCTGGTCTGGTGCAACGTGGCCGGGGAAGAGCGCCGCTTCACCTACGGGGAGCTGGGAGAGCTGAGCAACCGGACGGCCAACGCCCTGCGGCGGGCCGGGGTGAACAAGGGCGACCGGGTGATGCTGATGCTCAAACGGCACCACGAATATTGGACCACCATCCTGGCCCTGCACAAGCTGGGGGCCGTGGCCGTGCCCGCCACCCACATGCTCACCGTCAAAGACATCGTCTACCGGGTGCAGGCGGCCTCCATCAAAGCGGTGGTCTGCACCCCGGAGGGGGAGCTGGCCGATTACGTCGCCGAGGCGCGGAAGGTCTGCCCGACCCTGACGATCCCCTGCATCGTCCGGCAGCCAAAGGAGGGCTTCCTTTTCCTGGACGAGGCGGTACAGGCCGCCTCCCCCGTCCTCGAGCGGACGGACACCCTGGCCACCGACCCCATGATCATGTATTTCACCTCCGGCACCACCGGCTATCCCAAGGCGGTCATCCACGACTTCACCTATGCCCTGGCCCACATCGTCACGGCCGTCCACTGGCAGAACGTCAAGGAGGGCGGGCTGCACCTGACGGTGGCGGACACCGGCTGGGGCAAGGCCTCCTGGGGCAAGCTCTACGGCCAGTGGCTGGCGGGCGTGCGGGTGATGGTCTACGACTTCGACAAATTCGTGGCCGCCGACCTGATGGGGATCATCCAGAAATACCGGGTGACCTCCTTCTGCGCGCCGCCCACCATCTACCGCTTCCTCATCAAGGAGGGGATGGACGGGTACGACCTGTCCAGCCTGGAATACGCCACCAACGCGGGGGAGGCCCTCAACTATGAGGTGTACCGCCGGTTTCTCGAGAACACCGGCATCCACCTGATGGAGGGCTTCGGCCAGACCGAAACCACCCTGCTCATCGCCAACCTGGCGGGCAGCGAGACCCGCCCCGGCTCCATGGGCAAGCCCTCCCCCCTGTACGACGTGGCCCTCGTCGACCGGCAGGGGAACGAGGTGGCCCCCGGCGAGGTGGGCGAAATCGTGGTGCGCCCCTGCAAAACCGGGCGGCAGTACGGGATTTTCAGCGCGTATAATAACGACGACGCGCTGTACGCCAAGGCCTGGCAGGGCGGGGTCTACCACACGGGGGACACCGCTTACATCGACGAGGACGGGTATTACTGGTACGTCGGGCGGTTGGACGACATCATCAAATCCAGCGGCTACCGCATCGGGCCGTTCGAAATCGAGAGCGTGCTCATGGAGCACCCGGCGGTGCTGGAATGCGCCATCACCGGCGTGCCCGACCCGGAGCGCGGCCAGGTGGTCAAGGCCACCATCGTGCTGACCAGCCAGTATCCGCCCTCCGACGCCCTGGCCAAGGAGCTGCAGCAGTACGTCAAGAAGGCCACCGCGCCCTATAAGTATCCCCGGGTGGTGGAGTTCGTCACCGAGCTGCCCAAGACCATCAGCGGCAAAATCCGCCGGGTGGAAATCCGCGCCAAGGATGCCGGCGTGGAGGACGCCGCCAGCCGCGTCCCCGAAAAGGAGCCGGTTACCCTATAAGAAAACGCGCACGGTCTAAGGGGCGCGCCATGAGCGGAGAATCCGGGCCGGGTTCCGCCGCTTTGCAAGAAATGGCCCAGCGGAACGAGTTCCGCTGGGCCATTTCTTCTAAAAAGGCGCGCACCTAAAACCGTGCGCGTTTTTCTGGTTTAGTCCGCCGGCTCCTCCTGGGCGGGGGGCGGCGCTTTCATGCCGGCGTACAGAACGGCCCCGGGGATCACCAGCAGGAACCGCAGCCGCAGCAGCCACTCGACCGTCAGGCCGGACACCCGGCCGAACAGGCCCCCCAGGACGAGGGCCAAGTATACCACCACCATGGCGGCGGCCAGCAGCCGCAGGGCCACCCGCCCGACGGGACAGAGGGCGCCTCCCTGTCGCGTCTTGGACGCGACATCGGTCTTCTTCTGCCATGAATATGGGGATAGGAACAGCCGGTCCAGCGCCCACAGCAGCAGATAGGCGGCACCCGCCAGCATGAGGGGCTGCACCGCCAGCTCCAGCACCGCGATGGGCAGCAGGTTGTAGGCCCGCGCGTACGCCTCCCGGTGCAGGGCGGCGTGCCCCCAGAAGGCGGCGCCGGCCAGCTCCAGCACCAGGATGACGGCGGCCGTCACGGCGGCCGGTCGGGTGGACTGTTTCATACGCGCGCTCCTTTCTGAAGGCGGGGGATTCGCTTACCTTCAGTATAGAGCCGCGAGGACAGGCTGTCAATAGAAATGCCGAAAAAAATTATGAAAACTTCCTATATATAGCCACCACTTTCGGCTTTGTCCGATAAGCGGTGCGGAAAAACCGGGGAAAAGCTTTTGACATCTCGATGGAACTGTGCCAGGTAAGGGGCGCACACCTCCGATAGAAGGGAGGTGAGGCCGATGGGGAAAAAGGTTGCCCGATACATACTTTGTCTGGCTGTCCTGCTCCTGCTCTTAGCGGTGAACGCCGTGAAAGTAAAATAGTCCCTACGCTCTGGCAAGCGTAGGGGCTAGGGGCCGACAGAGGCTCCTCACACAGCGCCCCTTGTCTACCCTTACTATAGCATAAGCGATAGTAAAAGTCAACGGTTTACAGAAGAGCCGGACGGGAAAAATCCCGTCCGGCTTCAGGCTGTCGAAAAAGGGAATCCGCCATTCGGAAAACGAAAAAAACGGAGGCGGGTTACCGATCGGTGTTTGCGAGGACATGTGCCTCGCAAACACACCT
>URCA01000082.1 GCA_900546265.1 uncultured Oscillospiraceae bacterium | reverse complement strand
GCGTCCAAAGGCTTGCGCTGCAAGGCTTTGGAGAACGCCGTGAGGTTATTATACCGCATTCGGCCGCGAGAAGGAAGGGCGCCGCGCCATTTTTTCGCTATTTTTTGTCCGGCGCCACCAGGATGGCCTGCCGCCCCTGCTCCCGCCAGCGGGCGAAAAACACCGCGCGGCCATAGGTTTTCCTTCCCGCCAGCGGATCGTTGACCGTCACGGTGTCCGCACCGTATCCCGTCAGCACCAGGCAGTGCTCGTTGCCCAGCCATTCGATTTTTTCGTCGGTGTACACCCCGTCCTCCAGCAGGTACCAGGAGGAACTGCCTTTCTGCGTGGGCGCCATGTTCATGGTCGCCCAGATGCACACGGGGTATCCCGCGTCGACGGCGGCCAGTACCGCTCCCTCGTCCTCAGCCTCCAGCAGATAAACGGACGCGCCGCCGCCCAGCCGGTCGATCTCCCGCTGCATTGCCGCGGCCACCGGGTCGGCGTATACCCCGTACCCCTCCGCCGAAAAGGGATCCCCCGCGTACATGTCGCGGGGATCGGGGCCGTATACCCGTCCGTCCCGCTTTTCGAAAGGGGCCCGGGGGATGGCCCGTGCCATCTCCTCCTTGGAAACGGCGTAGCCGTAGGCGCCGAGCAGCATGGCCGCCGCTGTGGCCTCGCACCCGGCGGGAAGCTCCGGCTTCTGAAGTAGTACGGGCACCGCCGGCATGTCCCGCCGCACCAAACCGGCGGGGTCGTCGAGAATCCCCGGCCCCGGGGAAAACAGCCGCCCTAAAGCGGGCAGACTGTCCCTGCCCAGCGTCAGCATCGCCAGCGCCGCGGCCGCCAGCACCGCCAGCAGCCCCAGCCCAATCGCCCGTCCCTTTTTCGGCATGGCCTTCTCCCCCGTCTGTTGGAATACCGTCAGTATACCACAGCCGCCGGCGGATTTCCGCCCTTTTTTGTCGGACTACTCGTGTCTATGGGCCGTTCTAACCAGGCGATCGGCCGCCAGCACGGCCAATACGTTGAGAAGCAGGGTCAGAAATATTTTTCCGGCAAACGGTATGTATTTCATAAAAATCTCCATATCCTTTCTGTATGAGCATAGGGTCTCTGTCCTCACCATACCGGATTTTTCAGGCGAAGTCCATGGGAGATTGCTGGAAACCCCATGGTGACAAAATTGTTATGGAGAATTTTGCCGCAGCCGTTGCAAATTCTGTAAAAAACCGGTACTATATTGAACAGAGAACGTGTAAGGAAAAGGAGCGAACAGCATGGCCGACTGCATGGAAAAGGACTGGTCGTTCACCGGGTCGGACGGCGTCCATACCCTCTACGCCACCATCTGGGAGCCATCGGAGGGCGAGCCCCGGGCGGTGATCCAGATCTGCCACGGCATGATGGAGCACATCCGCCGGTACGACCGGTTTGCCAGGGCCCTGTGCGATCGCGGCTTCGTGGTGTGCGGGGACGATCACCTGGGCCACGGCCGCACCGCGGAGCAGCCGGAGGATCTGGGCTATTTCGGCGAAACCGACGGCTGGAAGCATATGGCCGAGGACGAGCTGCTTCTCCGGCGGGAGATGCAGCGCCGGTATCCGGACAAGCCCTATTTTCTGCTGGGGCACAGCATGGGCTCCTTCATCACCCGCCGGGTCATCGCCCTGGACGGCGAGGGGCTGGCGGGCTATATCTGCTGCGGCACCGCGGGACGCAACCCGTTGACCAAGCTGGGCATCGGCCTGGCCGGTATCGTCACGGCCCTGCGGGGCCCCAAGCGCACCGGCCGGTTTCTCAACGCCATGGCGTTTCAGAATTATAACCGCCGCTTCCCCGAGGACGACAACGAGCTGGCCTGGCTCTCCCGGGATAAGGACGGATACCCCGACGCGTCGGAGGATCCCAAGTGTCATTTCGTGTTTACCAACGCGGGCTTCCGGGATCTCTTCCGCCTGCTCGACAGCGTCACCGGCCCCAAGTGGAGCGACCGGGTGCCCAAGGATCTGCCCATCGTCCTGTTTTCCGGAGAGATGGATCCGGTGGGCAGCTACGGCAAGGGCCCGCGGCAGGTGTACGGCTGGCTGAAAGCCTCCGGCGTGCGGGATCTCTCCCTCAAGCTCTACCCTGACGCCCGGCACGAGCTGCATAACGAGCTGAACCGGGACGAGTTCCTGGAGGATGTGGTCGCCTGGTGCGATCGGCATATGGAGGGCGGCAGGCAACCGCTGCCGCGGAAAGGACAAGACCTATGACGGTATATATTCAAAAGTTGGATCCCCGCGCCCAGGCGCCCGAGCGGGCCACCGCCGGCAGCGCCGGGGCGGATTTGCACGCCCTGCTGGACGAAGCGCTGACCATTCCGCCCGGCGGCCGTGCCGCCGTGCCCACCGGCATCGCCATCGGCCTGCCCTCCCCCGAGACGGTGGGCCTGGTCTTTGCCCGCAGCGGCCTGGCTGTCAAGCACGGCCTCGCCCTGTCCAACGGCGTGGGCGTCATCGACAGCGACTATACCGGGGAAATCCGGGTGGGCCTGGTCAACCTGTCGGACGAAGCCTATACCATCCAGCCCGGCGAGCGGATTGCCCAGCTGGTGATTATGCCCGTCTGCCTGCCGCACATGGAGCTTGCCGACTCCCTGAAGGAAACCGAGCGGGGCGGCGGCGGGTTCGGCTCCACCGGCCGGCAATAAGGAGAGGGGCCCTCCCCTTAAGACGGCCACCCCCATCAACAAGGCCCGGCGGCGCGATAGCGCCGTCCCTGGCCCGGAAAGGATAGGAAGGTTCCATTGAAAGCGAAAAACAGCCTGATTCTGATATTTCTCGTCCTGGCCGCCCTGGTCATCGCCGCCCTGGTCGGCCAGCTGACCGCCGGGGTCAGCTTCCTCAAATGGCTCACCTGGGGCGAATCCGTCGGCTTCGATACGGTGAACCTGAATCTGATTATCGTGCAGATAAGCTTTGCCTTTAAAATGCAGGTCAACGTGCTGCAGGTAATCCTGGTAAGCGCTGCCCTGCTGCTGTATAAGAAGGTGAGATAAGGCGTATGGCTATGCCTCTGCTGCTGGCGTCGGCCTCCCCCCGGCGCAAGGAAATTCTCACCCTGCTGGATATCCCCTTCGAGGTGTGCCCCGCTGTGCGGGAAAGCGCCCCCGCCGGCCTGCCTCCCGCCGAACGGGTGCAGGCCCTGGCCCGGTGCAAGGCCGAGGAGGTGGCCGCCGCCCATCCCAATCGCCTGGTGGTGGGGGCCGACACCATGGTCGTCCTGGACGGTCGCGCCCTGGGCAAGCCTCGGGATGAGGCCGAGGCCGTGGAGATGCTGCTGTCCCTGCAGGGGAAAACCCATATGGTGATGACCGGGGTGTGGGTCTGCTCGCCGGGTAAATGCGGCGGATTTGTGGACGCCGCCGAGGTGACGTTCTATCCCATGACCCGGGAGGAGGCGGCCGCCTACGCCGCCACCGGGGAGCCGCTGGACAAGGCCGGCGCCTACGCCATCCAAGGCCGGGGCATGCGGTTCATCCGGGGCATCCGCGGGGATTTCTATACCGTAATGGGCCTGCCCGGCGCCCGTCTCGCCCGCTTCCTGGCCGGTAAGGAGTAGCCGGCTTTTCCCCCCGCGGACAGGCCCGCAGGGACCGAACGGCCCCTATCCTCTTTCCATTGTCAATAAAAACCAAAGTTTTTGTAAAAATTTTGGTTTACCCAGTTGAGAAATTTTTTTCAGCAGTATATAATATATGGGTTAATAGCCAAATATATAAAATAGCGGTACGAGCCGGGAACCCTTTCACATACAGTAGTCCGGTCGGGACTTCGCCCTGCCGCGGCCCATCGGGGAACGCGCGGCGGCAGGTTGGTTGGAGACGGGGAACGCGCCCCGCCGGGGTTGAACCCGCAAGGAAAGGAAGAGGAAAAGATGTTTTTCAGTCGGGATATCGGTATCGATTTGGGCACAGCCAATACGCTTGTGTATATGCGGGGCAAGGGCATCGTCATGCGCGAGCCCTCCGTGGTCGCTGTGGATGTGAAGAAGGAGGAGGTCATGGCCGTCGGCAGCGAGGCCAAGGAGATGATCGGGCGCACGCCCGGATCCATTTCCGCTGTTCGTCCTCTGAAGGACGGCGTCATCGCCGATTTTGAGGTCACCTCCGCCATGCTGCGGCATTTTATCAAGGCCGCCCTGCACAGCACCCTGTTCAACCGTCCCCGCCTCATCGTCTGCATCCCCTCCGGCGTCACCGAGGTGGAGCGCCGCGCCGTGGACGAGGCCGCCCGTCAGGCGGGCGCCAAGGACGTGGAGCTGATCGCCGAACCCATGGCCGCCGCTATCGGCGCCGGCCTCCAGGTGGAGGAAGCCGCCGGCTGCATGGTGGTGGATATCGGCGGCGGTACCTCCGAGGTGGCCGTCATTTCCCTAGGAGATATCGTCACCTCCTGCTCGGTGCGTACCGCCGGCGACGATTTCGACGAGGCCATTATTTCCTACATCAAGAAGAAGTATAACCTCCTCATCGGCGAACGCACGGCCGAGGACATCAAGATCCGCCTGGGCTCCGCCTTCCCCTATGACGAGGAGGAGAGCATGGACGTCAAGGGCCGCAACCTGGTGGACGGCCTGCCCAAGAATATCACCGTCACCTCCGAGGAAATCCGCGAGTCCCTGGCCGATCCGGTCAGCGCCATCGTGGACGCCATCCGCTCCACCCTGGAGCGGACGCCGCCGGAGCTTTCCGCCGACATCATCAACAACGGCATCATGCTCACCGGCGGCGGCGCGCTGCTGCGCGGTCTGGACGTGCTGATCAACCGGGAAACCGGCATGCCGGTGCACGTGGCCGAGGATCCGCTGGACTGTGTGGTTATGGGGACCGGCAAATGCCTGGATCTCGGTATGGTCAGCAACTTCCGTTCCAACCGCAGCAAATAAGGAACCGGAGCCTTCCGTAAAGCGGAGGCTGAAACGGATACCAGGCCTCCGAAACCGACGTTTTCGGAGGCTGGTTTGTTAAGGTGAGGGGAGCGAACAACCTCCGATTTTTGGGGGAGCGAGCGCCCACAGCGGCGTTGGCCTCTCTTGCCATGCGACAGCATGGCGCGA
>URCA01000081.1 GCA_900546265.1 uncultured Oscillospiraceae bacterium | reverse complement strand
TCATCCTTACCACTTTGGAAAGGGGTTTACCAAACGATGAACGCACTCTCTCAAATGCTGATGGGCCTGACCGACGCCGCCACCGGCGCCGCCGGCACCGCCGCCACGGACGCGACCGCCGCCACCGCCACCGCGGGCGTGGGCGAAATGCTGGGCATGATCCTGCCGCTGGTGCTGATGTTCGTGGTGTTCTACTTCCTGCTGATCCGTCCGCAGAAGAAGAAGGACAAGAAGGTCAAGGAAATGCTGGCCGCCCTCAAGGCGGGCGACCGCGTGTGCACCATCGGCGGCATCTACGGCACCATCACCTCCATCAAGGACGACACCATCGAGCTCAGCGTGGGCCGCGACAACGTCAAGCTGGTCTTTGCCCGCTGGGCCATCCGCAACGTGGAGGAAGTCGCCATCGAAAACGACAGCGAGGTCCTCAACTGACGCTTTTCCCGGCATGAAGCCTCCCCCCGTTCGCATATCCTGTATCAAAGCGAACAGAGGGAGGTTTTTCTTATGCCTGCAACCTATGCCACCCCGGCCGCCGCCCGCCCCGCGCGCAGGCGGTCGCGCCGCAGCCGCGCCCCGCGCCTCTTTCGCGGCCTTCTGGCCGCCGTGGGCGTCACGCTGGCGTGCGTGCTGCTTTTCGCCCTGCTGATGCAGTGGCTCAAGCCCTCCGACACCGCCGTGCGCGTGGTCAACCAGCTCATCAAGCTGGCCTCCATCTTCGCGGGCGTGTGGGTCATGGTGGGCCGCGGCGGCGACCGGAGCCTGATGTGGGGCGCGCTGCTGGGCCTGATTTATATGGCGCTGGGCGTAGGCCTCTACGCGCTGCTCTCCGGCCAGCAGCTGCCCTTCACCGCGTATTTGAGCGACCTGGCCATGGGCGTGGCCGGCGGCGGCATCGCCGGGGCCATCCTCTCCCGCAGCTGAAACACGAAGGGGGGACGCAGAATGCGTCCCCCCTCAGCCTGTCAAAAAAGGTCGCATTATGCGGCCTTTTTTGTTATACTAAGGACAGGTGATGAAGATGCTAAAGAAAGAAGCGGAGCAGCGCCAGGCGATAGAAATGCTGTGCACAGATATGCTGGTACCCAAGGGACACTTGCTGCGGAAGATCGACGCAGCGGTGAATTTTGCGCGCATATACGAATTGGTAGAAGACTTGTACTGCGAGGATAACGGACGGCCCAGCTGTGATCCGGTGGTTCTGTTTAAGCTGGTGCTGATCCAGCATCTGTTTGGCATCCGTTCTCTGCGGCAGACCATGCGGGATGCGGAAGTGAATGTGGCCTATCGATGGTTTCTGGGGTACACCATGTCGCAGCAGCTGCCGCACTTTGCAACCATCAGCTACGCATTCCGGCATCGATTTACAGCCGAAGTAATCGAAGGTATGTTCCGGTGGATACTGGAGGAAGTTGCCCGGGCAGGATACCTGTCTGCGGAAGTCGTGTTTGTGGATGGAACGCATATCAAAGCGAATGCGAACCTGAAAAAGCAAATGAAAAAGGCCATACCGGTTGCAGCGAAACGCTATCAAGAGCAACTGGATGAGGAAATCGAAGCGGATCGCGCAGCACATGGAAAGAAACCGCTGAAGAAGGATGATGACGATGACGGACCTTGTGCGTCTGGGAAGGAAAAAATGGTGGCAGAATCCACCACTGACCCGGAAAGCGGAGTATTCCACAAGGGAGAGCACAAGAAATGCTTTGCGTATGAGGCGCATACCGTATGCGACAGACGGGGCTATATATTGGAGACGGAAATTACGCCCGGTAACGTTCATGACAGCGTAGCATTCGATACGGTATTTGAGCGCCTGAAGGCACATTATCCGGAAGTACAAGTCGTTACAGCGGATGCAGGGTACAAAACGCCATGGATTTGCAAACAAATCTTCGATAGTGGAAAAATCCCATCGCTTCCCTACAAACGGCCGATGACGAAGAAAGGGAATCTGCCCTGGTATGCGTACGTATATGATGAATATTACGATTGTATCCTGTGCCCGCAAGACAAGGTTTTGAGCTATGCCACCACCAACCGTGAAGGATATCGGGAATATAAGAGCAAGGGCTACATCTGTCAAAGCTGCCCAGTTCGGGAAAGATGTACGCAAAACCGGCAGTACACAAAAACCGTTACTCGCCATATCTGGCAAGAGTATCTGGAGCGGGCAGAAGACATCCGGCATTCACCGTTGGGCAAGGCAACCTACGCTCTGCGTTCGCAGACAATTGAGCGCGTCTTTGCAGACGCCAAAGAGAAACACGCAATGCGTTATACTCCATATCGAGGGCTGGCCGCGGTTACCGCATGGGTCAAGCTCAAGTTTGCTGCGATGAATCTCAAGAAACTCGCCCTCCACAAGTGGCGACCTTTTCTGCTTTTCTATCTTCACCTACTACAAGAAGCCACTTCGCTACGATGCAATGTGGCTTCTTTGACAGGCTGAAGCGCGGTATCCCGAAGCATTTCGGATACCGCGCTTTTTTGATGGGATTGAAGAAGGAAAGACCGTCAAAAATGCCCGACGGGCTCCGCTCCATAGGGCCGGAGCCGGAAGAGGAAGGGCGGATAGTGAAGCGTTGCGATGATGCTCTCGCCCGTTTGCAGGGCGGTGAGGTCCTCGTCGCTGATGACGTGCTCGTCCATCACCTGTTCCACCATGCCTCGCTGCACGGTGGAGCGGTAGCTTTCCACCGCGCGGTGCCGGCCGTAGAGGCTCTTGACATAGGCGCGGCTTTCGCGGTCCCAGAGCCGGAAGGCCACGGTGGCGCCGATCTGCCCCAGCATGGGACCCGCCGCGGCCTGATAGCGCGCCTTGATGGCGCCCACGCCGGTTTCGGCCATCAGGATGCGCAGGCCCCTGGCGCGCCCCAAAGAAAGTGCGTCCTCCAGATGCGGAAGGCGGCCCAGCACGCAGGGCCCGTCCAGCAGGAGAGTTACGGTCCCGTCGCGCTCCACGCGGCTGAGGGCCTCGGTCAGGCACAGATCCACCAGCGCGGTAAAGACCTGACGTGTCAGCGGGCCGCGCGCCGGGTCATAGCAGATGAACAAAATGCGGCCGCCGCGCGTGCGCAGCAGCTTGCGAACCCCCAGCGTGCCCTGGCTGCCGAAGCGCCCGGCCATGCCGCGCCGGGTGATAAGCCCCTTGGAGAGGCCGAAGGTGCCCAGGCCGCAGGCGTAGGCGGCATGCCGCTCGGACCAGTTGCTGGTAAAGGCGGGTCCATCCGTTGTTTCCGGTTCGGACACCGTCCAGAAATCCGGCGAAAGCGAGGGGGCGACAGTTTCGAAGCCCGCGTCCCGGAGCGCCGACAGCAGATGCAGGGTCAGCGCTTCCACAAATCGCTGGCCCTCCACCCGACCGTAGAGCCAGGCCTGGCTGGGCAGCGACCGGGCGGCACGGTTCCGGACTCGCACGGCCTGGCTGAAAGGCAGGAAAAAGCTCACCACCGTTTCGGCACCCGCCAGCCACCGGCGCGGCGTGCGATAGTGCGGCCCAATGACGCCGGGGGCCAGAAACACCTCAAACAGCGGGTCCATGGCGCGGGCGTAGCCCAGCAGGGGAGGGTCGAACAGCGTCAGCGCCTCCCCGCTCTGTTCAATCACCACCTGGTTGAGCGGCGATTCAAGCGTAAAATCAGCAGCCAGTTTTTCAAGACAAGCGGCATCCATGCTCCGCGCCTCCTGCAATGCTAGTCCAGCGTGCGTTTGTAATACCGGCGCATGCGCCCGTCATAGGCGGGGCGGGTGCAGACCAGCGCGTAGCCCGTCTTTTCAAAGTTGTGCCAGGACGCGCTGTTGCCGGGGTCTACCGTGGCGTAGATGGCGCGCCCGCCCATGGCGCGCGCCATCTCCTCAAACAGGTTCAGAAAGCGGGTGTGCATGCCGCGGCCCTGATAGCGGGGCAGCACCAGCACATCGTGAAAATCGTAGGTGTTTTCCTCCGGTTCGCCCAGCTTGCGGGCGTAGCCGCGGTCGCCGCGCGTGCGCCACGAAGCCATGGCCGCGTAGCCTGCCATCACGTCCCCGTCGAAGTAGCCGAACGCTTCCCTGTTTTGCAGCCATTCGTCAAACTCCCATTCCTCCGAAGGGAAAAACCACGCGGGGTCGGCCAGCGTGGAGAGCACTTCCTCCTGCATGCGCATCATCTGCGCCTTGTCGCCCTCGTGAAGCTGGCGCAGGGCAAAACCTTTCAGCAAAAACGGGCCGGTGCGGCGGGGCAGGTTCATGGCGGGATGGCCGCCTTGTGTATGAGTGGCCGCGCAATGCGCGGCGGAACTGTGGTTATTGTAGCACAAAAAAGCGGCGCGGCGCAATGCGCGCCGCGCCCAAAAGCCGTATTCAGTCCCGAAGCACCAGCACCTCCAGGGCGGTCACCTGGGGCGGAAGGCTGCGGGTCATGACGCCGTTGTAGTAGACGGTACCGGTATCGCCGTCGCCCCACTCCACGGTGGGCAGGGGCGCGGGCTGGGAAGCGTCCGCCTCATCACCACCGGCAGGCTCGTCCGTGGCAGGGTCCTCCTCGGCGGGTTCCTCCGTGACGGCCTCCTCCTCGGCGGATTTCTCCGCGGCGGGCTCGTCCGTCTCCGCGGGCTCATCGGCGTCGGCGGCCGGTTCGGCAGCCTCCGTGGATTCCTCCTCCGTGGCGTCCTCCTGCGCCTCCTCCTCCACGGCGGGCGCATCTTCCACCGAGGCGGACAGCACGCCGGTGAAGGTCTGCTCGGAGAGCAGCACGCGGTATTCATTGCCGTCCGCGTCCGTCAGGGTGAAGCCGGCGCTGTCCCGGTCGCTGACGGTGCCGGTGAGCTCGGGCACCACGATGTGGCGGGCCGTGACCTGGCCGGGGTAGCTCATGGCCATCACGCCGTTATAGTAGACGGTGATGGGCATGCCCTGATACAGATGCGGCATGGACCCGTCCACACGGATGATCACGTCGCCAAAAATCGGATCGCCGGTGAGCAGCACGCCCATGGACAGGGACAGGTCCACCGTGCCGGTCAGCCGGTAGCAGCCCACCCGGTCGGCATGCGCCTGCGGCGGAAGGCTGCGCGTGAGGCGGCCGTCGTATTCCACGAACACATACTGGCCCACCTCGATATCACCCTCGGCCAGAATGCCGTCCATCACGGTGGTTTCGTCCACGTTGAGCAATACGCTGCCCAGCTCGATATCCTCCATCACAAAGCCCTGCTCAAGCACCTCCGTCACCAGGCCTTCCAGCAGGGTGTCGGGCTCATTCTCCTCGGCAAAAGCGCCAAGGGGCAGGGCCAACGCCATCAGCAGCGAGAGCGCCAGGGCAAAAAAGCGGTTCTTCTTCATCTTCATGCATCCTCCTTTGGGCGGCGCCCGGCCGTCTGCCGGGGCCTTCAGAGGAAGAGACGAATGGAACGGCGCAAAGGTTCCATTTGAAAAAAAGATTTTGTTTGTTTGCAGAAAACCGGCGGAACTGGCGGCTCGGTCAAAAGCCGAAGGCCTCGTAATCCTCTCTGGAAAAGCGGTGATAGCTGGCGAAACCGTCGTGCTGGTCGATGCAGTAGCGGAAATCGTCCGGCACGCCGTCCTCAAAATACACCAACAGATCGAATTCGTCATTGCCGGCGGGTTCGACGTGTACCCTATCCGAATGCCGGCGGAAGGCGGCAAGCAGATCATCCGCCGTTGCGCCGGGGGTCTGGGCGGTATGAATCAGGTCGCGCAGAAAGGCGGCGGCGGGAGCCTGCGCCACCACGCGCGCCACGCCCTCGGCGGGGATGGCGAGGCAGAACCCGTCCTCGTGGGGTTCAA
>URCA01000080.1 GCA_900546265.1 uncultured Oscillospiraceae bacterium | reverse complement strand
CGGGCGCCGGAGCCGGAGCAGCAGGCGCGGCGGGGGCTGCGGTGGGAACGGCAGCCGTCGCACCGCCGGCGGCGACTTCCTCCACCTGTACATCGTAAGCGTGGCCGTTGACCGAAATATTGAACCGTTTCATCGTTGTTCCTCCTATTTTCATGCAGGCTTGGCGGGGGATTCCCCGCTCTGTTCCGCTGTACCGTTTACAGGGGCAGGTTGGAATGCTTCTTGGGCAGGCGGGACACACGTTTGCCGGAAAGCATATCCATCATCGCCACCAGCTTGGCCTTGGTTTCGGCGGGGGGGATGACGTCGGTGACGAAGCCGTCCGCGGCCGCCGCCAGGGGCGAGCAGGCCGTTTCGGCGTATTCCTCCGCCAGCGCCGGGCGCTCCTTGGTCGGGTCGGTCATGGCCGCCAGCTTATCCTGCCACAGGATATGCACGGCGGTTTCGGGAGCCAGCGGCGAAATCACCGCCGAGGGCCAGGCCAGCACCACGTCGGCGCCGGCCGATTTGCCGGCCGCCGCAATGTACACCGGGCCGTAGGCACGCCCCGTCACCACCGTCAGCTTGGCCGTGGTGGCTTCGGCATAGGCGTGGGACAGCTTGGCCGCCCCCTGCAGGCATTCGAACCCGGCCGCGTCCACAAAGGTGATAAGCGGCAGGGAGAAAGCGTCGCACAGCCGGACGAACCGGGCCAGCCGGGCCGCTGCACAGCAGCCGATTTTATCGCCCGCCAGGGTAACCAGACCGCAGGCCGAGCCGCCCACCCGGGCCAGAACCGTTTCACAGGAGGAACCCTCGTACAGCCGCAGCGCCGTGCCGGCGTCCGCCACCGCGTCCACCACACCCGCGATGTCCTCGCAGGCGGGCATGGCCGCCGCATCGGCCTCGTATAGCGCCGCGCTGGCCAGGTTGTTGGAGGGCAGGAGATTCAGCAGATCGCGGGCTTTCAGCAGAGCGTCCTCCACCGTGTCGGCCTGGACGGCGGCTTTAGCGTCGTCGTCTCCGACATTCAGGCTATAGGCTGCGCCCTCCACGGCCACCGTCACGTCCGCGTTGGCGGCGATCAGCGACGAGGAGCCGATGCAGGGGCCGGCCAGCACCGCAATCTGCGGCACCACGCCGGACAGGTTGTTGGAGGCCAGCAGGATTTCCGCAATGGCGTCCATCGCGTCGATGCCTTCGCCCAGCTTGGCGCCGTCGCTGTCGAAAATTCCCACGACGGGGGCGCCGTTCTGGGCGGCCAACTCGTAAATCTTCCGGATTTTCGCCGCCTGCGCCCGGCCGACAGCGCCGTTGCAGACCGAGGGATCCTGCGCGAATGCGTAGACGGGGGAGCCGTCCACCGTCCCGTATCCGGCCGCCGCTTCGGCGGGCTTGTCCCCGTCAGCCGCGAGCCGATCGATTTCCACGAACGTCCCCGCGTCGAAAAGCTGCAGCAGCCTCTCCCTCGCCGGGGAGCCTTCCCGCGCGGCAACCGCATCGGCCAGCTTCTGGAGCTGATTCTGCATGTTCATACTCTGCTTCCTCCTATCGAATGAAACCCAAGCGCTTCCCCACCCGGTTCCGGCCGGAGAGGAAGGAGGGTTTCCCCCTCTTTCCCTGCTCTGCGCCAGCCGGGCGGTTCGTCGCGCAAATTAGTTCTATTATACCGTAGACTTCCAAAAAGTACAAGTCTTTTCCTACGGATGTGAGCAGGGATGGTTAAAAAATTCACGAATTTGAATCCCCATTCCCTTGTCGCTTTTGACGAAACCAACGGCAGACAGCGCGGGATATAGGGCGGGGACCTGGCAGACCATCTCCCGCGCGCCGGCCAAATCGGCGGCATTGAGGGCCGCGCGCACCAGCGCGTCTAGGATGAGAGCGCTCTCCCCCGTCGCCTGCAACAGCTGAGCCCCGGGGCCCTCTGTCCGAAAAACGACCTGTCCGCACTCCCTGCCGCCGTCCCGGTAAACCAAGCGGACGGATCCGTCCGCCGCCGTCCCTTTATCGGCCGGTTCGATGCTCACCATGGACGGGACTCCTTCCCTGCTTGATGTAGGCGGCGGCCACCTTCTGGGTCACGCCGGTGGCCTGTACCAGGGTGCGGACCTCCTTAGGCTCCAGATAGCGCCACTTGCCCGCCGGCAGCATCCCCAGCTTCACCCCGCCGATGGATACCCGGCGCAGCCGCGCGACCTGTAGCCCCATGGTCTCGCACATCCGGCGAATCTGCCGGTTGCGCCCCTCGTACAGCACAATTTCCACCACGGAACGCTCCGGCTCCTTGCTGACGACGGTCAGCTCTGCTGGGGCGGTCTTGCGTCCGTCCAGCAGGATCCCTTCCTCAAATTTCAGGATCTGCTCGTCGCTGATGGCCGCGCGCAGGGTGACCCGGTAGCGCTTGGGCACATGGGAGGCGGGGTGCATGATCGCGTTGGCGAAATCCCCGTCGTTGGTCAGCAGCAGCATCCCCTCGGAGTCCTTGTCCAGCCGGCCGATGGGATACACCCGCACCCCCACGTCCCGCACCA
The DNA here is from genome assembly GCA_900546265.1 of uncultured Oscillospiraceae bacterium. Classification (GTDB taxonomy): domain Bacteria; phylum Bacillota; class Clostridia; order Oscillospirales; family Acutalibacteraceae; genus UMGS856. The sequence continues at coordinate 3,938 of URCA01000080.1, read as the reverse complement.
GCTCCTCCACGCACTTGCGGCCCTTTTCGTCGCTCATGGTGGTGATATAGCCGCGGGGCTTGTGGAGCAGGATGTACACCGGCGCTTCCGCCCGGCCCAGCCGTTTGCCGGCCACCAGGATAACGTCCCGGCGATCGTCCGCCTTGTCTCCCAGCTTCGCCACCCGGCCGTTGACCTTGACTCGTCCCTGCTCGATGAGCTCCTCCGCCTTCCGCCGGGAGGCCACACCTCTCTCGGAAAGCAGCTTTTGCAATCGTACTTCCGCCATCGTTTTCTTCCTTTTCTTTGTCGTATCAAAGCGCGCAAAAGTGCGGATTACCGCAGCAATTCGCGCAGCAGCTTCATAAACCAGCGCTTCGCCTGGTCCTTATAGCCCGCCACCGGCCGGGCGTCCACGGTATACGCCGCGGTCACCGGCAGACGGCACAACTCCCGATCGCCCACCAGATACCGCACGCTTCCCAGGGGCTGCCCCGCGGCCACCGGCGCCCATTCGAAGGCGTCCAGCTCCACCCGCACGACCAGCTTTTCCTTCTCCCCCTTGAGCAGGGTGACGGCTGGCGGCTTTTCCATCCGGGGCTGCACCCGGCTTGTGCACCCGCCTGTCACCGCGATGTCGGGCAGGCAGGGCGCCTCCAGCTGCACCGCTTCCACCTGGGAAAAGCCGTAGTCGAACAGCTTGATATGGTCGTTCCAGTAGTCCCCGCCATTGAGCGTCACGGCCACCAGGGTCACCCCGTCCTTCTTGGCGGAGGACACCAGGCACTTCCCGGATTTTTTGGTAAAGCCGGTCTTCATCCCCACCGCGTAGGGGTACAGGTTCAGCAGCTTATTGTGGTTGACCACCGTCGCCTTGTGCTTGGGGTTTCCCAGCTCGATGACCGCGCTTTTTTTGGCGCAGATGGCCGCGAGCGCCGGATTGCGCATCACCGCCGCCCCCAGCAGGGCCATGTCGTACGCTGAGGAGGAATGCCCTCCCTGGTCGAGGCCGGAGGGGGTAACGAATACCGAGTCCTTCATCCCCAGCTCTTTGGCCTTCTGGTTCATCTTCTCCGCAAAAGCGGGCAGGCTGCCCGACACGGTCAGCGCGATGGTGTTGGCCGCGTCGTTGCCCGATTCCAGCAGCAGGCCGGTCACCAGATCCAGCATGGATATGTTGTCGCCCTCCCGCAGCCCCAGGGCCGACCCTTCCACCAGAATGGCTTCCCGGGTCACGACCACGTTCTGATCAGGGGCCGCGTTCTCCATAGCCAGCAGCGCCGTCATCAGCTTGGTGGTACTGGCCATGGGCCGGGGCGTATGGGCGTCCTTCTCGTACAGCACCCGTCCCGACTCCGGCTCGTAAAGCACGGCGGACAGGGACGACAGGCTTTCCGGCTTCTGCCCCTCCGCCTTCGCCGGGGCCGCCGCGAATAGAAGGCCGAGACAGGCCGCCGCACTGAGTATCTGTTTAAACAAATCAACCACCTACCCACGACTAGACATATGCAGGCAGGTGGCGATACATGCACCGAAACGGGTCAATCCTCCGGCTGGACGTCGGTCTCTTCCCCTTCGGTTTTCTCTTTATCCTTGTCCTTCTTGAACAGGCCAGTCACCTTATCCACCAGATCCGGGACCAGGTTGACCAGGCGATCGGTGGAATCCGGCTTGGACACCAGCTGCAGGAGCTTGACATCCCCGTTCGCGATCACCAGAAAGGCGATGGGCGTGATGTTGATGCCCGCGCCGCTGCCGCCGCCGAACAGCTCGGCATTGGCCTTGTTGGGCAAATCGGAGCCGCCCGAGGCAAACCCGTAGGAAATCCGGGACACCGGGATCAAAATCGTGCCGTCTGCGGCGTTGATGGGGGTGCCGATGACCGTGTTGGCGTCCACCATCTCCTTGATTTTTTCCATGGACGCGCCAAGCAGGCCCTGTACGCTGTTGTTCTTATCCATTTGCCATTCCTCCTGTACTCGTCATTTCGCCGCGGGCGCCTTGGGCCGCGGCGGTTCGGTTTGTGCTTCTTGTTCCCGTTCCCGGATAGTATTGCCAATATATGCCACCAAAAACCGCAGCCCCGCCCACAAAATACGCGCCGGGCAGGATCGCAGCCGGATATCAAACGACGCCTGGTTTTCTCCATTCACAAAATCCGGCTGAATCCGCACCTCCCGGCGGCGGATTTTCAGCACATATTGCATAGAAGATAAGGCGGGAAACACGATGGAACAGGCGGCGGCGTGGAGAAGAGCGGTCTCAGCCGCGTCCCCGCCGGCCACGGTCAGGGAGAGATGAAAGCGATCCACCGTTATGGCGTTTAATATCCGCCGCACCAGCGTGTTCATCAGGGACGCCATGCCCTTCAGATAGGCGAGCACCGCGCCCACGCCGTCCTCCTTGAGCATCTGCGAAATGCTCAGGGGGTCGTTTTTTCGCCGCTTTTTATCGGCTTTTATCGCTTTTTTTGAAATTTTTCCGGATTTGCGCCCGGCCGCTTTCGCACGTTTTCGCTTTTTTCGGGGCGCAATCGTATAGGGAATGCCGTAAATGCGCAGCCGCACCAGCAGTTCGCCGTCAAACGCGGCGCGCAGGGTGATGGGGGCCAGGGCAATCAGCAGCACCACCCCCAAAACCGACAGCCAGATGATAAAGGCCACGCCATCGCCCCTTTCCCTCTTATTTTATCGTCAGCCGTCGGATGGCGGCTCGCCGTCCGCTTCCTCGATGACCTCCTCCAGCGTGGTTTCCACCATGCCGTCCTCCTCTTTTTGAGGCAGGGGCGGCAGCTCGTCCAGGGTGGAGACGCCGAAGCAGCGCAGAAAATCCGCCGTGGTACCGTAGAGAAGCGGACGCCCAGGCAGCTCCAGGCGGCCTTTTTCCTCAATCAGGCCCTTGGCGGCCAGGCCCTGCACCACCGCGCCGCAGTCCACCCCGCGCACCTGCTCGATGAAAGCCTTGGTCACCGGCTGGTTATAGGCCACGATGGCCAACACCTCCATAGCGGCCTGGGACAGCGGGGTGTTGCGCCGGATATCCATGGCGCGGCGGACGTAACCCGCGTACGTCTTGTTGGTGCACAGCTGGTATTTGTCTCCCAGACGGACGGCCAGCAGGCCGCCGCCCCGGGTGTTGACGTCCTGCAGCCAGTCGTCGGCCAGGCGGACGGCGGTTTCCAGATCCAACTCCAGCACCTCTGCCAGGCGGGTGGCGGCAACCGGCTCCCCGCTGGCGAACAGGACGGCCTCGATGGCCGCCTGGTATTCCTTAATTTCCATGCTCAGCTCCCCTTTTCGCGGCGCGGCGGGCATTGTCCCGCTCCAGCATCCGCACGTTCTGGGCCGCGCCCTCGCCGTCCACGGCGATCCGCTTGGCCTTCACCAGCTCCAGCAGGGCCAGGAAGGTGGCCACCAGCTCCGACTTGTTGGACGCGGAGTCAAACAGCGAATCGTAGGACACGCATGGCCGGCGGTAGAGGCGGCGGAGCACGAAAATGATCTTGGAGGACACCGACACAATCCGGCGGGCCACGATGCCGCTGAAAGCCTGGGGCGGCGGCGGAAGCCGGCGCTTGCCCCGGCCGGCCGCGGCGAGATACGCGTCCAGCAGTTCGGACGGAGCGTGGGTGCGGCGATAGGTCATGTCCGGCTCAAACTCCTCCGGCTCCCTGGTGAAAATGTCGCCTCCCACGTTGCGGGCGGCCAGGCGGCGGGCCGCCTCCTGGCAGAGCTTATACTCGATAAGCTCGCCGGTGAGCTCCCGTTTGAGCGCCTCCGCCTCCTCGTGGCGGGGCAGCAGCATGGAGGATTTTATCTGCACCAGACGGGCTGCCATGTCCAAGAACTCGGTGGCCACGTCCAAATCCACCTCCTGCATCCGCCGGATGGCGTCCATGTACTGCTCCAGCACCTCGGCGATGGGGATGTCGTAGATATTCAGTCTGTTCTTCTGCACCA
>URCA01000079.1 GCA_900546265.1 uncultured Oscillospiraceae bacterium | reverse complement strand
GTGCTCTTCCGATCTGAGGCTGTTATGCGGCTTGTGCGTGGCAACATAGCCAACGCAGTACTCAAAAATCGGGAGGAACGGGTATGATTCTGGAAGCCGGACAGGCTCAACATTTCTATTCTCTATGGATTTCATTGCTGGATTTCGTCAACCATGAATATCGGATCGACAGTCAACTCTACGGCATGCGTTCTCCTAAGGGTCTGCCGGTCGAGTCTATTCTCAGAATTCGGGAAAAGCTCTGGGAGAACCGAAGCCTGATCGATTCATATGTTAAGACAAACCCTCACCAATTATCCAATTCCGAACTGAAAACCGTTTCGGGCTGGAAGAACTCGGTGGAGGATACATTCATGATCCTTCGTCACCTGAAGTCGGGCTCTATTTTCATTCCATCGTATCGAGAAGATGCCGCTTATATCGTCTGTGGCATCTATTCGGCATGGGAAGAAATGCTCCGGGGTGCGCCACTCCCACAGGCCGTCACAACAGTTCTCATTCCATTTGAGGGAAGAATTATCTATGACGGCCTGATGAGCAGCTATAACGTAAGGTTTGGTGGCAACATTAAGCGATCTCTCAATGAGCATTACCGGAAGCTGAAAGCCGGCGGGCAGATATATAAATCTTTTGGGATAGATTGATCATTCGCAAAAGCGAAGTCAAATAGGCCCAAAACAGTCGTGGGCAAAATAGAAAAACATCAATACGCAAACCGCGGTCAGCAGACCGCCGTATCCATGCCCGAGTCAACCTCCATACTCAGATTGGGCGTGTTGCAAAACACCCCAACAAAAAAAGACGAGGTAAGGAACCGCAAAAGGGTATCCAAACCTCGTCTTTTCGCTTAAGATAAATGAGTGAAAAAAATCCATCAAAAGCAAGACCAGTATAAGGTATTTGAGCGGCACGGTCAACTGGTTTTTGCGCTGAATTCGGAAATCACCCTACCACAGAACGCGCCTGTCCGCCTGCTAAGCGCGCAGCTTGAGGAACTGGAGTACGGGAAACTGTACAAAGCGTATTCGCCCAGAGGGAGAAAATCGGCAGCGGATCCACGGGTGTTGTTCAAGGTCATGGTCCATGGATATCTGTGTGGGATCTATTCCAGCCGGAAGCTGGAGGAAGCCTGTCAATATCGGATCGACTTCAGATGGCTGCTGGAGGATCAAAAAGCGCCGGATCACACGACGTTTGCACGTTTCCGCACGGGCCGCTGCCGGGAAGTGGTGGAGGACCTGTTCTATCAGTTTGTGAAGAAACTGGAGGACATGGGCGAAACAGACCACAAAACGGTATACATCGACGGGACAAAGCTGGAAAGCGCTGCCGGCCGGTACACCTTTGTGTGGCGCAAACCCATCCAAAAGCACCTGGCAAAGGTAAAGGCGGAACTGGAAAAACGAACAGGGCTGAAGAGCGCTTCCGCCATCGGTTCCAGGCTGGAGGAAGAACGGCGGCATATCCTTTTCGTACACGGAAGCGGCAAACGCAAAAGTCCGCAGCAGCGCGAATGGGAAGAACAATGGACGCTGCTGGAACGCTGGAAAGCATACGAACGGAAGCTGGCCATCATGGGCGAGGGCCGCAACAGCTATTCCAAAACAGATCCGGACGCGACCTTCATGCGGATGAAGGAAGATCACATGCGCAATGGGCAGCTCAAACCCGGGTATAACGTCCAGATCGCGGTCAACAGCGAATACATCACGGGTCTGGAGGCATTCTCAGACCGCGGCGACGCAAAGACGTTCCGTCCCATGATGCGAAAACTGGCGGAGAAGCATGGAAAGCCCTATGAAGAGTGCGTCGCGGACGCGGGATATGAAAGTCAGGAAAACTACCTGTATCTGGCGCAGAACGGACAGGTTTGTTTCATCAAGCCCACCAACTACGACCAGAAGAAGACAAAGAAATTCAAAAGACAGATCGGTCGGATCGAAAACATGGCCTATTGTCATGACGATGACTGTTTCATCTGTACGCAGGGGCGAAAACTGAAGCTCAGGCGTGAAATGACGGAGCAGCGAAATGGCCAATTTCTAACCACCGCATGGTATCGCTGCGAGGACTGCGCCGGTTGTCCCTGCCGTGCGCAATGCTGTCGGGCAAAAGACCCCAATCAGCCCAAGGAAGTTGTTTTGCAAAGAACCTTCTGGGAAAAGCGCGAACAGGCTGCACGCAATATTTCATCCCAGCGCGGCATTCATCTGCGTCTGTGCCGCTCTATTCAAGTGGAAGGCGCGTTTGCGCTGCTCAAAAACGATTTTGGGTTTCGCCGCTTCCTCACCAGAGGCAAAGGCAATATTCGCACGGAACTGTTCTTCCTGGCCCTGGCGTTTGACCTCAAAAAGCTATGGATGAAACGGGAACACAACCGGCTTAAAACGCGAGTGTCTCTCAAAATGGTTTCGTAGTGCTCATAAAAATTGAAAAGCTATCCACATGCGGGTCTGTTCTTCGACAGCCCTGGCTTCTTATACCTCTTTTGGCTTTGGATGCTTGCTTTTTGACGCTATGTTGCCGCTTTTGACGCTATGTTGCCGTTTTTCTCTTGATTTGTTTGCAAAAAGGGCGTGCCGCAGAAATTGCTTTCTGCAACACGCCCTTTTTTCTATCCTTTTTTGTTACTTCCCAGACGGCCGGTTTTACCTGGACTCATGCCAAAAATCGGCCGTGTGCCCGCAAAGAAAGGAGGTGAATCAAAAAACCACAGCAAACAAGCCCCGATCCGCCCCGGAAAACAAGGTGTGAAGGAGGTGGGAAAAGGCTATCTGGATGTGATGCGGTTGCCGCAGAATCTATCATTCCACGTCAAACGGCTCATTTGTAAAAGCGAGCAACCTATATATACCCCTATCATACATATTATACCACAAAGGCTTCATTGAAACAACAAAAAAATGGATGTAGTCATTAAAAATGTATTTCGTTTCCTGTCGTTTCCTTTTTGGAACGTTGTCAGGCGATCCCAAAAAGCATTTCGAGAATAAGCCGTCAAAACCGCCGTCGGCTTGGCTTTCATACGGCGCTGCAATTTCTGCGCCCGGACATGTGATGGAAAAGCTGAAAACGCTTTACCAAATTTATTTATCAGGAGGTGTGCATTATGGCACGGCATGGAGAAAACAGCTACAAACGCAAGGACGGACGGTATGAGGGACGATATGTAACCGGCAAAAAGGCCAACGGAGCCACAAGATTTGGGTATGTGTATGGTATGCATTATGCGGATGTAAAGATGAGGTTGCTGGAAAAGAAGGCCGAGTTTCAGAAACCCGCCCATATGCAGGCGGTTTTCCGTGGGATAACGGTCGAAAAATGGATGCGGTACTGGATGGAAACCGATCTGCTTGGCGTTATAAAGACTTCCTCCTATCTGACCTATCTGAACCAGATGAACCGGCATATCCTGCCCTGCCTGGGAAAGATGAAAATCACGGCGGTAACCCCCTTGACGGTTTCTTCGTTCCTGGAATGCCTGCATGAAAAGGACTTGGGGGAGAATACGGTCAGAGGCATATACCGGCTGCTTTCCTCCGCGATGCGAGCGGCGCTCGACGATGGGCTCATCGTTCGAAATCCGTGCAGAAAAATTCGTGTGATGCGGGGAGAGAGGGTGCAGCAGCGCGTGTTGAGCCGTGAAGAACAACGCCGTGTGGAAAAAACGCTAAGTCAGCAGGAAGATCTGACCGCGCTTTTCGCCATGTATACGGGAATGCGTCTGGGGGAAATCTGCGGGCTCCGATGGACGGATATCAACTGGGAAAACGGAACGGCTACAATCTGCCGGACCGTGTAGCGGCTAAAGCGGATGGATTACAGCGACTGCCTGACCGCAGCATGCGCGAAAACCCATCTTTCGGTCGGTTCGCCCAAAACCTACAGCTCATGCCGCACGATTCCCATTCCCGCCTTTCTTTTGGAACGGCTGAAAAAACGCATGCAACAGCAGCCGCCTGGGGAATTGTCCACGGGGAATGTGTTCCGCACGGGGATGCGCGCAGCAGATCCGCGTACCATTCAGCGCCATTTTACAGACGTTGTGAATCGGCTGGCATTATGGGCGTGCATTTCCATACCCTGCGGCATAGCTACGCCACCCGTCTTCTGGAGATGGGTGTGGACATAAAGACCGTAAGCCAGCTTTTAGGCCATAGCTCCGCAAAAACGACATTGGATTGCTACGCGCACAGCCTGCTCGATCAACAGCGGAGCGCCGTTGCCAGGCTCGCGGAATACGCCTGTCTATCCTGCCCCATAGCGGGGATGAAACCGCTGCCGGCGCCTCCAGAGGCAGCGCGTGGGGCATGAATTTCGGCAGCGTGACGGGCGTTACGCGGATTGATAAAGACGGAGGAAGCAGCGCAGTTCCATACAGGGTTTTCTACTATCAGAGCGATATCGCCAGCGCGGCCGACGTCTACAGCTCGGTAGAAAAGCTGAAATACGACACAGCTTCGCTTCCTGCCGGCTGGAGCGATACCCCGGGCGGAACCGTCACGGCCATCGCGGTGGCGGTCCGCAAGGACGCGGCGGTTGCCTTGGCCTCGCGCGAAAGCTACATTGTCGAATACCGCATGGCCGTGGGCGAACTCACTCCGGAGGAGCTCCAAAACCGTGCGTGGCAAAACGCGGTCAATGACTTTGTATGCCAGTTCTCGCGCTATATCGAAGGAACTGGCTCCGGGCAGGGGATCGATTCCGCGACGCCGGGGCAGATGCTGAGCTCCAACTCCGTTTCCGCCACCATTCTGCCCGAACCGGTCAAGGTGGGCGGGCATGTCTGGATTGACAAGAATGCCAACGGCGTCTGGGAAAGCGGAGAATCGGTGGCGGACCTGGGCGGGGATGCGATCGTCGAAAAGCTGCTGGACTGCATTGAAGTCAGGCTGAACAGCTTTGAGGGAACGTCCTCCAGCGCCAGCGGCACGACCAGCTACAGCAAGCCTTCCGGCTGGGACGCCAATTATACCTTTGACGGCCTGGATTCCGCCGATCCCAAGGGCGGCGCAACCGCAGACCAGCTCTACAGCGGCACGGCCCGGAACAACCCTCTCAATCCCGCCTGGCTGAAGGGAAGCGCGCCCAAGACGTACAACCTTGCCGTTACCATCCCGGAAACCGGCGGCGTGATCGCGCAGGTCACCTCCCTTGGAGGCGGAAATCCGGGCAAGCAAACCGGCTATTCCCGTGATCCAAACACGCTGCTTCCCGGCGGCGCCTATGCGAATGAGGCCATAGACAACAACTTCGTCAGGGCATCCGAAAGAAGTTTCGTTTCGGAGCGCTTCTACCTCTACGCCACCAGCGATGTTTTTGACAACACCAAGGATATCGGCCTTATATTGAGCCGCAACCTGTCTGTGCTGAAAACCGACGCCATGAGCGGTGCTCCGGTTGCCGGCGCGGAGTTCAGGCTGTACGGTCCCTTCGACAGCGTGCAGGCCGCGCAGGCCGCCGCGCTTGACGATACCACGCTGCTTACGACCGTGCGTACGGACGATCAGGGCAAGGCCTCCTTTGGAACGCTCAACTGGTACCAGGTCTACGTCATCGAGGAAGGCGACGCCGCACCCGGCTATCTGCTGGACGGCGCAGACGCGGAAAGCGCGGAGAATGTGCTGCTTCCCTACGAGGGAACGGCAACCGCAAAACCGGCGTGGGTCGTCAACGTGCCCGGCGCGAGCGTAACCAGCGCCAATCAGGCGGTTCATGTATCCAACCAGCCTGAAACGATCGATATTTCCGGCGCCAAGACCTGGGATGATGCAAACGACCAGGACGGCCTGCGCCCGGAAAGCATCACCGTGCACCTGTTGGCTGATGGTGTGGAAAAGGCGAAAAAGACCGTGACGGAGCAGGACGGCTGGAGGTGGACATTCACCAACCTGCCCAAGTACGAAAACGGCGTGGAGATCGCCTATACGCTTACCGAGGACCCGGTGCCGACGGGATACGCCTCGGAGATTGACGGCTTTGACGTGACCAACCGGCATACGCCGGAGACCGTCAGCCTCTCCGGCAAAAAGACATGGGATGATCAGGACGACCAGGAAGGCATGCGTCCGAACAGCATCACCATCCATCTGATGGCCAACGGGGTGGAGAAGGCGGAAAAGACCGTCACGGAGCAGGACGGCTGGGCCTGGACGTTTGGCGGCCTGCCCAAGTACGAAAACGGCGTGGAGATCGACTATACCATCGTCGAGGATGCGGTGCCGGGCTATACCGCCGAGGTAACGGGCTTTGATATCACCAACCGCTATACTCCGCCCAAAACCAGCGTCAGCGTGACCAAGGTATGGGAGGATGCAGACAATCAGGACGGCGTCAGGCCGGATGAAATCGCCGTCGAGCTTCTGGCGGATGGCGTGGCAATCGGCAGGAGGCTCCTGCTCAACGAGGGCAACGGATGGCGTGGGATCTTTGACGGCCTGGACGAATACAGCCAGGGCGCCAAGATCGTCTATACCGTCCAGGAGGAGTCCGTCAGCGGTTACACGCCGCAGATTGCGGGCGACGCCGCCGTTGGCTTCACCCTCACCAATATCCACAAGCCGGAAACCGTGACGGTTGCGGGCGAAAAAACCTGGAACGACGAAAACGACCGCTATGGAAAGCGGCCCGA
>URCA01000078.1 GCA_900546265.1 uncultured Oscillospiraceae bacterium | reverse complement strand
TTTTTGTAGGGGCCACCGCTTCGCGCTGTCCCCTACATGCTTAAGCATAGTAAAAGTCAGCGCATACAGAGTCTGCACGGCAGCCTGGTAGGCGGGACTGTCAGGAGCGCCCCGGCCGTCCACCATCAAAAAGGGCATGGACGGTACCAGCACCCGTTCCGGTTTCCGGCCGGGGGCGTAGAAGCGGGGGTAGGCTTTTTTATAATCCAGTTTCTCGGTCACAGGATCTCCCTCATTTCAGGGCAATATAGATGTGGATTTCCGCGTGCTGCATATCGCCGCCGGGCTGGTATTCCTCAAAATCCGCCGTGAAGGCGCGCGGCAGATCCATGGCCCACAGCTTTTCCCAGAAAGCGGCCACGTCCTTTTGCACATCGCCGTGTACGACAAATTTGGCATACCGGCCGGCGGGGATGACGGCCTGGACGACCCCGGCGGGAAGCGCCTCTCCGGGAACCGCCTCGCAGCCGACGACCACGTCATAAGAGTCGCCGGCATAGCCGGTGTACAGCCCGATGCTTTTGCCGTTGACCTTGCCGGGAATGGCCTCGTAAAGACCGGCGTACAGCCGCTCCCACAAGTCACCGATTATCTCCCCCATATGGGGATCGGTGTTAGAGGAGCGTGCTTGCAGGCCGACGATGGTTTTGGCGTTCAGCTGGACAACTTCATAGGTCATGGAAACTTCCTTCTTTCCGGACAACGTGCAGGGCGCGGCTTGTCCTGTGTGATGCTTCCAGTATACCTAGGATAACCAGACAATTACGTGTCATATTCTGCATACAACCGGAGAACATCTCGGGCTTTTTCTTTCAGGATGCGGCGGATATGCGGCGGAGAAAGCACCTCCACCTCCCCGCCGAAGGAAAGGAGGAAGCCATAGACCCAGGCATCCTCCGGATACCAAACGGACACGGACAGAGAACCGTCCTGTTCCCGCCGGATATCCTCCCGGCGGAAGCTGTCGAACACCCGGTAGGCCGCCGTGGGGGCGAAGCGCAGGGACAGGGCGGTAACGGCGGCGGGCGGCGCGGCGGCTTCCAGCGGCGGCGGGCCGTCGGGGCGGGGCGGAAAGGATTCCTCCAGCCGCTCGGCGCGGCCGATGCGGGAGAGCCGGAAGGTGCGCCAGGCCTGGCGGGTACGGCAATAGGCTTGCAGGTACCAGCGTCCGCCCTTGAAGTGCAGGCGGACGGGTTCAATTACCCGTTCGCTCTGTTCGCCAGCGGCGTTATAATAGGTCAGGTGAACGAGGCGGGCGGTCAGAATGGCGGCCTTCAGGATGTCGAAAGCTTCCTTCTCCGCCGGATCGCGGCCCCAGGAGGAAAAATCCACCTCGATCCATGAGGCTTCCGCCTTATGGAACAGGCGGGCGAGCTTATCGGTGACGGCGGGATCCTCGCCGCCGGTGGCGGCCAGGCTTTTCAGGCCCAGCAGAATAGCCTCCTGCTCGTTTTCGTTCAGGAGGGATTTATCCAGGACGTAATCAGGCAGCAGACGGATGCCGCCGCCCTTGCCCTTGGCGGCATAGACGGGGATGCCCGCGCCGCTGAGGACATCCACATCCCGATAGATGGTGCGTTCGCTGACTTCGAAGCGTTCCGCAAGCTGCCGGGCTGTGATATTGGGGGTATCCAGCAGCAGATAAACGATTTCAAAAAGGCGGTGGATTTGCATGGCGGAGGCTCCTTTCTCTACAGGCGGATTCCGGCTGCGGTGTTATCAGTATACCATATTGAGAAAAAAGAAAAAACACTTGACTCTCCCGGTACGTCATAGCGTATACTCGTCAATGGATGGGGCCCCGTCCGATACCAGACAGAGAGGAGAATCCCTTTGAAAACCGTCAAGCAGGTGACCACGCTGACCGGCGTGAGCGTGCGCACCCTGCATTATTACGACGAGCTGGGCCTGCTGACGCCCAGCGAGGTGACCGCGGCCGGATACCGGCTGTACGGCGACGACAAGCTGGAGCGGCTGCAGCAGATTCTGTTCTTCCGGGAGCTGGATTTCCCGCTGCGGGAAATTGCGCGCATACTGGATAGCCCGGATTTTTCCCGGCAAGAGGCGCTTCGCCAGCAGAAACGGCTGCTGACGCTCAAGCGGGACCGGCTGGAGGGGCTGCTCCGGCTGCTGGACGATTTGACAAACGAGAAAGAAGGCACGCACATGGCATTTGAGGCATTTGACACGGCGGCCATCGACGCCTACGCCGCGGAGGCGAAAGAGCGATGGGGCGGCGGCGAGGCTTACCGTCAGAGCGCGGAGCGCACGGCAGCGTACACCGCGGAGGACTGGAACGCCGTTCAGGAGGAAATGGGGGCGCAGTTTGCCCGGTTCGCCGCGCTGCGGGGCGGAGATCCCGCGGGCGAGGAGGCCCAGGCGGCGTGCGAAGCGCTCAAGCGGTTCATCAGCTGCCGGTTCTACGATTGCACCAAGGAGATCCTCGCGGGCTTGGGCGCGATGTATATCGAGGACGAACGGTTTCGAGAGAGCATTGACCGCTGCGGCGAGGGAACCGCCCGGTTCGCCGGGGAGGCCATCGCGATTTACTGCGCGACATGAAAAAAGCCGGCCGCCCATTCGGGGCGGCCGGCTTGGTTTTTAGTGTTGCACTTCGCCGTCGTCGGCGGAATCGGGCAGGGCGGGTTCTTCCTCCTTCTTGGGGAAAACCGCGGGGATGGGGGTGGAATCGGCGGCCACGGTGCCATCCATGATGGCTTTGAACTGCTCGCCGTCCAGTTTTTCGTGCTGGAACAGGTAGCGGGCCACGGCGTGGAGCTTATCCATATGCTCGGACAGCTTCTTTTCCGTTTCGGCATAGCCGCCGGTGATGATGCGGTTAATCTCCTGGTCGATTTCGGCCGCCACTTCCTCGGAATAGTTGCGGGTATGACCGAAGTCGCGGCCCAGGAACACCTCACCGGAGTCGGAGGCGCCGAACACAATCGGGCCGAGCTTATCGCTCATGCCGTATTTGGTGACCATCTTGCGAGCCGTTTCGGTGGCGCGTTCAATGTCGTTGGAAGCGCCGGTGGAGATATCGTCCAGCACCAGTGCTTCAGCCACGCGGCCGCCCAGCAGCACCTGGATGTCCTCGAGCATCTCCTTCTTCGCCCGGTAGGAGCGATCGGCCTCGGGCAGGCTCATAGTATAGCCGCCGGCCATGCCACGGGGAATGACGGAAATCTGATGCACCGGATCCTGTGTCGGGCAGTAGTAGGTGACCACAGCGTGCCCGGCTTCATGGTAGGAGGTCAAGCGCTTTTCCTTGTCGCTGATGACATGGCTGCGCTTTTCGGTACCCATGACCACCTTGATGGTGGCTTCCTCGATTTCGGGCATGGTGATGGAGTGGAGGCCCTTGCGGGCGGCCAAGAGGGCCGCTTCGTTGAGCAGGTTTTCGAGATCGGCGCCGGTGAAGCCGGCGGTGGATTTCGCAATGGTGGACAGTTCCACGTCGGGGGCCAGGGGCTTGCCGCGGGCGTGAACCTTGAGGATTTCCTCACGGCCCTTGATGTCCGGGTAGTTGACCACAATCTGGCGGTCGAAACGGCCGGGACGCATGAGGGCGGGATCCAGGATATCCGGGCGGTTGGTGGCGGCGATCATGATGACGCCCTCGTTGGCGCCGAAGCCGTCCATTTCCACCAGCAGCTGGTTGAGCGTCTGCTCTCTTTCATCGTGACCGCCGCCCAAGCCGGCGCCGCGCTGGCGGCCGACGGCGTCGATCTCGTCGATGAAGATGATGCAGGGGGAATTCTTTTTCGCCTGGTCGAACAGGTCGCGGACGCGGGACGCACCGACGCCCACGTACATTTCCACGAAGTCGGAGCCGGAAATAGAGAAGAAGGGCACGCCCGCCTCCCCCGCCACGGCGCGGGCCAGCAGGGTTTTACCGGTGCCGGGAGGGCCCACGAGCAGGACGCCCTTGGGCACGCGGGCGCCCAGTTCCTTAAACTTCTTAGGAGATTTCAGGAAATCCACGATTTCCCGCAGTTCTTCCTTTTCCTCGTCGGCGCCGGCCACGTCGGCAAAGGTGGTTTTGCGCTTCTCGTCCACCGGCTGCTTGATACGGGCCTTGCCGAAGCCCATGGCCTTGCCGCCTCCGTCGATAGAGGACAGGCTGCGGCGCATCATGACCCACATGGCGATGAAAATCACCACGATGAGCAGAGACGGAATGAGATTGACAATCCAGGGCAGCTGGCTGACCGGCTTGTAATCGTAGGTGATTTTGGAATCCTTATTGGCGGGATCCCGATTGTATTCATTGACCATGTCGCCCACGTCGTTGACGAACAGGCTGACATCGGGCACGGTGTATTTCAGGACATAATCGCGCTCGTCGATTTTACCGTCCTTGTTGATGTCCTTGGTCCGGAAGGCTTCCCGCAGGGTGAGTTCCAGATTGCCGTTGCCCAAATCCAGGGTGTAGCTTTCCACCTGGTTATTCTCGAAATACGCCACGTAATCCGAGTATTTCACATTGGACGACGAGGTGCGTGGGTCGAGAAACAGCCAGAGAATCAGGAAAAACACCAGCGGAATGCCGATGAACAGGCCGACGTTCCGTATGATTTTTCCGAAATCGTTGTTATTGTTGGATTCCATAGAACCTCACTCCTTACCGGGCCGTGCGTCCCTTCCGGGAACGGCGCCGTTTGCTCTTATTGGTAAATCTCCGGCTTCAGCACGCCGATAAACGGCAGGTTCCGGTATTTTTCCGCGTAATCCAGGCCGTAGCCGACGATGAATTCATCAGGTACCACGGCCCCCACGTAGTCGGGCCGGATGTCCACCTTGCGGCGCTCCGGCTTGTCCAGCAGCGTGCACAGGCGGATGCTGCGCGGCTGACGGGCGGACAGATTTTTCAGCAGAAAGGACAGGGTGACGCCGGAATCGAGGATATCCTCCACCACCAGCACGTCCCTGCCCTCCAGGGTGGAATCCAGATCCTTGAGAATCCGCACCTCCCCGCTGGTCGTGGTGCCCGCGCCATAGCTGGACACCGAGAGAAAATCGATGGCGCAGGGCAGGTCGATGGCCCGCATCAAATCCGCCATAAAAATTAGGGATCCCTTCAGTACGCTGACCAAAAAGAGGTTCTTTCCTTGATAGTCCTCGGTGATGCGCCGGCCCATCGCCTGCACGATTTCCTGCAGCTTTTCCTCTGTATACAGGATTTCCGACACATCGTTGCGTATACTCACTCTTTCTATCCATCCCTTCGCCAAAATAACCCTGCGTGAGTGATTACCGGCCGTCCTCCACCGTTATTATCAAAAAACGGCGGGTGCTCTCGTCCGGTCGAACCCGTTCGTCGCAGCCGCAGCCATACGCCAGCAGAATGCCGGCACTGTCGCACAAAATCGGGATAGTATCCCGGATTTCTGGCGGAATTTTGGCTTCATTGAACAATTTTTTCAGGCTTTTTCCTCCCTGGCGACCCATCGGATGATAGGCGTCACCGGGCAGGCGCTGCCGCACCACGAGATCACCGCTTATCTTATCATAGTTCACCGTGTTTTTTAATAAGTTTTTGTGAATTTTCTTTTTCTTCTCATATTCCTCCAAAGAAACACAAGCAATTTGGTAGATTCTGCCGCAAATCTCACAACGCTCCCCCGGACGTATCGTCCACTCGAAATACGGAACAGCGGCGCGGGGCGCGGCGGGCCGGATTTGCAAGCGGCCGTCGGCCAGGAGGGCCGTCCGCCCGCCCGGCAGATTGACGCTGCCGCCGACGGTCAGCAGGGTATCCAAGGCGGCGGCGTGGCGCTCCTCCGCTTCCTCCCCAGCCAGGCGGCGAAGAGCCCGCAGGCGCAGGGCCTCATGGGCGGCGGCCAGCGGCGCCGGGTCGAAAACATCCTCCGCCAGCCGGGCCTCGTCCAACAGGGCGGCGGCCAGCGTCTCCAGGCAGTCGTCGTCCCGCCGGGCGGCGCGGGCCAGCCGGCCGGCGGCCTCCTCCAGCCGGGGATTCACCCGCCGCAGGGCGGGCACCGCCTCGTGGCGCAAGAGGTTGCGGCAGTAAGCGGTATCGAAATTCGTGCTGTCGGTGACGAAGGGGACGGCGTTCTCCCGGCAGTAGGCCTCGACCTCCTCCCGAGTCACATCCAGCAGGGGGCGGATCCGCCGGCCCAGGAGAGGACGGATCCCGCCGAGCCCCCTCACCCCGCTGCCCCGGGCCAGATGGAGCAGAAGGGTTTCCACATTGTCGCTCGCGGTGTGGGCCGTGGCGATCCGGTCGTAGCCTTCGCAGGCGCAAAGTTCGTTGAAAAAGGCATAGCGGATCCGGCGACCGGTTTCCTCCAGCCCTTCCCCCCGGGCAGCGGCCTCGGCAGCCACATCCGCCCGCATGACGTGAAGGGGCACGCTCCAGCGGGCGCACCATTCCCGCGCAAAGGCCTCGTCCCGCTCGGCCTCGTCCCCGCGCAGGCCGTGGTTCACGTGGGCAGCGGCCAGCCGCCAGCCATGGGCGGGGGCCAGCGCCCTCATAGCGTGGAGCAAGGCCATGGAATCAGCCCCGCCCGACAGGGCGATCAGCACGGCGGCGCCGTCCGGGATCAGCCTCTCCCGCCTCACGGCGGCGGCCACGGTATCCAGCAGCGGCATGGAAAGAACGCCTCCCTTCGCGTAGAGATATAAGATAAGTCATGACCACCCGTAAAACGGGTGGCATGAAGGAGCCCTAGAAGGGCATAGG
>URCA01000077.1 GCA_900546265.1 uncultured Oscillospiraceae bacterium | reverse complement strand
CTATGCCCTTCTAGGGCTCCTTCATGCCACCCGTTTTACGGGTGGTCATGACTATATCTTCTTACTACCCCTAGTTTAAGGAGTGTTCTGCTATGGAAAAAAGCTTTTGTTTTACGGTTGATGATAATATTCGCTTCTTGAAGGAAATAACAGAGAATACATATATAAGCATATTTGAGCATCCGTACCTTTCCTTGTATAGAAGACTGCATGAGAAATACGGATTAAAAGTACAGTTGAATTTGTTTTATCGCGCTGACGGTTTTAATCTTTTTCAAATGAGTGACGCTTATTGTTCGGAATGGGAAAATAATGCCGATTGGCTTAAACTATCTTTTCATTCCGATGTGGAGAACATCAAACCATATGAGTTTTCCGGATATGATGAAGTGTATCGGGACTGCAAAGCGGTAAACGATCGGATAATACACTTTGCTTCTCTCAAGAATTTGGCGAAAACCACCACGGTTCATTATTGTCTTGCAACGGCGGAGGGATTAAAGGCGATTGCTGATAATAAAGTGATCGGTTTGCTTGGGCTTTTCGGCGATGAAACGCACCCGCGAACATCTTATGGCATTGAAGAAATGGATGCTGCACGGATTCGAAACGGCGCGATAGTGACAAAAGGGACGATAGCTTTTGCGGCTATAGATATTGTGATGAATTCTTTTTCTAGAGACGAAATACTTGCAAAGCTGAAAGCTTTATCCGATCGTGATGCAATTCGCGTCATGATACATGAGCAATACTTTTATCCGGATTATCCTGCGTATCAGCCGGATTTTGAAGAAAAACTTAATGCGGCGTTTTCTTATTTAAAAAGCCTCGGATATAAAAGCCGATTTTTTGAAGAGCAAATATAGCATCCAGAAAAACCCTCTTCACTTCTGTGAAGAGGGTTTTTCTGGCCAGATTTTTCATGGTATACCGGCTTTGGCGGACGGACAGACTAAGTATGCAATACCGGAAAAGGAATGGACGACTGCCCATGAAAAATCATTTTTGGACGAAGCTGCGATGCCAGGTAGGTATCTTTCTCATCGGAGGCGCGCTGTACAATCTCATCGAAATTCTGTGGCGGGGCTATACCCACTGGTCCATGTTCATCGTGGGCGGGCTGTGCTTTCAGCTCATCGGCTACATTCAGACCGCCCTGGTGAAGTGGGGACTGTTCCGCCGCTGCCTGCTCTGCTCCGCCGCCGTGACGGCCGTGGAGTTTTTCAGCGGCTGCCTGTTCAATCTCAAGTTGCACATGAACGTCTGGGACTACAGCGGGTTCCCGCTCAATATTATGGGCCAGGTGTGCCTGCTGTATTCCGTGCTGTGGGGGCTGCTGAGCATCGTGGCTATTCCGCTGTACCGCTTCTTTTTTTCTTGGCTGGAGACGGGGCGGATCCGCCGCCGTCCGGCGAAGGAGCAAGGCTGACCCTGGAGGGACAGGCGTCCTGCAAGGGGCAGGCGCCGCAGCGGGGCGAACGGGCCGAGCACACGTCCCGGCCAAACAGAACAAGGCGATGACAAAAGCTGTTGCTTTCCTCGGGAGGCAGCAGCTTTTTCAGCGCCATCTCCACCTTGTAGGGATCCTTGGAATCCACCAAGCCCAGCCGGCCGGCGATGCGGATGCAGTGGGTGTCGGCGACCACGGCGGGGCGGCCGTAGATGTCGCCCGCCACCAGATTGGCCGTTTTGCGGCCCACACCGGGGAGCTTAATGAGCTCCTCCACCGTGTCGGGAATCACCCCGTCGTACTCGTCTCGCAGCATGATGGCCAGGGCCACGATGTCCCGGGCTTTGGTTTTGTACAGGCCGCAGGAGCGGATGTATTCACCCACTTCCTCCGCAGAGGCCTCGGCAAAGGCCTCCAAGGTGGGGAAACGGGCGAAGAGAGCAGGGGTCACCATATTGACCCGTGCGTCGGTGCACTGGGCCGAAAGGCGGGTGGCGATGAGGAGCTGGAGAGGGTCGGTATAGGTGAGGGAACAGATGCCTTCCGGGTAGCGCTCCTTCAGCTTTTCGATGGCCAGAAGCGCCAATTCTTTCTTTTTCATGGCGATTTTTCCCCTTTCTTTCGCATTTTATCGTTGCAAACCGCTCTTCGCTTCGCACGAATTCGCGTTTTTTCGCTCATTTTCTACCGGGTTCAGTGTATCACGAAGTCCATTTCCTGTCAAACGGGAGGGATTGGCAGAAAGACGGGGTTTGCATAAAAGTGCATAAATATAAAAAACGAGAAAAATGGAAAAAAGCGCGGGGAAGGGTTGCGCTCCCCGGTGGGAAGGTGGTAATATAGGAATATATTGTTTAAAAAAGGGGATAGCAACACATGTACGCAGATATGATGGATACCATCGGTTTTGTTAAAAATGCGGATCCGGAAGTCGGGCAGGCCATGGAGCGCGAGCTGCTCCGTCAGCGCCGAAATCTGGAGCTGATCGCTTCGGAAAATATCGTGTCCCCCGCGGTGATGGCGGCCATGGGCAGCGTCCTGACCAATAAATACGCCGAAGGGTATCCGGGCAAGCGCTATTACGGCGGCTGCCAGGAAGTAGATGTGGTGGAGAACATCGCGCGGGAACGGGCCTGCAAGCTGTTCGGCGCGGAGCATGCCAACGTCCAGCCCCATTCCGGCGCGCAGGCCAACCAGGCGGCGTATTTCGCCCTGCTGGAGACCGGCGACACAGTGCTGGGGATGAACCTGGCCCACGGCGGGCATCTGACCCACGGATCCCCGGTCAATTTCTCCGGCAAGCTGTACAACTTCGTCCCCTACGGCGTGGACGAGGAAACCGGCTATATCGACTATGACAAGGTGAAGGCGCTGGCGCTGGAGGTTCGCCCCAAGCTCATCGTGGCTGGCGCGTCCGCCTACTGCCGGGAAATCCGCTTCGATCTCCTGCGGGAAATCGCCGACGCCTGCGGCGCACTGCTGATGGTGGACATGGCCCACATCGCGGGACTGGTAGCCGCCGGCAACCATATGAACCCGGTACCCTACTGCGACGTGGTGACCACCACCACCCATAAGACCCTGCGGGGGCCCCGCGGCGGCATGATCCTGTGCAAGGAAGCCTACGCCAAAGCCATCGACAAGGCGGTGTTCCCCGGCTCCCAGGGCGGCCCGCTGATGCACGTCATCGCGGCCAAGGCCGTCTGCTTCGGCGAGGCCATGGCCCCGGAATTCAAAGCCTATCAGGATCAGATCGTCAAAAACGCCAAGGCGCTGGCCGACGGGCTGACCTCCCGGGGGCTCAAGCTGGTGTCCGGCGGCACGGACAACCATCTGATGCTGATGGACCTGAGGGAAACCGGCATCACCGGCAAGGAGCTGGAGCACCGGCTGGACGAGGTGTACATCACCGTCAACAAGAACACCATCCCCAACGAGCCGCTGTCTCCCTTCGTGACCAGCGGGATCCGCATTGGCACCCCGGCGGTGACCAGCCGGGGCCTGAAGGAAGCGGACATGGATCGCATCGCGGGCTTCATCGCCGACGTGGTGGCGGATTTCGAGGGCCGCGCCGACGCGGTGCGGGACGGCGTGTCCGCCCTGTGCGCCCAGTACCCGCTGTACTAAGCCATGGCGCTGTTTGCGGGAAGCCTGTACGCCGAGAGCCTGGGGATGAACACGGGAGTGACCGTGTCCCTCCCTGGGGAGCGGCGGGACAGGACGGGGGACATGCCCGTCCTCTATCTGCTCCACGGCCTGTCGGACGATCACACCTCCTGGGTGAGGCGCACGGACATCGACCGGTACGCGGAGGAATGGGGCGTGGCGGTGATCATGCCCGAGGTGCAGCGCAGCTTCTACTGCGACATGACGAACGGGCCGCGGTATTTCACCTATATCGTCGACGAGCTGCCGGCGCTCTGCCAGCGCCTGTTCCGGGTATCGGCCCGGCGGGAGGACAACTTCGTGGCCGGGCTGTCCATGGGCGGCTACGGCGCGATGAAGGCGGCGCTGTCCCGTCCGGAGCGGTACGCGGCGGCGGCCAGCTTTTCGGGCGCGGTGGATGTGGCCGCCCGGCTCGATTCCCACCCGGACATTTTCCAGGCAACCTGCGGCGGGACGCTGCGGGCGGAGGACGATCTCTTCCGGCTGGCAGAGAAGACGGCAGGGGAACGGCCACGGCTGTATATAAGCTGCGGGACCGAGGATTTCCTTCTGGAGGACAACCGGCGGTTTTCCGCCCATCTGGACGCGCTGGGATGGGATCATCCGCTGGAGATCTGGCCGGGAACCCATGATTACCATTTCTGGGATGAAAGCGTCCGACGGGCGCTGGCCTTCTTTTTCGAGGGCAGATAACGACGGTAAAGCGCGTAAAGCCTATAGGCTTTACGCGCTTTTGGATAAAGGAAAGGCGGGACACGAATGACGGCACCACTGGCCGACCGGATGCGGCCCGACACTCTGGATGATGTAGTGGGCCAACGGCATCTGCTTACGCAGGGGAAGGCCCTGCGCACCATCATCGATTCCGGGCGGATCCCCAATTTGGTTTTTTACGGCCCTTCGGGGGTGGGAAAGACCACGGTGGCCCGCATCATCGCACAGCGATCCGACATGCGTCTGCACAAGCTCAACGGCACCAACGCCTCCACAGCTGACATCAAGGCGGTGGTGGAGGAGCTGGACACCCTGGCGGGGATAAACGGCATTCTGCTGTACCTGGACGAGATCCAGTATTTCAACAAAAAGCAGCAGCAGAGCCTGTTGGAGCATATCGAGAACGGGCGGATCACCCTCATTGCCTCCACCACCGAAAACCCGTATTTTTACGTGTACAACGCGGTACTCAGCCGCTCGACGGTGTTCGAGTTCAAGCCGGTGGAGCCGCCGGATGTGGAGCAGGCGGTGACAAGGGCGTTCGCTTTCCTGGAGGAGGAGCAGCAGGTTCCCATCCATCCGGAAAAAGGCGTGACCGCGCACATTGCGGCGGCCTGCGGAGGCGACGTGCGCAAGGCGCTCAACGCGGTGGAGCTCTGCGTGCTGGCCACCCCGCCCGCCGCCGACGGCGGGCGGAACGTCACTTTGGACACGGCCCGGCAGCTGGCACAGCGCAGCGCTATGAAATACGACCGGGAAGGGGACGAGCATTACGACATTCTCTCGGCCTACCAGAAGTCCATGCGGGGATCCGACCCGGACGCGGCGCTGCATTATCTGGCCCGGCTGCTGGAAGCGGGGGATCTGCCCTCCGCCTGCCGTCGGCTGCTGGTGACGGCCTGCGAGGACGTGGGGCTGGCCTATCCGATGATCATCCCCATTGTCAAGGCGGCGGTGGACGCGGCGATGCAGGTCGGCCTGCCCGAGGCGTGTATGCCTCTGTCGGATGCGGTGGTGCTGGTCAGCCTGGCCCCCAAATCCAACACGGCGCACAACGCGTATTTTGCCGCGCTGGCGGATGTGCAGGCGGGCAAGGCGGGGCCGATCCCCCGGCAGCTGCAAAACAAGCATTACGACGGGGAGGACGCGGCGGTGAAGGGGCAGCATTATCTTTATCCCCATGATTATCCAGGAAGCTGGGTAGACCAGCAGTATCTGCCCGACGCGTTGAGAAACGCCGCTTACTATGTCCCGGGGAATAACAAAAACGAGCAGGCCTATCAGGCCTACTGGGCGGCCGTGCGGGAAAAGTACGGAAAATAGCCGCGTATATTGGACGGCTACAGGAGGTCTTTACAGATGCGACAGGGAAACTCTTTGCGGGGATATATCCGCCAGGCGGTCAAGCGCGGGCGAGCCATGGGGGTGCAGCTGGATTTCAGCGAGGCCAGCGTGCAGGCGCTGGAGGGGATGCTCGAAAACCTTCACCGGGAGATGGCTCTGCCCTCCGAGGAGCAAATCCGGAGCGAGGCGCTGACCTTCGGGTGCTATCTGGGGGAGGCCATGCTGCGCGGCGGGCTGGCCGCCAAGGGATATCCCTGGGATTTGACGGAGGGCGAGCCCATTCTAAACAAAGAGGGCGGCTGGCAGATGGCGCCGGTCAGCAAGGTATACAAGCGGCTGCTGAACGGAGCGGAGGACAATGTATACAGCTTTTACACGGTGGGGTTGACCCTGGATGAGCAGGGGCGGTAGGCGATCATCGCTTCTAAAAGACGATGTCCGCGTCCTCCGTCAGGCTCAGCATCAGCCGGGCGCCGATCTTGATGCCGGAATAAAAGCCGACGCGCTGGCAGGCCTCGCTGTAGCTTTCGGCGGCTTCCAGGATGTCCTCGCTCCGCGCCATGTCCTGGAGCAGGGTTTCCAGCTCGCCGCGCGTCCGGCTGGTCAGTTCCTCCTCGGTTTCGTCATGCTCCAGCAGATACTGGCCGGGGGAGCCGCCGCATTGCAGGTAAACGCCAAGAAATTTGAGCTTGGTTCTTTCAAGAGCTTCGGCTTGATAGGACATGGTGGGTGCACTCCTTTACGAATTTTCGCAGAGGCGGTTTTTACAGGCCCCTCGGCTTATAAGTATATGGCTAGTACCAAAAAAATCAATGGTCGAAGATTGGCGGAATAAGGATAATGCCGGGAGCGTACAACTCTTGGATTTATGAAATAAACTGCAGATTGGTCAGATGAAATCGTCAGATTGTCTATGAATTTTTTGTTAATTATGGTTTTGTCGGGGGTTGCGTTGGTATGCGGGGGATGAACCCCGCGGGCTATTCGCGGCTGTGAGCCGCCCCGCACCCCATCTTTCTTTTTCGTGCGTGAAAAAGAAAGA
>URCA01000076.1 GCA_900546265.1 uncultured Oscillospiraceae bacterium | reverse complement strand
TGGAAAGAAAGCCGGACTGGCTGCTCGGCTTTCCTGTCCAAATTTATTGTAATAGACGAGGTATCCCAAATGAACAAGCTGAAAAACGTGATCAAAGCCATTGCCAATCGCGTCAAGAATTCCATCAAGCGCGGCCTTTTGTATACCAAATCTGTCCTCACCAGCCCGCTTCCCATCCCTTGTGCCTGCGGCGCGGCTCTGGCCGGCAAACGCGGCGAGGGCTTTGTGGACACCGCGCTGAAAATCCTGATCAGCATCGTGGTCGGCGCACTGATCCTGACCACCCTTTATGCCCTGTTCGGCGATACCATCATGCCGACCCTCAAGACCAAAATCACCGAATTGTTCAGCTACAGCGGCACCTGATTAAACGGTGGCGAGGGCCGGGCTCATTGCCCGGCCCCGTCTCCTACTAAGGGGGGAGAACGTATAGCAGATGCAATGGCCCTGTGCGGCCTGCTTTTGACTGCGGCTGTTATAGCCGTCCTGATAGAAATGCGAACAGCCGAACGGCAGAAACGGAAAACATGCCTGCTGCATGTGGTTTTTCCTTGCCTGCTTGTATTGCTGTTGTATATCCGGGTTTCCGATCCGCTGTTTGTTCTTCGGGGAATGGCGCTGTTTTTTTGCCTGTACACCGCCTCCTTACAGGATCTATACAACCGGGAGGTGGACGATTGCCTGTGGGTCATGGTGCTGCTATCGGCGCTCATCCGATTTGAACCGGCGGAAATCCTTATCATGCTGGCCGGGATGTTCATTGCCGCGTTTCCGCTATTTGCGGCAAGTATCCTCAAGAATGGGAGCATCGGGGGCGCGGACATTAAGCTGATGGCGGCGGTGGGCTTTTTCTTTGGCCCGAGGCTGGGCCTCACAGCGCTGATCGTTGGTTTGGTGATGGGCGTGGTCGGCATATGTATCACCAGAAAAATAAAGAAGGAACCAGTGAACACGTCATTTCCATTGGTTCCATTTTTAGCGGCGGGAAGCTATTTGGCTTGTCTGCTGTAAGGGGAGGACAAGATGAAGAACAGAACCATGCTGGGTGTGCTATGCATCATTCTGGCGATAGCGGTCAGTTTTGGGGTTGCACCGCTGATCAGCCGGGTCAGCGCTAAAAAGGTAGATGTGGTGTGTATGGCGGCGGATTTGCCGCAGGGCCGCCCCATCAGTGCGGCGGATATTAAAGTGATAACGGTAGGCGGCTTTAATTTGTCGGACAAGGTAATCCGAGATAAGGCGCAGGTTGTCGGGAAATTTGCGGCCTGTGATTTGAAGGCGGACGGATTGCTTCTCACCAGCCAAATTTCTGAAAAAGGTGACGGAACCGAGGACGTACTGCGTTCGCTGGACGGATCCAAGCAAGCCATCAGCATCACCATCGGCAGCTTTGCGGGAGGGTTATCCGGCAAACTGCGAAACGGCGACATCGTAAGCGTTTTAGTGACGGGTGAGGATCATCAGACCATTATTCCGCCTGAACTCAAATATGTACGGGTTATCACAGCTACGTCTTCTAAAGGAATGGATGCCGGACAGGTAAACGAGGATGGGCAGGAGGAACTACCGAGTACAGTGACACTGTTAGTGAATGAGATACAGGCTCGTTTGCTGGCCAACAGGGAAACCAATGGGAAGGTGCATCTGGCGCTTGTGTATCGCGGGGAGGAGGCCAAGGCCTGCCAATTTCTCGACGCGCAGGACAAGGTACTCAAAGGGGGCGGCTGATATGGGGAAAATCATTGCTCTGTGGGGGTGCCCGGGAAGCGGGACAAGTACCACCTGTGTCAAGCTGGCGCGGGCCATCTACGACCGGTATGCGGCTAAAGTCTTGTGTGTATTCGGAGATGCCGTCACGCCATATCTTCCCATCCTGTTTCCGTTGAGCCGAGAGAGTGAACTGCACTCGTTGGGCGACTTGCTGGCAGATGCGGAGATCACACCGGACAGCCTGCTGCGCTACGTCGTAACTGTCAATACTGTGAGGAACATGGGGTTTCTCGGATATCGGGACGGCGAGAATCGGTATACCTACGCGGCATATACGGCGGAAAAGGCCGCCGGTATGCTGGAGATCGCGGCCGCTCTGGCGGATTTTGTGCTGGTGGATGTCGGCTGGAATTTGACGGAACCGCTGGCACAGGCGGTGCTTTCTAAAGCGGCTGTCATCTTTCAGATAGCCAGCCCCGGCCTGCTGTCCCTGGGTTTTTTCGCGTCCCAACTGCCGCTGTACGAGGAGCCGTCGTTTCGGTTGACTGAGCATAAACGGGTGCTGAACGTCTGTCGTCCCAGTTGTTTGCCCATTGAGGAAACCAAACGGGTGTTGGGCGGCGTCGAACTGGTACTCCCGTATTCCCCACAGGTTGAACGCCAGAACTTGGAAGGGAAGCTTCTGTTTACGATCGGTGGCGGGTATGGCCGGGCCATGCGACGGCTGGTAGAGTCTGTAGTTGCTGGTTGAAGAAAACCTGTTCGGCAGGCGCAAAAGGGCACAAATTACCATAGATGAAAACCAGCTGAGTTTGTTTGAAGGAGGTGACGAACTCGAAACCGATTGATTTCTGGACATTGCTTTCCATGACGCAGGAACATATCACACGGGAATACGCAGCCGTATTGACCGACAAGGAAAGGCTGCCCCAGCTCCGCGCCTATATCGAGCAGTTTGTGCGGGATGGTGACTTTCAGATCGAGGGGATGTCAGCCGATGAACTGACGGAGCGTCTGTACAGGGAGATGGCGGAGTATTCCGTGTTGACGCCTTATCTTGGGGCCGAAGAATTGGAGGAGATTAACGTCAATTCGTGGGATGATATTGCCCTTACACGAACGGACGGAAGCATCGTCAAGGCGGCGGAACATTTTCATAGTCCCCAGCATGCGGAGGACATTGTCAAGCGCCTGCTGCAGCACAGCGGTATGATTCTGGATAACGCCACGCCCATCGCTCAAGGACATCTCCCCAACAACACGCGGCTTACCGCGCTGAAAACGCCGGTGGTGGACGCGGTCAACGGCATCGCCGCTTCCATCCGGCTCCTGCACCCGCAGCGAGTGAACCGGGAGAAGCTGCTGGAAACCGGCATGGCCACGGAGGAAATGCTGGACTTTTTAGCCGCCTGTATCCGGTATGGGGTGTCGATGACGGCGGCAGGGGCTACTTCCACTGGGAAAACCACCCTCATCAACTGTCTGCTCGGCGAAATTCCCGATAACCGACGGGTGTTTACCATCGAATCGGGAGCGCGGGAACTGGCGCTGGTTCGCAGAGAAAAGGGCAGGACAATAAACAATGTCGTGCATACGCTATCCCGCCCATCGGATAACCCGGCATACAATATCAGCCAGGAGCAGTTGGTGGTGGCGGCGCTGCGTTTTTCCCCGAATGTAGTGGTGGTCGGCGAAATGCGGGACACAGAAGCAAGCGCAGCGGTGGAGGCCTCCCTGACAGGTCACACCGTGGTGTCGACGGTTCACAGTGGAGCGGCGGAGGCCGCCCATACCCGCATCGCCCTGCTTTGCCAGCGGCGGTTCCCCATCGATTTCTCCACATCGCTGACTCAGGCGGGGATGGCTTTCCCTGTAATCGCCTATACCCACCGTCTAGAGGATAACTCCCGACGGGTCATGGATATTTCAGAATGTGAAGTTTTGCCGGATGGCCGGCGTGTCTACCATACCCTGTACCGGTACGACATTGTCAGCAATACAGTCCAAAACGGCACATATACCATCAACGGCCGCTTTTCCAAAGTGGGTGTCCCGTCGGAGAGCCTGCAGCGCAAGCTGCGGCAATACGGCATCCCGCAGGATGAACTGGCCCGGTTTACGAAAATAGGGGACTAAAAAGATATAAAACGCAAAGGAGGAAACGCCCTTGATCGTGTTTTCGATCTTGGCCGCCCTGCTGCTTAGCGCGGGTATTGTCTTGCTGCTGGAACTAACCCCGGATCGGATTGCTGATGACCTGTCGCGGATGATATCACCGGATCCGTCCTTGCGCGATATTGTCCACATGGCACAGGGCAAAAAGAAAAGTAAAAAACTGAGTGTGGCATTTAACCACATTCGCAGTGCGCTGACCGACACCGGTAAGGGCGGACAGTTTGCTCTCGTTTGCGCGGTGGCTCTGTTTGCGGCCATCGCAGGAGGGGTGTTCGCCGCTCTCATGGGCAATCTGTTCCTTATGCCGGTACTGGCCGTCGCCCTCGCCGGGGTTCCGTTCCTCTATATACGTTCCACTTTGGTGTATTACGAGAAGCATGTGCAGCAGGAAATGGAAACAGCCCTGAGCATCATCACAACCGCCTATGTACGGTCGGAAAATATCATGGAGGCCGTGCGGGAAAATATCGGGTACATCAAGCCGCCTCTCCAAAGCATATTTCAAACCTTTCTTACCCAGGCGACGGTTATCAGCGCGGATATAAAGGAAGCGCTTTCCGACTTGTCGCAGCGGATTGACAATGCCATCTTCCGTGAATGGTGCGGCTGCCTTATTCAATGTCAGGATGACCGCACACTCAAATCCGCGCTGCTGCCCATAGTGAGCAAGCTGTCCGAAGTGAGGCAGGTGAACAACGAACTGCGCACCATGCTGACAGAACCGAAAAAAGAATACTGGATGATGGTGGCAATGGTAGTTGGCAATGTTCCTCTGCTGTATATGATTAACAAAGATTGGTTCGGCACGTTGATGTACACCACCTTGGGCAAGGTTATCCTGGCGATCTGCGGGATAGCCATTTTTGTAACGGCTCTGTTCATGCTGAAGTTCACAAAGCCGCTGGAATATAAGCGATAGGGAGGAAGAAAGTATGATTTCGCTCCTCGTATCCGCCCTGCTGGCGGCGGGGTTATTTCTCATATTGTGTGACGCCCGGCGAATGCCGACGCTCCGGACGGCAGAAGCAGTATCCGGCTTTGCCAAACGGCGGAAAAAGAAAGAGGGGACGCTGGAACGCTGGCGGCGAGATCTGGCATCATGGCTGTCAAAGCACCTGCGCCTTAACGAATATAAGCGTCTGCAGTTGGCCGCCGATTTACAGAGCGCGGATATGGACATCAGTCCGGAACTGCACATTGCCGACGCGGTGGTAGGGGCTGTGCCTGTCGGCCTGCTGGCCATTCCCACACTGTACGTGTTCCCGCTGCTGGCTCCGCTGGTAGTGGCCGTGGCTGTTCTACTGTATCTCAGGGCGGCCAAAGGTATGCAGGAGCGCATCAGGGAGCGCCGGGCCGCCATCGAATACGAACTGCCCGGCTTGGCCTATACCATCGAACAAACTTTAAAACGGAACCGGGATGTGCTGGCCATGCTGGATGGTTACCGGGAGTCCGCTGGGCCGGAGCTGCGCAAGGAACTATCGATCACGGTGGCAGATATGCGTTCGGGCAATTACGAGGCCGCGCTGACCCGGCTGGAGGCCCGCGTTGGTTCCACGCTGCTGTCCGATGTGACGCGGGGGCTGATTGGCATCCTGCGGGGAGATGACACCTCTCTGTATTGGTCGGCGTTGAGCCTAAAACTGGCGGATATCCAGCGCCAACAGCTTAAACAGAAAGCGCAGAAAGTGCCGGGAAAGGTCAAACGCCTGTCCATGTGCCTGTTGGGCTGTTTTGTGATGACCTATATGTCGGTTATCGTCTGGCAGATATTTACCTCGCTGGGGGTGCTGTTTGGATGAAGCTTTGACCATATCTTGCGGTCAATGAAAGCAGCATTGAATCGTCGACGATATTATAGCTTCACCGTTCATGGGAAGGAGGGACGCTTTGAAGAATTATATGAAGAACAGACGCGGTGAGGGATACATCGACACCGTTGTGGAGGTGCTGGTGTTCACCATGCTGCTTGTTTTGGTACTGAATGTGTTCCAGTTTCTCGCCCTCAAACAGAACATGGACTACTTCGCCAAAGAACTCATCACCACCGCCGCAGTCAGTGGGCGAACAAGTCATGAAACGACCGCGCGCTATGAAGAACTGGCGGAGGAAACCGGTTTGCGACCCGCCGCGGCATGGACAGCGGAATATTTCAATGCGGCGTTGAAGCAGGTGCAGTTGGGAGATACGATCCACTTGAAGTTAACTTGTCAGACAAGACTGCAAGGATTCGGTGTATTCAATATGCCGATCACTTTAACAGCCAGTTGTTCCGGCCTATCGCAGCGGTACTGGAAGGGGATGGGATGATGCGGCGGTTTCTGCATGACCGGCGTGGCTTGTCCTATGTACGGACGGTGGCTACGGTACTGGCGCTCAGTATGCTGTTGGCTGTTATTCTATCGTTTGCGTCGTGGATGACTATCGTCCAGACATCGCGGGCCGATACGCAGCGGGTGCTGGATAGCTTTTGTATTGATAAGGCGCAGGAAATATACAGCAGCATCAAGCAGGGGAATAACCGGATGTTGCGCGGTGAATACACCGACGTTTTCATGTTAAAACTTGTGAACGAATTAGGTCTTGAAAAGAATGGAAACCTGGTATATCATAAAGGTGACAGCGGAGAGATCATCTACCACTATACTCAACCATTGACTGCTAATCTTAAGGATGACACTCTCACCTTAACCATGGACTATGAGCTGATGCTGCCCGTGACATTCGCGGGTCGGCGGCTTGCGGATCTCCGCGTCCCGTTACAGGTGACAGCAGCCTATGTCCTTAAGTATTAGAAAGGCAGTGGTATTTTTATGTCCAAAATCAAAGAGCTCCTGAAAAACAAAAAGATTGTGGCGGGCGCGTTGCTGGCGCTGATTCTCGTCGTGGCTCTGGTGGCGGTGCTGTTGTACCATCCCGGCGATCCGGAATTGCCGGTGGCCGAATCGTCCCAGGTGGGCGTTTCGGGCGAGGTGGTGGTCAATATTCCAGACGACACCACCACGCAGACCGCGACTGAACAGACCGCCACGACCGGCAGTCCCGGAGTCCTTGATGTAAAAGGCGATCCGGAACAAAAGGCCGCCAGCTCCACTACCCGAACGAAAGCGGAGAAGCCGGCCAAGCCGGTCACGACAGCGACAGCTCCGCCCGAAGTTGGCGGTATCCAAATCGGCGGTGGTGAACAACCGCAGATATACGACTGTAAAACGCCCAACCACCACTGCAGAGACGCTGAAGCTCATGCATGGATTCAGAACCTGGAGATACAAGGCTGTGAAATTTGCGGGGCGCATGACTGTCCCAGCATTTATGCGGTCGACGAGTGGGGCGGCGCGTGTCCCGATTTGAAGAAATGTCCTCATTATGATGAAAAGAAAGATCCGATTGAGTGTTGTCCGATCTGCGGCAGGAAAAATGGGGATGGGGATAACAATACCTGTCAAAAGTGGATTGTGGATTTTACTTGTCCTAAATGCGGGCAGCTTGTTAAGGCAAATGAATGCCATACGCATGGATAAACCGAATAAAGCAGAGAGGCTCGGCGATATGCCGGGCCTTTTTTTACTATGCTTAAGCATGTAGGGGACAGCGCGAAGCGGTGGCCCCTACAAAAAGCCG
>URCA01000075.1 GCA_900546265.1 uncultured Oscillospiraceae bacterium | reverse complement strand
GCAGGCCACCTTTTTGGCCGACGGCAGGCGTGTTCGCCCTTGTCAATCGATGCTACCAGTATACCATAATCCGGACAAAAATGCGCCAAAATTTCCGCAAAAAAAGAGGCTGTCGCACCATGCGTTCGCTCTTCCGACATTCGCCGGGAGAGCGACGATATTCGCAGAGATAGGGCGCGTTGCAAAACCTTACATTTTGCAACGCGCCCTCCGCTGAGTTATTTCACCTTTTCCAGCTTCATGGCCAGGACGGTGATGTCGTCCTCCCGCTGGCCCTTCTGGCGTCGCCGGGCCTCGCTGGCGATTTCCTCCGCCAGGCGGGGCATGCCGCCCTTGTCGGCGTCGTAGTCCCGCAGGGCCTCCTCCACCCAGGCCACCCCCTCGCTGACCACCCCGTCGCTGAGAAGCAGCAGGATGTCCCCATCGGTGAGGGTGTCGGTGCTCCGCTCGAAATGAATATCCCGCAGGATGCCCACCGGCAGGGAGGATTTTTCGATGCGGCTGACCCGGCCCATGCTGCGCAGCAGGGAGACCGTGGCCCCGGCCTTGAGGCTTTCCATCCGGCCGGAGAACAAATCGATGCTGGCCACGTCCAGGGTGGCCAGGCTCTCGTCCCCCGCTTTGACCATCAGCGCGGAATTGACCAGCCTGAGCACGCTGTCCTGCCCAAAGCCGGCCTTCAGCAGCCGGGAGGTCAGGCCCACGGCCATGGCGCCGTCCACCGCCGCCCGGCCGCCGCTGCCCATGCCGTCGCTGAGCACGGCTACCATCCGGCCGCCGCCGTCCGCGAAGGTCTCGAAGGCGTCGCCGCACAGCTTCTCGTTGGAACAGTTCAGCTGGGCCGAGCCGATGTTCAGTTTATAGGCCGGCTTTTCCGACAGGGAGATTTTCACCGCGTCCCCGATCCGGGCGGCGACGGGATGGTCGAACTCCCGGCCGCAGGCGTCGCAGATATCCCGGAACCAGCGGCTCTGCCGCAGCTTGATGCCCGCGTCGGCCGCCAGGATTTCCACCGACATCCGCCCCGTCTTGCCCACGAAGCAGACCGCGTCCTCCACCAGCAGGCCGTGATCCTCGCACACCGCCATCACCCGGGCCGCCGCTTCGGTATCCACCTGCTGGGCGCCGGTGAAGTTCTCCGACAGCTCGTCGAGCAGCTCGGACATGCCGGCGAACTGGTCGGTGATGACCGTGCGGATTTCGGACAGCCGCCGCCAGGCGCCTTCCCGTATCAGGTATTCGTTATAGCCGTTGTTCACCTTGCGGGTCACTTCCTCCAGCCGGCCGCAGTGGCGGGCCAGGTGGCCGGTGACCTGAGACTTGTCCACCTGGCCCTTCTCCCGCAGGAGGGGCGTCAGGTCGTTGAGGGAGGACATGGTGTCGGAAAAGCAGGTGTCCCAGCAGTACATCCGCAGGCCGCAGACCCGGCAGACGCTGTCCGACACCCCCCGGTAGACCGAGCCGAGATCCGGGGCGCTCAGGCCCGCAAGCTTCTGGGAGACGGAATCCACGGTGGTGGCCACCTCTCCCATGGCTTTGGAGGCATAGTCCAGCTTCATCACCATGGAGCGGCGCAGGCCCTCCACCGCCGGGATGTCCCGGCCCCGGACGAAGAAGCGGTTGATTTTCCGATCCACCGATTTGGGCAGGGCCACGAACAGCACACTGCCGCCCAGCACCTCATAAATGCTGGCCACCACCAGCAGGTCGGTGGCGGTGATCATAAAGACGATAATGTTGGACACGAGAAAGGCCCCGGCGGCGGCGAACTTGCCGAACCGGGCGAAGATGCCCGCCATCAGGCCGCCGAAGGCATAGGCCGCGGCCAGCACCAGGTGCTCGGGGCTGGCCAGCGCCATGGTCACGCCCAGCACAATGCCGGCGATGGCGCCGCCCTGCTCCTTGCCGCAGCGGGCCAGCAGCAGCACCAGCACCACGGCCAGGATCCGGCCGGGCGAGATGCCGGAGAACTCCACGGCCGACACCGCCATAAGCGCCACTGCGCCGGTGACCACGATGGCCGCCTGCTGCTGAGCCGACAGGGTGGGGACGTTCCCCTCCCCCGCCACATGGACGGTCACCGCCATGAAGTAGGCGAAGCCGCCGGCGATCAGGCTTTCCGCGATGACTATGAGCGCCTTATAGACGTCCGCCCCGCCCGCCAGGCTCATGGCCGCGCCGGTCACGGCGGTGGCGAGGAAGGCGAGCACCGGCGCGAAGCCGGTGCGCTTGGAAATGGCGGGCAGGGAGCCGAGGGCCCACCGGATCCCGCCCACGGCGGCCACGGCGGCGATATACCGCAGAGGGAAGGCGGTGCCCATGGGCAGCAGATACCCGACCACCGTGGCCAGATACACCACCACCGCCCCAGGGCCGGACACGGCGGCGGCCACCCCGACGCCGAAGGGCGCCATGCCGCCGTAGACGGAGGCGCGGGGCACGATGAGCCCGATCAACGCCCAGAGCGCCACGAGGGCGACCTGCCGGACAGGCTCCCCCCGCAGGGTCTGTTCCCCCCGTGTCGAAACGCCGGATTCCACGGCTTGTCCACCTGTGGGATTGGGTTCTCCCCCGGCGTATGCTTTCTGTTTCAACATCCTCACCACCACTAAGATTTCAGTGTTTCCATTATATGGCGGCGGGGGCGGCGAATGTGTCGGAATCGGTGGGCGCATCCTGGAATTTGAGGGCGAAAGAGGTAGAAGAAGCAAAAGAAAGCGGGAACCGGCACCGTTTCCCGGAGATCGGCCGCTTTGGAGGAGAAGGCGCCCGAAAACGGGCCGCTAGGGTAAGTGGAGGGGGAGCGACGATGAAATCCAGTGGTTGGCCTGGTATAGGGCATTTCCTCCGCCAAGTCGCCGCTGAGCCGTCAGGCGTGATGCATTCAGCGCTTGCCTGGGGGTTGCGGTCCTGTGAAAAAAGGCGTATACTGTGCCCATAAAAGGGCGCTCGCCTTTTTAAACGGTACGGAGGAAAGGAATGGTCATGTATGAAGCAGTATCTCATTCCCCATGAAGGCCGCTTTTTCAAAGCCAACCTGCACGCCCACAGCACCTTTTCCGACGGGCGGCTCACCCCCGCGCAGATGAAGGGTCTCTACCAAACCGGCGGGTATTCCGTCATCGCCTTCACCGACCACAATGTTCTCCAGTGGCACAAGGATCTGGACGCTCCGGACTTTCTGGCCCTCTGCGGCTACGAGGTAGACGTCTGCGAGACGGCGCCCGACGGGTATTCCCGCTGCTGCCACCTGTGCGCCATTTCCCGGGATCCGGAGCACGCGGTGCTCATCCCCCGGCCGACGGCCTATTCCCCCGCGGCCATCAACGCCACCATCCGCGCCCTGCGCGAGGCGGATTTTATCGTGCATTACAACCATCCCTCCTGGTCGGCGGAGGAGCCGGAGAACTACCTGCAATACGAAGGGCTGACCGCCTTCGAGATTTACAACCACGGCTGCGAGGTGGCCTCTGGCGACGGGGACGACCGCGCCCATTACGCCGCCCTGCTGAACCATGGCAAGCGGCTGTTCTGCATCGCCACCGACGACAACCACAACGCGGGCGGCGAATCCGACGCCATGGGCGGCTTCACCATGATCAAGGCCCCGGTCCTCGCCTATGACGCGATTATCAAGGCCCTGGACGCGGGGGACTACTACTGCTCCACCGGCCCGGAAATCCACGATCTCTATCTGGAGGACGGCCGGCTGTGCCTGGACTGCTCGCCGGTGCGCCGCATCGCGCTGCAGTGCAAGGGCATCGGCTCCGCCGCCGGCCGCTGCGCCGAGGAGGACTGCCTGACCCATTTCGAATGGGAGATCCCCGCCGACGCGGCCGAGCGGTTCGGCTTCCTGCGCTTCGTCCTGACCGACAGCCAGGGCCGAAGGGCGTTCACCAATCCCTATTATCCGGCATAACCAGAAAGGGAATCGCCCCGGGCGATTCCCTTTCGGTTTCTCATGCGGGAGGATGCCTGAGCATCTCCTCCAGGCGGCGGGCGTAGGCCCGCCGCTTTTCCGTCTCCTCCGGCGCAGGGATGTAGGCCCCGCCCTCGCTTTCCAAAACGTCCCCCGGCTTCGCCCCGGCGGGCAGCCGCTCCCGGGGCACGGCGAACGTCCGCTCCTCGTCGTCCTCCAGCACCGCCTGGGCGCCCTCGAACCGGTCGATAGTCACATAGGTCATACGCTCACAGCCTTTCCCACCGCCCCCTATGGGGCGGCGGTTCCTTTTTCGGTGGTGATGGTTATCTGGCTGCCGTCGGTGGCGGCCACGATGGTGCCGTTCAAATCGCTGCGATAAGCCGTGATGTTCCGCGCCTTCAGCTTATCCAGCGTCGATTTATCTGGGTGCCCGTAAGAGTTCCCCGCCCCGCAGGTGACAAAGGCGTACCGGGGCTTCACCGCGTCGAGCAGCTTGTCCGTGGTGGAGGTGTCGCTGCCGTGGTGGCCCACCTTGATCACGTCGGCGGACAAATCCAGGCCCTTGCTCAGCAGCTCGGCCTCCGCCTGCTTTTCCGCGTCCCCCATGAACAGGAACTTTTTGGCCCCGAAGGTCACCTTGCAGACGACCGATTGGTTGTTGTTCTCCTCAAACTCCGCCGCCGGGCCGAGAATGTCCAGCACGGCGTCCCCCAGGGGATACCGGGCGCCCGGCTTGGCCTCGGTGATCTTCACCCCTTTGCCCGCCAGGGCCTCCAGCATGCCCGTATAGGTCTTGGTGGTGGGGGTATACCCCTCCGGCATGGTGGCCATCAAAAAGGCATCGATGTCCATGCCGTTTATCACCGTCTTCATCCCGCCGATGTGATCGGCGTCCGCGTGGGTGGCGATAACCATGTCCAGCTTGTCCACCCCCTGCTCCCGCAGGTAGGCGAGCACCCGCTCCCCGTCGTCCTTCTCTCCCGCGTCGATGAGGAGGCTGGCCCCTTTATTTTGCACCAGGATGGCGTCGGCGTTCCCCACGTCGATGACGTGGACCCTGAGCTCACTGTCCAGCGGCTCCGCCTCGGCCAGGCCGACCTTTTGAAAAATCTCCTTCCAGGTGGGCAGGAAGGGCCTTGTCATCTGCTCGCTCAGGGTGACGAGGACGCAGAAGGCGGCCGCCAGGCTGACGAGCAGGATCCCCGCCCAAAAGCGGCGTCTGTGCCGCCGCTCCCGCTCCTTTTTAGTCATCCGTTTCTTTGCCGCCATACTTCTCCTCCTGCCGCCCCAGCAGCCAGTTCACGTCCACCTTCAGGATGTCGGCCAGCGCCGCCAGCTCGTAGTCGAATACCGGTCGCTTCTGCCCCTCCAGCAGGGACAGGGACGTCCCGCTGATGTCCACGCCGCGCACCTGCAGCCGGGCCAGCAGCTGCACCTGTGTGATCCCTAAGGCTCTTCGCGCCTCCGTCACCCGGCGGCCCACCAGATTCCGGTTGCCCAGCCCCAGCTTGCGCGTGTTCACGGCCCCACATCCTTTCCAATTTTATTCTAGCGAATATTCGCCAGGCTAAACTTGGTATAACCAAATATGGAACCAGTATCCTACACGCAAAAAATCCCCCGAAAAGGCTCGCAGTCCTTTTCGGGGGATGGTTTCCTGCCGTCTGTTTTAGGAGCGCCGGCGCGGCGGCTTTCGCTTGGCCGGGGTTTTGCGCCGGGGCGCGCCGCCCGGGCGGGCGCCGGGGGCTTTGCCGGTCTCGGGCGCGGCCAGACAGTCGGGGCCGGTGCCAATGAGATCAAAGCGGCCCGCCTTTTTCAGCGCCGCCAGCACCAGCGGCCGGTTTTCGGGGCGGAAATATTGCAGCAGGGCCCGCTGCTCCGCCTTCTCCCGCGGCGTGCGGGGGACGTACACCGGCTTCAGGGTATACGGGTCGAGGCCGGTATAGAACATGCAGGTGGACACCGTGCCGGGGGTGGGATAAAAATCCTGCACCTGCTCGGGGTGCAGCCCCTCCCGCTTGAGGAACACGGAAAGCTCGATGGCGTCCCGCATGGTGCTGCCGGGATGGGAGGACATGAGGTAGGGCACCAGATACTGCTTCTTGCCCGCGCTCTTGGTCAGCTCGTAGAACCGCTTCTGGAACCGGCGGTAGGTGTCGATGGGGGGCTTGCCCATGCAGGAAAGCACCGGGGCGGAGCAATGCTCCGGCGCCACCTTGAGCTGGCCGCTGATGTGGTGCTCCACCAGCTCTTTGAAGAAGCTCTCGTCCGGGTCGGCCAGCAGGTAGTCGAAGCGGATGCCGGAGCGGATGAACACCTTCTTGATCCCCGGCAGCTTCCGCAGCCGGCGCAGCAGATGGAGATATTCGCTGTGATCCGCCCGCAGGGCGGGGCAGGGCTGGGGCGCGAGGCATTTTTTCCCCTTGCACAGCCCCTTGGTCAGCTGCCCCTGGCAGGAGGGGCGGCGGAAGTTGGCCGTCGGCCCGCCCACGTCGTGGATATAGCCCTTGAAGCCCGGCAGCTTGACCAGCTTTTCAGCCTCCCGCACCACCGACTCCTCGCTGCGGCAGGCGATCCGCCGGCCCTGATGATAGGCCAGGGAGCAGAAGTTGCAGGCCCCGAAGCAGCCCCGGTTGTGGGTGATGGAGAAGCGCACCTCCTCGATGCCCGGCACCCCGCCCAGCGCCTCGTAGCTGGGGTGATACGCCCGCTCGTAGGGCAGCTCGTACACCCAGTCGAAGGTTTCCGTGTCCAGCATGGGCATGGGCGGGTTCTGCACCACGATGGTATCGCCGTGGCGCTGGATGACGGTCTTGCCCCGCACCTCGTCCTGCTCGTCCTGCTGGATGCGGCAGGATATGGCGTACTGCCGCTTGCCCGCCTCGTCGGGGACGCGCACCTGCTCGTAAGAGGGGCATTCGGCGCAGGGGCGGGGGGCGTACTCCCGCACCGGCACGGCGTAGCAGGTGCCCCGGATATCGGTCAGCTCGCTGACCGGCTCCCCTTCGGAGAGGCGGCGGGCGATCTCCATGGTCTGCCTCTCCCCCATGCCGAAGGTGAGCAGATCCGCCCCGCTGTCCAGCAGGATGGAGGGCCGCACCCGGTCGTCCCAATAGTCGTAATGGGCGAACCGGCGCAGAGAGGCCTCCAGCCCGCCGATGATAATGGGGCAGTCGGGATAGGCCTGCCGCGCCTGTCGGCAGTAGACGATGACCGCCCGGTCGGGCCGCGCCGCTTTCAGGGCGCGCACAATGGCGCAGAGGCGTTCGTCGGTGAAATACGCATCTTCCCCGCCCTGCAACACCACCGTGCGGAAGCCCATGCGGTAGCCCGCCTCGGCGCAGGCAAGAATTTCTTCCTCCGACAGCCGGTAGCGGCAGGCCCGCGCGTTGGAGCAGCGGATGCCGCAATACAGGCAGTCGTTTTTGCAGAAATTGGTAAACTCAATGAGCCCGCGGATGTACACGTCCCGCCCGTAGACGGCCTCGCGCGCCGCCCGCGCCCGGGCAAAGAGGTGGGAAAGCACCTCCCCGTCCCCGCAGGCGAGCAGCGCGAGCATGTCCGCATCCGGCAGGCAGCGCTCCGCCGCCAGACGGTCAACAAGGCGCTTCAACGCTGACATCGCTGACAAAGCCCGAATAGGCGGTCTTGATGCTCACGCCCGGCAGACGGCCGATCTTGCCGGAAAGGGCGCTGATGGCGTCCTGCGGCGCGTCCACGGCCACGCTGATGATGTAGATGCCCTTCTGCCGGTAGGGAAGCCCCATGCGCCCGATGATGTATTCGTTGTAGGCGTGCAACAGGGCGTTGACCTCGCCGGCGCAGGCGCAATCGTGAAGGATGATGCTCATTACGGCCACTCTGGTCTGCATGTTCCGTCCTTTCCCATACAAAAAACTCCCGGCCCAAAATGCCGGGAGCGCATGACGACGCAGACCGCTTCTCAGCGGCGGCATTTTCGGCTTCTACGCGGGAAATCCCTTGTATGCAGTCACGAAAATCAGTTTTCCGGCGCGCCGCAGGAATGGCTTTGGCGGACCGTGTGATTTATTATA
>URCA01000074.1 GCA_900546265.1 uncultured Oscillospiraceae bacterium | reverse complement strand
TTGGCCTCCCGCGGGTTCCCCCGCTCGAGAGCGCTTGACTATAATACCATCCCTCCTCCCCTTTGTCAACTACTTTTTTAATCTTTTTTTGCCTTTTTTCGAAAAAGTTGATTTTCCTCAGCGATTTCCCTTGTTTTCGCCGTTTTCCTACAGGGATTCCGCCCAGCGGCTGATGCCTTGGCGGCCGACTGCCTCCAGCTGCGCGGAAAAGTCCATCCCCAGCGCATACCCCTCAGGGAACACATCAGCCAGCGGCACCAGTACAAAAGCCCTTTCCCCCATGCGAGGATGTGGGAGAGTCAGTTCTTCCCCCTGCAGTGTCTGTCCCTCATAGAGCAGCAAATCCAAATCCAAAGTGCGCGGCCCGTTGACCGCCGTCCGCACCCGGCCCATGGCCGCCTCGATCCCCAGGCAGGCGCCAAGCAGCGCCCGGGGAGACAGCTCGGTCTCCAGCAACACCGCCGCATTGAGAAAAGCCGGCTGATCCACATACCCCACCGGATCGGTCTCATACACGTCGGACGTCTTGAGCACCCGCGTGCGGGGCAAAGCGGCTAAAGCGGCCAGCGCCCGCCGGAGATTGTCCATCCGATCGCCCAGGTTGGCCCCCAGCGCCACCACCACCCGGCTCACGCCCGATTCTCCCGGCGGCGGGTAATCTCCACCGCTACATAGTCAAAATCGGCCGCAATGGGCGCCCGGGGCTTTTTCAGCAGCACCGTCACCGCCTCCACGGGGAAATCAGCCAGCACCGCCTCGGCCACCCGTTGGGCGGCCCGCTCGATGAGATCGTTCTTCTCCGCCTGCATCACCGCCAGCACCCGCTTGGTTACCTTGGAGTAGTTGACGGTGTCGTTCAGGTCATCCGTCGCACCGGGCCGGCGCAGATCCGCCTCCAGCGTGATATCCAGCTCAAACGGCTGTCCCTTTTCCTTTTCGGTCTCCTTAACGCCATGATAGGCATACACCCGCAGCCCGCGGATATAAATCTTATCCATGTTTTTCCTCCATCAATTCCCGCAGCATTTTCTCCGGATTCTCCAGAAAGCTTCGGGTAATCCGGTAGCTGTCGGTCTCCCGATAGGCGCACGGCCGGATCCCCTCGTCGGAAAACGCATAAATCCGCGCCCCCGGATAGGCGGTCAGAATCGGCGAGTGGGTAGCGATCAGCACCTGGGAGCCGCCCCGCACCAACTCGTGCAGCCTATATAATAGGGATAATTGCCTAGCCGCCGACAGGGCCGCCTCCGGCTCGTCCAGGATATACAGCCCCCGTCCGCGGAACCGGCTGAGCGCCAGCGATAAAAAGCTTTCGCCATGGGACTGGGCGTGCAGGGATTTGCCGCCGTACCCCTCCAGGTTCAGCTCCAGTTTCTCCACCTGGGAGGCCACATTGTAGAAGCTCTCGGCCCGCAGAAAATACCCGTCCTCAGGCAAAAGCGCCGATTTCTCCAGAACGATCCCTTTGTAAAAGTCCGCATGAGTCTCGGCAGTGGAAAAATTGAAATCCACCGAGCCGCCTTCTGCGTTAAATCCCCAGTTCACCGCAATGGCTTCCAGCAAAGTGGACTTGCCGCTGCCGTTTTCTCCGACGAAAAATGTCACGGCTTCGGAGAGCTCCACCTCGCGGGTGTTCCGGATGGCAGGCAGCTCCCACACATACCGATCCCGCAGCGGTATCTCCCGCCGGAACCGGACCCGGCGGATAAACCGCCGGTCGATCATCTCTCGCGGCGGCACGCGTCCGCCACACGGGCCGCCTGCACGGCCGGCGCCACATCGTGCACCCGCAGAATATGCGCACCGTTCCATTGGGCCAGCGTATGGATGGCCAGCGTACCTGGCAGCCGCTCCTCAAAAGGCGGATTGCCGCACCACATGCCGACCACCCTTTTGCGGGACGCACCCACCAGCACAGCGGTTTCCGGCAGACCGGCCAGCACCTGCGGCAGCTGGGCGATGAGCTGCACGTCCCCCAGCCGCGGCTTGCCGAAGCCGATGCCCGGATCCAGGCACACCGCCTCCCGGGCCAGCCCCGCCTGTTCCGCCGCTTCCAGCGCCTCCAGGAAATAGGCGCGCACCGCCCCTGCCGCGTCCGCGCCGCCCTCGTCGTCCGCGCCGCCGCCTGCATGCATCATCACCAGTCCCGCCCCGTACCGGGCTGCGACGCCGGGCATACCGTTTTGCAGGGAGCCGGACACATCGTTGATAATGTGCGCCCCGGCCTCCAGCGCTCTGGCCGCTACCTCAGGATAATATGTGTCGATGGAAACCGGGATCGTCACCCGCCCACTGAGCACCTCCAGCACCGGCCGCAGCCGGCTCCATTCCTCCTCAGCCGTCACCGGGATATGCCCGGGCCGGGTGGACTGGGCGCCAATGTCCAGCACATCCGCCCCTTCCGCTTGGATGGCCAGGGCCCGCTCCACAGCGGCCTCCACCGTGTCGTACCGTCCCCCGTCAGAAAAGCTGTCCGGCGTAATGTTGAGAATCCCCATAATATGGGTGTGCTGCGTCAAATCCAACTCCCCGCCGCGATAGTGAAATCTAGGCATATGCCGTCCCCTTTCCAATAAAAAACCGCCCCCGCAAAACGGGGGCGGGAATACCCTTTCAGTCAGAGCCGACTCATCGGGCGGCGTCCCTTTATTTCGCCCGCCGCTTTTCCGCAGCAGCCGCCACCAGACCCTTAAACAGGGGATGCGGGCGGTTGGGCCGGGACTTGAATTCCGGATGGAACTGACAGGCCACAAACCAGGGATGATCGGGAATTTCCACCATTTCCACAATGTGCTTGTCCGGCGAAATCCCCGCAAGCATCATGCCGGCGTTCTGCATCTGCTCCCGGTAGTCGTTGTTGAATTCATAACGGTGCCGATGCCGCTCATAAATCAATTCCTCGCCGTACTGGGCATAGGACTTAGAGCGGATATCCAACACGCAGGGATACTGCCCCAGGCGCATGGTGCCGCCCCGCTGATCCACATCCCGCTGGTCGGGCATGAGATCAATAACATTGTGAGGAGAGGCGGGATCGATCTCCGCCGTGTTGGCGTCGGCGTATCCCAGCACATTGCGGGCGAATTCCACTACCGCGACCTGCATGCCCAGGCAGATGCCCA
Organism: uncultured Oscillospiraceae bacterium; assembly: GCA_900546265.1. Taxonomy (GTDB): domain Bacteria; phylum Bacillota; class Clostridia; order Oscillospirales; family Acutalibacteraceae; genus UMGS856. The sequence goes on along the minus strand of URCA01000074.1, from coordinate 5,017 downwards.
GGAAGGGGATCTGGTTTTCGCGGGCATAGCGGACGGCGGCGATTTTTCCCTCCACCCCGCGGGAGCCGAAGCCACCAGGCACCAGGATGCCATCCGCGTTGCACAGCACCAGAGAGGCCGTCTCGTCGGTGACGGTCTCGGAATCGATCCACAGAATATTCACCGCGGCGCCTACCGGGATGCCGCCGTGCTTGAGAGCCTCGGCGACGCTGAGATACGCGTCGTGAAGCTCCACATATTTGCCCACCAGTGCGATGTTGACGGTGACGGTGGGATTGCGCAGGCAGTCCACCATATGGGTCCACTCGGCTAAATCCGGCTCCAGGTCGCCCAGGCCGAATTCCTTGCACACGATGGAGGCGAGCCCCTCCTCCTCCAGCACCAGCGGCGCCTCGTACAACAGACTCACATCGCAGTTTTCAATGACGCATTCCCGCTTGACGTTGCAGAACAATGCGATCTTGTCCCGCAGGTCGGAGGGAAGATGCTGCTCGCTCCGGCAGACGATGATATCGGGCTGAATGCCCAGGGACAGCAACTCCTTAACCGAGTGCTGGGTGGGCTTGGTCTTCAGTTCCTGGGACGCGGCGATATACGGCACCAGCGTCACATGGAGGAACAGGCAGTCGCGGCGGCGCTGGCTGGCGAACTGACGGATAGCCTCCAAAAAGGGCAACCCCTCGATGTCGCCCACGGTGCCGCCAATTTCGATAATATGCACGTCGTATTTGTCCGCGTCCAGCTCGATGCGGCGCTTAATTTCATTGGTGATATGCGGGATCACCTGCACGGTGCCCCCGTCATAATCCCCCTGCCGCTCCTTCTGCAGCACGTTCCAGTACACCTTGCCGGAAGTGACCGAGCTGTTTTGCGACAGGCTGACGTCGATGAACCGCTCGTAATGCCCCAGATCCAGGTCGGTTTCCGCGCCGTCGTCGGTGACGAATACTTCGCCATGCTGAATAGGATTCATCGTGCCGGGATCGATGTTCAGATACGGATCCAGCTTCTTGACCGAAACCGTCAACCCCCGGCTTTTGATCAGTCTTCCCAAAGAAGCCGCTGTAATCCCTTTTCCCAGCCCGGAAACCACGCCGCCTGTGACAAATACGTATTTTGCTGCCATGTCGCATCCTCCAAAAATATCCTCTTGTATTTAACTTCTTCCCGTCAGCCCTGTACCGGGCGTATCGGCACGCCGTGCGCCGCCAGATACGCCTTGAGATCCGGAATACCGATTTCGTGGTAATGAAACAGGGAGGCCGCCAGCACGGCATCCGCCTTCCCCTTTTGAAACGCGTCCAGAAAATGCTCCATAGCGCCCGCGCCCCCGGAAGCAATGACGGGAATCCCCGCCCGCCCCGATACGGCGGCGGTCAGCTCCAAATCGTAGCCGGCCTTGGTGCCGTCGGCGTCCATGCTGGTCAACAGGATTTCCCCCGCCCCCAGCGCCTCGACCCGGGCGGCCCATTCCAGGGCATCCAGTCCCGTGTTCTGCCTCCCGCCGGTCTTGTACACGTCCCAGCCGGAACCGTCCGGTCTCCTGCGGGCGTCGATAGCCACCACCACGCACTGACTGCCGAACCGCTGCGCGGCCTCCCGGATAAGCTCCGGCCGGTCGATCGCTGCGGAATTGACGGAAATTTTGTCCGCCCCCTGCAGCAGGACGGATCGAAAATCCTCCGCCGTGCGGATACCGCCCCCCACCGTGAAAGGAATGGTCAGCTTTTCCGCAACCCGGGCGGCCAGCTCCGCCGCCGTGGCCCTCCCCTCATGGGAAGCGGTGATGTCCAAGAACACCACCTCGTCGGCCCCCGCCTGCGAATAGGCGGCGGCCACCTCCACCGGATCCCCCGCGTCCCGGAGATCCACGAAATTCACGCCCTTGACCACCCGGCCGTCCTTCACGTCCAGGCAGGGGATGATGCGCTTAGCAAACATCAGCCGCCCCCCCTTTCGGTCCAGCGGATGAAGTTCATCAGCATCCGTTCCCCCACCGGCCCCGATTTCTCCGGGTGGAACTGCATGCCCGCCACGTTCCCCCGCTGCACGGCCGCGTGAAAGTCGATCCCGTACCGAGCGCAGGCCAGTACGTCCTCCGGCTTGTCCGCCGCGCAGGCGTAGGAATGGACGAAATACACATATGGATCCGCCGGCAACCCGTCGAGCAGAGGGCTTTCCTTGGCCGGTGTCAGGCTGTTCCACCCCATATGGGGGATTTTCAGCCCGCAGTCGGGCAGCCGGCGCACCTGGCCGGGTATCAGCCCCAGCCCCCGGATGCCCGGGCCCTCCTCGCTGCCGTCGAACAGGGCCTGCATTCCCAGGCAAATCCCCAGGAACGGGCGGCCGCTCTCCGCGAACGCGTACAGGGCGGGCACCACGCCGCTGTTCTCCAGCGCCGCCATCGCGTCGGCAAACGCGCCCACGCCCGGCAGAATCAGCCCGTCGGCCCCGGCCATCACGTCCGGGTCGCGGGTAATGACCGCCTCGGCTCCCAACCGCGCCAGCGCCAGGTCGACGCTGCGCAGATTGCCCGCACCGTAATCCACCACCGCAATCAATCACCCCGCCCCCCTTTCGCGCTTTCATAAAACATACTTATTTATTTTACCATCAGCGCCCTGTCCGGTCAAGACGAAAAAGCGATTTCTCCGCGCTGTTTTTCCTTTTTATACAGACAAGCCGTCACCATTGTCCTGCCCGCGCATACAGTGGAATAGCGAGCCTTCTATTCAGGGGGAAATCTGCGTACCCACACCGTCCCCGCCAGCGACTTTTTTCGCACGGGGGCCTTATCAGAAAGGAACCATATTATGAGCACTGCGCTATTTATTGTCATCGGCGCGGCTGCGGCACTTTTCCTGGGCTTCCTTATCGTTGTCATCGTCTGGCAAATCCGCACCCGCCGCTTCCGCCCGAACCCTGATAAAAACGCCCAACAGGAACAGCTTAACCAGGATTTGAAGCCTGCAGGCTTCGCCTACGACCGCCGAACCGATACCTTCTATTCCCTCATGGACTGCTGGCAGCGAAAAATGGGTTACTGCCGGCTGTACGACGAAGCCGCGCCCGGCTTCAATATGATTATGCACTGCGAACCCGTTCCCTTTTTCTACGGGGGAAAACGCTGGCTCGTCGAACTGTGGAAAGGCCAATACGGCATTACTACCGGCGGCGAAATCGGTGTGTACAATACCACGCTCGAAGACGTTCACTCGGAAAAATTCATCGGTACCTTTTACGAGAGCATCTCCGACGACGAACGCCTGCCCATGGCCTTCGTGCTGCGAAAGAACGGCAAGCCCATCATGCGCCGCAAAGGGCTGCACTGGTGGCTGACCGGTTTTAAGCTCGGGGAGTTCTCTCCCACCCATACGCTGACCATGGACGCGCGCATCACCTTCCCAGACAAGGCCATGTGCCGCGCTTTTGCCGACAGTCTGCGGGGCATCGGCTACCAGCCGCATGAATTCTCGGTGCGGGGCCGCACCGCCGTCGTGCATTACACCACGCCGCACACGCCCCAGTCCCTGAATGTCGTACAGGAAGCCGTCATCCAGCAGGCCAACGAGAACAACTGCGGCCTGTACCGGATGGCCACCGCCAAATATTCCGACACGCTGGATAAGCTGGAATACGTCAAGGCCGCCATGCCCGAGCTGTATGAATTCTTCCTGCACTCCCTGTATGCCCGCGGCCTGTTCGAGGCTTTCGAATGGCTGATTGACCTGGTGCACCCGCCGCGTCCTCAGCCCTGTCCGCCCGAACCCTGTCCGCCGGATCCGGAACCTCCCTGTCCGCCTCGGCCCCGGCCCTGCCCGGTGGAGTGTCTGCTGATCCGCCCGGTTCCCGGCGAACCGGGCAGCCTGCTGGCCTGCCCCGTGCCCTGCCCACCGGAACCAGAGTCCCCCTGTCCGCCGCCGTGGCCGCTGCCTTGTCCGCCCCAGCCCTGCCCCCCCTCTCCCCCCTGCCCGCCGGAACCGAAACCGCCCTGTCCCTGCTGCGGTTCCCGTCACTGCCGGCGGCGCGGAAGCTGCGGCAGAAGCGGCGGTCATCGGCCAGAGGGCTGAGGCCATGTTCTCCGTCAAGCAGCGGCTACTCGAGGCCTACCAGGCGGCAAAGGTCATCCCCTTCGACACCTCCTCCAAGTTCATTATTCTCAGCGACTGCCATCGCGGCCAGGGCAACAGCGCCGATAATTTTCTGCCCAACCAGGAGGTCTACTGCGGCGCGCTCGAGTACTATCTGGCCAACGGCTACACCTATATCGAACTGGGAGATGGAGACGAGCTGTGGGAAAATCGAAATCAGCAAACCATCATTCAGACCCACACCAACGCCTTTCAGCTGTTGTCCAAATTCTATCAGGCCGGCCGGCTGCACATGATTTACGGCAACCACGACATTGTCAAGCGGCGAAAAACCTACCCCTGCCAATGCGCGAGCTACTATTGCGACTGCGACCGCTGCGATAAGCCGCTGTTCCCCGGCCTGGAAATCCCCGAAAGCCTGGTGCTGGAAAACCGGCAGACCGGCCAGCGCCTGCTGCTGGTTCACGGCCATCAGGGCAGCCTGCTCAACGACGCCTTGTGGCCCCTGGCTCGCTTCCTTGTGCGGTATCTCTGGGGCCCGCTGGAGCTGGTGGGCTTCCTGGCGCCGGTAGGGGGCGGCCGCCCCCGCCAGAAAACGGAAAAGATTGAAAAAGAGCTGTGCGCCTTCGCGGCCAGCGAAAATCAAATTGTCATCGCCGGGCACACCCATCGCCCGATTTTCCCCCAGCCTGGCGAATGCCCCTATTTCAACGATGGGAGCTGCGTTCATCCCCGGTGTATCACCGGCATCGAAATCGCCGGCGGCAGCATCTCCCTGGTCAAGTGGGCGGTGGGCACCCGAGAGGATCGCACCTTGTTTATTGAAAGGGAGATCTTGGAGGGTCCCATCCCCCTGTCTGCCTATCAAGACTAGTCATGACCACCCGTAAAACGGGTGGCATGAAGGAGCCCTAGAAGGGCATAGG
>URCA01000073.1 GCA_900546265.1 uncultured Oscillospiraceae bacterium | reverse complement strand
TGAACTCTTCCCCGATTACGGCACGCCAGCCGCCCGTTCCAAATCCTATCATGTGTTTTCCGTCCCCTTCTCTTCCTGTCTGCGTTCGCGGCTACAGCGTCACGTCCACATGCACCATGGCGCCGGCCGGCTGCACCGGTACCGGCCCCCGGATTTCCCTGCCGTCCACCGTCAGGCGCCGCACGCCCTTCTGCCGCCCGTCGGGGTTGTGCACGGCGATGCGGTAGGTGGCGCCCCGCCATTTGCGCACGGCCGTGAAGCCCTTCCAGCCGGACGGGATGCAAGGGTCTACCGTCAGGCCGTCGAAGCCGGGGCGGATGCCCAGCAGATACCGGGTGGTGGCGAAATAGGCCCAGCCGCCCGACCCGGTCATGAAAGGATGGCGGGCCAGGCCGAAGGCGGCGTGATCCTTCCCCATAATAAACTGGCAGTAGGCATAGGGCTCGGCCTGCCGGATTTCGATTTGATTGTTCTGGTTCTCCGGCAGCAGGGCGTCGTAGAACTTCATGGCCCGATCCCCGCGCCCCAGCATCGCCTCGGCCACCCAGGCCCAGGGGTTGGGGTGGCTGAAGATGGAGCCGTTTTCCTTGACGCCGGGATACACCCGGGTGACGAAGCCGATGCCGTCGTCCGGCACGGTGTAGGAGGGGGCGTTCAGCATCAGCCCGTAAGGGGTGAACAGATACTCGTCCACGCTGTCCATGGCGGCCCGGCCCCGCTCCTGTCCGGCCACGCCGGAAATGACGGCCCAGGTGTTGGATTCCATGTGCACCCGCCCCTCCCGGTCTCTGCTGGTGCCGATTTTCCGGCCGTCGGCGGTGATGCCCCGGATATACCACGCCCCGTCCCACAGCTCCCGGTTGCAGACCTCGCGCACCCGGGCGGCCATGGCCTCGTACTTCGCCGCGTCCTCCTCCCGCCCGGCGGCCCGGGCGGCGTCCACGAAGTGGCCGATGGCCCAGACGTGCAGGAAGCTGACCATAGCGCTTTCCCCGCCGCCCAGGTTGAGGCAGTCGTTCCAGTCGGCACGCAGCCCCTTGGCCACGCCGCTCATCCCCGTCTGCCGGTCGGTGAAGTCCAGGATGCGGGTCATATGCTCGTAGACCGTGCCCTCTCCCCCGTCGGCGTAGGTGACCACCTCGTCGAGCAGGGACAGCTCGCCCGTCTCCCGGATATATTCCACGATGGCGGGCACCAGCCACAGCGCGTCGTCGGAGCAGACGTTGCGCAGGTCGTCCCCGATGATGTCCCGCACGTTGACCTCGGGCACCACGGTGGGGGACTTGAAGGGCTTGATGTCCTCCTTGTCGGGGTCGAACCATTCCGGCTGGAACAGGTGCAGGCCGTAGCCCGCCTTGGTCTCGCCCCGGAGCAGCTCGATAATCCGGCTGCGGCATTTGTCCGGGTTGGAGTGGGGCACGCACATGGCGTCCTGGGCGGTGTCCCGGTAGCCCAGGCCGGTGCGTCCCCCCACCTCGATGAAGGAGGCGAAACGGGAAAACAGAATGTTCACCTCGCTTTGGTAGAGGTTCCAGATGTTCAGGGAGGTGTTCATGTTGTCGTTGGGCGTGTTCACCTGCAGACGGGAGAGCTTGTCGTCCCAATAAGCGGCCAGGGCGGCGAAGCAGGCGTCCACGCTGCGGGGATCCGCGTATCTCCTCCGGGCCGCCCGTGCCTCGGCCAGCTGCCCCTGGCCCAGGAGGAAGAGCAGGCGCACCTCCTCGCCGGGGGCCAGGGTCAGCCGCTTGCGCAGGGCGGCGCAGTGGTTGCCGGTTTTTCCAAAGCTGCCGGACAGTTCCCCGCGCTCCACTCCCACCGGGCAGCTTTCGTCATGATACAGGCCGATGAATGCATCCCGCAGGGCATCGAAGCCGTCGGGCTGAAAATCGGCGGTGAAGAACTGATAGCCGAACTCTTCATAAAACAGATCGTACAGCACCGCTCCGTCCTCATAGGAGGAGCCGGCGGCATAATTGGACATCTGAAAATTCTGGTTGTCCATCTCGATGTGGTGGTAAGACCATTCCACATAGGCGTACACGCTCAGCCGCCGTGGCTTGTCCGCCCGGCTGCGAAGCCGCACGTCCCACAGCTCCACCGGATCCCCCAGGGGGACGAACACCGTCTGGCTCGCCTCGATCTCCCGGTAATCGCAGGTATAGGTGGAATAGGACAGGCCGTGGCGGCAGGTATACGTCGCCTCGTCCAGCGGCTTGCCCACCGGCTGCCAGGAAACCGACCAGTACTCCCCCGTTTCGTCGTCCCGGATATACACGTAATGGCCGGGCCTGTCCAGCGGCACCCCGTTGGGCCGGAACCGGGTCACCCGGTGGTACTGCGGCGATTTGTAGAACGAGTAGCCGCCCGCGGTCTGGTTGAGCACCGCGCAGTAGTCGTTCACGCCGATGTAATTGGTCCAGGAGGCCGGGGTGTCCACCCGATTGATGACATATTCGCGGCGGTCGTTGTCAAAATATCCGTATTGCAAAAAGCAACGCTCCTTTTTCATGGAAATCGAAGGTTCAATGGTATAGTATGAGCCAAGCCACAGCGATAATTCCATAAAGCGTGGCATAAAAAAAGTCTCCGGAACCTTTGTCCCGGAGACTGGATAACCTGTTCCCGCGCTTACCGGCGCTACACACTGCGCAGCGCGTCGATCGGGTTGAGGCGGCTTGCCTTGCGAGCGGGGGCGAGGCCGAACACGACGCCCACCAGCACCGAAAAGCCCACGCCCAGCGCGATGGCGCTCAGCGATATGGCGAAGCCCACGTCGATGGCCAGAGCCACCAGCAGGGAAATGAGCAGCCCGACGACAATGCCGATGATCCCCCCGAACAGGGAAAGGAAAATGGCCTCGGTGAGGAACTGCATCTGGATCCGCTTTGGCTGCGCGCCCAAGGCCTTGCGCAGGCCGATTTCTGTCGTCCGCTCGGTAACGGAGACCAGCATCATGTTCATAATACCGATGCCCCCCACCAGCAGGGCGATGGACGCGATGCCGGCGAGCATGGTCTGCATCATGTTCTGCATGTCGTGCATCATGTCCAGCAGGCTTTCCATGTTGGTGACGGCAAAGCTGTCGGCCTTGTAGTTGAAGGCCTGGCCCAGCACCGCCTCCACGTCGTCGATGACCGCGTCGGTATCTGCCCCGTCCTCCATATACATCTCCACCGCCATGATGTGGCTGACCCCGGCCAGGGACATGGCGTTTTTATAGGGCACGATGATGCCGTCTCCCGTGCCCATGAGCATGCTGGTCATGTCGGTAGAGCTGGCTGTCACCCCGACAATGGTGTAGGCGATGCCGCCCAGGCGCAGGGTGTGGCCCACCGCGCTTTCGCTGTCGAACAGGTCGTTTTCCAGCGTCTCACTGATGAGGCAGACCCGGTTTTTATTTTCCACGTCCAGGATGTTAAGCCCCCGGCCGGCTTTGACCGCGTCGGGGTTGCGGGCGAAATACAGCTCGTTCTTGCCCTGGATGGACACGTTTTCCTTGACGACGCCGTTCTGCGCGATGTCCAGGTGGGCGGACACAGTGGGAGACGCCCCGGCGATGCCCTCCACAGCCTGCAAGTCCTCGAAATCCTTATCGGTCAGGCCCATTTTCAGGGCCGTGCCCTGGGCCTGCACCATCAGGGTATTGGCCCCCAGATCGTCGAACTGGCTGTTGACCTCGGTGATGACGCTCTGCACGGTGGTGATCAGGGCGATGATGGCCGCCACGCCGATGACGATGCCCAGGATGGTGAGGAAGGACCGCATTTTGTTATGCACGATATTCTGCCAGGACATTTTCAGGCTTTCCCTAAACATCCGCACCGCCTCCTTCTGCGCCCGCGCCGGCGGTTTCACCCTCCGGCGGGGGATCGCCCTCCCACAGCCGGCCGTCCAGGATATGGACGATCCGCTGGGCGTTGGCGGCGATGTTCACGTCGTGGGTGATCATGATGATGGTGCGCCCCTCGTCGTGCAGCTGCCGGAACAGCTGCATCACCTGCCGGCCGGTGGCCTGATCCAGGGCGCCGGTGGGTTCGTCCGCCAGCAGGATGGTGGGCTCGGTCACCACGGCCCGTGCAATGGCCACCCGCTGCTGCTGCCCGCCGGAGAGCTGGTTCGGGTAGTTTTTCATTTTGTTTTCCAGGCCCACCCGCTCCAGCACGGCTTTGGCGCGCCGCCGCCGCTCGGACGGGGACACCCCGGCGTACACCAGGGGCAGCTCCACGTTTTCCAGGGCGTTGAGCCGGGGCAGGAGCTGGAAGGACTGGAAGATGAACCCGATCTCCCGGTTGCGGATATGGGCCAGCTCCTCCTCGTCCATGTCGGAGGTGTCCTGGCCGGAGAGGATATAACTCCCGGAGGTGGGCACATCCAGGCAGCCGATGATGTTCATCATGGTGGACTTGCCCGATCCGGACGGGCCGAGAATGGAGACAAATTCGCCCCGGCACATCGAAAAATCGATGTGTTTTAGGATCATTTGCTCCTCTTCCCCCATCTGGTAGCACTTGACGATGTCCCGCATCGTCAGAATCGTTTCCCCGTTCATCCCTTGTCCTCACTGTCGCCGCGGTGGCCCATCATGGGAAAGGAAAAACCGGCCTTGGGCAGCAGCACGGTGTCGCCGGCCTTCACGCCGTCTTTAATTTCCACGGTGATGCCGTCGTTGATGCCCACGGTCACCGCTTTGGTTTCGGTTTTGCCCTCGGCGTTTTTGACGTAGACATAGGGCTTGTTCTCGTTATCGAACTGGAGGGCCTTCATGGACAGGGTGGTGACCCCCTTGACCTCCTGGTTGAGGAGCTTGACCTCCACCGACATGCCCACGAGCAGGGAGGCGTCCTTCTCCAAATCCACCGATGCGGTGAAATAGGACACGCCGTTCAGGGTCACGGCCTCCCGGGAGACCTTGGAGACGGTGCCCTTTACGTCCTTATCCAGGGCGTTGATGGTGGCGGTGACGGCCTTGCCCGCCTGGATGGTGCTCAAATCGTACTCGTCCACCTTGATGGTCACCTGGAGATCGTCGTAGTTGACCAGATCCATCACCTGGACGCCGGCCATCAGCTGGGCGCTCTCCTCCACATAGATCTTGGTGACTTCGCCGTCAATTTTGGCCAGGAGCTTCTCCCCCATGGTGGTTTCGGCCAGGACGTCATCTTTCTTGACGGTGTCGCCCTCCTTGACCTTCAGGGTTTTGATTTGCATGACCTTATCCGCCAGGATGGACTGGCGTTCCTTGGCCTCGATGTTGCCGCTGAAGCTGTAATAGGTGGTGATATCCCCGGATTTCGCCTTTTCCTCGGTAAAAGCGGCATCCTTGGGGCGCAGCAGGAAAAGCGTCACCGCGGCGCCGATCAGCAGCACCAGGACGACAATGACAATTACCCGCCGGCGGAGTTTTTTCTTCGCTTTTGTCGCGCTCATGGGCAGAAGCCTCCATTTACAATACTGGGGTATAGTGTTAAAAGTATAACCGGATTCTATGAACGTCAAATGAATAAATTTGGGAGAAAACGAAAATTTGGAAGATTTCTTCGCTGGAATGCGGTACAATAAAGGCGAATGGGAGGAGTTGCGCATGAAACCAATCGCTCTGCTATACACCGGCGGCACCATCGGCGCGCGAGTGACGGACGGCGCGGCGGACGCGGCGCCGGGCGGTGGCCGTCTGCTCACGGAGGTGTTCCGCCGCCGGCATCCGGACAGCCCCGCCGTATTCGACGAAAGGGAGCCGCTGACCACCCTGAGCGAAAACATGACCGTGGAAAAGTGGAACACCCTACTGGACGCGCTGCGCGGGCTGGAGCCCGCCGCGTTCGCGGGGGTGATCCTCACCCACGGCACCGACACCCTGGCCTACACGGCCAACCTGCTGGCCCTCGCGCTGGAGGGGACGGCCCTGCCGGTGATCCTGGTATCCAGCCACACGCCGCCCACCGATCCGGCGGCGAACGGGCACCGGCATTTCGCCGCGGCGGTGCAGGCGATCGCGCAGGGGCATCCCGGCGGGGTGTACGCCGCCGTGTCCGATCTGGCCGACGCGCCGGAGAGCCGGGAGGTGCGGCTGATTCCCGGGGAACGGCTGACCCAGTGCGCGGGGCTGACCGACCGGTTCGGGGTGGCGCCCGCTCCCCCCGGAAAGCGGGGCGGGGAGCCGCCGCTGCGCCGGCTGCCGCCGCTTGCCGCCTGCGTCGCGCAGGTGTGGCCCTACCCGGGATTGGACTACCGGACTATCGCCCTGCCCGAGGGGACGCGGGCGGTGCTTCACGGGCTGTATCATTCCGGCACGGCCTGCATGGAGGGGGTGGCCACAGGCTTTCCCGGGTTCGCGGCCCGCTGCCGGGACGCTGGGATGCTGCTGGCCCTCTGTCCCGCCCGGCGGGAGGGGGCGGACTATCGCTATGCCTCGGCCGCCGGATTGGAGGGCGGCGGCGTCCTGCCGCTGCCGGGGAACACGATGGAGAGGGCCTACGCCCTGCTGCTGATTGCCTGCGCGTTATACAAGGACAACGACGAGGCGGCGGCGTTTATACGGGAAAGGCTATAGGAAGCGAAAACCGCCGGGACGAAAACGTCCCGGCGGTTTTCGCTTATGGGGGGGAGCGCAGAATGAAATTATGTGATATCAAAATAATATTATTCTGCCATATTATAGTAATACATGAGTATAATAAAGTCAATACATTTTCTAAGGTGTTGACGTTTATGGCCAACTCTGCGGGTTATTCCTTGCGGATTTCTCGAGAACTGCTGGACAAAATAAAATATATTTCTGAAGCAGAGGGCCGTTCCATGAATAAGGAAATCGGACGCGCCGTCCTCCTGCATATTAAGCAATACGAAAAAGAAAACGGCCCCATCCCGCTGGAGGATTTGAAAACCGATAAATAGACAAAGAGTAGATTCCGAATGGAATCTACTCTTTGTTTTTACAGAATATTTCCTGCCAGGGGCAGTTCCATTTCCGACAGCTTGCTGAGCTGGCTGCGGCAGCGGACCAGCTCGGCGGCGAAATGCTGGGTGTCGCCCTGCTCGATAAGCACCGGCAGGGGAATGGCGATTTCCTCGATGCGGCTGATGTCCGCATGCCGGAGGAAAAAGGGGAACATCTTCGTCTTCTCCTCAAAATCCTTGGCGAATTGGCGCGCCTCCTGCTTGCAGGCTTCCATATCCCCCTGATCGAAGGATTCCTGCATCTGATCGAGAGATTGCAGCAGATAATCGGTGTTGCGGGACATAATTATAATGGAACCGACGCACAGCGCGGCGGTCAGCAGCAGCATTCCCAGGGCGATGAGCATACGTTTGATCATGGCGGCCAGTCCTCCTTTCTCTTAGCGAGTCTTTACGCCAATTCCTTGCGCACTAGGTAGTATTCCCGGGTTTTGGTGGCGGTGAGCAGGAAAACCTTGTCCTGAGGACAGGCGTTGTCGATGAGCACCTGGTCGATCCACGCCTCGTCCACCCCCACGGTCTGCAGCGCCCACTGGGATATTTTCCCGTCGCTGATGATGACCAAAGGCATCCCGTTGTCGGGGGGGACGTTATTTACGTCCTTGCAGGTGGCGGGCTGGCTGTCCGGCTTCATGAACACGCTGATTTTCCCGTTGGTTTCCGCGATGGCGTACTGAATATCCTTGATGTCATAATAATTCATGCCCCGCAGGTTTTCCATCAGGTCATCCACCGTCATGCGCAGCTTTTTCAGGGCCTTCTGATCCAGCTGGCCGTCCCGGATGATGGTGATGGGGTTGCCGGTAATCAGCCGGGAAACCCAGGGGAGCTTGAGCATGGCCCCGGACAGCAGCAGCTCCAGGGACACCAGGATGAGGATGGGGATCAGACCGTTGAGCAGGGGCATCCCGCTTTCCTGCATCGGCACGGCGGCCAGATCGGAGATCAGCAGGGTCACCACCAGCTCCACCGGCTGCAGCTCGCCCAGCTGCCGTTTGCCCATGATGCGCATAGCCGTGATAATGAATATGTAGATTATCACGGTGCGGATAGCAGTAATCGCCATGAAAAATCCCAGCCTTTCATTTTCTCTCGCCGAGTAGTATGACCCGCTTTGCGGGTATATATGCGGGAAAGTGCGGACATACTCTTTGCAGGGAAAAGCTGGCGACACCGGCTTAAGGTGAGGGGGAGCGAACAACCTCCGATTTTTGGGAGAGCGAGCGCCCACAGC
>URCA01000072.1 GCA_900546265.1 uncultured Oscillospiraceae bacterium | reverse complement strand
AGATTTCCGACGGCTGGGAGAACATTGAACCACTCCGGAACGGGCAGAGCCGTTCCGGACTAAGGAGGGCGGCGCTCCGCGCCGCCTTGTGGTATAATAACCTCCGTGACCGGCGCGGCTGCGCGGTTAACGGAAAGCGTCGCTTTCCGTTACGGAGAACATTGTACCATCAAAAGGCCCTGCTGCTGGGCGGCCTGGTCTTCGTGCTGTCCGGCGCATGGGTTTCCCTCGGCGTTTTTGTTTTGAACTTCATCTTAATCTTATAAAAAGGACGGGATCTGCACATGCTTACTTCCTATTGGCAGCATTTTAAAAGCGGCACCGACATTCGCGGCGTGGCGCTGGACGGTGTGGAGGACCAGCCCCTCGATTTGACCGACGAGGTGGTGGAAAAGCTGGCCGCCGCCTTCGCCCGCTGGCTGTCCGGTAAAACCGGCAAGCCCGCCGCCGCGCTGACCGTTTCCCTGGGCCGGGACAGCCGGCTGTCCGGCCCCCGGCTGCGGGACGCGGTTGTGCGATCGCTGACCGCCCGGGGCGTGACGGTCCTCGACTGCGGTTTGGCCTCCACCCCCGCCATGTTCATGACCACGGTGGATCTTGGCTGCGACGGCGCGGTGCAGCTGACCGCGAGCCATCACCCCTATCACCGCAACGGCCTGAAATTCTTCCTTCCCTCCGGCGGCCTGGAAGGGGCGGATATCACCGCCCTGCTCGAGCTGGCCCAGGCGGAGGATTTTCCGCCTCCCGCCGCCGGCACGGTGCGGGAGATCGCCTATATGACGCAGTATGCGGCCCGGCTGCGCCGCCTTATCTGCGAGGGCGTGCAGGCGAAGGACTACAACCGCCCACTGGCCGGCTTCCGCATCGTGGTGGACGCGGGCAACGGCGCGGGCGGCTTCTACGCCCGGGACGTGCTGGAGCCCCTGGGCGCCGACGTTTCCGGCAGCCAATTTCTCGAGCCGGACGGCCGCTTTCCCAACCATATTCCTAACCCCGAGAACCCCGAGGCCATGGCCTCCGTCTGCGCGGCCACCCTGAAGGCGGGCGCGGATCTGGGCGTCATTTTCGACACCGATGTGGATCGGGCGGGCTGCGTGGGCGCCGACGGGCGGGAAATTAACCGCAATCGCCTGATCGCCCTGGCCGCCGCCATTGTGCTGGAGGACGCGCCCGGCGGCACCATCGTCACCGACTCCGTCACCTCCAGCGGTCTGAAGACCTTTCTGGAGCAGACGTTGGGCGGCGTCCACTGCCGGTTCAAGCGGGGCTATAAAAACGTCATCAACGAGGCGCAAAGGCTCTGTGCCTCCGGCGTGAACGCCCCGCTGGCCATCGAGACCTCCGGCCACGCCGCCCTGAAGGACAATTATTTTCTGGATGACGGCGCCTATCTGGTCACTCGGATTATCATCAAGGCCGCGCAGCTGCGCCGGGAGGGCCGCACCCTGGAGGACCTCATTGCCGCCCTGGAGGAACCCGCCGAAAGCGTGGAACTCCGCTTCAATATTCTGGAAAGCGACTTCAAGGCCTACGGCCTGCAGGTGCTGGAGAGGCTGGAAGCCTACGCCCGCCGCCAGGGCTGGCCGGTGGCGGAGGACAGCCGGGAGGGCGTGCGCACCACGGTGGGGGACGGCTGGCTGCTGCTGCGCCTGAGCGTTCACGATCCGGTGATGCCCCTGAATATCGAAAGCGCCGCGCCCGGCGGCTGCCGCGCCATCGCGTCGGCCCTGACGGACTTTATGTCCGCCGAGGGCGGGCTGGACAAAAGCCAGCTGGACGCGTATCTCTCCTGAGTATCTGAAATGAACGGATGAACCCGGCGCCGGGTCCGGGTCTCCGCGAAAGGATGGGTCAACCCTATGGACTGGACGGAAGTGAAAATCACCGTGGACGCCGCCGATACCGACCGCGCGTCGGCTATCGCCAACATGGTGGTGCCTTATGGCATTTATATTGAGGATTACAGCGATCTCATCCAAGGGGCGCGGGAAATCGCCCACATCGATCTGATCGACGAAGAGCTGTTGGCCCGGGATCGCACCCGGTCGATCATTCACCTCTATGTCTCGCCGGAGGAAAATCCGGCGGAGGCGGTGGCCTTCCTTAGAGAACGGCTGCATACCGCGGGTATCGGCCACGAAGTGCTGGCCAGCGAGGTCAGCGAGCAGGACTGGGCCAACAATTGGAAGGCCTACTTCAAGCCCCTTCCCGTGGGTCGCCGGCTGCTCATCCGTCCCACCTGGGAGACGGTGGAGGACGCCGGGGGCCGGGCGGTGCTGTCCATTGATCCCGGCATGGCCTTTGGCACCGGCGGCCACGACACTACCCGTCTGGTGCTGGAAGCCCTGGAGGACGCGGTAAGCCCCGGCGCGCAACTGCTGGACGTGGGCTGCGGCAGCGGGATATTATCTATCGCGGCCTTGCTGCTGGGCGCGGAAAAGGCCGTGGGGGTGGACATCGATCCCCTGGCCGTGAAAACCGCCAGGGAGAACGGGGAGCTCAACGGCTTTACGCCCCCCGTCCTCACCATCCTGCACGGCGATTTGGTGGACAAGGTGGAGGGCCGGTACGACGTGGTGGCCGCCAACATCGTGGCCGATGCCATCATCGCCCTGTCCCCGTCCATTCCCCGGTTCCTGAAGCCAGGCGGCGTCTATATCGCCTCGGGCATCATCGACACGCGGGAGGCGGAGGTTCTCTCCGCCCTGGCCGCCTGCGGCTTTGCGGTCGAAACCCGGCGGGAGCACGGCGGCTGGCTGTGCCTGACCCTGCGCTATACCGGCTGAGGAAAGGACGGAGCCCACGTGGAAAACTGGATGTCCCGCACCGCCATGCTCCTGGGGCGGGAAGCGGTGGAACGGCTGGAGCAGGCGACGGTGGCGGTGTTCGGCCTGGGCGGCGTGGGATCCTACACCGCCGAAGCCCTGGCCCGGGCCGGAGTGGGCCGCCTGATTTTGGTGGACGGCGATACCGTGTCGGATTCCAACCGCAACCGCCAGCTCATCGCCCTCTGCTCCACGGTGGGGCAGCCCAAGGCCGAGGTGATGGCCCGCCGGGTGCGGGATATCAACCCCGCCTGCCGGGCGGAGGCTCACACCGTGTTTTATCTGCCCGGGGAGGGCCAGGGCCTCATAGACGGCTGCGATTTTGTGGCCGACGCCGTGGATACCGTGGCCGCCAAGCTGGCCCTCGCCGAAGAGTGCCGGGATAAGGGTATTCCCCTGGTCAGCGCCATGGGCTGCGGCAACAAGCTGGATCCCAGCCGCTTCCGCACGGCAGACATCGCGGATACCCGCGTCTGTCCCCTTTGTCGGGTCATGCGGCGGGAGCTGAAGAAACGCGGAATCCCCCATCTGCCGGTGGTTTTTTCGGACGAGCCGCCCCGCCGGCCCGGCGAGTACCCAGACGGCGACGAACGGCGGGAGGGCAAGCACGCCCTGCCCGGCAGCCTGTCCTTCGTGCCGGGGGCGGCCGGACTGGTGCTGGCGGGCTATATTCTCCGGCGGCTGGCCGGGATCGAGGACGGAAAGGACGGATAGCCATGCCCCGCTTTTTTATCGACGGGACGGCGGATGGCCGGGCTTATATCGCCGGCGCCGACGCGCTCCACATCGCCAAAGCCCTGCGGATGCGGCCGGGGGAGGCCCTGACCCTCTGCGACGGAAAGGGCACCGATTTCGAAGGGGTGCTGGAAACGGTGACCGATCGGCAGGTGACGGTGCGAATCACCGTTAGTCGCCCCTCTCAGGCAGAGCCTACTCTGGCCGTCACCCTGTACCAGGGCCTGCCTAAGGGGGACAAGATGGACTGGATCGTCCAGAAGGCGGTGGAGCTGGGGGTGACGGCGGTGGTGCCGGTCGCCACCCGGCGCAGTGTCGCCCGCCTGGAGGGAAAGGCCGACAAAAAGCAGGAGCGCTGGCAGCGGATCGCCGCCGAGGCGGCGGGCCAGTGCGGCCGGGGGATTCTGCCCGCCGTGGAGCGGCCCCTATCTTGGAACCAGGCCCTTTCCCGCCTTTCCGGGGAACCCGCCCTGGTGTTTTACGAGGGAGGCGGCCGGCCCCTGCGCGAGCTGGTGACCCCTTCCACCCGGCGGCTGTCGGTGTTCGTCGGCCCGGAGGGCGGCTTCGACCCGGAGGAGATCGACGCTTTCCGCCGCCAAGGCGGCGGCGTCGCCACCTTGGGCCCCCGGATCCTGCGGTGTGAAACGGCCCCTCTGGCGGCCCTGACCCTTCTGATGCATCTGAGCGGCAATATGGAATAAACCTTTTCTTCGAAAGGATGACTGGACGATGACGACGGCGTATCTGGTGGTTCCCTGCTACAACGAAGAAGCGGTGCTCCCCGAAACGGTGAAGCGGCTGACGGAGAAGCTGCGCGGCCTAATCGCCTCCGGCCGGGCGGGGGAGGACAGCCGCATCCTGCTGGTGGACGACGGCAGCAAGGATCGCACCTGGGAGCTGATCGCCGGGTTCCACCAGGAAAACCGCCTGGTTTCCGGCCTCAAGCTGGCCCACAACCGGGGACACCAGAACGCCCTGCTGGCCGGTCTGATGACCGCCCGGGAACGGGCAGACTGCGCCATCTCCCTGGACGCCGATCTCCAGGACGATATCGACGTGCTGGACGCCTTTTTGGACAAGTATCATGAGGGCTGCGAGGTGGTCTATGGGGTGCGGAACAAACGGGATACCGACACCCTCTTCAAACGCTCCACCGCCCAAGGCTTTTATAAGTTCATGAAAATGCTGGGCGTGGATATTGTGTATAACCACGCCGATTACCGTCTGATGGGCAAACGGGCCCTGGACGCCCTGGCCCAGTATAAGGAGGTCAACCTCTTTCTGCGGGGTATCGTGCCGGAAATCGGTTTTAAAAGCGGCGTCGTAACCTATGACCGGCACGAGCGCTTCGCGGGAGAGTCCAAATACCCGCTGAAAAAGATGCTGCATTTCGCGGTGGACGGCATCACCTCCTTCAGCGTGCGGCCGCTGAAAATCATCTCCAATTTCGGGATTTTCATCTCCCTGGCCAGCATTGCCGGTCTGCTGTACGCCTTGATTTCCCACTTCATGGGGGCCACAGTGGCCGGCTGGACGGCCATTGTCTGCTCCATCTGGCTGCTGGGCGGCATTCAGCTGCTGTGCATCGGGGTGCTCGGGGAATATATCGGCAAGATCTACAGCGAGGTCAAGGGCCGTCCCCGCTATGTCGTCGAGGCCTTTCTGGACGAATAAACAAACCGGCGGTTCCCGCTTGATGATGCGGGAACCGCCGGTTGTTTATACCTTTACGATTTGTCGCCCGACTTGGACACCAGGGCGCAGACGAAGCCGAACAGAATAGCGGCGGAAATGCCGCCCGCCGTGCCCGACAGCCCGCCCATCAGCGCGCCGAGCAGCCCTTTTTCCTTGACCATTTCCTCCGCGCCCTTGGCCAGCGTGTAGCCGAAGCCGGTCAGCGGAACCGTCGCGCC
This sequence comes from uncultured Oscillospiraceae bacterium, assembly GCA_900546265.1. Taxonomy (GTDB): domain Bacteria; phylum Bacillota; class Clostridia; order Oscillospirales; family Acutalibacteraceae; genus UMGS856. The sequence continues at coordinate 3,185 of URCA01000072.1, read as the reverse complement.
TGAGCCGGCAAACTTGACCAGCGGCTCGTAGAGGCCGACGGCGGTCAGGACGACACCCATGGTGACAAACAGCACCAGGATGCGCGCCGGAGTCATGGAGGTGTAGTCGATCAGCAGCTGCCCCAATACGCAGATAATGCCGCCCACCGCAAAGGTTTTTATCAGCATCAGCCAATCCATTGTTTTACCCAGCCTTTCCGGGTGGGGTCGCCGTTATGCTCCTCTTACCACCCTAACGGCTCTATTTTTTCCGCATATTCGCGCATTTATGCGCACAAAATCAAACGGAGGGCAAACAATTGCGGCATGGATTCGCACATTTTCCAACCAAAACGGCGCGTTATCGCTCAGGATCGGGTTTCCGGACGGGAACCCGCGTTTTTCCGGCTGACCACCCGCCAGAGGACGAAGGATCCCACCGACAGAAGCACCACCAGCACCGCGGTGACGATGAACACCGGGGAGGTGGGATCGGACAGGGAGGAGCCGGCGACGGTGGTCGCCACCATGACCGGCAGCAGCCCTAACAGGGAGCCCACGGCGAACCTCCAATACGTCATGCCGGAGGCGCCCAGCACCATGCTCACCACGTCCCCGGGCAAAAACTCAATGATGCGCAGAAAAAAGGCGAAGAAAAACTCGCTGCCCCGCTTAATCTCGTTGATGCGGGCGATTTTTTTATATTTTTTCTGCAGGCTGTCCACCAGATCCTTGCCCGCAAAGCGGCCGATGCCGTAGGGGATGGTGACACACACCAGCAGGCCGGACAGATTGACCAAAAGGGCAGCGGGCAGGGGGAACAGCAGCCCCGCCGCCGCGTACAGCACCAGCAGGGGGAAAAAGACGGACAGGGATTTGACGGCGTAGGCCGCCAGCACCGCCAGGGCGGCCAGCCACAGGTTGTCCGGCGTATACCGGAGGATATCGTCCACGCCGAGAGCGTCTTTATTTAGCAGATACAGCACCACCAGCGCCAGCATAACGACAAAGGGCAGGATTTTCGCTATGGTCATCAGGATTTCCGCCACCCGTTTTCTCATGGCCGCTCCTCCTTTCCGGATACACAGGATAGTATATCACAAAATCCGACCAAATCCGCCTGCCGCGAAAACTTTCGCAAAAAGCCGCTTTTCATCCGTGTGGTACGCATTTCTATGGAAATTTTTATTAATTTTTCCGAAAACCCGTCGTTTTTGATAAAGACGTACGCTATACTATAGGCGAGGGGAAGGGCAGCTCGGCTTGTCCAAATGTAAAGAAACCGATCTGCCGCCGCGTATATCAAGCGGCGCGAGGATTATGAGCTGAACGATACCTTTTATTATTTTAAGGAGGACGTCTATGCCATCCAAGTATACGATTTTCCGGATTCTCACCCTGGCGCTGGCCGCCGTGCTGTACGTCCTGTGCCTTAGGGGGAACATTCCCGAAACCACTCGTGAGCAGTTCGGCCTGAAGCTGACGCTGTCCATCGCCTTTTTCTTAGTCTGGCTGCTGCAGGCTTTTTTGTTTGGAAACAGCCGGGGCTATCTGATTCTTATTTCCATCTATTTCGGTGTGATAGCCTTGTCCACGGGCCTGTCTTATCTATTGAGCGATCCCTCCGTATGGAGAACCTTCTTAGTGATTTTCCCGGGCCTGTCGTTCTATCCGGCTTTCTCGCCGATCGGGATGGTTTTGCATGTGGATGGGGTTGTTCCCCTGTTCCTGTTCCTGGCGGCGGTTTACGCCTTGCTGTTCGGGACGCACCGACTCGGAAAATACAAGCTGAAAGAGTGACCGCCGGCCGCCCTTGTATACGGAATATTTTTCGTTTCCCCTGCTCCATATAAAAACCAAGCGGGCCGCGACCGGGCAAATTCCGGTCGCGGCCCGCTGTGTTTCCTGTCGATACCGTGCTACCGTATTCAACGGCGTTATTCCTTTTCCCAGCCGCGGGCGCGGGCGACGGCTTCGTGCCAGCGGGACAGGTGGAAGGCGCGGGAGGCGTCATCCATTTGAGGGGTAAAGCGGGTTTCCAGGGCCCAGCTTTTCTGGATGGCCTCCGGGCTGCTCCAGGCGCCGACGGTCAGGCCCGCCAGGAAGGCGGCCCCCAGGGCGGTGGTTTCCCGCACGGCGGGGCGCAGCACGTCGCAGCCCAGCATATCGGCCTGAAACTGCATGAGAAAATTGTTGGCCGAGGCCCCGCCGTCCACCCGCAGGGCCCCCAAGGCCAGGCCGGTATCAGCGGCCAGGGCGTCGGTGAGATCCCGGCACTGGTAGGCGATGGATTCCAGGGCGGCCCGCACGATGTGGGCGCGGCCCGCGCCGCGGGTCAGGCCGAAGATGGCCCCTCTGGCGTACATATCCCAATAGGGGGCGCCCAGGCCGGTGAAAGCGGGCACCACCGTCACCCCGCCGCTGTCCGGCACCTGGGCGGCGAGGTACTCGCTGTCGGCGGCGTTTGCCAGCAGACCCATCTCGTCCCGGAGCCACTGGATCACCGCGCCGCCGACGAAGACGCTGCCCTCCATGACATAGTCCACCTCCCGGCCGGTCCCCGCCGCCAGGGTGGTCAGCAGGCCGTGCTTGCTGATGCGCAGTTCTTTGCCCAGGTTCATCAGCAGAAAGCAGCCGGTGCCGTAGGTGTTCTTGCAATCCCCCGGGGCAAAGCAGGCCTGACCGAACAGAGCGGCCTGCTGATCCCCCGCGGCGGCGGCCAGGGGAATATCCACCCCTTCCAGCCGGGTGGTGCCATACAGATGGGAGGATGGGTATACTTCTGGTAACATACACCGTGGAATATCCAATTCGTAAAGAATATTCTCGTCCCAATCCAAGGTGCGGATATTGAACAGCATGGTACGGGAGGCGTTGGTGAAGTCGGTGGCGTGCACCCGGCCCCCGGTCAGCCGCCAGATCAGCCAGGTATCCACCGTGCCGAAGAGCAGTTCCCCGTTCCGGGCGCGCTGCCGGGCGCCCGGAATATGGTCGAGCAGCCATTTGACCTTGGTGGCGGAAAAGTAGGCGTCGATACGCAGACCGGTGTTCTGCCGAACATATTCCTCGCAGCCGTCGGCCAGCATTTTTTCGCACTGGGGGGCGGTGCGCCGGCACTGCCAGACGATGGCGTTATAAATCGGGCGGCCGGTTTTCCTGTCCCAGACGATGGTGGTTTCCCGCTGGTTGGTGATGCCGATGGCGGC
>URCA01000071.1 GCA_900546265.1 uncultured Oscillospiraceae bacterium | reverse complement strand
GCCGTGATCCGGCGTCCCCGTCCAGCAGCTTGTCGACTTTGTCGACAAGCTGAAGCCCGCGCCGTTTCACCGGTGCGGGCTTTTCAGCGTTCCGCGGTCACCGGCACCTCCAGATGAACCATGTAGCGCGTCTCATCCTGGACGGACAGCTCGTCGAGAAGATACTCCTCGTAGGCGTCGCCCGCGATGCCAAGCCCCCGATCCCGGATAAAGCGCAGCAGCCTCTCGTAGTAGTCGTCGGACTGCCCCATGGCGCACCGGCCGTAGGCCACGGCGTAGGTTCCCGCCGGCTTATAGGCGTTGTGGCCCCGGCGCACCTTGAAATAATACCGCGCCACGTCGGATAGGTCGGCGGTCTCCATGGCCTGCCGGGCCATGACAGCCCCGAGCGGGAAGCTCAGGTTGACCCCCTGTCCGGCCGCGGCCTCATAGGTCTGCAGCAGGCCGTCGTCCTCCGGCGTTCCGCGCTCCAGCGGGGGCCCCAGGAAAATGGGCTCTCGTTCCTTCTCCGCCAGCAGCAGCGTCCCGTCCTCGTGCCGCAGGGCCTCCGCCGCCATGTCGGCGCGCAGCCGCATCAGCTCCCGCATGGCCCGCAGGCGGTTCATCTCCGCCTGGATGCGTTTGTCCTGCTCGCCGAACAGGGCCAGCATCTGCTGAGGGGAGCGCTCTCCGGCGTACCGCTTGATTTCCTCCAGCCCGACCCCCAAATCCCGCAAATCGCTGATGAGATACGCGGTGCTCAACTGCCGCCTGGAATAATACCGGTATCCGTTTTCCCCCCGCAGCTCGGGCGACAGCAGGCCGATTTGATCGTAGAAGCGCAGATTGGCCGGACGGATACCGGTCAGACGGGCAAACTCCCGGATGGGCATGGTGGATTTCTGGTTCATAATCCCGCGTCCCTTCTTTTTGAAAAAAACCTCTTGACATTCAAGTTACTTTATGGTTTATCATACCACTTAACCGGTCAAAAGGCAAACTGGAAAGGTAACAGGAGGAAACCATGAAGGTCTTAAAGCTGTTTATTCGGCAGCGCCGGGGGAAGGTCGCCCTGACCCTGCTGCTGCTTTTGGGGCAATCGGTGGGCACGCTGCTCATCCCGTATCTCATCGCCGGCGTGGTGGACGACGGGATCCTGGCCGGGGATATGGGGGCCGTGCTGCGCCTGGGCGGCTGGATGCTGGCCGTGTCCCTGCTGTCCGCCGGCGTGGCCGTGTGGGGGAGCTGGTGCTCCGCCGACCTGGCCGCCTTGTTCGGCCGGGATATGCGCGCCCGCCTCTTTCGCAAGAGTCAGGAGCTGTCCGTGCGGGAATTCGACGAGGTGGGCGTCTCCTCCATGGTCACCCGTTCCACCTCCGACATCGCCACCATGCAGACCACCGTGGGCCTGGTGCTGCAGCTGGTCATTCCGGCGCCCATCCTCGCGGCGGCGTCGGTGGGCATGACCATTCACGCCAGCCCCCGCCTGGCGCTGGTGCTGATTGTCAGCGTGACGGTTTTCCTTGCCTTCGCGGCCCTGATGCTCAAGCTCTCCGGCCGACTCTCCCGGCAGATCCAGGTTCGCTTGGATCGGATTAACCAGGTGGTGCGGGAGGCGGTTACCGGCACCCGCGTCATCCGGGCCTTCGGCAACGAGGACTATGAGGCGGAGCGATCCGGCCGGGCCTATCGGGATTACGCGGATACCATGATCCGTCTGAATAAGCTGTTCGCCGTGGTGAATCCCGCCGTGTGGCTGCTCGTCGGCCTGTGCATGGCCGCCGTGGTCTGGCTGGGCGGCACCCTGGCCGTCGGCGGCCGGCTGGAGGTGGGGCAGATTACGGCCGTGGCCGAATACGCCATCCTCACCCTCAGCTACCTCATCATGGCCGCCGCCATCAGCGCCTCCCTGCCCAAAATGCGATCCTGCCTCGATCGGCTGGAGGAGGTGCTGGAGATGGAGCCCGCCATCCGGGAGCCCGCCGCGCCCCATGAGACGGGGCGGAAGGACGCGCCCACCGTCTCCTTCGAGCATGTGACCTTCGCCTATCCCGGCGCGGAGGAAGCGGTTATCCGGGATCTGAGCTTCCAATGCCGCGCGGGGGAGACCACCGCCGTCATCGGGGGCACCGGGGCGGGGAAGAGCACCGTGGCTGAGCTGCTGCTGCGCCTGCACGACGTGGACGCGGGCGTCGTCCGCCTGAACGGGGCGGATGTCCGCACCCTGTCCCAGCGCCGCCTGCGGGACGCCGTGGGCTGCGTGCCCCAAAAGGCGTTCCTGTTCAGCGGCACCATCGCGGACAATCTGCGCATGGGCCGGGAGGACGCCACGGACGAGGAGCTCTGGCAGGCTCTTCGGATAGCCCAGGCGGAGAGCTTCGTCTCCCGGCTGCCTCTGCAGCTGCAGGCGCCGGTGGCCCAGGGCGGCGCCAACTTCTCCGGCGGCCAGCGGCAGCGGCTCGCGATAGCCCGCGCCCTGGTCAAGCAGGCGGATGTGTACGTGTTCGACGACAGCTTTTCCGCCCTGGACGTGAAAACCGACGCGGCCCTGCGCCGGGCCCTGACCGCCTACGGCACGAGCGCCGCCAAGCTGATCATCGCCCAGCGGGTCAGCACCATTCTGGACGCCGATCAGATCCTGGTGCTGGACGAGGGGCGGCTGGTGGGCCGGGGCCGGCATGAGGAGCTGCTCGAAACCTGTGAGATTTACCGCGCCATCGTACGCAGCCAAACGCAGCAAAAGGATTCCCAAGGAGGCGGAACACATGAAGAAGAATAAGACGAGGGACGACCTCTATATGGAGGATGTGCCTCAGAATACCAAAGCCACCGTCCGGCTGCTGCTGTCCCGCCTTGGCCGGCAGAAGGGCCGGCTGCTGGTGGTCACCGCCGCCACCCTGCTGTCCAGCGCGGCCTACGCCGCCATCCCCCTGCTGGTGGGCATGGCGCTGGATAACCTTCTCGCCGTGCTGCGCGGCGGCGCATCCGCCGAACAGAAGCTGTCCCTGGCGGCCGGGGCGCTTTTCCTGCCGGTGCTGCTCCTGCTGGCGGCCTCGGCGGCCAGCTCTTTGCTCGCCTATGTGCAGCAGTATGTCATCGCCAGCGTCGGGGAGGAGCTGACCCTGTCCCTGCGGCAGGATATCAGCCGCAAGCTGGGCCGCCTGCCCCTGCGCTACTTCGATTCCCATAAGACGGGGGATATCCTCAGCCGGATCACCAACGATCTCGAAAAGGTGTCCTCCGTCATGCAGGTGGGGCTGATGCAGCTCATCTCCTCCGCCTTCACCATTCTGCTCACCTGCGTCATCATGCTGATCCTCAGCCCCCTGCTGTTCCTCGTCACCCTGGTGTCGGTGCTGGTCTGCGCCGTGGCCACCAAATATGTCTCCCGCTGGAGCCAGCGCTGCTACGCGGAGAATATGGCCGCCATGGGCGCCCTGAGCGCCAAGGTGGAGGAGCTGTATGCCGGCAACCGGGTGATCAAGGTGTTCTCCCGGCAGGAGGAGGCCGTCGGGGAGGTGTCCGCCCTGAACCAGGCCCAGTTCGAGGCCAACCGGCGGGCCCAGTTCGCGGATTTCGCCATCTACCCCTCCATCCGGCTGCTCAACCAGCTGGGCTTCGTGGCCGTCGCCGTGGCGGGCGGGCTGTCCGCCCTGGCCGGCGGGATGACTCTAGGCGGCGTGCAGGCCTTTCTGCAGTACGTCAATCAGATTTCCGAGCCGGTGACCCAGGCCTCCTATGTCATCACCTCCCTGCAGGCCGCCATCGCCGGGGCCGAGCGGGTGTTCGCCCTGCTGGACGAGGAGGAGGAGCGGCCGGATCCCGCCGGGCTCCCCGCCCCCCTGACCGAGGGCCGGGTGGCCTTTCGCGGCGTCCGCTTCGGCTATACGCCGGATCGCCTGCTCATGCGGGACGTGAACCTGGAGGTGCGCCCGGGCGACATGGTGGCCATCGTCGGCCCCACCGGGGGCGGCAAAACCACCCTCATCAACCTGCTCATGCGGTTTTATGAGCTGAATGGCGGCGTGATCGAGGTCGACGGGCAGGACATCTCCGCCCTGCCGCGGGCCGCGCTGCGCCGCCATATCGGCATGGTGCTGCAGGATACTTGGCTGTTCGAGGGCACGGTGGCGGAGAACATCGCCTACGGCCGGATGGACGCGACCCGCGAGGAGATCGTGGCCGCCGCCCGGGCCGCCTGCTGCGATCACTTCATCCGCACCCTGCCGGCGGGCTACGACACCGTCATTTCCGGCGAGGCCTCCCACCTGTCTCAGGGCCAGATGCAGCTGCTCACCATCGCCCGCGCCATGCTGACCGACCCCGCCATCCTGATCCTCGACGAAGCCACCTCCAGCGTGGACACCCGCACCGAGGTGGAGATCCAAAAGGCCATGACCCGCCTGATGAAGGGCAAGACCAGCTTCGTCATCGCCCACCGGCTCTCCACCATCCGCAGCGCGGATCTCATCCTGGTGGTGCGGGACGGCGATATCGTCGAGCGTGGCAGCCACGAAACGCTCTTAGCAAAGCAGGGCTTCTACGCCTCCCTGTACAACAGCCAGTTCGAAGCCGCGGGATAAAAGGGCGGTTGCCCTGCCGCCCCGCGAATGCCCCATGAAAAAGGCCCGGCGCGTCTCTCCGACGCGCCGGGCTTTTTTCATGCCGATTGGTTCCTTTTCCGCCGCGATACGGCCACCGCCAGCCCGATGATCAGCAGTACCAGCGCCGCCGCCAGCAGGCAGACGAAGGTCAGCCGGTTGCCGGTGATGCTGCCGTCGATGCCGTCGTGCAGCAGCCCGCCCTCCCAATGGAAATAGGAGGCAAAGGTGATGCCGGTCGCCCCCGGCCCCGCCAGCGCGGTGGCCAGCCAGGTGCCGCCCGGCATCGCCGCCGCGGCCAGCAGCGTGAACAGCCCCGCTTTGATGCACCCGTTAACCGGCGTCCACCGGGCCACCGCGAACACCGCCCACACAAAGGCGTAGCTGAAGGCCGTGATGGGGAAGGCCAGCCGCAGCAGCCAGTCCCCGCCCGTGACCAGGCAGATGACCGCCAGCAGCCCGAAGGTCCACACGGTCAGTATTCCCAGGCTCAGCTCCAGCCGGTGCTTCGGGTAGAACCGCCACTGGGCGTACAGCCCCCAGGGCAGCGCCAGACACGCCGCCACAATGGAAAAGCCGGCGCCCAGCCAGCCCCCGCCCGTGTACAGCCCGCAGGTCAGAATCAGCAGCAGCAGGCTCCCCGTCGCGGCGCTCAGGCTGATGACCGCCCGCTCCCGCTTGAGGAACACCGGCAGAGAGGTCAGGCTGAACGCCAGCAGCAGGGAGGTCAGCACGATAAAGAACCAGTCGAGGCGATGCCCCACCGCCAGATTGCAGATAAAGCAGGTCAGCAGCGCGACGGCGTACCCGCCGCACAGCGTGCCCTGTCCGATAAGCGTCAGCCGCCGCCAATGCTTCGCGTCCCGCTTCTGCCGGCGGTGCTGCAGATCGTCGCAGGCGGTGAAAAACTCGTGCTCCGTGATGCCCAGCAGTCGGCAGACCTCGGGCACCAGCGCGATGTCCGGATAGGACAGCCCCCGCTCCCATTTGGAAACGGTGGTGTGGGTGACGTACAGCTGCCGGGCCAGCTCCTCCTGGGTCATACCGGCCGCCTTGCGCTTGGCGGCGATGAAGGCGGCGAAGGTCTGCTTGTTCAGACCGGTGGTGGTTTCCATGGCGATCGTCCTTCCGTTTTGGGATGCCCTCATTGTAGCCTTCCGGTTTCCGGCCTGTCAAGAAAACCGGCTGTTTTCGCGGCTCGACCGTCGCGCCAGCCCCATATTTCTCGGGTTATACCAGAATATCCAGGCCTCCCCGCGCCCCGGCCCCCTCCTCGATCAGCTCCTTGACCGTCCGCAGCCCCCGGCTCAGCTCCTCCTCGCTTTGCGGGGAGGATATGGCCAGGCGCGCGAACGCCTCCGGCCGCCGGGCCCCCACCGCGAACCGGCGGGAGGCGAGCAGGTGCACCCCGCGCTCCCGCGCCGCCTGCTCGAGGCGATCCCCGTCCATCCCTTCCGGCAGGGGCAGCCACTTGAAAAACGCGGGCCGCCCGTCATCGTGGGGGAACACCCGCCGGTACACCGCGGCCCGTTCGGCGGCCAGCGCCTTTTTCCTCTCCACAATCTCCTCCGCCCGCCCGTCCAGGATAAGCTGGGCGATGATCTCCGCGTTGAAGGACACGGTCTTTAGATTGATGGTGGTCACCCCGGAGGCCAGATGGGCGCGGAACGCCTCGGGAAACGCCAGGAACGCCACCCGCAGCCCGGCGCACAGCGACTTGGAGGTGCCGCAGATGTAAACCGTCCGGTCGGGGATGGCCGCGGCCAGCGGCCGGAACTCCCGGGGCAGCAGGAACGCGTAAGCGTCGTCCTCCACCAGGATCAGCCCATGCCGCTCAATCACCCGGGCCAGCGCCTCCCGCCGCTCCATGGGCATGACAATCCCCATGGGGTTGCTGCACGACGGCATGAGGTACACCCCGCTTATCCCGCTCTGCCGGCAGAGCGTGTCCAGCGCCTGCGGCTTCATGCCGTCCTCGTCCCCCTCCACCGCCACCAGCTGGATGTGCAGAAAGCTGGCCAGCCCGATGAAATTGGGATAGGTGTAGGGATCCACCGCGATTTTGTCCCCCGCCTTGAACAGGGAAATCAGCGAGACGGCCAGCGCGTTCTGAGAGCCCGCCGCAATCAGCAGGTTGTCCGGCCGCGCCTGCACATGGAAGCGGCGCAGCCAAGCCTCGGCCGCCGTCAGCTGGTGGGAATTTCCCGCCGCCTGCCCGTACTCCAGCAGCCGGGTGGCCTCCGGCCTCTCCAGCACCGTCCGCGCCGCCTCCAGGATGGTGGCGTTCACCTGATAGAACGGCTCGATCATTCCCAGCTCGATGAACGCCTCCGGCGCCTTCTCGTGAAAGGGCAGGTTCTTGGTGCGGGCGTTGGGGGCGACGAAGGTGCCCCGCCCCACCACCGCGTACAGCAGCCCCTTGAGCTCGCAGACCTTGTAGGCCCGGGTGATGGTGCTCAGGTTCACGTCCAGAAAATCCGCCAGCTCCCGCTGGGGCGGCAGCCGGGTGTCGGCGGGCAGTGCCCCCGACAGGATGTCCTCCTCCAGCGCCCCGGCGATGGATTGGTAAAACGGCGCGGCCAGCCGGGCCTTGTCCGGCTTCCACGCCATGGGGTAATCGTCAAAGGAATTGACCGGCATCCGCCATCCCTCCTAGAAAATTGTATGCATGACAATTATACGATTGATTCCATACAATTGCAATGATAAACTGAAAATGTTATAAATTGTATGGGTCGCGTCCGCCCGCCGCGGCGGCTCGGCCCCAGAAAGGACCGATTTGTATGGAAAACAATCGCGTGGAACTGAACAGACAATTCTGCCAGATGCTCAAGGGCGGGGTCATTATGGATGTCACCACCCCGGAGCAGGCCAAAATCGCCGAAGCCGCCGGTGCCTGCGCGGTCATGGCGCTCGAACGCATCCCGGCGGATATCCGGGCGGCGGGCGGCGTGTCCCGCATGAGCGATCCCAAAATGATCAAGGGCATCCAGCAGGCCGTGTCCATCCCGGTTATGGCAAAATGCCGCATCGGCCATTTCGCGGAGGCCCAGGTGCTCGAGGCCATCGAGATCGACTGCGTGGACGAGAGCGAGGTGCTCTCCCCGGCGGACGATCGGTATCACATCGACAAAACCGCCTTCCGCGTCCCCTTCGTCTGCGGGGCGAAGGATTTGGGGGAGGCCCTGCGCCGCATCGCGGAGGGCGCGTCCATGATCCGCACCAAAGGGGAGCCAGGCACCGGCGACGTGGTGCAGGCCGTGCGCCATATGCGGAAAATGACCGGCGAAATCGCCCGCCTGGCCGCCCTGCGGGAGGATGAGCTGTATACCGCCGCCAAGGAGCTGGAGGTGCCCTACGACCTGGTGCGGTACGTCCATGAGCATCAAAAGCTCCCGGTGGTCAACTTCGCCGCCGGCGGCGTCGCCACCCCGGCCGACGCGGCCCTGATGATGCAGCTGGGCGCCGAAGGTGTGTTCGTCGGCTCCGGCATCTTCAAGTCGGGCAACCCGGCGAAGCGGGCCGCCGCCATTGTCCGGGCCGTCACCAACTACACCGACGCCAAGCTCATCGCCGCGCTGTCGGAGGATCTGGGCGAGGCCATGGTCGGCATCAACGAGCAGGAGATCACCCTCCTCATGGCGGAGCGCGGCAAATGATGCGCATCGGCGTATTGGCGGTGCAGGGCGCGTTTATCGAGCACGAGCATATGCTGCGCTCCCTCGGCGTTTCTTGCTTTGAAATTCGGAACCGGGAGGACATCGCCGCCCCCTTCGACGGCCTGATTCTCCCCGGCGGGGAAAGCACGGTGATGGGCGCCCTGCTGCGGGATTTGGAGCTGCTGGAGCCGCTGCGGGAGCGGATCCGGCAGGGCCTGCCGGTGCTGGGCACCTGCGCGGGCCTCATTCTCCTGGCCGAGGAGCTGCCGGGCGGGGAGGCCCCCCATCTCGCCACCCTGCCCGCCGCCGTGAGCCGCAACGTCTATGGCCGGCAGCTGGGCAGCTTCACCGCTATGGGCGAGGTGGCGGACGTCGGCGCCTACCCGCTGGTCTTCATCCGCGCCCCCGGTATCATCCGGGTGGGGGAGGGGGCGCAGGTTTTCGCCTCCCTGGACGGCCGCCCCGTCGGGGTGCGGTATCAAAATCAAATCGGCGTGGCCTTCCACCCCGAGCTGTCGGGCAACCCGGCGGTGCATCAGGCCTTCTTGGCCATGGCCAAGCGGTAGGCCCCTGGCAGGGCCTGTCTGTCCAATTCGACGCCTTCCTGTAGAGGCGAGCATCGCTCGCCCGAGGCTGTCGAAAAAGTCTATCGGAGGGAGGGGGATGTGTGCGGCACGACGTGCGCGTCGTGCTGGGAACACGTCAGGGTTCCCTCCTCGGCTGTCGGACGTTCGCGTCCGACGACAATCGACCCGCCCGCAGGCGTCAAAAGTGGGGAAAATCGAATGATTTTCCCCACTTTTGCTATGCTTAAGCATGTAGGGGACAGCGCGAAGCGGTGGCCCCTACAAAAA
>URCA01000070.1 GCA_900546265.1 uncultured Oscillospiraceae bacterium | reverse complement strand
TAAGGTGTGTTTGCGAGGCACATGTCCTCGCAAACACCGATTGGTAACCCGCCTCTGCTTTTTTCGTTTCACGAATGGCGGATTCCCTTTTTCGACAGCCTGAAGGGCGCTGCCAAAACAGGCAGCGCCCTGGTTTGCTCTATAACGGTTTGGTAAAAATGTTGTTGCGCACCCGGGCACGGCTGGAGTAGTAGACGCTCAGGGCCAGGCCGACGCCGAGGTACAGGGTGGCCACCGAGCTGCCGCCCGAGCTGAAGAAGGGGAGGGTGATGCCGATGACCGGCAGAAGCCGCAGGGTCATGCCGATGTTAATCAGGGACTGAAACCCGATCATGGACATCAGGCCGATGCACATGAACATCCCCAGGCGATCCCGGGCGGTGATGGCGCAGCGCCAGAGCTCCCACACGATGAGGGCAATGAGGACGAGGACGGCCATGGCGCCGATGAAGCCGAATTCCTCTCCGGCCACGGTGAAGATGAAGTCGTTGTTCCGGGCGTACAGGCCCGTGCCGCCGCCCTCCATGAAGCCGCGGCCCCATAGCTGGCCGGATCCCAGGGCGCGCAGGCCGAGGTATTGCTGCCAGCCGGTTTCCATAATATAGTCGTCCACGTAAATCAGGCACAGGAAGCGATCCAGCTTATCCGCGATCAGGCGATCCCAGAGAAAGGGAATAACCGCGCCCACCAGGGTGGCGCCGCCCAGAAAGTACACAGGCTTAACCCCGGCGGCGAACATCATGCTGACCACCATGAACACGAAAACCAGCATGGTGCCGTCGTCCCCCTGCTTGAAGATCAGGCCGATGGGAACCAAGCCGTGCAGAGCCACCAGCAGGAAGGTTTTGAACTCGTTAATATGTTCCCGGACCATGGACAAATGCTTGGAGAAGGTGATGATAAAGACGATTTTCAGCAGCTCCGACGGCTGAAAGGTCAGCTGGAGGCTGCCGACGGTGATGCCCAGCCACGCGGTATCGTCCGTACCGCCCACGTTGAGCCCCAGGCCGGTATAGGTCAGAGCAACCAGCACCAGGGCGATGACGCCCCAGACAGGCCAGAGGGCGGCGATGAACTCGTAGTCGATTTGAGAGATGATGATGGCGACGACCAGGCCCGCGCAAATGCTCGCCAGCTGCACGATGTAGCCGCCCGTCGCGCCTTTGGCGGCGGAATAGACCAGGGCGAGCCCATACAGGGAGGCGGCTGCACACAGGGCGATCAGCACCAAATCGGTGTTTTTCAGGTAGAACCGGATAGATTTTCCGGCCTTGGCAAACAGATTCAACGCGCACCTCCTTTCCAGGGAGTATACTTATAATCTAGTATTATACCGTTTTTTTCGCCTCTAATCAAGATTTCCCTTTTAAGATATGAAAATTTATGATATACTTAAGAAATTGACGACGAAACGGGAGACTGGAGTATGGACAGGGAAGCAGAGGCCCTGCGGGGCCGGACGTGGGTGACCCGCAGCGCGGCGGAGACCGAGGCGCTGGGCGCGGCCGTCGGCCGGGCGCTGACCGGCGGCGCGGTGCTGGCGCTGTTCGGCGGGTTGGGCATGGGCAAGACTGCCTTTGTGCGGGGGCTGGCGGCCGGACGGGGACTGGAGGCCGAGGTATCCAGCCCGACGTTCGCGCTGGTGCATGAATACGGCGGGCAGCCGCCGCTGGTGCATTTCGACATGTACCGGGTGACGGGCTGGGACGACCTGTATTCCACGGGTTTCTTCGATTATATCGACGCCGGGTGCATCCTGGCGGTGGAATGGAGCGAAAACGTGGAGGGGGCGCTGCCCGAGGAAGCGCTGCGTTTTCGGTTTGCCCGCCGGGAGGACGGCGCACGGGAAATCGCGTGCGAATAGGGGCACCGGCGTTCCGCTTAAGCGTGGACGTGCTTCTTTCCAGTCTAAGAAATGAGTGATGACATGAAAATATTAGCGATTGAGAGCTCGGCGGGGCCTGCGTCCTGCGCTATCACACAGGACGGGGACATCCTGGCCGAGGCGGGGGTGAACACCCGGCTGACCCACAGCCAGACCTTGATGCCCATGGTGCAGGACATGCTGCGCAACAGCCAGACGGCCCTCACGGATATCGACGTGCTGGCGGTGGCGGCCGGGCCGGGCTCCTTCACGGGGGTGCGCATCGGGGTGGCGGCGGTCAAGGGGCTGGCGTTTGCTCGCGGCATCCCCTGCGCGGCGGTGTCCACCCTGGCGGCGATGGCGGAAAACCTGCGGGGCGTCCCCTTTGATGGGGTGATCTGTTCCGTCATGGACGCCCGTTGCCGGCAGGTGTACACCGCCTGCTTCGACGGGGCGTCTCTGGATCGGTTAACGCCGGACGAGGCCATTTCCCTGGAGGATCTGAAAATTCGGCTGCTTTCGTACGAAAAACCGATTTTTCTGGTTGGAGACGGGGCGGCGATGTGCTATACTAATCTGGAAGGACAGGTGCCAGAATTGTTGCTGGCGCCTGTGCCGCTTCGGTTCCAGCGGGCAGCCGGGGTGGCGGCCTGCGCGGCCGGACAAGCCCTGCGGGGGGAGCTGTGCGCCGCCGAGGCGCTGCAGCCCGCTTATCTGCGGCTGCCCCAGGCGCAGCGGGAACTGCGTCAGCGGCAGGCGGCGGAATCGCAGCCTACATGAACTTGCGAAAGGAATGGAAATCGCCATGTCAAACACGCCTTTTATCGCCAACCATCCTCTGATTCAGCACAAGGTCACCCTGCTCAGGAACAAAACCACCGGCTCCAAGCAGTTCCGTGAGTTGATTTCGGAGATCACCGAGCTGATGGTCTATGAGGCCACGCGGGATTTGCCCTTGTGCGAGGTGGAGGTGGAAACGCCCATCACCGTGACCAAATCCAGCGTTCTGGCCGGGCGGAAGCTGGCCTTTGTGCCCATTCTGCGGGCCGGGCTGGGCATGGTGGACGGGGCGCTGGCCCTGGTGCCCGCGGCGCGGGTGGGGCATATCGGCCTGTACCGGGATCCCGAGACCCTGCACCCGGTGGAATACTACTGCAAGCTGCCGGGGGATATCGACGACCGGGAGGTCATCGTGCTGGATCCGATGCTGGCCACCGGCGGCTCTGCCGTGGACGCGATCTCCCAAATCAAGCAGCGGCACCCCAAGAGCGTCAAATTCATGTGCATCATCGCCGCGCCGGAGGGGCTGAAAGCGCTGACCGAGGCGCATCCGGACGTGCAGGTTTACTGCGCCTCCCTGGACGAGCAGCTCAACGATCACGGTTACATCGTGCCGGGGCTGGGAGACGCGGGCGATCGGATTTTCGGCACCAAATAAGATTCACCGCCCCCGGAAAACGGACAAGCCGCCTTTCCGGGGGATTGTGTTCGTTAGATATTTTTGGCGGGGAATTTCCCGTTGGTTGGACAAGATAAAGGAGACGGCATGGACAAGGAGATGAAAGCGCTGCTTCAGGCGGCGGCTGTGACGGGGCGGCTGCCCATCGTGCGGTTCGAGCTGAGAAGTTCGAAGGACAGGGAGCTGATTTCCACCGCCCTGCGGGACGTGTGGATGACCGGCCCGGACGATGGCATGGCCCTCGTCAAGGCGCGGGCGGCGCGGATCGCCGAGGCGGCGCAGGCGGGATTGGTGCAGGTGACCTATCACCTGCTGGTGACGCTGCGGCGGGACTACGCGCTGTATGAGGAGAGCGGGCTGTTCGCGCAGCTGCGGCAGATGACGGAGGAGGGCGCGAAGCGGCCGGATTTCCTCTTCGACATCCCGCACATCAAGCGGGGCGCTGTCGTCCTCACGGACGCGGGGCGCCGGGCCCTGGCGCAGGCGGAATGAGGCGGGGAAGCGCGCCCGCCGGCGCGGCGGAGGAAGGGCAGCGGCTGGCCCCCTACGGGCGGGCGCTGCTGAACTGGTACGACGCGCACAGGCGGCTGCTGCCCTGGCGGCTGGACGCCGCGCCCTACCGGGTATGGGTATCGGAAATCATGCTGCAGCAGACCCGCATCGAGGCGGTGCTGCCCTATTTCGACAGATTTATGCGTCAGCTGCCCACCATTCGGGATCTGGCCGCCTGCGGGGAGGATCGGCTCCTCAAGCTGTGGGAGGGCCTCGGGTATTACAGCCGGGCGCGCAACCTGCAGAAGGCGGCGCGGGTCATTCTGGAGCAATACGGCGGCGAGATGCCCGGGGATTACGAGGCGCTGCTCGGCCTGCCGGGGATCGGGGAATACACGGCGGGGGCGGTGGCGTCCATCTCCTTCGGGATCCCGGTGCCGGCGGTGGACGGGAATGTCATGCGGGTGCTGGCCCGGCTGACGGCCAACGGGGAGGATATCCTTCGCCCCGCGGCCAAGCGGTGGTTTACAGCCGCCGCGGCGGCCATGCTGCCGCCCGAGGCACCGGGCGCGTTTAATCAGGCCCTGATGGAGCTGGGGGAGACAGTCTGCCTGCCCAATGCGGAGCCGCGTTGCGGGGAATGCCCGCTGGCCGGCGCCTGCCTTGCCCGGGAGCGGGGGATCGCCCGGCAGCTGCCGGTGCGCGCACCGAAAAAGGCGCGGCGCGTCGAGCAGCGGACGATACTGGTCTGCATCGACGAGGGGACGGAGCCGGCGGTGCTGCTTCATCGACGGGAGCCGGCAGGGCTGCTCGGCGGGCTGTGGGAGCTGCCGGGGACGGAGGGCTGGCTGACCGCTGAGGAGGCGGAAGCGCAGGCGCGGGCGTTCGGCCTGAGGACGGCGGCTATCGAGCCTCTGGGCGAGGGCAAACACATTTTCAGCCATATCGAGTGGCGGATGCAGGGCTACCGGCTGACGGTGGAGCGCGGGACGGCGGCCGGAGACGGCTGGGTTTGGGCCACCGGGGCGCAGGTGCTGGGGGTATACGCGCTGCCCAGCGCGTTCCGGGCTTATGCGGCCCGTCTGCCGGAGTGGCTGCGTCCGAAAACGGAGAAAAAGAGGTAGACCGATGAAACGGAAAGATTATCTGTCCTGGGACGCATATTTTATGGGCATCGCCCTGCTGTCCGCCCAGCGGAGCAAGGATCCGGGCACCCAGGTGGGGGCCTGCATCGTGGGGGCGGACAAGAAAATTCTGTCGGTGGGCTATAACGGGATGCCCATCGGCTGCAGCGACGACGTGATGCCCTGGGAGCGGGAGGGCGCGCCCCGGGACACAAAATATTTATACGTCTGTCACGCGGAACTCAACGCCATTCTCAACTATTCGGGCGGCAGGCTCCAGGGGGCGAGACTGTACACCACCCTGTTCCCCTGCAACGAGTGCGCCAAGGCTATCATCCAGGCGGGGATCCGGGAGGTGGTCTATCTGTCCGACAAGTACGCGGACAGCGACTCGGTGCTGGCCTCCAAGCGGATGATGGAGCTGACTGGCGTGACCTACCGGGCCTATGAGCCGATGGGACAGCATGTCGGCCTGGATTTGTAGGTGACGGCCATGGGAAAAACGGCGCTGATAACCGGGGCGTCCCGGGGAATAGGGCGGGCCACGGCGGAGCTGCTGGCCCGTCAGGGCTTTGCGGTTGCGGTCAACTATGTCCGCTCGCAGCGGGCGGCGGAGGAACTGGCCGCCGCGCTGCGCGCGCAGGGGGCCGACGCGGCGGCCTTTCAGGCGGATGTGGCCGATCTCGGGCAGGTAGAGGCCATGATTTCAGCGGTGGAGAAACGGCTGGGGCCGGTGCGGGTGCTGGTGAACAACGCGGGCGTCGCGGCCCAGCGGCTGTTCACCGACATCACCCCGGCGGAGTGGAACGCCATGCTGGGGGTGCATGTGAACGGGGCCTATCACTGCTGCCGCTGCGTGCTCCCCTCCATGATCCGGGAAAAGCGGGGGAAAATCGTCAACGTGTCCTCCATCTGGGGAATCACCGGCGCTTCCTGCGAGGTGCATTATTCCACCGCCAAGGCGGCGATCATCGGGCTGACCAAAGCGCTGGCCAAAGAGGTGGGGCCGTCGGGCATCCAGGTCAACTGCGTCGCGCCGGGGGTGGTGGACACCGACATGCTCGCCGGCTTCGACGAAACAGCCCGACGGGCGCTGATGGAGGAAACGCCTCTGGGCCGCCTGGGCACCCCGGAGGAGACGGCGGCGGCCATCGCTTTCCTGGCCTCCGACGCGGCGGATTTCATCACCGGCCAGGTGCTGGGGGTCAATGGCGGCTTCCTGATATAAACGCAAACGGGCGGCTGCCATATGTGCAGCCGCCTTTGGTGTTATTCCAGAATGTGCAGGCAGCGGTAGACCGCGCCCTGCCAGTGGCTCAGGGGGCGGTAGTCGCTGCTCTCGGTGTGGGTGGCGCCCAGCACCGTGGCCTCCGAACGGGGGGAGCCCACCTCCACCACGAAGAAGCCGTGCGAAAACCGTACGCCGCCGTCAAAGGAGATTTGCAGCACGTCCCCTGGCTCGATCTCTTCCAGGGAGACGACCGCCGCATAGGGCCGTCCGCCTTGGAGGCCGGTCATGAAATTGAAGAAGGGCTGCACCCCTGTCCAGGCCGGCGCGCGGGATGACAGGCTGTTGTAAAACCAGCCGGTGACCGGCCGGTAGTTCATGGGCAGGCCGCCGGCGTGCAGGCACTGGGACAAAAAGTTGGTGCAGTCGCCGCCCATATCGGTGAAATTTCCGTATGCCGGATTGAAGCCGTAAGCCCAGCGATGGGCGTAGGCCACCGCTTTTTCGCGATTGTACATGATGACGCATCCCCCTTTGCTAGCATCGATTGACAAGGGCGAACACGCCTGCCGTCGGCCAAAAAGGCGGCCTGCGGCGTTTTCGGCTTTGGCGGGCGTCAGCCCGCCCGCAGCCTGCAGCCTTGCTGGCCGCCTTTTTGCTCCGACGGCAGGTCCTTCGGAGCTTTTCGGCAGTGAAAAAGAGGAGATGGCAAGGCGGACGAGACCGCCGGGCTGGCGCCCGGCAACGAGGACAACGCCGCCAGCACCCCTTTTCACGCCGAAAAAACGCGTTTCCCCTTGTCAATCGATGCTATCCCAGTATATGCGGGGGGACGGGCCGTGGTTTCCGGGATGAAAATTTCCCGGGCGGGGACTGGTATCCGGGCAGGGAGGGTGGTATACTAATAAGAAACGGCGCGTACAGATGGGCGGTGAACGTTCCCTGTATGCATGGAAAGGTTGGGACGGTATGGAAACCAAAACACGGGAAGCTATCGCGCCCGCATACAAATGGCGGCTGACCGATATATACGAAACCGACGCGGCTTGGGAAGCCGAGCTGGACAGCCTCGGCGGGCTGACCGATCAGGTGGCGGGCTTTTCCGGCCGGCTGGCGGAGGCCAGGGCCTTCAAGGACTGCCTGGCGGCCTATGTGGCGCTGTCCATGCGGCTGGAGCGGGTGTATATGTACGCCAAGATGGGACAGGACCTGGACAACGCCTCCCCCAAGGCCCAGTCCATGGTGGATCGGGCGACGGCGGCGCTGTTCCGGGTGCAGGAGGCGACAGCCTTCCTGACGCCGGAACTGACGGCCATGGACCCCGCGGCGCTGCGGGCTATGGTGGAGCAGGACGAGGAGCTGGCCGACTACCGCCATATGGTGGACGATATTATCCGCGGGCGGGCCCACGTGCTGTCCACCCGGGAGGAGCAGCTGATGGCCATGGCGGCCCCGGCGATGGAGGCCATGGACAACGCCTTTTCCATGCTGGAGAGCGTGGACCTGCCCCGGGGCGACGTGACCGACGAAAACGGGGCGACGGTGCACTTGACCGACGGCGCGTTCGCCAAATTCCGGGAGAGCCGCGACCGGCGGGTGCGGGCCGAGGCTTTCGAGGTGATGCACACGGCGTTCCAGAAGATGGGCAACACCATCGCGGCTTTATACGCCGGGCAGGTGCGCGCCGACGTGTTCGCGGCCCGGGCCCGGGGCTATGCCGACAGCCTGGAGGCCGCGCTGTTCTCCGACGCGCTGCCCCGGTCGATTTACACCGGCCTCATCGAGGCGGTGCGGGGGGCTTTGCCCGCTTATTACGAGTACCTGGAGCTGCGCCGCCGGATGTTGGGCGTGGAGGAGCTGCACATCTACGACTGCTATGTGCCGGTGGTGGAGCTGCCGGAGGAGAGCTATACCTACGAGCAGGCGCGGGATTTGGTTGTCGAGCAGCTGGCCCCTCTGGGGGAAACCTACCGCCGGGATCTCGAAAAGCTGCTGGCGGGCGGCTGGGTGGACGTGTACGAGACAGCGGGGAAGACCACCGGCGCATACGCCACCGGGGTTTACGGGGTGCATCCCTACATGCTGCTCAATTTCGTCGGGCAGCTGGGGGACGTGTTCACCCTGGCCCATGAGGCGGGCCACTGCCTGCACACCTATTATTCGGACACCCAGCCCTATATCAACAAGGACTATCCCATTTTCCTGGCGGAAATCGCCTCCACGGTCAATGAAAACCTGCTCATGCGGGGGATGATCGCCGCGTGCGACGACGGAAGCGAGCAGGGGCGCCAACGCAAAGCGTTCCTCATCAACCGCTATCTGGAGGAATTCCGGGGCACGGTGTTCCGCCAAACCATGTTCGCGGAGTTCGAGTTGAAGGCCCACGCCATGGCGGAGGCCGGGGAGCCGCTGACCGCCGAGGCGCTGTGCGGGGTATATCACGGTCTTTTGCGGGAGTATTTCGGCCCGAAGGTGGTCATCGACCCGTATATGGACTGGGAATGGGCGCGGATTCCCCATTTTTACAACGCGTTCTACGTCTTCAAATACGCCACTGGGTTTTCGGCGGCGGCGGCCATCAGCCGAGGGATCCTGAACGGCGGCGGGGTGGAGAGATATCTGCGGTTCCTTCATGCGGGGGGAAGCGACTACCCGGCCGATACCCTGCGGAAGGCGGGTGTGGACATGTCCACCACCGCGCCGGTCCAGGCCGCCCTGGACGAGTTCGCCGATATGGCTGGAGAGCTGGCGGCGCTGGTATAACAAAATCCGATGCGGGCCGCAAACGCGGCCCGTATTTTTCTGCGCCGCCGTCGTCTTCCTGGCCGGAACCTATTTCTACTGGCTCTCATAGAATGGAACGAAGATTGTATCCTATGGGGGTTATTTAATGCGGAACATAGAAACCTTTGCCGTGATTGGCGGCGATCTCCGCTCGGCATATCTGGCGGGGCTGCTGGCGGCGGATGGGTATAAGGTCATCACTTCCGGGTTTGACAGCACCGACCTGCCGCCCTGCGTCACAGGCTGCACCAACCCGGCCCAAGCCACCACCCTGGCGGACTGTGTCATTCTTCCCCTGCCGGTCACGACCGACGGCTCCAACATCAACGCGCCCTTCTCCCGTATGCGCATCACGCTGGATCAGGTACTTAACGCGCTGGCGCCCCATCAGAGCCTGGTGGGCGGGGCGGTCTCGGACATTGTCCGGCGGGAGGTGGAGAGCCGGGGCATGGCGATCCACGATTACTTACAGCGGGAGGAGCTGGCCATCGCGAATTCCGTGCCCACGGCCGAGGGGGCCATCCAGCTGGCCATGGAGGAGCTGCCCATCACCATCAGCGGCGCCCGTTGCCTCATCACCGGCTACGGCCGGGTGGGGCAGGCGCTGGCCCGGCTGCTGGTGGCGCTGGGGGCGAACGTGACGGTGGCGGCCCGCAAATTCTCCGATTTGGCCCGCGCCCAGACTTTGGGCTGCGAGACGCTGGAGCTTCAGCATCTGGAAAACGCCGGGGATTTCGACGTGATTTTCAACACCGTGCCGGTGCTGCTGTTTTCCTGGGACATCCTGCAGAGAATGGACAGAAGCACCCTGCTCATCGATCTGGCCTCAAAACCCGGCGGGGTGGACTTCACGGCGGCGGCCGAGCTGCAGCTCAAAACCATCTGGGCCCTGTCCCTGCCGGGGCGGGTAGCGCCCAAAAGCGCTGGATTCATCATCAAAAACGCCATCCTCAACATGCTTAAGGAGGGGATCTGATGGACAGCAAGCTGGGCTTTGCCATTTCCGGATCCTTTTGCACCTTTCAACGGGTGCTCAAGGAAATTCGCGGATTGGTGGAGGCGGGTGCGGACATCGTGCCTATCCTTTCCTTCAACGCCGCCGCGCTGGACACCCGGTTCCAGACGGCGGAGGATTTCCGCCGGGAGCTGACGGCCATCACCGGCCATGAGCCGCTGACCACCCTGGCCGAGGTGGAACCCATCGGGCCCAAAGGGCTGTTCGACGCGCTGGTGGTGGCGCCCTGCACCGGCACGACGCTGGGACGCCTGGCCAACGGGCTGAGCGACAACCCGGTGTCTCTGGCGGTCAAATCTCATCTGCGGCGCAGCCGGCCTGTGATACTGGCGGTGTCTACCAACGACGCGCTGGGCGCGTCCATGCGGAACATTGCCCTGCTTAAAAATGCCAAAAACATCTATTTCGTGCCCATGCGGCAGGACGACGCGGTCAACAAACCCAATTCCCTGGTGGCGGATTTCGCCCGCCTCGAGGACACGATACAGGCGGCGCTCAAGGGGATGCAGCTCCAGCCGCTGTTCGTTTAACAGCAGCATAGGCTGTCAAAAAAGGGAATCCGCCATTTGGAAAACAAAAAAGCGGAGGCGGGTTACCGATCCGTGTTTGCGAGGACATGTGCCTCGCAAACACACCTTATAGGCGAAAACCGGCG
>URCA01000069.1 GCA_900546265.1 uncultured Oscillospiraceae bacterium | reverse complement strand
CATCTTCTGCGAGATGGAGGACGGCTCCCAGGCCAACGCCATCTGCGATCAGATGAAAGCCTTCCTTGGGCTGTAAGGAGGCGGGCGGATGAAACGGGCGCTGCAAAGCGAACCGACCCTGTTCACCCATGTACGGGTGGTCACGCCGGAGCGGATCCGGGACGGGATGGCCGTGCTGACCAAGGACGGCAGCATTCAAGGCCTCTACCCGGAAGAGGAGACGCCGGCCTTTGAGGGCCGGGTTATCGACGGCGGGGGCCGGTATCTGGCCCCCGGCTTCATCGACATCCACTGTCACGGCGGCGGCGGGCATGATTTCATGGACGCCACGCCTGAGGCCTTCATCGGGGCGTGCGAAACCCATGCCCGGTACGGCACCACCACCCTGCTGCCCACCACACTGGCGGGGGACGACGGGGATTTAAAGCAGACCTTTGAGGCGTACCGGCAGGTGAAGGACGCCGATTACCAGGGGGCCAGGATGCCGGGACTGCATCTGGAAGGGCCGTACTTTTCGGCGGAATACAAGGGGGCGCAGGATGAAAAATATCTGCGCCATCCGTCGCCGGGGGATTACGGCCGCATCGCGGAGTGGGCCGATGGGGCTATCCTGCGATGGAGCGCGGCCCCGGAGCTGCCGGGAGCGGCGGCGTTCGGCGCGTTTCTGCGCCGGCAGGGGATTGTGGCGTCCATCGCCCACACCTCCGCGACCTATGAGGATGTGCTGGAGGCCTACGAAAACGGATTTGGCCTGATCACCCATCTGTACAGCGGCATGTCCACCATCACCCGGCATAAGGGCTTCCGTGTGCCCGGCGTGGTGGAGAGCGCGTATCTCATCGAGGGGATGCGGGCCGAGCTGATTGCCGACGGCTGCCATCTGCCGCCCGCCTTGCTGCAGCTGGCCTATAAGACTAAGGGAGCGGAAAACCTGGTGCTGGTAACGGATTCCATGCGGGGGGCGGGCATGCCGGAAGGGGAGAGTATCCTCGGCAGCCTGCGCCACGGCCAGCGGGTGTATATCGAGCAGGGGGTGGCGTTCATGCCCGATCGGTCGTGTTTCGCGGGCAGTGTGTGTACCACCGATCGGCTGGTCCGCACCATGGCGCACCAGGCGGGCGTTCCTCTGTGCGATGCGGTGCGGATGGCCACGGCCACCCCGGCCCGAGTGATGGGCTGGAATCGGAAGGGCACTGTGGCGGCAGGCATGGATGCCGATTTGGTTCTGTTTGACGAGACGATCCACGTGAGCTTGACCATGGTGGAAGGGCGCGTGGTGTATGAAGAAAATGAGGGGATGGGCGCATGATTCTGGAAAGAAAAGCGGGCCGCCTGCTGGTCAAGGCATACGAGACCCGGGCGGAGATGGGCCGGGCCGCGGCGGCGGAAGCGGCGCAGGCGCTGCGTGCGGTGCTGGCCGACAAGGGGAGCTGCCGGGTGATATTTGCCGCCGCGCCCTCGCAAAACGAATTCCTGGAGGCCCTCTGCGGGGCGGACGTGGACTGGAGCCGGGTGGACGCGTTCCATATGGACGAGTACATCGGCCTGCCGGAGGAAGCGCCGCAGGGATTCGGCAACTTTTTGAAACGGGCGATATTCGATCGCGTCCCCTTCCGCAGCGTCAACCGCATCCGCGGCGGTGCGGCGGATGTGGACGGGGAGATTGCCCGGTATTCCGCCCTGCTGCGGGAGCAGCCGGCGGATGTGGTGTTCATGGGGATCGGGGAAAACGGACATATTGCCTTCAACGATCCGCATGTGGCTCACTTCGACGACGATTGCCTGATGCGGGCGGTGGAGCTGGATGAAACCTGTCGCCGGCAGCAGGTCAACGACGGCTGCTTCGCGGCGCTCGATCAGGTGCCGACTCATGCGCTGACCCTGACCATACCGGCGCTGGTGAGCGCGGAGCGGCTGTTCTGCATGGTGCCCGCGGCCACTAAGGCCGACGCGGTCGGCAAAACGGTGCTTGGGGAGATACGGGAAACGCTGCCCGCGACCATTCTCCGGCTGCATCCGCAGGCCACCCTATACATCGATCGGGACAGCGGCCGGGACGTGCTGGCTGCCTGGGAAACAAAATAAGCGCCCATAAGGAAAGCGGGAGCCGTCTGACGATGGCTCCCGCTTTGTATTAGCAGGTGTTAATCCGGCCGGTATAACCGATAATAATCGTAGCTGCCGCTGACCAGCGTCTTTTTGGCGCGGCCGACGGGTGTCCGCTTTTCCAAAAGCGTGAAACCGCAGCTTTCCGCCAGCTTGCCGGAGGGGGTGTTGGCGCTGTCAGTAACCAGAATCAGGTACGGAATATCGGAGACTGAAAAGCACCAGCTGCACAGCGCTTTCACGGCCGCGCGGGTAAAACCGCGCCACTGGTATTTTTCCGACATGAAATAGGTGATTTCCACCTCGCGCAGAAGAGGATGGAGACCGACGCCTACCATGCCGACCATGTCGTCGGAATCGGGCAGGGCGATGGCCAGCCAGCGCCTCGCCTGGATATCGGCGGCATCCTTCAGCGCCTGCTGGGCGTCAATAAAGGCGCGGGCCTTATCCACGGTGGGACAGCGTTCCACCCACTCATGCATAAAACGGGCGATCTCCGGTTCTCGCACAATGCGGCAGAGGCTTTCCGCGTCCTTTGCGGCAAAATCCCGCAACACCACGGATGCAGTTTCCATACGCATAAATGTCCCTCCTTCCTTTACAGTTTACCACGGATTTGTGGAAAATAAAATAGTGAATCGATCAAATAGCAAGGCCCAGCCGGGCTTTCCACAAGAGGATCCGGGTGACGGAGGCATCGATTTGCGCCATGGGGATAGTCCCCTCCTCCACAGCGGCCAGCACCGCCGGAATCTGCACGTCGAAATCGGTGGCCAGTACCATATCGTTCCCCGCCCGGACAGCCAGTACCGCCGCTTTCTGCGCGCCGGTATATTGTTTGATGGCCTCCATCATCAAATCGTCGGTCATGATGACGCCGTTAAAGCCCAGCGTGTCCCGTAGCACCCGGTGCACAGCCGGCGAGAGGGAGGCGGGCAGGGTTTCATCCATGCAGGTGACGATGTTGTGAGATACCAGCACGCCGCCGGCCCCGGCGGCGATACCAGCTTGAAAGGGGAGAAAATCCGCTGTTTCAAAGGACGTGTAGGGACGAGTATCGGTGGCGATGCCGGTATGGGTGTCCACATTGCTGCCATAGCCGGGAAAATGCTTGAGAACTGCCCCGAGTTTTCGGCCGTTCATGGTCTCCACCACCGTTTTGACATAAGCGGCGGTTTGCTTGGCATCTTTGCCGAAGGTCCGGGGGTATATATAGTCGGATGGATTGTTGGACACATCGCAGACCGGAGCCAAATTGACGTTGACGCCCAGGGATTGGAGCAGGGCCGCCTTTTCTATGGTATCGCTGATAACCAAAGGAAAGCCGCCCTGGGCGTACAGGGATTGCGGGGAGTGGAAGGGCGCGGCCCGGAAGGCTTTGTACAGGCTTACCCGGTTAACGTTGCCGCCCTCCTCGTCCACACCGATCAACAAGGGGATTTCAGCGGCCTGCTGATATTGGTTCAGGACGGTGCGCATGCTGTCCTTCGTCTGGCCCTTGAAATCCGAGGCGTATAGGATATAACCACCCATTTTGTAGGTTTTCAGATCGTTTACAGCCGTGTTTTTGCGGCAGCGGACAAAAAACATCTGGCCCACTTTTTCCGTGGTGGACATGGCTTTCAGCCGGGCGGCGACCTTCTGTTCCGCTGTGGCGGAAGGGGCGGCAGAAGTGGACGTGGACTCTGTCGTCCGAGTTGTGGCTTTGGATGATGCTGTGGTGGAGGTGGTCACGGTAGTGGGCAATGTCCGGGACGTGGCGACTGAGGTAGCCGAAGTGGAGGAAGAGGCGGCACAGGAGGAAGAAAAGGTGGATACCGGTGCGGAGCCTACGGACGTCGAGGATGTGTCGGAGCTGAGGGAACTGACAGGATTACACGAAGGAAGCAGAGCCAAAAGGCAAAGTCCGACGCTAAACCAGAATGATTTCATAGGGACCCCTCCATTCGAATAGGCGATGTGTATTCATTATACCACAAAGCAAGCAAACGACGTTTGCGGGGGCACGACAGTGCCCTGCCCTGCCGCAGCAGGGCCTTTTGATGGTACAATGTTCTCCGTTGCGGGAAGCTACGCTTTCCGCCCACCGCGCTACAGCGCGGTTCGGCGCGTACCACCGCGCCGCTTGCGGAGGTTATTATACCACAAAGCGGCACACGCAGCGTGCTGCCTACCTTAGTCCGGAACGGCTCCGACCGTTCCGGGGTGGTTCCATGTTCTCTCAGCCGTCGGAAATCTTAGATTTCCGCTTACGGCGTGAGGTTATTATACCATGCCGGGGCAGCAAAAGAAACCGCCTAACTCTTAATTTTCCCTTGCAGGCAGGTTTTAAAAATGGTACATTGGAGAAAACGGATACCTATGTTGTTAAATGTATCAAATACTTTTAGAACGGGCAAGTTTATAATACAAGTGACACCGGGGGAAAGGAGGCCCATATGCCGCTGAACCGCGCCAAATTCCATTTCGACACCATTTACGGCGATATGAACGTCACGATTGGCCCCTATCTACTGTATCAGGCGGGCGATTTGTGCTGCGAGCCGGGGTACCGGGTGCCGCCCCACCGGCAGCTGGTGTACGAAATCACCTATGTGGCCGAGGGAACCGGTACCAACAGCACAAACGGCCGGGGCCAGCCCATGAGCCGGGGGGATGTGTTTGTCAACCGCATCGGCGAGCTGCATGAGATCCAGTCGTCGAAGGACGACCCCCTGCGGTTTTACTATCTGGGCTTTCGGTTTACCGGGGACGCGGAAAAATCCGCGTTTGTCCGCCGGCTGCGGGAGACGCTGGACAATCCCGCCAACCTGTGCCTTCACGGTGTGACCGACATGCAGGAGGCGTTTATCCGGCTGTTCAGCGAGTTGATTACCGACGATTTTCTTTCTCCCTCCCTGCTGGAAGGAACCATCCATCAAATCGTCGGTACGGCGTACCGGCTGTTCAGCCAAAAGCGCTACCGGGCGTATCTGGCCGACCAGGCGCGGGAAACGGATGAAAAGCTGGTGTACGACATCATCCACTATCTGGATTCCCACATTGCTGACATCGGCAGCCTGTCGGGCCTGAGCACGGTATTCGGCTACAGCTATACGTATCTGGCGCATAAGTTTGTATCCATCACGGGCGAAACCCTGAAAACCTATGCCGCCCGCCGCCGCTTTGAAAAGGCGCGGGAATATCTTTGCCGGGGCATGAGCATCACCAGTGTCGCCGAGGCCCTGGGATATCAATCCATTCACGCATTCAGCCGGGCGTTCCATCGGGAAATTGGTTTGTCCCCCCGCGAATACAAGCGCTGGGCGGAGGACAACCGGAATCCGCCGGGCGATTCCCCCATATTACAAAAAAAGGAGCTGTTCCCATGAAAATCGCTGTCATTGGCTGCGGCAACATTGCCAACCACGCGCACATCCCCTCCTACATGAACAACCCGGAAGCGGAAATCGTGTATTTCTGCGATATCCTCCCGGAAAGGGCCCAGGCCGCGGTGGACAAATACGGCTGCGGCAAGCCGGTCACGGATTACCAAGAGATTCTGGCGGATCCGGCCGTTGATGCGGTCTCGGTCTGCACGCCCAACAACGTCCACGCCTCCATCGCCATGGACTGCCTACGGGCCGGCAAGCATGTGCTGTGTGAAAAGCCCGCCGCCCGCACCTATGAGGAAGCCCTGGAGATGCAGCGGGTGCAGCATGAAACGGGAAAGGTTCTCAACATCGGCGTCGTCAACCGGTTCAACGACAGCGTCAACCGGATCAAGGAATACATAGAGGCCGGCAAGCTGGGCGAGGTGTTTCACGTCTACGTCAGCTTCCGCTCTTACCGTTCCATCCCCGGACTGGGCGGCGCCTTCACCACCAAGGCCATCGCCGGCGGCGGCGCCCTCATCGACTGGGGCGTGCATTTCCTGGACATCGTCATGTACTGCTGCGGCGATCCCGCGCCCAGGACCGTGTCGGGCGAAACCTTCTGCAAGCTCGGCAAGGAGATGGAGGGCTACGTGTATAAGAACATGTGGGCCGGCCCGCCCAAATACGACGGCGTATACGACGTGGACGATTCGGTCACCGGCCTTATCCGCACCGCGGGGCCGGTCATCACCCTCAACGGCGCCTGGGCTCAGAACATCGGCGAGGAAGAAATGTTCATCGATTTCATGGGGGACAAGGGCGGCATCCGCCTGCAGTACGGCAAGGAATTCACCGTTTACACCACCGAGAACAACGCCCTGATTTCCTACACGCCCGTCTTCCCCACCAAGGATCATTTCCAGCAGGAAATCGACGCCTTCATCCGCTGCATCCAGACCGGTGAAAAGCTGCCCTCCCACATCGATACCGCGGTCATCACCTCTCGCATCATGCAGGCGCTGTACGACTCCGCCGATCAGCACCGGGAACTGGTTTTGGATTAACAGTTTGTATAAACACACACACAAAACACCCGCCGTTGAAAAATGGCGGGTGTTTTTGGCTGTAGGCCAAGGGGGAATCCGTCATTCGGAAAGACAAAAAGATGGAGGCGGGTTATGGATCGGTGTTTGCGAGGACATGCGCCTCGCAAACACACCTTATAGGCGAAAACTGGTGGGAACACGAGTGTTCCCACCAGTTTTCAAGAGCAGGGGTGGTACTGGCGGGGACAGAGGAAGCAAGGGGAGTAAACGCGCGTAGCAAGCGTTTACGAGACGCGGCGATCCGGCGTCCCCGTCCAGCAGCTTGTCGACTTGGTCGACAAGCTGGCACCCGCCGTTGAAAAACGGCGGGTGTTTTTGGCTTATTCCAGCTCGAACTGGCCGGTATACAGCCGGTAGTACCGGCCCTTGTGCGCCACCAGCTCGTCGTGGCTGCCCCGCTCGATGATTTCGCCGTTTTCCAGCACGATGATGGCCTTGGCGTTGCGCACGGTGGACAGCCGGTGGGCGATGACAAACACCGTCCGGTTTTCCATCAGCCGATCCATGCCCGCCTCGATGAGTTTTTCGGTTCGGGTGTCGATGGAACTGGTGGCCTCGTCCAGGATGAGCACCGGAGGGTCGGATATGGCCGCCCGGGCAATGGTCAGCAGCTGCCGCTGGCCCTGGCTCAGATTGGCCCCGTCCCCGGTCAGCAGGGTATCGTACCCCTGGGGTAGGCGGCGGATGAAGCCGTCGGCATTGGCCAGCCGGGCGGCGGCGATCACCTCCTCCATGGAGGCGTCCAGCCGGCCATAGCGGATGTTATCCGCGATGGTACCGGTAAACAGATGGGAATCCTGCAGCACGACGCCCAGGGAATGGCGCAAATCGTCCTTGCGGATGCGGCGCACGTCGATGCCGTCGTAGGTGATGACGCCCTGCGTCACCTCGTAAAAGCGGTTGATGAGGTTGGTGATGGTGGTCTTGCCCGCGCCGGTGGAGCCGACAAAGGCGATTTTCTGCCCGGGCTTGGCGTACAGCTCGATATTTTTGAGAACGGGGTGATCCGGCCGGTAGCCGAAGCTGACGCCGTGGAAGCGCACGTCCCCCCGCAGGGGCTCCAGGCCCTCCGGGGAGCGCCAGGCCCATTGCCCGTCCGCTGTTTTCACCAGCGTGACGTCGCCCTCGTCCACCTCGGGCGTTTGGGACATGGCGTCGAAAATCCGTTCCGCCCCCGCCAGGGCGGCCATGATGATATTCACCTGCTGGGAAAACTGGTTGATGGGCATGGCGGCCTGCCGGACGTAGACCAAGTAGGACGCCAGGCTGCCCAGATCGATGGCCCCTGCGATGGCAAAGAACGCGCCGATACACGCGCACAGAGCATAGTTGAAATAGGACAGGCTGACCACCACCGGGATGATCAGGCCCGAATAGGTCAACGCCTGGGTGGCCGCGCCCCGGAGCTTCTCATTGCGGGCGGTGAATTCCTCCAGGTTCTTTTCCTCATGGTTGAAAACCTTGACCACCTTCTGGCCCTCCACCGATTCCTCGATGAAGCCGTTCAAGCTGCCGAGATAGGCCTGCTGCTCGGAAAAGTGGGCGTGGCTTTTCTTGCTGCTGTACCGCAGAAACAGGGCCATGCCGCCAAAGGTGGCGATGACAATCAGGCCCAGCTTCCAGTTGAGCACCAGGAGTACCGTCAGGGTGCCCGCAATCATGACCGTGTTCTGCACCAGGGCGGTAAAGCTGTTGTTCAGGGATTCCGCGATGGTATCGATGTCGTTGGTGAACCGGCTCATCAGCTCCCCGTGGGTTTTGGAATCGAAATAGCTCAACGGCAGCTTCTGGACAGTGCCAAACAAATCCTGCCGCAGCTCCCGGATAATCCGCTGGGCGGTCTTCACCATCAGCTGCGAGTAACCGAAGGTGGCCGCCGCCCCTGCCAGATAAATCGCCCCCATAAACGCCAGCATCCGGATAAGGCCGCCGATGTCCCCGGGCAGGATATACCGGTTGACCACCGGCTTGAGCAGATAGGTGCCGAACACGTTGGCCCCCGCGCTGATCAGGACCAGCAGGGAAATCAGGAGAAGCATCGGGGTATGCCGCTTCAGATAAGCCAGCAGCCGCCGGAGAGTCAAACCGAAATTTTTGGGCTTTTCGTGCCGCATGGTCCGCGCCATTACGCCGTCGCCCCCTTCTTCTGGGACGCCCAGACGTCCTGATATATCGCACAGCGGGCCAGCAGTTCCTCGTGGGTACCGGTATCCTGTATCCGTCCATCGTCCAGCACCACAATCTGATCCGCGTGCTCGATGGAGCTTA
Organism: uncultured Oscillospiraceae bacterium; assembly: GCA_900546265.1. GTDB lineage: Bacteria > Bacillota > Clostridia > Oscillospirales > Acutalibacteraceae > UMGS856. Next base: position 2,339 of record URCA01000069.1, on the reverse strand, counting down.
TCCGCTGGGCGATGATGATTTTGGTGGTGTCCGGCAGGCTGACGGCCAACCCCTCCCGGATGCGGGCTTCGGTGGCGGTGTCCACCGCGCTGGTGGAATCGTCGAAAATCAGCACCTTAGGCCTTTTCAGCAGAGCCCGGGCAATGCACAGCCGCTGCTTCTGCCCGCCCGAAACATTGACGCCCCCCTGCCCGAGATGCGTCTCGTACCCTTCAGGCAGACGGCGGATAAACTCATCGGCACAGGCCGCCCGGCAGGCCCAGGCCAGCTCCTTGTCGCCGGCCTGCTCGTTGCCCCACAGGAGGTTTTCCCGGATGGTGCCGGTGAACAGGGTATTCTTCTGAAGCACCATGCCCACGGCGTCCCGGAGATGGTCCACCGGATAGTCCTTGACATCGATACCGTCGATGCGCAGCGTGCCCCCCGACACGTCGTACAGCCGGGGGATGAGCTGCACCAGGGAGGTTTTGGCCGATCCGGTGCCCCCCAAGATCCCCACCGTCTGCCCCGGGGCAATGTGCAGGCAGATGTCGGAGAGCACATATTCCGCCGCTGTATCGGCATACTTGAAATACACGTGATCAAAATCGACGCCGCCCCGCTCTACCCGCGCGCCTTCCCGCCCGGCGGCCGGAATTCCCGGCACCTCGTCGAGCACCTCCGCGATGCGGGAGGCGGAGGTCATGGAACGGGTGAGCATCATGAACACGCCGGAAATCATCATCAGGGAATTGAGGATTTGCAGCACATAGCTGAGAAAGCCGGTCAGCCGTCCCACCTGCATGCTGCCCGCGTTCACCATGCCGCCGCCGAACCATAGAATCGCCACAATGGTGGCGTACATCACCAGCTGGAAGCAGGGCATGTTCAGCGCCGCGAACCGGAACGCATGCTCGCTGGTCTTTTGAAAGTCCTCATTGACATCCTGGAACTTTTTACACTCATAATCGCCCCGGACAAAGGATTTCACCACCCGGATGGCCGTCAGGTTCTCCTGCACCACGGAGTTGACCTTGTCCAGCGCCCGCTGCATCCGGCCATAGGCGGGCCGCAGCTTGCGCAGGATGAGGAACAGCGCCGCCGCGAGCAGCGGAATGGCCACCGCGAAAATCAACGCCAGCTGCGCGTTGAGCAGAATCGACATGGTCAGGGCGGTGACCATCATCACCGGCCCCCGCACCAGCGGCCGGATGCCGTTGCACACCGCATTCTGCAGGACGGCGACGTCGCTGGTCAGCCGGGTGACCAGCGACGAGGTGCTGAACCGATCGATGTTGGAAAAGGAAAAGCTTTGCACCTTCTGGTATTCCGCCTGGCGCAGCTCGGCGCCGAAGCCCTGGCCGGCCAGGGCGGCCAGACGGGCATAGACTGCACCCAGCGCCAGGGAAACCAGGGCGCAAAGCACCATCTGCAGCCCCTTGCCCAATATGTACCCCGTGTCCCGGGCCGCCACGCCCACGTCGATGATATCCGCCATGATCAGAGGAATCACCAGCTCGAACGTCCCTTCCAAAACGACGCAGACGCTGCTGATGACCAGATATTTTTTATAAGGCCCGAAATAGGCCCAAAATCGCTTGAACATACCCGAAGCCGCCTCCTGTTCTACACGCCTGCGTCGATCTCCCGGCCGGTGAGGTTGCGGTACATCCGGCGGAGATATTCCGCGAACTGCTGCCGTTCCTCCTCGGTAAAGCCGGCCAGGGAAACCTCGCCCACCCGGCCGCAGATGGCCTGCCACTGCCGATGGGCCTCCCGGCCCGCCTCGGTGATGGCCACGCTGGCCGCCCGGCGGCGGGGAGCCTCCTCCTGCCGACAGACCAGCCCCGCCTGCTCCATGGTGTCCAGCATGCGGGACACGGTGGCGGGCTGAATGTCGCAGGATTCGGCCAGCTCCTTCTGCATACAACAGTCCTTCTCCATCAAGCGGTTGAGGATTTTCGGCTGGCCGGACGAGAGGCCGATCCCCGCCATCTCGGGGCGCAGCCGGTTTTTCTGTGCGTGATAGGTGCGAATCAGCAGCAGGTGAAAGGGCGTTTTCATATGTCGTCTCCTGTCCGGCGGGGGCCGCCTTTTTTATCAGTATACGCGATTTAATCATTAGGGTGCTAATCATTTGCAGGCGAATGATTAGCACCCTAATAGTTAATATGCTAATTATAAGGAACAAAAGCGCCGTTGTCAAGAACCAGCCTGTCCAAAAAAGCCCCGGCGGAAAAATCCGCCGGGGCTTGCAGTCTGTCAAAAAAGGGGAATCCGCCATTCGGAAAACGAAAAAAGCGGGGGCGGGTTACCAATCGGTGTTTGCGAGGACATGTGCCTCGCAAACACACCTTATA
>URCA01000068.1 GCA_900546265.1 uncultured Oscillospiraceae bacterium | reverse complement strand
TTCTTTCTCCCCCTTCTTTCTTTTTCACGCACGAAAAAGAAAGAAGGGGTGCGGGAGCGGCACAGGTTCAATAGGGTCGCGGGGTCATGCCCCGCATACCTACATAACCCCCGATAGGATTTAAAAAAACGAGCCATTTTTATGGCCCGCTGATGTGGTTTGGACGCTGTAAGCGGCGCCCTATCCCCTGCTTACGAAAAACTATTTTATTTCCTTTTTCGTATCGTTCAATATAAAGCCACCGACAAATGTGGCGTTGCACGCCTTGGCAATATCCTGCAATTCTTTTTCAGACAGATTATCTCGACGCAACTTCGCGCTCATATTCTGAACCGTTTTCCCCAGTTTCCCGGCCAAATCCGTCAGGGTCATATCGCGTTCCAACAGCAAGGTCTTGACTATTTTCGCCATTCCCATACAAGGCCACATCCTCTCCGTGCTAAAATTGTATACCAAATAATTGATAATTGCAAAAATAAAAGCAATATGTTAACTCAACATTTGAAAACGATATTGACAATTTCAATTTTTTAGTTTAGAATTATTCATGTGGTTTGATATTCTAAAATATTCAGTTAAGAATCGAAAAAGTAAATTTTTTATGAACAAGGAGGAAAACGGTATGGACTTCAACCATTCTTATCGCAGGGCCGATTTAAATTCTATCGAGGCCTTCCTGACGCATGGCGGGGAAAGCTTTGAAAGGCCGTCCGACAAGTCCTATGCTCAAAGGCTCCAGGAAGCCAGGAAAAACGCCACGGCGTTCTTCGAGGCCCGGTTTACGAACATCGATGAATTCGACGAAATCGCCGGGTACTTCAACGAGCAAGTCTCGGTGTTCGAAGATGTGTATTTGGAAATCGGCCTGCTGCTGGGAGCCAGAATCGCCTTTCAAATTTGCGGGAAAATAGCGGAATTATCCGATGGGTAACAGCGGCAGCCATTGCCACCTTCCCCTCAAGGGGAAGGCTTGGCTCGCCGTGAGTCCGAGGGAGGCGATTTGCGCGCGGCCCTGTAAGGCCGCTGAGGCCTATCCAAGCCGCATTCGTAAAAAATACGCGGTCTGAAGATCTTCTCTTCAGACCGCGTCAATGTATGATGGGAAATTAGTACTGTCCGACCTCGTCGCCGCGGCCGGCGGCGGAGAGCTCCTCGGTGGTCAGTTCGGTGTGGAAGCATTCCAAAGTGGTCCGCCAGTTGGCGGGGGCGGCCCATTTCACGGCGTTACCGATAATTTTCAGGACATGGGGGTTGTGGTAGGAGGGGTTTGTCTCGTGGCCGGGCTGGAAGTAGAAGACCTTCCCCGCCCCGCGGTGCCAGCAGCAGCCGGAGCGGAACAGCTCGCCGCCGCGGAACCAGCCGCCGAAGACGATTTCATCCGGATTGGGAATATCGAAATGCTCGCCGTACATCTCTTCCTTTTCCAGCTCAAACCAAGCGGGGACACCTTCGGCGATGGGATGGCCGGGATTCATGCACCACATCCGTTCAAAATCGCCGTCCCGCCAGCGCAGGGAGCAGGTGGTGCCCATCAGGAGGCGGAAAGGCTTGGAATAATGGCCGGAGTGGAGCACGATGAGACCCATGCCCCCTAGGACGCGGTCGGCCACCTTGCGGGCCAACTCGTCGGGCACGAGATGGTGGCCGCAGTGCCCCCACCAAATCATGACGTCCGTGTTGTTCAGCACCTCGTCGGGCAGGCCGCATTCCGGCTGCTCCAAGGTGGCGGTGCGGGCTTCCACGCCCTCCAGGGTATTCAGATAAGCGGCCAGGGTGCCATGGATGCCCAGGGGATACAGATCCTTGACCTCCTGCACCTCTCGGTCATGGATATTTTCATTCCATACGGTGACGCGAATCATACTACTCCCACCTTTCTTTCAATCAGAAGCGGCCAAGAATCGCTTGGCCGGTGCGGTCGGATTCGAACGCCGCTTCCATTACCTTCATGACGCGCATGGCCTCCTCCGGCTTGACGCGGAGCTCCGCCGTGCCGTCCAGAACGTCGGCCAGGTTGCGGTAAAAGACATCGTAATCGGAGAAATACTTATCCGGGTCGAGGGCGATTTCCTCAATGGTATCCTTGGCGCGGGGTGCCATGGTCTTGGTGGGGCCGGCCTTGGTGTAGATGATCTCCTCTTCCCAGGTGACCTCATGCTGGCTGGCGCGCACCACCTTGCCGTTGCAGCTCCAATCCGGAATGGTCAGCGCGCCGCGATCGCCGCAGACATACCAGCGGGGCGCCTCGATATAATGGCTGGTGCCCACCTCGATGGTGGCCATGACGCCGTCCTCAAATTTGAGCTGAAGCTTAAAGCCGTCGTCGCATTCCTGATACGCCACATGGTACATATCGCAGAACACCGACGTGACGGGGGTGGGGTTCATCATCATCAGCTGATCGATGAGATGGACGCCCCAGTCCAGCATCATACCGCCGCCGGCCACGGCGTACTGCCGCCAGCCCTCCGGGATGCCGCGGGATCCGGTCACGCGGGACTCGATCTCAAACACCTTGCCGAGAAGACCGGATTCCGCCTGCTCCCGCATGGCCAGATAATCGGCGTCGGCGCGGCGGTTCTGATGGATGGTGAACAGGCTGCCGGTGCGTTTCGCAGTATCCATCATGTCCTGCAGCTCTCCGCTGGACATGGCCACCGGCTTCTCGCACACGACGGCTTTCCCGGCCTCCAGCGCCTGGCATACCAGGGTTTTATGGAAATTGTTGGGGGTGGCCACCACGATGATGTCCAGGCTCGCGTCGGCCAGCATCGCCTCGTAGGAATCATAGAGCTTTTCAAAGCCTTCCGACTTCGCCAGCTCCATCCGCTTGGGATCGATGTCGTACACGCCGACGAATTTCACCCGGTCGGTTTTGCAGATCCCTTCGAAGTGCCAATGGCCCATCCCGCCGTAGCCGACGAGAGCCGCTTTATACTGTTTCATGTCACGATGTCCTTTCCGATCGCAGGAATTCTATTGTCCCGAAGAGGGAGCGCTCACGCCCACCACATCTGGGCGGGCTGTTCGGTGATCATCACGTCCTGCAGGAAGCGGATCGCTTTCTCCAGCCCCTGTTTGACGGACATCAGACCGTCTTCATGCTCGATGCTGACCGAGCCCTCGTACCCGATCATCCGCAGGGTGGACATCATGTCCTTCCACAGGGCGGTATCGGAGCCGTAGCCCACCGTGCGGAACACCCAGCTGCGATCCAACAGATCGCCGTAGCTGCCGGTGTCCAGCACGCCGTTTTTCGCTTTGTTATAGGGATCCACCTTGGTGTCCTTGGCATGGAAATGGTACACCGCGCCCTTGAGCTCCCGCAGGGCAGCCACCGGATCCATCCCCTGCCAAATCAGGTGGCTGGGGTCGAAGTTGGCACCCAGGATATCCCCCACCGCGGCCCGCAGGCGCAGCAGGGTGGCCGGGTTGTACACGCAGAAGCCGGGATGCATCTCAAAGGCTATTTTTTTCACGCCGTAGGATTTAGCGATATCCGCCGCTTTTTTCCAATACGGGATCAGCACGTCATTCCACTGGTACTCCAGGGTTTCGCCATACTCGGGCGGCCAGGCGCAGGTGACCCAGTTGGGGCGCTTGGATTCCGGGCAGTCGCCGGGACAGCCGGAGAAGGTCACGATGGTATCCACCCCCAACTTCTGTGCCAGCTTGCAGGTGTCCACAAACACGTTGTGATACATCTCGGCCGTGGCTTTATCCGGGTGCACCGGATTGCCGTGGCAGGACAGCACGCTGATTTCCAGCTCGTTCTTTTTGAGCAGCTGCTTAAATTCCTCGATTTTCCCGTCGTCGTTTAAATAGACCTCGGGCTTCAGGTGGTTGTTGTTGGTATACCCGCCGGTACCCAGTTCCACGGTTTCCACTCCCAGGCCATGCAGGTAGGCAAACGCCTCCTCAGCGGGCATCCCCTGCAGCGGGACGGTCAGTACGCCCAGTTTCATTTTGTCAGCTCCTTACTATCAATTAGAGAATAGCGGTTTGACTTTATTATAACGCAAATTCTCAGTTTTTCAGCAACTATTGCGCCCATTTTTTTCAACTATTTTTATCCGTCCTCAGATATCGCCGCCGTTTTTCCGATAGGACACCGGTGTGCGGCCAGTCACCTTGCGGAAGGCTTTATAAAAATTGGTGCTGTTGTTGAAGCCGCAGGACATGGCGATGTCGGTCAGGTTCATGCTGGTGGTACGGATGAGCTCAATGGCCCGCTGGATCCGCCGGTGCACCACGTATTCCACCGGGGACAGGCCGTTATACCGTTTGAACAGCGTGGAAAAATAGGCGGGGCTGACATGGGCGATGGAGGCCAGCTGGGCCAGGCGGATCTCGCCGTCCAGATGCTCGTCGATGTAGCGGATGACCTCGTTCAGCTGCGCCACGTCCTCCTGCTGGATGGGCTTACGGGCCTTTTCCCGATCGATATAATCGTAGTTGCGGATAATCTCGGTAAAAATGGTTTGCAGCTTGATTTTCACGAGCAGCTCGTAGCAGGGGCGCTGCTCCCGGAATTCCTGCATAATCTCCATCATAAGGGAAAAAATGCGGCGGGTGGCGGGATTGTCCCTATCCAGCCGGTGGGAAAAATTCTTGCCGTTTTCAAAAAAGACCAGCAGGAAATTATAATCGAGATCGCTGGCCAGGGAGTTCCAGATAAAGGCGGTGTCGAAATGGATGACCAGATTGTTCATTTTCTGGCCGTCGGCCAACTCCAGTCCATGATAATCTGTATTGGGCAGGATAAATACGTCGCCCGGGCGGATATCGTAGAACTTCTCGTTGATATGATACGTGCCGTAGCCCGAGGGCACGCAGGAAATTTCCAGCTCGTGGTGGGCATGTCTTTCAGCCGCCATAGGGCCGACGAGCACATGGCTGTCGATGGAAATCAGCTGGCGGCCGTTCTTATCCAAAATGGCGCGGGAGGGCGCGAGCGGTGACATACCGGCGGGAGCCGACCGTTCGTCCGGCGGCCGGCACATATTGCATAAATCGCTCAAGGACCATCAGCCTTTCGAAAAAACATAAGGGGAAAACCGCATTTAAATTGACGTATAACGCCTATAGTATGACACAGCTCGTCCCCCGGCGCAACACCTTTTTGGCAAATAGCCGCCCGAATTTTTCCGGTTCGGGCGTATGGGCACAGTTTTCCGGGCATACTATTGCGGAAATCACCCCGGCGCACAGCCGGAAGGAAAGGCAGGAACTGTTGATGGAATTTAAGGGAAGCCGTACCGAAGCCAATCTGATGGCTGCGTTCGCCGGCGAGAGCCAGGCGCGCAACAAGTACACCTTTTACGCCTCCCAGGCGAAAAAGGACGGGTATGTGCAAATAGGCAAGATCTTCCAGGAGACGGCGGACAACGAGAAGGAGCATGCGGAAATCTGGTTCAAGTGGCTCCACGGCAACGCGATGCCCGCCACCCCCGCCAACCTGGCCGACGCGGCCGCGGGCGAGCGGTACGAATGGACGGAAATGTACAAAGAGTTCGCCCAAATCGCCAAGGAGGAGGGGTTCACCGAGCTGGCGGCCCTGTTCGATCTAGTGGCGAAAATCGAAAAGAGCCACGAGGAGCGGTTCAATAAGCTGCTGGACAACCTGAACACCGGCAAGGTCTTCAAGAGAGAGGCGCAAACCGTCTGGGTCTGCCTGAACTGCGGGCACTTGTACACCGGCGAGACACCGCCCACCATCTGCCCGGTCTGCAAGCACGCCCAGGCCTACTTCCAGATGCACGTCGAGGATTATTGAGCCATGGATAAGAAAAGACGCGACAATCGCAAGCTGGACACCGCCGGACAGGCGCTGGTGCGGGACGACAGCCACACGCTGCGAGAGCAGGGGCGGGGATTCATTCTCTCCGACGTGCTGGGCAGCTATACCGGCACCGACGAGGACGGGGAACGGCCCGTCCAGGACGCCGACGATTTATAACGGACCGCCCGCCGCGTACGGCGGGCGGTTTTTTGAAGGGAGGCCGCTCGCGTGAGGGGTAAGGCCAACTCCTTTACAAAGGCAGAAAAAAGCTGGATTCTATACGACTGGGCTAATTCCGTCTACGCCACCAACATGACGGCGGCCATTTTCCCGATATACTACGCGACAGTAGCCGGCGACGAGGGAAACCGGTGGTGGGGATTGGGGGTATCCGCCGCCTCCCTGCTGGTGGCGGTGCTGGCCCCGGTGCTGGGAGCGGCGGGCGACACCCGGGGCATGAAGAAAAAGCTGCTGGCGGGCTTTCTGCTGCTGGGGGTGGGCTTTACGGCGATGACGGCTTTTGTGGCCAGCTGGCAGTGGATGCTCATCGGGTATGTGCTCTCCCACATCGGGTTTTCCGGCGCCAACGTGTTCTACGACGCGTTCCTGACCGACGTGACCACCCGGGATCGGATGGACAAGGTATCGGCCTGGGGGTATGCCATGGGATATCTGGGCGGCAGTACGGTGCCCTTCGTGCTGTCCATCGCGGCGCTGCTGTTCACCGGGTTCAGCGTGGGGGCGGTCAAATTTTCCATTCTGCTGACCAGCGTATGGTGGGCGGTGTTCTCCCTGCCGCTGCTGATCAATGTGAAGCAGACACACTTTACAGAGGTGCCTTCCTCTCGCTTGCTGACTTCCACCTGGCGAAACCTGAGGGGCACGCTGGGACGCATCCGGAGCAACCGGGGGCTGCATCTGTTTTTACTGGCGTATTTCTTTTACATTGACGGGGTCAACACGGTGATTTCCCTGGCGACCAACTATGGCGCGACGCTGGGGTTGGGCTCCACCGGCATGATCCTGGCGCTGCTAGTGACCCAGTTGGTGGCTGTCCCCTGCTCCCTTCTGTTCAGCCGCCTGTCCCGGCGGATACATGCGGTGCATCTCATCACGGCGGCCATCGCGGTGTATTTCATCATCTGCGGCGTGGGCTTCTTCATGGGCTGGAAGGTGGAGCCATATCAGCTGGAGTATACGGCGGCGGTCAACGAGGCCGCTGTGCCGCCCACCTTGGTGGGCAAGGACGCGGCTGCGCTGCGCCAGGTGCTGGGCGATATCCGAGAGGAGGGCAAGGACGCGCTGGCCGCCGCGGATCGGGGCGCCGCTTTCTACGCGGTGGACGAGGCGGGACGGGAGACCGGGGTGCTCGGGGACGTGCTGACCCGGCTGCGGGACCCGGTCTCTTCCCGATACGGATTCACCAAGGCGGCGTACCGGGAAGAGGCGCTGCATATGGTGGAGCGGATGAAGCCGGCGCTACTGGCCTTCGCGCAGGACGCGGCCAGACAGGAGGGCTATCGCCGGGCGCTGGCGGTGTCCTCCCGGCTGTTCTGGCTGATGGCGGTGCTGGTGGGGACCGTGCAGGGCGGGATTCAAGCGCTGTCCCGCTCCTTCTTCGGCAAGTTGGTGCCGCCGGAGCGCTCCAATGAATATTTCGGGTTCTTCGACATCATCGGGAAGTTTGCCGCTGTGACCGGGCCGTTCCTGTACGCGCTGTTTTATATGCTGACCGGGCGGGCGTCCATGGGGATCATCAGCTTACTGCTGCTGTTTGCCGCCGGTGGGTCTCTCCTGTTTTTCGGCCGGCGCACCATTATCCGTTCCGGGCAGATGGAAAGCCCTCCCGCTTGAGCAGGAGGGCTTTTTTAGCGATCCAGGATTTCCAGCCAATAGCCGTCGGGATCCTCGATGAAGTAGAGATCCATGGCGGGGTTCTCGTAGCAGATGCAGCCCATGGATTCGTGGAGGGCGTGGGCCGCGGCTTTATCCTCCACACGGAAGGCCAGATGAAACTCGTTGTCGCCCAGATTATACGGTTCCCGACGGTCGCGCAGCCAGGTCAGCTCCAGCTGGTAGCCGGTGTGGCCGTCCTCCAGAAAAACGATGACAAAGGAGCCGTCCTCGGGAACAACGCGGCGCGCTTCCCGGAGCCCCAGGGCCTGCCGATAAAACGCGAGGCTTTTGTCCAGATCCAGCACGTTGAGGTTGGTATGCAGAAACGCCGCCATTTATTTATCCTCCTTATGTTTACGCAGCCGCTCCACGAGGGACTCATCCGGGGTGACGTAAGCCGTCTGATTCGCGTCGTAAATCACCATGCCGGGCTTGGCGCCGGCGGGCTTGCGCACGTGGCGGACAGCGGTATAGTCCACCGGCACCTGGACGGATCCCGCCGCCCGGGAATGGAAAGCGGCCAGAATGGCGGCTTGCTCCAGCGTGCGGTCGGGCGGGGTCTCCCCCTGGGTCAGGACGACGACGTGGGATCCGGGAATGTTTTTAGTATGGAACCAGATGTCGCCGCCGCGGGCGGTTTTCAGGGTGAGGCGGTCGTTCTGGACGTTGTTGCGGCCCACCAGGATGGTGAAGCCGTCGTCGGAGCAAAACTCCATGGGACCCAGAGGGGCGGGAGGCTTCTGCCGGCTTTTTTGCAGGCGGAGGTAGCCGCCCGCCGCCAGTTCCTGCCGCAATTCCCCGATCTCCCGGACGGTGGAAGCGCGGGACAGGGCATCAAAGACGGTGTCGATATACCGCAGTTCTTCCTCGCCACGGGCGATTTGTTCGGCGAGAATCCTTTCCGCTGTTTGGGCCTTACGATACTCCTTATAATACTTTTGGGCGTTCTGCGCCGCCGACAGGGCGGGGTCGAGGGGTACCCGCAGAGTGGCGCAGTCCGGGTCGTAGTAATTGACGAGGTCGGCGAAGGGGGCGCCCTTTTCGATGGCATAGAGATTGGCGTTGATGAGATCCCCGAAAATCCGGCGTTCCTCCCGGTTCTCCGACTGCTCTAACTCCTGCCGCTGGTGGGCCAGCTTGCGGGAGGTACGCTCATAGGCGTTGGTCAGCACCCGCAGCAGGTCATGCGAGCGCTGCTTCATCCGTTCGACACCGTCTTTTTGGGCGTAGAAGGCGTCCAGCAGGGCGGAAAAACTCGCCATTTCCCGCCCGACGGCGGAGAGGCCGTACTGGGTGATGGGGATAAAACTGAAGTCCAGGGGCGCGCCGTCGGGATGCAGCAGCAGATAGGGCTTGCGGTTTTCGCCGCCGAGAACGGCGGCTTTTAAACGGGCCAGATGGAAAGCCAGGCGCTGCTTGTCCTCCGCCGTCAGGGAGGCGGCGCGGGTATCTTGCCCACGGGTGGCCAAATGGGCCATTTCCCGGCAGAGGAGGGGCGACAGGCCGTGGGAGACGGCCAGCAGGGCCTTGGAAAGCGGATCGTCCTTCCCCTTCTCCACCGCCGTGACGAAGGCGGCAGGCTCCTCCTGGGACAAATCCAGACGGCCGGGAGCGGCGGGGGGCGGCGAATAGGGCAGACCGGGCAGCACTGGCCGCACGGAGGACATGTCCCAGTCCACCCGTTTGATGGCGTCCACCACCTGGCCGTTTTCTACGAGGATGATATTGCTGTGGCGGCCCATGATTTCCACGGCCAGCGTGAGGCGGACGATGTCGCCCAGCTCATTGACACAGTCGAAATCGAGGTACAGGGCCCGCTCCAGACCAGGCTGCCGGATAGCCGCCAGACGACCGCCGGTCATCCGTTTGCGCAGCAGCATACAAAACATGGGGGGCTGCGCCGGATTCTCCAGCGGGACGGCGGTGAAGTGGATCCGTGGCGAATTGGCCCGGGCCGAAATATACAGCTTTTCCGCCCCGTTCCGGCGGCGCAGGGAGAGCACCAGCTCCTCCCGGGAGGGCTGGTGGATTTTATCGATGCGGGCATCCCGCAGGGTATCTTGCAGTTCCGCGCGCAGGCAGGACAAAAACGCGCCGTCAAAGGCCATGTCGCCCGCCTCCTTTTCTAGTATTACTCAATGGTGCGGTAGGGAGCCTCCCCACGATGGACAAGGACGCGGAGGGCCGGGAAGGCCTCTTGCAACCAGCCGCCCAAGGCATCGACAATACACACCTCGGTGGCATAATGACCGGCGTCCACCAGGGTCAGCCCCGCCTGCCGGGCGGCCAGCCATTCGTGGTGCTTCACCTCGCCGGTGACAAAGGCATCCACGGCGGGGTTCAGCTTCATCCATTCGCCGCCCCCAGCGCCGCCGCACAGGCCGACGAACCGCACTGGACCGTCACCGCAGGCCCTTACCGGCGTTCCAAGCCGGCGGGCGACCAGGCGGGCGAAATCCCGAGCCTCCATGGCGGCGGGCAGTCGGCCGACACGACATAATCCGTCGTCGGCTGCCGCAACCTCTTCCAGCCCCAGAAGGGCGGCCAGCGTATCGTTAACACCGCCAGGTGCTTTGTCCAGATTGGTATGGGCCGCGTAGGCGGCGATCCCCGCGGCGGCCAGCCGATAGGGCATTTCCTCCGCGTCCAGGCGGCGCAGAGGATCGAAAATCACCGGGTGGTGGCTGACGATAAGGCCGGCCCCTTCCCTTTCGGCTTCTTCCAGAGCGGCGGGGGTGACATCCAGCGTCACCAAAACGGCGGACAGCTCCCGGCAGCGGCCGGTTACCAGCAGGCCGGGATTATCCCACGCCTCGGCGGTATCCTCCGGGGCCATCTGTCCCAGAAAGGCGCATACATCTTCGATTGTCATTGGTTATCCCTCACAGTGCGTTCCATTTCCCGGGCAATGGCTTCCAAGCGGGCGGCCTCCCCCGCGCCATCCGCCCGACGCGCCAGCCCTTGGGCCTGCCGGCGCAGGCGCGCCGCCTGACTCAGCAGATAGGCGGACGCCTCGGGCAGCGGCAGGCGGCCGATATAATACGCGGCTTCTTCGGTCACCGGCGGGGCGCCGGTATAGGCACAGGCCAGCACCAGATACCGCCGCCGGCCCTCCTGCACGATCTGCTCCGACAGAATGTCGAAGCCGCCGGTCAGCAAAAACCGCCGCAGGCATTCGTGGCGGGTCATGGGCTGTAAAATCAAGCGGTACCGGCCATCTTTCGTCCAGGGGGCGGCCCCCAGAATGGAGGCGATGGTCTCTCCTCCCATGCCGGCGATCACGATGTCGTCCGCCTCGCCGGGGCATAAGGGTGCCAAACCGTCCCCCACCCGCACGTCGATGCGCTCTTCCAGTCCCGCCGCCTCGACGGAACGACGGGCGGCGGCAGCCGGGCCGATGCGGATATCCGCCGCCACCGCGCGGGGGCAGACCCCCTCCTTCACCAGCCACACCGGCAGATGGGCGTGATCGGTGCCGATATCCGCCAGAACGCTCCCCGGGCGCACCAAACCGGCCACGCAACGCAGCCGTTTATCCAGCATATATCCACCTGCTTTATATCCATTCCGTTCGGAACGGGAAGTTCCGTCTAGACGCAAAATGCGGGCCACAATTCATGGCCCGCAAGCGTGTTGCACAGAAGATGCGGCAAGCCGGATTATTGACCGGCCATGTCCGCGTTGATTTTCTC
>URCA01000067.1 GCA_900546265.1 uncultured Oscillospiraceae bacterium | reverse complement strand
GTTTGCGAGGCACATGTCCTCGCAAACACAAATCGGTAACCCGCCTCCGCTTTTTCATCTTCCGAATGGCGGATTCCCCTTTTTTGACAGCCTGAAGCCCGCACCGGTGAAACGGCGCGGGCTTTTGGGTGGGCGGATCAGTTCCGTTTCCAGGTGGCGGGGACGAACAGCAGCAGCATGGGAAACAGCTCCAGCCGGCCGGCGAGCATGTCGAACATCAGCACGCATTTCGACAGGCCGGAAAAGGCGGAAAAATTGCTCATGGGCCCGACGATTTCCAGGCCGGGGCCGATGTTGTTGAGGGTGGCGGCCACGGAGGTGAAGCTGGTAATCAGATCGAAGTTATCCAGGGAAATCAGCAGAGTGGACAGGGCGAAGAGAAGAAAATACGCCGTCAGGAAGATGTTGATGGTGCGCAGGGTCTCGTGTTCCACCTTCTTGCCCTCCAGCTTGAGCATCCGGACATTGCGCGGGTGGATGAAGCGGGCCAGCTCCTTGGCCACGGCCTTGACGGCCACCACGATGCGGCTGACCTTGATGCCGCCGCCGGTGCTGCCGGCGCAGGCGCCCACGAACATCAGCAGCACCAGGATGGTGCGGGAAAAGCCGGGCCAGAGGTTGAAGTCCGAGGTGGAAAAGCCGGTGGTGGTGATGATGGAGGCCACCTGAAAGGCGGTGTGATGGAACGCCTCCCACCAGGAGGAGAACAGCCCCCGCACATTGAGGGTGATCAGCCCGATGGCGGCGGCGATGATGATGAGATACCAGCGCATTTCCTCGCTTTTGAGCGCTTCCTTCGGCCGGCGGCGGATGAGAAGCAAAAAATAGACATTGAAGTTGATCCCAAACAGGATCATGAAGACGGTGACGATCCCCTGCTGCAGGACGGTGTAAGAGGCGAGGCCGCTGTTCAGGATGGCGAAGCCGCCGGTGCCGGCGGTGCCGAAGGCGATGGTGATGCTGTCGAACACGGGCATGCCGGTGGCCAGCAGCAGCAGGATTTCCGCCACCGTCATCACCAAATAGATGCCGTACAGGATGGTGGCGGTGCCCCGCAGGCGGGGGACCAGCTTGCTCACGGCGGGGCCGGGGCTTTCCGCCCGCAGGAGGTGGATGCTCTGCCCGCCCGCCATGGGGACGATAGCCAGCATGAACACCAGCACGCCCATGCCGCCGATCCAGTGGGTGAAGCTGCGCCAGAACAGCATGCAGCGGGACAGCGCCTCCACGTCGGTCAGGATGCTCGAGCCGGTGGTGGTGAAGCCGGACACGGTTTCGAACATGGCGTCGATGAAATGCGGGATTTCCCCGCTGATGACAAAGGGGAGGGCGCCGGTCACGCTGAGCAGGATCCAGCTCAGTGCCACGACGGCAAAGCCCTCCCGGGCGTAAAACGCCTTGTTGGCCGGCTTGCGGAAGGTGCACAGGACGCCGGCAATCAGCAGCGCGAAGGCGACGATCAGGAAGGAGAACCCGGCGCTCTCCCTATAAATCAGGGCGGTCAGGCAGGGCAGAAGCATGAAGGCCGCTTCCAGGTTCATGACCCAGCCCAGCATATAGATGATCATGGTACCGTTCATGAAAACCCATCCACTCCTCCGCCCGCGGGCGGTACAAATAATCGGAAAAGCCGTGCGGGGCGGCCCTCACGCGCGCAGAATGTCCCCCAGATCGCTCAGACCGGTGTTGGTGGTGACCACGACCACCGTGTCCCCCAGCTCCAGCGTATCCTTGCCGCTTGGGGTGATAATCCGCCCCTGCCGGTTGATGCAGGCGACCAGCAGGTTGTTCCGCAGAGGCAGGGTTTCCAGGGGCTGGCCCAAAAAGGAAGTCTTTTCCCTGACCCGGAACTCCAGCGCCTCCACCTGATTGTCCACGATTTTATACAGGGTCTCCACATTGCTGCCCAGCGAGTTCTGCATGGCGCGGACATACCGCACAATATGCTCGGCGGTGATGAATTTGGGCGAGATGATGCTGCCGAGCGGCATACTCGAGACAATTTCCTCCAGGGCCAGACGGTTGATTTTGGTGATCAGCTTGGCCTTGGACTTGGCGCCGGCGTACAGGGAGAGCAGGACGTTCTCCTCGTCCACGTCGGTCAGAGAGGCGAAGGCGTCCATCCGGGACAGCCCTTCCTCGGCAAGAAGCTCCCGATCGGTGCCGTCCCCCTGGAGGATCATGGCCTCGGGCAGCAGCTCGCTGAGCTCCTCGCAGCGCGTCTTGTTCATCTCGATAATCTTGACCTGGATGCCGTCCTCGATGAGCTGGCGGGCGAGATAATAGGTGATCTTGCCGCCGCCGACGAGCATGGCGGTGTTCACCCGGCCGGCGGTGACCCCGGCCTTGCGGAAAAACTCGACGGCTTTGCGCGGGGAGGCGACGATGGACACGCGGTCGCCCTGCCGCAGGACATAATCGCCGGTGGGGATTTCCACCGCGTCCCCCCGCTCCACGGCGCAGACCAGCACGCGGGTGCGCAGGCGCAAGGAGATGTCCCGAATCCGCATGCCGTCCAGCGCCGAGGCGGCCGGGATATGCAGCTTCAGGATTTCCACCCGCCCCTTGGCGAAGGTATCGATTTTGATAGCCGACGGAAACCGGAGCAGCTGCGCGATTTCCGCCGCGGCGGCAAACTCCGGATTGATGACCATGGACAGGCCCAAATCCTCCTGCACCAGGCGGATTTCCTGCGAATATTCCGGGTTGCGCACCCGGGCGATGGTGTTGCGCACCCCGACCTTTTTGGCGATGAGGCAGCACAGCAGATTCAGCTCGTCCGTGGTGGTGACGGCGATGAGCAGATCCGCCGTGGCGGCCCCCGCTTCCCTGAGCACCGCGTCGCTCGCGCCGTTGCCCGCCACGCCGATGAGATCCAGCGTGTTGGTGACCCCTTGCAGCACCTCGGGATTCTTCTCAATCAGCACGATTTCGTGCTTCTCCCGGTTTAGCTGCTCGGCCAGCGTGGTGCCTACCTTGCCGCAGCCCACGATGACAATACGCATGACGCCCCGTCCTCCCGTATCCCTCTCCCGGCAGGCGCCGGGGGTAGTACGGGAACACTATAGCACAGCCGGCCGCGGAAAGAAAGGGCTCGGGCGGCTTTTCGGTGAAATCAGCCGAATTTAGGCGGAAGAAATGGATAAAATGAGGCGGTCTGAAGGGGACACGGGGCGTTCCGGCGGAGACGGCGGGACGGCGGATTTGACACTTGACAACCGGGGCCGGGATGCGTATAATGAGACAAAGACACCTTTTCCCCAATAGCGCAAAGACGTTGACGGGAACAAGATACGGGCGCACGCGCGCAGAGAGCCGGCGGAAGGTGCAAGCCGGAGGCGGAGCCCGTATGGATAGCTCATCCCTGAGTCGCCCACCTGAACTCCGGCGCCGGAGCTAGGGCGGGACGTGTGGCCCCGTTACCGGCCGGAGCCTTTGCCGAGGCTCGCTGAGGGACGCCTGCGGGCGTCCGAATGTGGGTGGTACCACGAGCGATTTGTCGCCCGTCCCTGTTTTTCGGGGACGGGCGTTTTTGTATTCTTATTAAGGAGGTTTTCGCTGTGAAACCGTCATATCAAAAGTATCGGCCCTTCGAGCAAATCCAGCTTCCCGACCGGCAATGGCCGGACCGCGTCATCGACAAAGCGCCCGTCTGGTGCAGCGTCGACCTGCGGGACGGCAACCAGGCGCTGGTCGATCCCATGAACCTGCAGCAGAAACTGGAGTTTTTCAAGGCCCTGTGCGACATGGGCTTTAAGGAAATTGAAATCGGCTTCCCCTCCTCCTCGGAAACGGAATATGAAATCTGCCGGGAGCTCATCGAGGGCGGCCATATTCCGGACGACGTGACCATCCAGGTGCTGGTGCAGGCCCGGGAGCATCTGATCCGCAAGACCTTCGACGCCATCAAGGGCGCGAAAAACGTCATCGTCCATTTTTACAATTCCACCTCCACGCTGCAGCGCAAGGTGGTGTTCCAGAAGGACATGGCGGGCATCATCGACATCGCCGTCGCGGGCGCCAAGCTCATCCGGGAGCTGACCGAGGCGTACGAGGGCGACACCCATATCCGCTACGAGTATTCCCCCGAGAGCTTCTCCGGCACCGAGATGGACAACGCGGTGGACATCTGCGCCGCCGTCATGGAGGCGCTGGGCAGCACCAAGGAGAACCCGGTGATCCTCAACCTCCCCAACACGGTGGAGATGTGCACCCCCAACACCTACGCCGACCAGGTGGAGTATTTCATCCGGCATCTGCCCAACCGGGAGGCGGCGATTATCAGCATCCATCCCCACAACGACCGGGGCACAGGCGTGGCGGCCACGGAGCTGGCGCTGCTGGCCGGGGCCGAGCGGGTGGAGGGCACCCTGTTCGGCAACGGGGAGCGCACCGGCAACCTGGACATCGTGGTGGTCGGGCTGAACATGTTCACCCAGGGGGTGGATCCCCGGCTGGATTTCAGCAATCTGCCCGCCTACCGGGAGCTGTACGAGCGGTGCACCAAGATGCACATCCCCGAGCGGCAGCCCTATGTGGGCGAGCTGGTGTTCACCGCCTTCTCCGGCTCCCATCAGGACGCCATCAACAAGGGCACCATTTACATGCGGGAGCACAACAGCGACTACTGGGAGATCCCCTATCTGCCCATTGACCCGGCGGACGTGGGCCGGCAGTACGAGCCCATTATCCGCATCAACTCCCAGTCGGGCAAGGGCGGCGCGGCCTTCGTCATGCAGAACGCCTTCGGGTACAACCTGCCCAAGGCCATGCATCCGGAATTCGGCGCGCTGGTCAAAGCGGAATGCGACCGGCTGGGCCGGGAGGTGTCCGCCGACGAGCTGTTCGGCGTGTTCCGCCAGCACTATATCGATGTGCCCCGGAAGGTGGATCTGCGCGCCCACAGCTTTGTGGAGGACGCGGACAGCGTGCGGTTCACCGGCGTGCTGGTTTCCGACGGGAAGGAAACGGCCCTGTCGGGCAGCGGCAACGGCCCCATCGACGCCTTCTTCAACGCCCTGCAGGCGGCCCACATGACCCGGTACGAGTTCCTGTCCTATCACGAGCATGCGATCTCCTCCGGCTCGGACTCCAAGGCCATCGCCTACATCCAGCTGAAAAAGCCGGACGGCAAGCCGATTTTCGGCGTGGGCATCGAGAACAACATCAACCTCGCGTCGGTCAGGGGCGTTCTGTGCGCCATCAACCGGGCCGAGGCGGGAGAATAAGCCTAAAAAATGCCCCCGGTTCCGCAAGGAACCGAGGGCATTTTCTTATGGTTTGAGCGCTTCGTAGGCGTCCCGCACAGTGCGCACGCCGACCAGCTCGATATCGCCGCGCTTTTGCAGGGATTTCAGGTTATGATAGGGCAGGATGACCTTGGTGAAGCCCAGGCGGGCGGCTTCCCCGACGCGGGCTTCGGCGTTGGAGACCGACCGCACCTCGCCGGCCAGGCCCACCTCGCCGAAGGCCAGGATCCCCTCCCCCACCGGCGTGTCCTTGAGGCCGGACACCAGGGACAGGGCCACCGGCAGATCGGCCGCGGGCTCGTCCAGCCTGAGGCCGCCGACGACGTTGATATAGGCGTCCAGGTTGGAGAAGAAATAGCCCGCCCGCTTTTCCAGCACCGCCAGCAGGAGATTGAGGCGGTTGTTGTCAAAGCCGGTGGACATCCGCCGGGGATTGCCGAAGCCGGTGGGCGACACCAGGCCCTGCACCTCGGCCAGCAGGGGGCGGCTGCCCTCCATGGCGCAGGCGACGCAGGTGCCGCTGACATTGGTCAGGCGGCCGGACAGCATCATCAGGGAGGGGTTCTCCACCTCGGCCAGCCCCTTGTCCCGCATCTCGAACACGCCGATTTCGTTGGTGGAGCCATAGCGGTTCTTCACACACCGCAGCATCCGGTAGCTGGTATGGCGGTCGCCCTCGAAGTAGAGCACGCAGTCCACGATATGCTCCATCACCTTGGGGCCGGCGATGGCGCCGTCCTTGTTGACATGGCCCACGATGAACACCGGGGTATCGACGCTTTTGGCCGCCCGCATGATGGCGGAGGTGCATTCCCGCACCTGGGTGACGCTGCCGGGCGAGGAGGCCACGTCCGCCAAGCTCATGGTCTGGATGGAGTCGATGATGACGATGTCGGGCTTCTCAGAGAAAATCGTCTCGATGATGGTGCCCACGTCGGTCTCGCACAGCACGAACAGCCGCTCGCTGTGCACGCCCAGCCGGTCGGCCCGCAGCTTGAGCTGCCGGGCCGATTCCTCGCCGGAGACGTACAGGATGTTGAGCCGCTGCCCCAGATGCTCGCAGATTTGCAGCAGCAGGGTGGATTTCCCGATGCCGGGGTCGCCGCCGATGAGCATCAGCCCGCCCCGCACGATGCCGCCGCCCAGCACCCGATCCAGCTCCTTCAGGCCGGTTTTATACCGCTGCTCCCCCTCGGGGTTGATGTCCCCAATCCGCCGGGGCTGCGCCCTCACGGCGGAGGACGCCCCGGCGGGGGCCGCCGCGCGCTGGGGGGCGCGCACCTCCTCGTTCATGGTGTTCCACTGCCCGCAGGAGGGGCATTTGCCGTACCATTTGGGCGATTCGCTGCCGCATTCCGCGCAGACGAACACCGCTTTCGCTTTCTGTGCCATTTCCAGTCCTTGCCTTTCGTCACGTTTCTATAACCCGTACTGCAGCAGCCCATTCAGGATGGCCAGGGCCATCTGATGCTGATACTCTGGGTTTTTCAGCTTGGCCAGCTCCCCCTCGTTGGACAAAAAGCCGCATTCCACGAACACCGCGGGCACCTTGGCCTTATCCAGCAGGAAGATGTTGCTGTCCGCCTTTTTCATCTCCCGGGTATTTTTCGGCTGCAGCAGCCCGACCACGCTTTCCCGGATAGCGGAGGCGATCCCCTCGCTTTCCGGGCAGTTGGCGGAGTAAAACAGCTGGGTACCGAAATACTGGGTTTGGGGGAACTTATTGGTATGGATCCCCACCGCCGCCTTGGCCTTGTCGTACAGGGCCAGCCGGTTATGCATGTCGCTGACCTTCTGCTCCCTCAGGGTGCGGGCGGAATCGCTGTGCACCGAAATGTCGGTATCCCGGGTCATTTTCACCGGGTAGCCGCAGACCTTGAGCATATCGTTCAGGGGCAGGGCCACGGCCAGGTTGATGTCCTTTTCTAGGGTGCCGTCCGCCGCCTGGGCGCCGCCGTCGGCCCCGCCGTGGCCCGGGTCGATGAGGATATACCCTGTGTCGGCCGGCATGCCGGCCTCGGTGCTGGCGGCCAGGGTAATCTGCATCACCGCGATGAACACCGCCACCACCGCGCAGCCCGCCAGGGGAAGGGCCGACCACTGCCACAGCTTCCGGACGGCGTCCCGGCGCGCGGGGCGGCGGGGCGCGCCCTCCCGGCGTTCCGGGCGATGAGAGGCCCTGTCCCGGCTGTTCCTGATGATCCGCATGTCAACCACCCATTCTTTCGTGTAAACTGAAAGGGGGCGGTTTCGGCAGCCGTCCATGGAACGCACCGGCTGTTCCGCCCCCGTGCCATACTTATGAGAACGGCGGGCGGATTATTCGTCGCGGACAAAGGGGACGGCCAAGCGGCTACTGGTTCAGTATACCACCGGCCGGCCGGTTCCACAAGCCGGGCGTTGAAAATCAGCCGGGGATGTGCTACAATGATTCCATATCGCATAGAAGGGCGGGACGTCTCGCGTGAAAATCCAGGAATCCGCTGAGAATTATCTGGAAACCATCCTGATGCTCGAGCAAAGCAAGGGCCGGGTGCGTTCCATCGATATCGCCGTGGAGCTGGGCTTTTCCAAGCCCAGCGTCAGCGTGGCCATGAAGCAGCTGCGGGAAAACGGCTATGTGGAGATGACCGACGGGAATTTCCTGCTGCTGACGGACAAGGGCCGGGAAATCGCGCAGCGGATGTATGAGCGGCACACCCTGCTGACCGACTGGCTGGTCTTTCTGGGGGTCGATCGGAAAACCGCCGCCGCCGACGCCTGCCGTATCGAACATGTGGTCAGCCAGGAGAGCTTTGAGAAAATCCGGGAGCATGTCCGCCGGGAGGGCGAATTCCCCCCGGAGGAATAGAACGCGCTGGAAACGACACCACCCGCGAGCCAAGGGCTCGCGGGTGGTTTTTATATGGCTTGGTTCAGTCCGGCACGGCGTAGGGATCGTCGTAGCTGTCCGGGTCATACTGGTAGCTATAGTCTACCGTACCCAGCAGACCCCGCAGGAAAGCGTTCGTGGTGTTGGAGTTGTACCATTTGCCGTCGGTTTTGCTCAGCATCAGCACCTCCATCTGGCCGTCCCCGGGGCTCAGGGATTCCCGCTCAGTATAGCGGACGATCGCCAAGGCATAGGTGTCCTTTCGGCCGGAGAAGACCTCCACCAGCTCGAGCTGAAGATTCGGCAGATCGCTGGCGGTGAGCCGGCTGTAATCGCTGGCGTTGTATTCGACGCCGGCCGGCAGGGCCAGCTCGGCGAAGAGGCGGACGTCCTTGTCGTCCAGGGCCTTTTGCAGCCCGGCGACCAGCCGTTCGGGCGAGGAGCGGAAGCTGGCCGTCGTGCTGCGCACCGCCCCGATAACCAGTGTGAGCACCACCACGGCGGCCACAGCCACGGCGGCGGCCAGCAGCTTGAAGCGGTGCTTTTTGAGAAAGGGGCCCACCGGGGACGGCCCCTTGGCGGGGGCGACCGGATGGCCCAAGGGGACACAGGCCCACCCGGAGCCGGGAACGGCGCTCCCGGCGGGCGGGGGCAGCGGCTCCCCAAAGGCCGCCTGCACCGCGGGGACGGGCGAGGCGACATAAGCGGCCGGTGGCCGGGAAGGCCGCTCCGCGACCGCGATTGCGGGTTCGGGCGGCGCGAAGGCCGCCGAAGCCGGATCGGTGCGGATGGGTGCCCCCGCGGCGGGACCGGCAGCCGTATGCTCCAGCAGCTGTTCGATATGCCGCTGCCGGGCCGCCGGCTCGGCGGGCAGGCCGCAGTGGGGGCAGCGCGCCTCCCCCTCGTCATACAGCGTCGCGCACTGGGGACAGCGGATTTGATGGGTATCGGCCATGTTTTACACTCCCTTATCGATCCTTAAGGTAAGGGGGAACGCCCCCCGCCTCGCCCTTACCCGAGCACCAGCACCGGCAGGTGCAGCCGGTTGCCGAAGCGCAGGGAAAAGGTGCTGTTTCCAAGGCCCCGGCTGACCGCCATCTGGGTGTTGCCCCGCCGGTAGAGGCCGCTGGTGAAGGGAGGCAGCATTCCCTGCCCCGGGGCGTACAGCCCCTGACCGATCAGGCGCACCTGCCCGCCGTGGGCGTGGCCGCTGATGACCAGATCCCAGCCGGCGGCCTCGTACAGATACAGCCACTGAGGCTGATGGGCCAGGGCGATAACCGGCCGGGGGCAGGAGGCGGGCAGGGGCCGGGGCCGCTTGCGCTCCATGCCGTACAGGGTGAGGGTCTCCCCCTCCCTCTCCAGCAGCGTCCAGCCGTCCCGCAGCACCCGCACGCCCGCGCGCTCCAGCAGCCGGGCGTACTCCCCCGTCCGGCCGAACCGCAGCTCGTGATTGCCCGCCACCGCGTAGCAGGGCGCGACGGCGGCCAGCCGCCGCCCGAGATCCGTCAGGCCCTCCCGATCGAAGTCGGCATAGCTGTTGGTCAGATCGCCGGGGAGGACAATCACGTCGGGCCGCTGGAGGGCGACCAGGCGGGACAGGCGGGCGGACGACACGCCGCCGCGGGGCAGGTGCACATCGGACACCACCGCGATTTTAAAGCCCCGGAAGGCGGCGGGCAGGCCGCTGAGGGCCACGGGGAGGGGCTCCACCTCCACGGACGTATTCTCCTGATACAGCCACAGGCCGGCCGAAAGCGCCGCGCCGGCGGCGGCCAGGCCCCATTTGGTTTCGGTTTTCATGCAGGCGCTCCTTTACATCAGACTATCACAAATCCTTGGAAATGAAAAGAGGGAACGCGGCGCCTACAGCGCTTTGACGTCGTCGGGCAGGGCGTAGCACATTTCCTCGTGATAGTCCGCGTCGGTCACCTTATCGCTGGGCAGCTTGATGTATTTCATCTCGGCCTCGGCCAGCACGTGGCCGTCCATATCGGTAATCTGGGCATGGCTTTTGACGAACCGGGAGGAGGCGGACAGGATGGTCCCCATCCCCTTGAGAGGCTCGTCGTAGGGGACGGGGCGGCGGTATTTGGTCTGCAGCTCCATGGTGACGGCCAGCACCTCGGGCTCGAACGCCCAATAGGCGCGGAAGCCCAGCTCGTCGAGCATGGCGGTGATCAGGCCCCCATGCACCCGGCCGGGATAGCTCTGATGCTCCTGCCGGTAGCGGAACAGGGTCATGACGCTGTCGTCCTCCATGACGTAGAAGGGGGCCTGAAGGCCGAAGGGGTTGTCCATGCCGCAGATGACGCACATCCGGCTGTTGTTCTGTTTATACTTGACCTGCATGACGAGAGACCTCCGTTATTTTAAAAACCGTTTCATCAGCCCGAGGCGCGGGGTGTAGGGCGGGTAGCGCACGGGCAGATCCAGATGGGTGGACTGGCTGACCACCGGCTTGTAATGGGTGAAGGTGTCGAACCCGAATTTGCCGTGATACCGGCCCATGCCGCTGTCCCCCACCCCGCCGAAGGGCAGGCGGTGGGTGGCCAGGTGCATGATGGTGTCGTTGACGCAGCCGCCGCCGAAGGACAGCTGACCGAGCACCCGCCGCACCGCTGCCGCGTCCTCGGAAAAAACGTACAGCGCCAGGGGGCGGGGCCGTTCCCGGACGAACCGGATCGCCTCGTCCAGCTCGTCGAAGCCCAGGACCGGCAGCAGGGGGCCGAAAATCTCCTCCTGCATCACGGGGGAGGCGGGGGTCACCCGATCCAGCACGGTGGGGGCGATGCGCAGGGCGGCGGCGTCGCACTCCCCGCCGACGGCGGCGTGCTCCCCGGCCATCAGGCCCACCAGCCGCTCGAAATGCTTCTCGTTGACGATGCGGGGGTATTCCTCCTTCTCCAGGGGACGGCGGCCCCAGAGGAAGCGCAGCTGCTTTTCCATCTCCCGCAGCAGCGCCGGCTTCACCCGGTTGTCCGCCAGGACGTAGTCGGGGGCGACGCAGGTCTGGCCGGCGTTGATGGTCTTGCCCCACAGGATCCGGCGGGCGGCCACCTTCAGGTTGGCCGTCGCGTCCACAATCACCGGGCTTTTGCCGCCCAGCTCCAGGGACACGGGGGTCAGGTGCCGGGACGCGGCCTCCATGACCACCCGGCCCACGGCCACGCTGCCGGTGAAAAAGATGGTGTCCCATTTCTGCTCGAGCAGCGCGGCGTTCTCCTGCCGGCCGCCCTCCACCACCGCCACATACTGGGCGGGAAAGACGGCGGACAGCAGCCGGGCCAGGGCCGCCGAGACGGCCGGCGCGTAGGCGGAGGGCTTGACCACCGCGCAGTTGCCCGCGGCCAGGGCGGCGATGAGGGGGTTGAGGGTCAGCTGCACCGGGTAGTTCCAGGGGGAGATGATCAGGGCCGTGCCGTAAGGCTCGGGCAGGATGCAGCCGGAGGCGGGAAACTGGAACAGGGGCAGGCGCACGTTTTTTGGCCGGGCCCAGCGGCGCAGATGCCCCAGGGCGCAGGACAGCTCGTCGTGCACGATGCCAAGCTCGGTCATATACGCCTCGCCGGCGGACTTGTTCAAATCCTGTTTCAGGGCGGCCAGCAGGGGCTCCTCTTCCGCCCGCAGGGCGGCCTGCAGGCGGCGGAGCTGCTCCTCCCGGAAGGCGACGGAGCGGGTGCGCCCGGAGTCGAAAAACCGCCTTTGGGCGGCGGCCAGCTCGGGAATCGTCATAGACATCCGTCCTTTCTAAGCTCTGCTTAGCATCGATTGACAAGGGGAAACGCGGTTTTTCGGCGTGAAAAGGGGTGC
>URCA01000066.1 GCA_900546265.1 uncultured Oscillospiraceae bacterium | reverse complement strand
TGGGCAGCATGGCGCGGGATTTGATCTCCAGAAGCGTGGCCGCCATCTGCAAAAACTCGCTGGCCGAATCCATGTCCAGCTCGTCCACCAGTTTCATTGATTCCAGGTACTGTTCGGTGATCTCGGAAACGAAGATATCGTGGATATCCACCTTGGCGTGGGTGATGAGCGTGAGCAGCAAATCCAGCGGCCCCTCGAAGACAGGCAGCTTGTACGAGATGACGTCCATAGGGCCCCCGTTTTGTTCCTTCAATAAATGAATCTCAGACTGCTCGGCACCATGAAGATGAAGTTGAACAGCTTCATGAACAGCGTGGAAATCGCATCCAGCGGAACGCTCAAGGCGCCGCTGACGAGCAGCACCAGCACCACCAGGGAGATTATCATGCCGTTCTGCTCGATGAAGTACACCCATTTGGGCGGCAGGAAGAAGGACAGGATCTGATACCCGTCGAAAAAGGGCAAGGGCAGCAGCATCAGCACCGCCAGGCGGACGTTGGTTTCAGCGAACATATACTCCAGAATCAGCCAGAGCTTGCTCACGCTGGCGGCGCTCGTGACAAACAGGAGACCCACGCGGTACAGGGCCACGCCCAGCATGCCGACCAGCAGGCCCATAACCGGCCCGGCCAGGATGGTCAGAATCATATCCCGGCGGGGATTGCGGAAATTGCGAGAGTTGATGGGAATGGGCTTGATAAAGCCCAGGCCGCAAAGAAAGAGCACCACGATACCATACTTATCCATATGGGCCAAAGGATTCATACTCAGGCGGCCATTATATTTTGCGGTGGGATCGCCCAGCTTATAGGCGACGAAGGCCTGGGCCATCCCTCTGGCGGGGAACACCACGAAAGCCACGACGCAGAGGACGGCCAGATTCGCGACGATCGTGAACCAGTCGAGATGCCCCCGCAACAGTACGTTCAGCATGCTTGTCCTGTCCTTTCCAAAGCCTTCCGGCAGAATTTGCAAAATAACCCTGTTATTATACCGGAAAGCCGGAGAAAATACAAGGCGGCAAACGTAAACAAAGTTTGAAGGACGGACCTACAGCATCCGGGTTTCGTTGATGACCAGCTCGAAGTCGAGGCCCAGGAAGGAGGCGGCGGCGCGGCAGAGGGTCATGCGGGAAAGAAAAATCTCAAAATAGTCCATCACGGCGGTGATGGAGGTGTCGATACGCAGGGCCAGGGTGATAAGCCCCTCCTCCTTCTGCACCGTCAAAGAGGATTCCTCCACCGCGTAATTGACCCGATCGTGGATATCGAAATTTTTCGCTTCCAGGGAGATGCGCACCCGGCTGCGGCGCACGTCGCTCTTATCCGCCAGGATCAGGGCCGCGCTCAGAGGTGTGACGGCGTTGGCGGTTTTTTCGTCGTGGTTGCCGATGGCGGTGATGACGGCCGCCGTCTCCCTCGCGTCCATCCCCAGGGAGCGGAGGATGGGAAACGCCAGGGCCGCGCCCGACAGGGCGTGATCCGTTCGGTTGACCGCGTTGCCGATATCGTGCATAAAGCCGGCGATGCGGGCCAGCTCACAAGTACGCTCGTCATAGCCTAGAGTTTCCAGCAGATCCCCCGCCACCTTGGCGGTCAGGCCCGCATGGGCGTACCCATGGTCGGTATAGCCCAGGACGCCCAGGGCCTCGTTGCCCGCCTCGATCAGAGCGCGGACCTCCTCGTTATGCCGGATATCGTGATAAGTAATCATACAAAATCTCCATTTTTCCATATTTCGCCGCGCTATTATTCTAACCGCTTTTGGTCCGATATGCAAGAGGAATGCTTGCATGCCGCCCGTCCGGCATGGTATACTAAACGTACAGGAAAATTCACGGGCGGAAGGGATGGACGCGGCATGCTGCTGGCGCTGGACATGGGCAACACCAATATCACCATCGGGGTGTTCGAGGGAACCCGGCTGATGCTGGAATCCCGCGTGGCGACGGATCGCACCAAGATGGAGGATCAATACGCCATCGACCTGATGGACATTCTGCGTCTGTATGGCATCAACACCCATGATTTCGAAGGGGCGATCATCAGCTCGGTGGTGCCGCCGCTGGAGCACGCGATCCGCGGGGCGGTGAAAAAGGTCACCGGCGTCACCCCACTGATGGTGGGGCCGGGCACCAAAACCGGCGTCAACATCCGCATCGACAACCCCGCCCAGCTGGGACCCGACCTGCTGGTGGGGGCGGTGGCGGCGGTGGCGCGCTTCGGCGCGCCCTGCGTCATCTGGGACCTGGGCACCGCCACCACCGTGTCGGTGGTGGACAAAACCGGTGCGTTCCTGGGCGGCGCCATCATGCCGGGGGTTTATACCTCCTTCGACTCCTTGATCTCCCGGGCCTCCCTGCTGCCCCGCATCAGCCTGGAGACCCCCGCCAAGGTCATCGGAGGCAACTCCAACGATTCCATGCAGTCGGGCGCGGTGTACGGCACGGCGGCCATGCTGGACGGCATGTGCGACCGCATCGAGGCGGAGCTGGGCTACCCGGCGGTCATCGTGGCCACCGGCGGGCTGGGGCGCGAAATCGTCCCCCACTGCCGGCGCAAAATCACCTATGTGGACGATCTGCTGCTGGAGGGGCTGCGGATGATCTACGAAAAGAATAAGGGCAAGGTTTAAGCGTACAACAACACGCCGGGCAGGGCCTTATCGGCGCCCGGGCGAAGCAGCCGCAAGGCGCTTCAGCCCCGGCCGCACAGGCGCCGGACCGATGTGTTTACATAGATATACTGCGCTGTATCCGTAATAAGGAACAGCAGCGAAAGGATGATTCCCTATGGCAACACTGTCCAAGAAGAAACCAAACACCCTGTTCATCGCGCAATTCGCCATTCTGCTGGCGCTGGAGGCGATCGTCTGCTTCACGCCGCTGGGCAGCATCCCCATCGGCCCGCTGGTCGCTACCCTGGCCATGCTGCCGGTCATTGTGGCCGGCATCCTGCTGGGCACCGGCGCGGGGGCGGCCATGGGCTTTGCCGCCGGCCTGTTCAGCTTCATCGTCTGGACCTTCATGCCCCCCAACCCGGTCACGGCCTTCGTGTTCACCCCCACCGCCGCGCCGGGGAATTTTTGGAGTCTCGTCATCTGTTTCGTGCCCCGCATTCTGACCGGCGTGGTGGCCAGCCTGATGTTCAAGCTGCTCAGCCGGCTGCTGGACGGTAAAAAAGGCGCGACCGGCGTGATTTACGCCGTCAGCGGTGTACTGGGCAGCCTGACAAACACGCTGCTGGTCATGGGCGGGATTTATGTCTTTTTCGGTAAAAGCTACGCCACGGCCATGGACATTTCCTTCAATCTCCTGCTGGGCATCATCGGCACCACCATTCTGACCAATGGCGTGCTGGAGGCGATTGTGGGCGGCCTGGTGGCCTGCGGAGTCTGCATCCCCATGAAAAAAATGATGCGCCGCACCCTGCCCTTATAATTCTCCGTAAAACCGTTAACTATAAAACAGGCGATCGGCTTAACCGCCGATCGCCTGTTTTATTGATGCATTCTGGTTTTTTCCCAGTAGGCGCCCATCGACCAGCCCGGCTCCTCGGTCACGTCGCGGCCGAGGCAGGCGGGCGGAACGAAGGCGCGTGCCTGCTCCAGCGTATCGAATTCCACCTCGGCGTAAAAAAACGCGCGAGGCGTACCCGCATCCACCAGGCTGACCTCCAAGCGGAGGCCGTCCGGCAGGGCGTAGACCTTGTAGGTTTTGCGGATCATGGGCGCGGGCAGCAGATCCTCCAGCTGCCGAAAGGTTTCGGCGGTCAGGGGCAGCTCGACCTCCTGCCGGGCGATCGTCCCCTTTCCCTTGAAGCACAGGACATGGGAGGGGGCGCCGCCGACGATTTCCCGGCGGATGCGCACCACCGGGGCGGTGGCCAGATACCCTTGTTCCACCTCCGACTCCTTGAGCAGGGGCAGGTCGGAGGGAAAGCCGTCTATCAAAAATTTTCGTTCGATTTCCATGGCGGTCTTTTCCTTTCGGGCGCTTTAAGCCAGCAGTTCGGTGACCAGCCGGTTGACCAGGGCGCCGTCGGCCTTTCCCTTAACGCGGGGCATCAGCTCCTTCATCAGGCGCCCCTTGTCCCGGATGGTGGGCTGCTCAATACCGAGAACGGCCAGGGAGGCCTGAATCTGCGCGCGGATCTCCTCCTCGCTCATCTCCCGGGGGGCGAACTCCTGAAGGACGGTGATGCGCCGTTCGCACTGTTCCCGGATATCCGCGCGATCGGCAGGCGCGGACTCCAGGGTTTCCTTGGTCTGTTTGAGTTCCCGAAGAACGACGGCGTTTTCCTCCTCCTCCGTCAGCTCCTCCCGTTTATCGATGAATTTTGCTTTCAGGGCGGCCAGCAGCATGGAAAGGGCTTCCTTCCGCTCTTTTTCGCCGCTTTTCATGGCCTGAACCATTTGCGCGCGGACGTCTTCCATTTTCGACATACAGATTGCATCTCCTTTACACGTGAATCTATCCGATAGTATACCACAGATCGATAAAAAGGAAAAACCTTCGGATGAAAATTCCGGCGGGGAACTTTCATCCGAAGGCTTTTCGATCGTCAGGAAATTTTCAGCTGCAGCCGGAATTTATCCGAGATCATGGCGATGAACTCGCTGTTGGTGGGCTTGCCGCGGCCGTTATGGATGGTGTAGCCGAAGTAAGAATTGAGCACATCCACGTCGCCGCGATCCCAAGCCACCTCGATGGCGTGACGGATGGCCCGTTCCACGCGGGAAGAAGTGGTGCTGTGCTTTTTCGCGACAGCCGGATACAAGCGCTTGGTCACCGCGTTGATGATGTCGTCGTCCTCAATGGCCATGAGGATGGCATCCCGCAGGTACTGATATCCTTTGATATGGGCCGGCACACCGATTTGATGGATGATTTCCGTCACCCGCATTTCCAGGCTGCCGCTCGCGGTAACGGCGGGCTTGGCGGAGCGGATGGATTCCACCCGCTTTTTGCTGCACAGAGACAGAATGCGTTCGGCCATTTCGTCGGTGTCGAAGGGTTTGAGAAAGTAATAGTCGGCACCGGCCAGCATGGCCTCCCGCTCCAAGTTGGGGTTATCAAAGCTGGACATCACCATAAACTGAGGCTTGGAAGCCGCGGTGGTTTGTACGCTTTTGATCACGCCGATAGCGTCGAGGCGGGGCAGAAAGAAATCCATGATAACCACGTCGGGATGCCCACGCTCGATACTGCCGAGCAACTGGCGGCCGTCTTTTTCGACCGTTTCCACATCCAGACCATGACTGCGCATGACGTTCGCACACGGGATACCAAAATGCTCACTGTTATCTGCCAACAACACCTTGATCTTGTTTTCCATCTGTTGATGCTCCCCCAATTATTTAATTTCCATTTTTTGCCGGCTTGCATATATTACCATATACTTCCAATAAACACAAGGGGTTTCCAAGTCTTTTTACGGAAAAAGCGAGAAAAATAATAAAGGAGAAAAGAATTTGGATAAATCCACCAGCCATTCGACGAAATCCTGCAAAAGGTTCCCACTTCTCTGTAAAGTCAATCAGCTTTCCACTTATGCCGCTGCCGACTCTGTCTTGACGGAGTCCGCCGTTTTCAGCATGTTTTCCGCAAAGATTGCAAAGCCTTTTGTCGGATCGTTGACGAACACGTGGGTAACGGCTCCGACCAATTTCCCGTCCTGTAAAATGGGCGAGCCGCTCATCCCCTGCACGATTCCGCCTGTTTTTTCCAGCAATTCCGGGTCGGTAATGACAATCACCATGTTGCGGGTGGGGGAAGAATCATTGTAGCGAACCTGGTCGATACGGATATCATACAGTTTGGGCTTCACGCCGTCAATGGTAGTAAGGACTTGGGCTTTACCGGTTTTCACCTGCTGTTTCATGGCGACCGGCACGGTCTGCATGGCGGAGGGCAAATGGGTGAGTTTTCCGAAAATACCGGTTTCGCCGTTGATGCTCAGCTGGCCCAAAGTGCCGGCTTCAAAACCGCCGCGCAGCTCGCCCGGAGCGCCGGATACGCCTTTTTCCACGCCGTATATCCGGGCCGGCACCACTTCGCCGGTGGACAGGGGCAGCACCTCGCCGGTATCCACGTCGCAGACCGCGTGGCCAAGGCCGCCGAAGGTTTTGGTCTGAGGGTTATAGAAGGTGAGGGTTCCGATGCCGGCGGAGCTGTCCCGCACCCACAGGCCCGCCTTCCAGCGGTTTTCATTGACCGATTTGGCGGGTACGAATTTCACGTCGAAGGCGATATTATCCCGGCGGATGTGGAACACCATGGTCTTTCCGCCCGATTCCTCCACCATTTTGGCGACCTGCTCCGTCGTGTTCACGATTTTCTTGTCGATAGAGACGATAACATCGCCGGTTTTGATACCGGCGCTGCGTGCGGGGTTGTGCGAGCCAGAAGCGGTATCCACATCCGACATCCCCACGACCAGCACGCCGTCGGTAAACATCTTGATGCCGAAGGGGGTGCCGCAAGGGACCACAACCGGCAAGTCAACAACCTTTACGGCTACGTTTTTGACGGGAAACATGCCGAACAGGCGGAGCGGAGCGGTATAGCTGCTGCCCGCGGTGAGGGACGCGGTCTCCACCGTCTGCCCCGAAGCCGAACGGGGCGCGCCCGCCTCCACGGCACCGTTCAGATTCAGGGGCGTGCCCTCCACCACGCTGAATTGCTCCGGAAGCTGGTGGGACAGGGTGATGATCGCCCCCATGAGGAGCCCGCAGGTCAGCGCGAGGAACCCGCAAACTCCCCGTATCATCTTTTTCATAGCGAATCGATCCTTTCGATGGGGGAAAAGCCGCCGCCTATTCTGCGCCTATTTCCCTATATATATATGGATATGTGTGTTTCATGACACAAGCTGTCGGTTCTCCGCCAGCCTCTATTACTATCCCACTGCTCAAAAAAAGTATTTACCCAGAAATTAATTTTCAGTCAGGGACATTTGGCTGTTTTGGGAAGAGCTTCTATGACGAAAATTTTGCCGATTTTTTGAACAGACAACCTATAAAGCTAAAACCCCTGTCGGTTTTTTGGAGGCTTTTCCGCCGCCGTTTATCTTGCCTTTTTGTGCCAAACATGATACACTGAAACCCTATTGCCGGGGCACGGTGGGGAATCCATCCGCGCCAAGCGGATCCGGCCCATGTTTTTTCAGCGGAGTTTCTCTCCGCCGGATGTAGGTGACGAGTATGCGCGTGATAAAGGGCAAGCTGGAAGCCACGATTTCTTTGAATAAATCCACCTGTTATTTTTTAAAAACCGGGCAGTGCTCCCTGGGCGTCGCGGCGGACTTTTACCTGTCCCCCGGCACGCGGCTGCAACCGTCGGACCTACTGTACTGCCCGAGCCTGCGCCGGGCCATGGAGGGCCGGGGCAGGCTTGAACCCGTGCCGATTTTCCCCTGCGAATGCGGACACGCCGAGGTGGTTTCCGGGCAGCAGCGGGCCTGCATCGCCTCCCAGACGGGGCTGGAGCTGGCCATCTGCGCGGCGGGCGACGAGGTGCGGGACGCCTGCAAAATCTGCGGGACCGATTCCGCGCCGGGCGAGGAAAACGCCGGCGGTGACCGGATCGTGACCATCAAGGCACTGATTTATCAGGACGACGAATAAATAAAAAAGATCCCCCCGGAACGACGGTTCCGGGGGGATTTCGGCGTTTAATTGGTCAAGGTTTCGGACAAATGGTAGCTGAATTGGTCGACATCGTAGACACCGGCGGACAGGAGCTTGGCAAATTTCAGCGCCTTGCCCGTGCCGACGGCCACGCATTCGTCCGGCTGTTCGGCCACCCGGCAGGAGACGCCTGTATTGGTCTGGATAAACTGGGCGAGGCCGACGAGCTTTGCACCGCCGCCGGTGAGCACCATGCCGTGCTCCATGACGTCGCCCGCCAGCTCCGGCGGGGTGGTTTCCAGCACCCGCTGCACACCGGAGAGCATCTCCATCAGCGGTTCAGACAGGGCCTCCCCGATTTCCAGGGCGTCCACCGGGCGCACGGCAGGCAGGCCGGTGAGAGCGTCCCGGCCCTTGGCCTCCATCACAGAGGCAGTCTCCGGCGGCATGGCGGATCCGATGGATTTTTTGATGCTTTCAGCCATGCGGGTGCCGATGATAAGATTATATTTGGTACGCAGATAGCGGACAATGGCGGCGTCCATGTCGTCGCCGCCCACCCGCAGGGAGCTGGACGTGGAGATGCCCTTGAGGGACAGCACGGCCACATCGGTGGTGCCGCCGCCGATGTTGACCGCCATGCTGCCCCGGGCGGCGCTGACGTCCAGGCCGGCGCCGATGGCCGCGGCCACGGCCTCCTCGATGAGCACCACCCGGCGCACACCGGCCGCGGAAACCGCTTCCACCACCGACCGCTGCTCCACCTCGGTGACAGAGGCAGGGACGCTGACGGCGGCGCGGGGCTTCAAAATCTTATAGGCGCAGACCTTGCGCACAAAGTAGCGCAGCATCCGCTCGGCGTAATCGTAGTCCGCGATGACGCCCTTGGCCAGCGGACGCACGGCGGTAATGGAGTCCGGCGTGCGCCCCAGCATATCGTAGGCCTCCTGGCCGCAGGCGACGATGTGGCCGTCGCGACTGTCCACCGCGATGACGGCCGGCTCCTTGAGCACCACGCCCTTGCCGGACGCATATATGACCACCTGGGAGGTTCCCAGGTCGATTCCCAGATCCATGCCGGGCATTGGTTCATCCCATCCTTTACGGCAGAGTCCGACGATTTCAGACGGCTTTCCTTATTATATGTCAGATTCCCTTTTTTGACAAGCCGCCTCTTTTTTGCCGGGGG
This sequence comes from uncultured Oscillospiraceae bacterium, assembly GCA_900546265.1. Taxonomy (GTDB): domain Bacteria; phylum Bacillota; class Clostridia; order Oscillospirales; family Acutalibacteraceae; genus UMGS856. Next base: position 3,771 of record URCA01000066.1, on the reverse strand, counting down.
TGAGGGCGGCCGCGATGCCCAGCACCTGGGCGGCGCCTTGAATCTTCAGCATTTTGGCACATTCCTCCAGCGTAGCCCCAGTGGTGGAGACGTCGTCAACCAGGAGGACACATTTGCCGGCCAGCGGCGTGCCGGGGCGCACGTCGAAGGCGCCCAGCAGATTGCCGCTGCGCTGCCAGGCGGCCAGCTCCTTCTGGGGCCGGGTTTCCCGGCATTTGGCGAGGGCCTTCACACAGGGGATATTCAGCTCCCGGGCCAGGGATTCGGCCAGCAGGGCGGCCTGGTTGAAGCCTTTACGCGCCCGTTTGCGCCGGGTGACGGGCACGGGTACGGCCAGCTCCGGGGCGGCTTCGGGCCAGGCACGGCGGACGGCGTCTGCCATTTCGGCGGCCAGGGTAGCAGCGGCGGTAGCGTCCCCCTCCTCCTTCAGGCGCAGGATGCCCTGCCGAACCGCACCCTCGTAGGTAAACGGGGCGGCCAGGCCGTCCAGGGGGCCGCGATGGCCGCGGCAGGTACAACTCGCCTTTCCCCGGCCGCAGAGCGGGCAGACGGGCGGGAGGATGCGGGGCAGGCTTTCGGCGCAGCAGGGGCAGCAGCCCTCCCCGCAGCGGACGACCTGGCCGCAGTAGGCGCACCGTTCCGGGAAGAGGACGGCCAGCAGCCGGCGGACGGCACGCGGCCGTCTCACGGCTTTCCCCGCGGATAGGGCGCTTTCTCGTCGGTGAGACCGGCGAGGTCATCCATGCTGGTGCCCAAGGCAAGCGCCAGCCGACGGCACTGCTCCAGGCTCATATACCGCGTGCCCTTCTCCATTTTGGAATAATCGCTCTGGTCTATACCGGTGAGCATCTGAATTTTTACCTGGGTATATTTCTTTTCCAAACGCAGTTCTTTTAAACGATGCATAGGATCCCCCCGGTTTGTTACAGGTCCATAGCGCCGGCCTCCAGTAGGAAATAGCGCAGGCCGCTATAGCGCAGGGTCTTGCGATTATTCTCCACCATCTCCTGGATGGTGTCCCGGCTGCCCACCAGGATGAGCAGGGATTTGGCCCGGGTGACGGCGGTATACAGCAGATTGCGATAGCACAGCTGCCGCTGGTTGTGATACAGCGGGACGACCACGGCCTCGAACTCGCTGCCCTGGCTTTTGTGCACGGTGGCGGCGTAGGCCAACTCCAGATCCTGTGCGTCCTGCCGGGAGTAGAGGGCCACCCGATCGTCGTACCGCACGGCGACGCTTTCGCCGCGGGGATCCACCTGCTCGAGCACGCCGATGTCCCCGTTGAACACGCCGCTACCGAACTCCCCGTCGTCCCGCGTCCAGCCGATGTCGTAGTTATTGCGGGTGTGCATCACCTTGTCCCCTATGCGCAGCAGCACGCCTTCCACCGTCAGCTCGTTCTTTTCCGACGCGGGGGGATTGAGCAGCTCCTGCAGGCGGCGGTTCAGCTCGCGGGTGCCCAGCTCCCCTTTGCGGCCGGGGCAGAGCACCTGCAGGCCGTTGAACACGGTATAGCCGTAGGAGTCGGGCAGGCGGCGGGCGCACAGGTCGAGCACCGTGCAGGTCACGCCCTGGGGGCTGGTCTGCCGCAGGAAGAAGAAATCCCCCTGCTTATAGGACAGCTCGGGCTGCTGACCGCTGACGATGCGGTGGGCGTTCAGGATGATATGGCTCTCCTGCGCCTGGCGGAACACCTCGGTCAACTGCACCACCGGGAGCACGCCGCTGTCGATGAGATCGTGGAGCACGCTGCCGGGGCCGACGGCGGGGAGCTGGTCGGTATCCCCCACCAGGATCAGGCGGCAGCCGGATTTCAGGGCGCGCAGCAGGCTGTCGAAAAGCAGCACGTCTACCATGGACACCTCGTCCACCACCAGGGCGTCGGCATCCAGGGGATTTTTCTCATTGCGGGCGAAGACAGCGGCGTCCGCCTCGTCCCACTGCACCTCCAGCAGGCGGTGAATGGTCTTGGCCTCGCAGCCGGTCAGCTCGGAAATCCGCTTGGCGGCGCGGCCGGTGGGGGCGGCGATGGCCACCGTCTCCCCCATCCCCTCCAGCAGGGTGATGATGGCGCGCAGGGTGGTGGTCTTGCCGGTGCCGGGGCCGCCGGTGAGCACCAGCACGCCCTTGGTCACCGCTTCCACGATGGCGCGGCGCTGCTGGGCCTCGTAATGGATGTGGTTGCTGGCCTCGATGGCGTCGATGCCGGCCTCGATATTTCGGCTGACCGCCGGCGGGAAGCCGGTCATGAGACAGATGCGGGAGGCGGCGTATTTCTCCGCCTGATACAGATGGGGCAGGTAGATATAGGAGCGGCCGCCCATGACCACCTCCCGCACGTCGAGGCCGGCGATCATTTCAGCCAGCACAGCCTCGATTCTCTCCAGCGGGACGTTCAGCAGGGTGACGGCGGTGGGAACCAGCTTGTCCGCCGGCAGGCAGGTATGGCCGTTGTTCAGGTTATGCCGCAGGATGTATTGCAGGCCGGCCTCAATGCGGTTGGCGCTGTCCGCCTCGCCGTTCATGGCCATGCAGATTTGATCCGCCCGCTCGAACCCGATGTACAGGCCGGTGGAGCAGAGCAGATACGGGTTGTCCCGGATTTTCTTGATGGTGGCGGCGCCCCACTTTTTCCAGCAGCGCAGCGCCTCGTTGGGGGTCAGTCCATAGGGGGAAAAGGTCATCATGACCTCCCGCAGGCCGAACTGGGAGGCGAAATCCTCCCCGATTTTCTTGGCCTTGTCCCGGCTGATGCCCCGGATTTCGGCCAGGCGGAGGGGATCCTGCTCCAGGATGTTCAGGGTCTCCTCCCCGAACTTCTCCACGATGCGCACAGCGGTGGCGGAGCCGACGCCTTTGACCGCGCCGGAGGAGAGATACCGCAGGATGGCGGCCGCGTTGGTGGGCAGCTGGGATTCGCAGTGTTCCGCCCGGAACTGGTGACCAAAGCTGGCGTGTTCCACCCAGGCGCCGAGCAGGCGCAGGCGCTCCCCCACGTTGACCGAGGGGAGCACCCCCACCACCTTGTGCAGCTCGTCTTCCGCCTCCAGCTCCAGCACCGTCCAGCCGTTTTCCTCGTTGCGGAACACCACCCGTTCCACGGTGCCGGTCAGGGACTGCAGGCCCTCGTCTTCCCTTTGGTATTCCATACGCTCCAACGCCTTTCCAACCCGGTTCGCCAAACATACATTCTATTATAGTGGAACCGCCCCCGGTTGTAAAGGGGCCGCGGGAAAACCGCCGGTTATTCCGGCACCGACGCCCCTTCGGGGAACTGCTCGAGCAGGGCGTCCAGATCCCATAGCTCGACGCCGGCGTCCCGGCAAAGCAGCTCCGCCACCTGCCGGGATTCCTCGTCCAGGCCGGTATCCAGCAGAATCAGCCGTTCCGGTTTGAGCAGCGGGCCCGCCCAACGGCGCTGCACCACCGCGGCCCGCACCAGGTATTCCAAGTCGTCCCTATGGCCGTTCAGCGGCAGGATGCGCACGCCCTTATCCCGCGCCGGCGGTGTCAGGAGGCGCAGCACCAGCCAGCGGATGAGCTGGGTGCAGCCGTACAGCGCCAGCAGGAGCACCGCCACCAGCAATATGTTCTCTCCCATATCGGTCATCCCTTTCCCTTGCATTGGCTTCTTGCTCCATTCTATGCCGCGCGGGGCGGGAGGTGAGAAAAACGCCAAAAAAGCCGGGGATTCCGGGAAAAGAGGGCGCTGGGAGTCATGACCACCCGTAAAACGGGTGGCATGAAGGAGCCCTAGAAGGGCATAGG
>URCA01000065.1 GCA_900546265.1 uncultured Oscillospiraceae bacterium | reverse complement strand
TATGCCCTTCTAGGGCTCCTTCATGCCACCCGTTTTACGGGTGGTCATGACTATCATAAGACAGCTTTTCGTAACAAGCGTTAAAGGAGACGCCTATGTCGCTGTTCTATCCCACGATATTGAGAAAACGGGTGACCGCCATCACGGCGGCGGATCTGCACGCCCTGGGCGTGAAGGGGCTGCTGCTGGACGTGGACAACACCCTGACCACACATGGCAGTCAGGCGCTGGATCCGGCCGTGCTGGCCTGGCTGCGGGCCATGGAGGCGGCGGGCTTTACGCCCACGGTGGTTTCCAACGCCCTGCGCAAGCGGGTGGAGCCTTTCGCGGGCAAGCTGGGGCTGCGGTTTATCGCCTTTGCCTGCAAGCCGCTGCCCATCGGGTTCCTGCGGGCGGCCAGGCGGTTGGGGCTGCCCCGCGGGCAGTGCGTGGTCATTGGCGATCAGACCTTCACCGATGTTCTGGGCGCGCGGCTGGCCGGCATCCCCTGCGTCCAGGTGCTGCCCATCCAGCTGGAGGAGCATAAGCCGCTGATGCAGCTGAAGCGGCGGCTGGAAAAGGGCATCCTGGCCCGCTATACAAGGAAGACGAACACGACGGAGTAATCCGGCGAAAGGAATGAGCCATTTCATTGACGGTACGATTCGGCCCGGCGGGCAACAGCGATTCTTTTTACGATTCCGGCCATAAAAGCAGCCTGGAGACCTTCCCTTGGCTGCGGGATAAGGGGCTGGACGTGTTTGAATACCAATGCGGACACGGGGCGCGCACCCGGGAGGAGACCGCCCGGCAGCTGGGGGAAAAAGCGAGGGAATGCGGCATCGGCGTATCGCTGCACGCGCCCTACTATATTTCCCTGGCCTCCAAGGACGAGGAAAAGCGGCTGAACAGCCTGACCTACATCCTGCAAAGCGCCCGTATTGTCGACTGGATGGGCGGGCGGCGGATTGTGGTGCATCCCGGGGGCTTGGGCGGGCTGCCCCGGGAGGGGGCCGAGGCCCTGGCCATGGACACCTTGCGCAAGGCCCAGGAGGCGCTGGACGCCGAAGGGTTGTCCCATATCCATATCTGCCCCGAAACCATGGGGAAAATCAACCAGCTGGGGGATTTCTCCGAGGTGCTGGCTTTCTGCTCGGTGGACGAGCGGTTTTTGCCTTGCGTGGATTTCGGCCATCTTAACAGCCGCACCATGGGGCAGGTGAACAGCCGCGAGGCCTTTGCCGCCCTGCTGGACGAGATGGAGAACCGGCTGGGGCGGGATCGGGCCAGCCGGTTCCACGCCCATTTTTCCAAGATCGAGTATTCCGCAGGGGGAGAAAAGCGGCATTTGACCTTTGCGGACGATTTTTATGGGCCCGAGCCGGGGCCGCTGCTGGAGCTGCTGGCCGAAAGAGACTGGGGCCCCACCATCATCTGCGAATCCTGCGGTACCCAGGCGGAGGACGCGGCCGCGATGAAGGCGGCCTATTTGGCGGCGAAGGGCGTCGGGAAAAGGTTACCGGAGTGATGGCGGTGCCGCTCTCGCGGGAAACGGGCGCTGCGTGGATGTAGGGAAGGTGCTGGCATGGAAAAAACAGAGGTACTGCGGCAATATTTTGGATATGCCTCCTTCCGTAAGGGGCAGGAGGCGCTGATCGACAGCATTTTGGAGGGGCGGGATACCCTGGGCATCATGCCCACTGGGGCGGGAAAATCCCTGTGCTTTCAGGTGCCGGCCTTGATGCTGGAAGGGGTGACGCTGGTCATCTCCCCGCTCATTTCCCTGATGAAGGATCAGGTCAGTGCCCTGTGCCAGGCTGGGATACGGGCCGCTTATCTCAATTCCTCCTTGACCTATCCCCAGTACCGCAAGGCGTTGGCCAACGCCTGCGCGGGGGTGTATAAAATCATCTATGTGGCCCCGGAACGGCTGCTGACCGAGGAATTCCTGGCCTTTTCCCACCGGGTGCGGATCGCCCTGGTGACGGTGGACGAGGCCCACTGCATCTCCCAGTGGGGGCAGGATTTCCGCCCGAGCTATCTGAAGGTGCCGGAATTTGTCGCCCAGCTGGATGAACGGCCGGTGCTGGCGGCCTTTACCGCCACGGCCACCGAGGAGGTCAAGCGGGACATCGCCGCCATGCTGTCGCTGCGGGATCCGTTTGCGATCACCACCGGCTTCAACCGGGACAATCTCTATTTCGAGGTGGACAAGCCCCCGGACAAAATGGCGGCCTTGCTGCGATACCTGCGGGACAACCCGGGAAAAAGCGGCATCGTCTACTGCACCACCCGCAAGACGGTGGAGGAGGTCTGTCAGAAGCTGCGGACGGCGGGATTTCCGGCCACCCGGTATCACGCGGGGCTGTCCCCGGAGGAGCGGCGGGACAACCAGGAGGATTTCCTTTATGATCGGGCGCCGCTGATGGTGGCGACCAACGCCTTTGGCATGGGGATCGACAAATCCAACGTGGCGTTCGTCCTGCATTACAACATGCCGGGGAGCATGGAGGCCTACTACCAGGAGGCGGGGCGCGCGGGACGGGATGGACAGCCCGCCCAGTGTATCCTGTATTACAGCGGGCAGGATGTGGCGACCAACCGGTTTCTCATTGAGCACGGGGAAGGCGCTCCCGATGCGGACGAGGAGACCACCGCCCGCCTGCGGGAGCAGGATAAGGAGCGGCTGAAGCAAATGACCTTCTATTGCCACACGGCCGACTGCCTGCGGGAGTATATCCTGCGGTACTTCGGGGAAACGCCGGAAAACTACTGCGGCAACTGCGGCAATTGTAGCCGCAATTTCGAGGAAGCGGATGTGACCCGGGAAGCCCAGCTGCTGGTGGAGGGGATCGCCCGCACCGGGCAGCGGTTTGGGGCGAAGATGGTGCTCGATATCCTGCGGGGAAGCGGGAACGCCCGGATCCTGTCAGGCGGCTTCGACAAGCTGCCGGTATACGGCAAGCTGGCCGGCGTGGGAGAAAAGCGGCTGCGGGCCATTTTGCAGTTTCTGGAGCTGCGGGGCTTCGTGGAGAGCACGGGGGACGAGTATCCCGTGCTCCGGCTGCGGGAAACCGCGGAGGATTTGATGCGGGAGGACGCGGCGCTGACCATGAAAATCGCCCGGGAGGAGGCGCCCGCACCCGCGCGGAAAAGCCGGGAGCCGGTGCCCGCGAACCCCGGGCTGTTCGATGCGCTGCGGGCCCTGCGGGCCAAGCTGGCGGCGGCGCAGAGCGTGCCTGCCTACGTGGTATTCTCCGACGCCACCCTGCGGGATATGTGCGCCCATCTGCCCGCCGACGCCGACGAGATGCTGGAGGTATCCGGTGTGGGGCAGGCGAAGTTCGCCAAATACGGCGAGGCGTTTCTCGGGGCCATACGGGACTATACGGATACAAACGGGATACCGTTTTAGAAGGGAGCGCCATGCGGATTTACATAGATGCCGACGGCTGCCCGGTGGTGGACAGCACCCTGCGGTTGGCCGCCGCCCACAGGGTGGAGACGGTGATTCTCTGCGATACCTCTCACGAGATTCAGCGGCCGGGGGTGCAGACGGTGACGGTTTCCAAGGGGGCGGACAGCGTGGATTTCGCCCTGGTCAACCGGCTGGCCCCGGGGGATGTGGTGATTACGCAGGACTACGGCCTGGCGGCCATGTGCCTGGCTAAACGGGCGAAGGTACTGCATCAGGACGGCATGCGGTATTCGCCGGACAACATCGACGCGCTGCTGCTGGCCCGACACACGGCTAGGAAAATCCGGCAGGCGGGCGGCCGGCTGCGGGGCAGCGCCAAAAGGAAGCCGGAGCAGGACAGAGCCTTCGAGGAAGCGCTGGAGCGACTGCTGTCCGAGAGCGAGCCAAAATGAGGCAGCGGCTGGGGCTGGCCCAGCCGCTGATGGAGAACCCGGACATCCCGATTCTCGACGTAAAGAATTAAGAGCCTGCGTATAGCGTAGAGTAGGGGGCGGCCAAAAAAGCGGTTACTCCGTAGGATCATCAGTAACCGCCCCCGCTTTTTTCAGCAGCATCTGCACTTTGGGGACATCGATATGACGGACACTGGTTTTGTCCTTGATCGCCACGGCGGCAGCGACGCCTGCCGCTTGGCCTAAGCAACAGACGATGGGCATGATGCGGATAGAGGCCTGAGCCTCGTGTGTGGCGGAAATACAGCGCCCGGTTACCAGTAAGTTCTGTGTATCCAAAGGCACGAGGCAACGGTAGGGAATGGTATAATATTGCGCCTCCGGGAACAGATAATGGCTGGTTCCGGTGCCCGATGGGTTGTGAATATCAATATCATAATTGCCCAGGGCGATCGCATCCTCAAAGCGGGTGCAGGCTTTGAGATCCTCGCCCGTGAGGGTGTACATCCCGTCGATCCTGCGGCTTTCCCGCACCCCGATTTCCATGGCGGTGGAAAGCAGGCGGCTGTTTTCAAAGCCTGCGGCGTTCTCTTTGAGAAAGCGGAATAGTTCAAACACCTGTTCCCGCGCTTCGATTTCCGCCTGGGTACGATCCCAAGCGTCCACCGGGTTGCGCTTGACAATCCGGGTGGAATTGACATGGATCACACCATCCTGCAAGGTCTCGAACAGAAGAATATCCTCCCGGGGATTTTTGATTTTTCCCTCTTTTCGCCACTGCTTATAAAGCTGTTGGGCTTTTTGGAAGCCGTGGCGGCGTTTGTCAATGTCTACTCCGGCAATCCGAAAGCACAAAGTCATGGGCTGACAGAGGCGATCTTCATCCCGGCCCAGACGGAAGGGGACGCCACAGAGCACCGCTAAGTCTGCATCGCCGGTGGCGTCGATAAAGCAGTGGGCGCGATATGTCTGCCGTCCGGATTTGTTGAGCACGGTAACGCTGCGAATTTGTTCCTGATCTCGTTCGGCATCCGCCAGCCAGGAGTGAAACAGCAGGCGGACCCCGGCTTTCAGAACCATGCGGTTCAGCACCAGCTTGAGAATTTCCTCATCAAACTCCATGCCGTTTTTATGGATACCATCGTTTTTTTGCAGTTCCTCGCAGATCTCCAGAAAAATGCCCTGACAGAGATTCACTTTTTTCTCGTTGATTTTGGTCCAGTACGGCATAAAAGGGTTGACCAGGCAGTTGGCGGCCGCTCCTCCCAGGCAATTGGACTTCTCGATCAGCAGCACCGACATCCCTTCGCGCGCGGCGGCGATGGCGGCCGCCACTCCGGAAAACCCGCCGCCGGCTACGATGACGTCATAAAAATCGGATGGATTCATGTGAAAAACTCCCTTCGTATGTTTCAGCGCTTGTTGGATGACGCTTACCAGTATAGCAGTCCTTGATGCAAAAGATTTGTACAAAGGACAGTATATTTTTGCATCAAGGGAAAAAAGATGCTATATTGAGAGGGTAGGAGGGGTGGGTATGCCGGACGATTTCAACACCTTGTTGCAGATTTTTTGCCGTTTGGCTGGCGTTCATGTTTGTATCCACGACGTGGCCGGGATCTTTGAAAGAGCGGATACCCGGCTGGACGCGCGTTTTCGTCTGCACGCTCGGCCCTTCTGCGACGCCGCCAAAAGCACCAAAGCGGGCTACGCATACTGCACCGGCCACCGCATTCGTGTCAACCGGCAAAGCGCGGAGCTTCAAGCGCCGTTTGAGGGCCACTGCCCGTTTGGATTATATGAAATTGTGCATCCGGTTATCGTGGAAGGGCGGCTGGTTTGTATCGTATTTGTGGGCCATTTGTCGGTGGATCGGGAAAAATCGCGGCGTCTGCTGCAACGGGCCTGTTCGCACACCGGTTCGCCGGCCGACGACATGGAGAAGCTGCTGCCTGCGGTATGCGGCGGGGAGACGTTGGAGGCGTGCCGGGAAACGGCCGCTTTTCTGGCGGAGCGTATTGCTTCTATCAGCCATACGGCAGGCATTTTGGCGGCGGAGGATAGCGGGCATTGGGCAGTGACGGCGGCTGTCCGGGAGATTAAGGCGCATTACGATCAGGAGCTTACGCTGAAGGATCTGGCCAAGCTGTATTTCCTCCACGAAAAATATCTTGGCCGCCTTTTCCGACAGCAAATTGGACGGAGCTTCCATCAATATCTGCTGGAAACCCGCTTGTCCAAGGCGGCGGAACTGCTGAAAACCACCCGAAAAACGGCAACGGATGTGGCGTTTGAATGCGGATTTAACAGCGCCGCCTATTTTAATCGGAGCTTTGCCGCCGCTTACGGCGCGCCCCCGTCCCAGTACCGCAAGCAAATGGAGCAGAGAAAGAGACAAGGGCTCTGACGCCAGATAAGAACTTTATAGAAAAGGTTGACGATAATGGTGAATGGCGGGAGAGGCGCACAAGGAGCAATGCCAACCGTACCATGGCGTTACCCGCTTCCATTTTACCAAAGGAGGTCTTTTCTCTCCGAATCAACGCTTTCGCTTTTTCTTCCTCCACCGGCTTTGCCGGTGGTTGCCTCGCTAATAAAAAGGCGGAAGCCCAAAAGGGCTTCTGCCTTTTTTAGGTGCGGGGGAGCAGATAGCGGCGCACCAGGTCGGCCACGGCGTGATCCCGGTGAGAAGCGACCACCACGTCGGCCGCTTTCCTAGCGCAGGGCTGGGCGTCCGATGGGGCGGCACCCAGGCCGGCAAACCGAATCATGGTCACGTCGTTGTCGTAATCGCCGATGGCGGCGAAGGCCTCCCGAGGCTTGTTCAGATAGGCCGCCAACCAGGCGAGGGCGTCCCCCTTGGTGGCGCGGCAGGGCAGGATCTCGAGATAAAAAGAGGCGGAATAGGTGCTGACGAAGCTGCCGGGCGCTTCGGCCAGGAAGACGCGCTCCAAATCGTGCAGCCGGGCGCTGTCGCCATAGAACAGCAGCTTGAAGCAGCCGTCGGCAAGGGCCTCCGCCAGCGTGGAGGGGCGGGTGGGCTGCTTTTCCCGGGTGACGTAGGGATCGGGCAGGCCGTTGGGATTGAGCATCCGGGTCCGGCCGCCGGTGAAGGCCTGCACGCAGACCTCCGGATACCGGTTCAGGGCGGTTTCCACCAGACAGGCCACGGTGTCCGCCTTCAGGCAGGCCTTGTATAAAAACGACTCGGTTTTGTAATCATAAACAGCGGCGCCGTTATACAGAATGGCGGGCAGGGTCAGCGGCAGGCCGCCGAGATAGGGGCGGGCCACCTCCTCCGACCGGCCGGTGGCGATGGAAAAATCCCCGCCGGCCGCCGTCAGGGCCCGCAGGGCGTCCAGGTTTTCCGGGGAAATCGCGCCCTCGCTGATGAGGGTGCCGTCCATATCGGAGTATAAAATCGATGGCATCATATAAGTCGGAGCCGCCTTTCTTTTCCGCCGGAGATCCGGCCGGGGAATGCGGCGCTGGCGCGCCGTGACCAGTATACCGCAAATCGCTGCAAAAGAAAAGGGCTATAAAGCCGCATAGGCCACCGGGCAGGTTGTACATATCTGCCGGAATTTGGCATAAACTAAAGAGTAAGCGAGTATGGGAATAGGAGAGTCGGCATGGAATTTCAGGTTGGGGACGGTGCGCGCAAGGTGCTGACCCTCTGGATAGCGGGGACCGGCGTGCTGGCCGCTTTCCTCATCGGCGCGCTGGCGGGGCTGCTGACGCCCTGGCTGCTTATCGGCAGCGGCCTTGTCGCGGCGGCAACGGTGGCTGTCTGCTTCTGGTATCCCACCCGGTTTGTCCGTTCGTTCCGGGGGAGCTGCCGGGAAGAGGCGCTGCGGGCCGAAATAGGCGTGCTTTTCAAAAAGGAGCTGTATATCCCCCTGTCCTCCCTGCGCACCGTGGAAAGCTGGGCGACGCCTCTGCATCGGGCGTTTCGCTGCCGCACCATCGTTCTGCGATTCGCGGGTGGCGCGGCCATTCTGCCGTTGCTGCCCGCAGCCGAGGCGGGGGAGCTGGCCAGGCTGCTGGAGCAGCTGGAAAGCGTGAGCTGAGGAGAAGGGGACGAGCCGGAAGGGAGGAGGGCCATGGATCTGCGGCCGCATCCGTTGTATATTTGGTACGACGCCCGCAAATGGATATGGCTGCTGCTCATTCCGGTGCTGCGGGCGTTGTTTTCCCCGCGGGACGCGGTCTATATTCTGCTGTCCTCCATCCGGGACGTGGGGATCGCCCTGCTGCTCATCGGGTATTCCGCCCTCAAGTGGCGAGGGGCTAGGTACCGACTGCATAACGGGATAACGCTGGAGCAGGGGATCCTGTTTCAGAGGGGGCTGCGGGTGGTGGCGGAGGACGCGGCCTCGGTGGAGGTGGAGCGTTCGCCGCTGATGTGGCTGTTCGGCGGCCGACGGGTGCGGGTCAACACCGCGGGGCTGCGTCGGCGGGCGGACGCGACCCTGTATCTGCCGGCCAGAACGGCCAGGGGGCTGCTGGGCGCGGACGGCCGGCGGAAGGAGAAAAAGGCTGTCTACGCTTCCCGTATCCTGCCGGTGACGGTGCTGGCCGCCTCGGGCTCCAACGCGGCGGTGGGGCTGCTGACCCTGGCGCCGGCTGTCAAGCAAATCAGCAATCTGCTGGGCCAGCAGGTTCCCGATCAGGTTTACGGCCTGCTCGACAAGGTGCTCTCCTTGGGGCTGCCGCCGCTGCTCAACTCCCTGGCCAATCTCCTGGTACTCAGCTGGGGCGTGGCGTTTCTAAACAGCTGGATGCGCAACGTGGGGTTCACCGCCCGGCGGGAGGGGGACCGGCTGCATCTCGCGTCCGGGCTGCTGACCCGGCGGCATATTCTGATCGATTGTCAAAAAATCACGGCTCTACAGCTGCGGCAGACCCTGTTTATGCGCCTGTTCAATTTGTACACCGCCACCATCACGGCGGCGGGCTATGGGCGGGAAAAGGGGGCGCGGCCGGTGGTGGTGCCCGCCGCCCGGCCCAAAGAGCTCAGCGGGGCGCTCGACGAGCTGCTCACCGATTACCCCATCTGCTCGAGCTGCCTGAGGCCCAGGCGGGACACGGTGATGCGGTTTATCGGTCTGCCGCTGACGGTGATGGCCTTCGGGCTGGTACCGCTGTGGCTGGGCGGGGTCTGGACCATGGCGTCGGTTATCTGGATGATCGGCGGCGCCTGGTGGCTGCTCGTCCGGCTGGTCGGCTTCCGCTGGTCCGGCTTTGGCGTGGGAGGCGGCGCGGTGACCCTGCGGTATACCCGGGGCCTGGCGCTGTACGCCGTCCACGTGCCCCTGGAGGTGGCCGACTGCGCCATCCTGTCCCGCTCCCCCTTTCAGGTGCGGAGCGGCACCTGCACGGTGGAACTGCGCTGCTTCGGGGAGAAGCACCGCCGCCACCGGGCGCTGGCGCTGCCCTACGAGCAGGCCAAGGCCCTGGTCGAGCGTCTGCGGTAAAAAGGAAAAGACGCGGGCTTTCCCCCGCGTCTTTTCCTTGCTGAGCGGTTTGCTGGAATACCGCCCGGCCCATCACAGCAGGTCGGTCAGAATATCCAGCAGGTGAACGGGATACACCCGGCTGTCTGCAAAGCATTGCAGAAGCCGCAGGGCTTCCTCCCGCCGGGAAGTGACGTCTGCCGCGCAGACATCCTCGTCCGCCCCGAGGATACGAATGCCGTAGCCGGCCCGCGCTTCCCCGGTTTCCCCAGTTACCGCCGTCTCCAGGAGATAATAAGAAAGGGTGCCGCTCTCCACGGAGATTTGTCGCAGAAGTTGTTGCTGCATGTTATACCCCCATAAGCATGTGCGCGGAAATCCAGGCGGCTTCCTGAATTTCCCAACTATTCGGACTTTCCTATTATGGCAGTTTAAAGGGGAAAAGTAAATACCACTTTTGTTTACAAAAAGTCCCATATATGCCCTTCGTTTCTGACTGAACCCCCAAGATCTGGTGCGGAGATTAGTCGAAATTTGAGGTGTTGCCGTGGGCGGAGAGCATATAGGACACCGCTTCGGCCCGGGACTGGATATGCAACTTCTTGTAAATATTGTAGAGCGTTTTTTTGACGGTGCCTTCGGCAATGCCGAGACACAGGGCGATGCGCTTATTGGTGCAGCCCTTGACCACATGCTCGAGCACCTGCTGCTCCCTCTCGGTCAGACGGGCGCCGGCTCGTTGGCTGAAGCGGACCACCTCGGTGGCGTTGACCAGCATGACGAAGGCCCGGTGGGGGCCGCGTTCACTGTTGACGACGATCAGCTCGGATTTGAAAAAGCGCCGGGTTCCGTCGGAACGCTCGACGCAGAACTGCTGGGAATGGTTCTGCCCCGAGCGGATGTAGGACATGATCGTTTGTATCGGCGTGGGTTCGGCGTGGCAGTCCAGGATGTATTCCACGATTTCCTGGAAAACGTGGTTGGCCCTTTCCACATGCAGGCCGTCTTCGTCCAGGCGGAGCAGGCCCATGCCGTTGATGCTTGAGGAAAACAGACAGTCGTATTCGTACAGCAGTTCCTCCCGCTGCCGGGAGAGCTGGACGGTTTGGGTGATGTTTTTCGCCCAAAAAAGAATCGTGCCGTTTTTCGGGCCATCGATGCGCAGGCAAGTCAGCTCGGCATCCCAAAAGGTGCTGCCGCCCTGCCGGGGGATGGACAGGGTGCAGTGCACGGGTTTATCGCTTTGCCGGCACTGGCTGCAGGCGCCGCAGATAATCTCCAAGCAGCGTTCCTGCATCATGGCGCAGAGGTTCCGGCTCTGATACCCCTCTTCCGGCAGGCTAAGCTGCCGCCTGGCGGTCGGATTGGCATGCAGGGGACAAACGACGTGGGAGCCGGAGAATTGCAGCACCATAATCCAATCATCAGTTTTCTCCCACATATAGTTGAAGTAGTCGATCACACCCATCATCCTCCCATTGCATTACCTATTTTGCATCATATTTACAGAAAATGCAAGAAAAATCTTTTTTATCTCGGAAAATACCCGGAAATTCGACAAAAAGGAGTGAAAAATACGCGCGATATTTTTGGTAAAATCCCGGTATCTTGTCCGAAAAGACAAAACCGCCGGCCAAACGTTGCTTGCGCCGCCGGGTTCCGGGCGGTATAATAACAGGGAACTCTAAATAAAAATGGAGGTAATACTATGCTGCTGAAAAATGCTGTGGTATACAATGAGGATTTTGAGCCGATCCGGGCGGATCTGGCTGTTGAAGGAGAAAAAATCGCGGGTATCGGCCAGGTGAACGCCGGGGGAGAGTGCCTGGATTTGTCTGGGTACACCATCATTCCCGGCCTGATTGATATGCACATTCACGGCTGCGCGGGCTTCGACGCCAGCGACGGCACCCCCGAGGCCTTGGAGGCCATGTCCAGGTGTCTGGTCGAGCGGGGCATCACCTCTTTTTGCCCCACGTCCATGACCCTGTCCTTTGAAGCGCTGCAGAAGATTTTCGCCAACGTGCAGGAGCAGAAGGACAAGGTGACCGGCGCTTACATTCACGGCATCAACATGGAGGGCCCGTATATCGCCATGTCCAAGAAGGGGGCCCAGAACGGCGCCTATGTCCGCAACCCCGATAAAGAGGAATTCCGCCGGCTGTACGACGGCTGCGGCGGCTGCGTCAGCATTGTGGACATCGCGCCCGAATGCGACGGGGCAGAGGCGTTCATCAAGGAAGTCCAGCCCTACTGCCCGGTGTCCACCGCCCACACGGCGGCGGGCTACGATCAGGCGGTCCAGGCCATCGAGTGGGGCGTGCGGCACACCACCCATCTGTACAACGCCATGAGCGGCCTGACCCATCGGGCGCCGGGCGTGGTGGGCGCGGTGTTCGACATGGCGCGGCAGTACGGCGTGCGGGGCGAGCTTATCTGCGACGGCTTCCACATCCATCCCGCGGCGCTGCGCATCGCGTTCCATCAGCTGGGCGAGGATGGCTCGGTTATTGTCAGCGATTCCATGCGCGCCGCCGGCCATGTGGACGGGGAATACGACCTGGGCGGGCAGACCGTATATGTCAAGGACGGCAAGGCCCTGCTGGCGGACGGCACCATCGCCGCCTCCACTTCCAACCTGTATGAGGAGCTGAAAAACGTCATTTCTTACGGCGTTCCCAAGAAGCAGGCCATCAAGTCGGCCACCATCAATCCTGCGCGGGCCATCCGGGCGGACGGGGAGACCGGTTCCATCGCCGTGGGCAAAAACGCGGATCTGCTGGTGCTGGACGACGACATGAACATCAAGCTGGTGGTCGTCAAGGGCGCGATAAAGGTGAACAATTTGTAACTTGCCACTGAAATTCTTGACTTATTTCCTCGGGCGCAGTATGATATAGGCAATACTGGTAATTCTATTGCTGGAGGATGATAAGCATGCGAGATAATAAATCTGGAAAGTTTGCGTTTATTGTGGTGGTTGCTGCCGTGGTGGCGGCTCTGACGACAGTGACGGTCCTGCTTCTGCGCGCCCGTGCCAAGAGAAAAGCTATGTGCTCTCATGCGACCGCCTTTGATTACGATTTGGACGACTGCGACTGCTACGACGACGAGTGCGACTGCGGCTACGGCCAGGAGGAAGAGCCCGTCGAGGAAGAAGCCGACGCGCAATAATTCAACAGATACAAAATAAGCAGCAGCTCGTGACGGGCTGCTGCTTATTTTTGGCGGCAGCATAAGGTGAGGGAGAGCGAACAACCTCCGGTTTTTGGGAGAGCGAGCGCCCACAGCGGCGTTGGCCTCACTTGCCATGCGACAGC
>URCA01000064.1 GCA_900546265.1 uncultured Oscillospiraceae bacterium | reverse complement strand
TTCTTTCTCCCCCTTCTTTCTTTTTCACGCACGAAAAAGAAAGAAGGGGTGCGGGGTGCCTCACAGGCACAATCAGCCCGTGGGGTGGTGCCCCGCATACCTGCATGAAGCCCGATAGGACGTAGCAAGGATCTCCCCCACGGCGGGCGGCTCACAGGCGTAATCAGCCCGCGAGGTTGTGCTAGGTTTTCCGTACGGAAAACCGGCATACCAACGCAACCCCGATAGAGCACAAAGAACGCGCTGCCTCGAGATCCAGGTAAGGATCCACCCCCTCCCTCTTGCCAATCCCGCCCCAACCGTGCTATACTGTCCCCAAACGGACGGGACAACACCCCCGCCGATGTGTGCCCTCCACACATCGGCTTTTTTACGTAAGATAGGATGGAACGCTATGGAACATATTCTGGTGGGCATGAGCGGCGGCGTGGACAGCTCGGTGGCCGCCCTGATCCTGCAGCGGCAGGGCTGCGCCGTCACCGGCGTCACCCTGCGCCTGCGCGGCGGCCGTCTGGCCGCCTCCACCGGCGCGGGCGCACAGCAGGACATCGACGACGCCCGCCGCGTCTGCGACGCCCTGGGCATCGAACACCGGGTTCTCGATTTGACCGATGCCTTCTGCCGCTGTGTGGTGGACGAGTTCGCGGCCGAATATCTGGCCGGCCGCACACCTAACCCCTGCGTGACCTGCAACCGCACCATCAAGTTCGGCGCCATGCTGGACTACGCGCTGGAAAACGGCATGGACGGGGTGGCCACCGGCCATTACGCCCGCCGGGAATTCGACGCCGCCGCCGGCCGCTGGGCCCTGTACCGTGCCGATTCTCTCAAGGATCAGAGCTATGTCCTCTATGGCCTGAGCCAGGAGCAGCTGGCCCGCGTCCGCTTCCCCCTCTGGGGCTATGGGAAGGAAGAAGTGCGCGCCCTGGCTCGGGAGGCCTCCCTGCCCGTGGCCGATAAAGGGGACAGCATGGAAACCTGCTTTGTCCCGGATTCCGGCCACGCCGCCTTTATCGGGTGGTATACCGGCGCGGCCATGCAGCCGGGCGATTTCGTTGACGAGTCCGGCCATGTCCTCGGCCGCCACCAGGGGATCGGCCGCTACACCATCGGCCAGCGCAAGGGGCTGGGCGTGGCCCTGGGCCGTCCCATGTACGTCGTGGGCATCGACGCCTCCACCAATACCGTGATCCTGGGGGAGGAGGGCCGCCAGCTGGCCGATACCCTCACCGCCGGCCCGGTGAACTACGTCTCCATCGCTCCACCGGCCGCCCCCCTGCGGGTGCAGGCCAAAATCCGCTACCAGGCCCCCGCCGCCCCCGCCACCCTGACCCCTCTTCCCGGCGGCATGGCGCGGGTGACCTTCGACGCCCCCCAGCGCTCCGTCACCCCCGGTCAGTCGGTGGTGTTTTACGACGGGGACAAGCTGCTCGGCGGCGGCCGTATCGTGAAGGAGGCCGCGCTGTGATCGCGTTTCTGTCCCCGGCCAAGAACATGCGCCCCGCTCCCGCGCCCGGCGTGTCCCTGACCCGCCCCGTCTTTCAGCGGGAGGCCGACCGGCTGGCCTCCCTCCTGCGCAAATACAGCCCCTGGGAGCTGGAATCCCTCCTGCAAATCAACCCTTCCCTCGCCATGAAGGCGGCGGGCTATTACCAGGATTTTGCCGAAGCCCCCGCCTCCGCCGCCCTGTCGGCCTATTATGGGCTGGCCTTCCAGCACCTGGACGCCGCCTCCCTCACCCCGGAGGACTACGCGTGGGCCGGGGAACACCTGCGGATCCTCAGCGCCCTATATGGCGTGCTCCGGCCCGCCGACGGCATCCGTCCCTACCGGCTGGAACTCCAGTCCCGCCTGCGGGTGGAGGGGCAAAGCCTTTACGCCTTTTGGGGGGAACGGATCGCCCGGGAGCTGTTCAAAACCGGGGAGCCGGTGATCCATCTGGCTTCCGGCGAGTACGCCCGGGCCGTGCTGCCCCACCGGCGGCCGGGAGATATCTGCATCACCTGCGAATTCTCCACCCTCCGCCGGGGCCGACGCGTCACCCTGGCCACCGGCGCCAAAATGGCGCGGGGAGAGATGGCCCGCTTTCTCATCAAAAACCGCCTGGAGCGGCCCGCCGATCTGCGGGCCTTCGAGTGGGAGGGCTACGCCTTCGCCCCCGCCTTGTCGGACGAAACCCGTTATGTTTTCCTGCAAACGCCCGTTCGACAGGATACTACAAGGAATATGGAACGATTTTAATACCATTTGTAAAATAAAATCGAATACCCGCGCCGGTTTGTCCGTCCCTGTCCCCGCCGTCTGTCCTCGGTGCGGGCGGGGGCGGACAGGTTTTTCTAACGCGGGCTTGTCCCGCCGCATAGGATGGGCTGAAGATTGCAACAGAAAGGGGAGGGTTCCCATCCATCCCGAACAGCCCGCCACCCCCGGCCAAGCGGCGGAAGCCCGCGGCCATTTCCTCTGCTACCGCTCCATGGCCCCCTATACCGCCGCCGCCTTTTTGCAGGAGGCGGGCGGCCGCGTGGAGGCCTCCGCCCGCTTCGAGCGGGCCGCAGGAGACGGCCCCGACGCCTCCCGCGGCGTTTGGTGCCTGTCCGTGAGGCTGTACACCGGGCAGGGCCCCCTGGATTTGCTGGGGGCCCACCTGCCTGTTTTTCCGGTGTGGGACGCGGTCAAATTTCCCCGCGCTCTGCGCGCCCTGTCCGGCGGGGCGGACAGCCTCTGGCGCTTTGTGGCCGAGAATCCCGAGGCTTTTCCCTTCGCCGTCTGGTACTTCTCCGACCTGGGTACCGTGGGCAGCCTGCGCCACATCCGCGCCTATGGAAGCCAGACCTGCCTGTGGCGGGGGCCGGAGGGCGTGCACATCGTTCGCTTCCACTGGATCCCGGTGGCGGGGGAGCAATGCCTCAGCCGGCGGGAGGCCGCTCGCCGCTCCGCGCTGGAGCCCGCCTGTGTCCGCCGCGACTTTCACGACACCCTAGCCCTGGGCCGGACGGTGGATTTTGACCTCTGCGTCCAACTGATGACGCCGGAAGAGGGGGCAGCGCTGCCCTTCGACCCCCTGGATCCCACCAAGATCTGGGATGAGCTCCGCTTTCCCCTCCTACCCGTGGGCCGCCTGATGCTGGAGCGGAAGGCGGCGCCCGGCGAGACCGTGGTGGATTTCGCCCCCACCCGCCTGCCGCCGGGTTTCGCGATCGCCCCGGGCCGTCCGCCCCTTTGCTGGACCCGTCCGGCCCCCCTTGGCCGGGAGGTGCCGGTGCGCCCCGCCGGCCCTCGGCGCGGGGCCGATGGCTTCGTCCAGGCGGGGGAGCGGTACCGCTGCCTGCCCGCACGGGAGAAGGCTGCTCTCATCGACAATATGGCCGCCAGCCTGGCCGTCGAGCCCACCTCGGTGCGCCGCTGCGTGATCGGGTACGCCCGGCAGGCGGACGAGAACTTTGGCGAGGTCCTAGCCGCGCAGATCCCGGCGTATCGGATCGAACCCGCTTGATGCCGCGCGCTTTTGCGCGAAAAAAATCCCGCGCTTTTCGAAATGTTCGAAAAAGTGCGGGATTTTTCAGCTCTATCTGTGGTTTTCTTGCATAGCTATTCATTTTGAAGAATAAAGACTAATGCTTTTCCACCGGCACCATATTGGTGTAAATCTTGGCCAGAAACTCGTCGGGATAGTGTTCGTCCAGGAAAGCGGCCACCGCGTTCCTGGCGGGAATCCCCTCCCGCCGCTCCGACTGGCGGTAGACGGCCATGGCGGAAATGGCGATGTCGGCGGCCATGAGCACCGCCAGCGTCCAGGTCAGCGCCACCCCGATTTTGTTGGGGATTTTTTCGATGAGTCTGGACAGCCGGGGATACAGCTCCTTGACCCACAGCAGCCCGAGCAGCCCCCACAGCAGCCCGTGCAGCAGGTTGATGCGCCCCTGCAGGTTGAGAACCGTGCCGTCATACTGCCAGGAGACCGAGCCGAACACCATTTCCTGGAACCAGGAGCAGGCGAATTCCGCCGCGCTGCCCAGCACGGCGCTGCCCAGAAAGACCCAGAGATCCCGCTTCTTGATCAGCCAGTGGAGCCCCACCGACAGTACCAGGGCGCCAAAGCCATAAACCGGGTTAAAGGGGCCGTAAATCAGGCCGGCCCGGCTCTCGAATTTTTGATACAGCACGGCGCACCAGATGAGCTCGATGATCACTCCCAGGAAGCAGCCGATAAGGAACACCCAGAACAGCTTGTAAAAGTTGAGCCCGTGAGCGAAGGAGCGCTCCCGCCGCTCGCCCGTGTCCGGCGGCTCGGAATTGGCCGTTTCCGGCGCCAGGACGGGATGGAGCAGCTCTTCCTCCTCCGGAGAGCGGACGGGCAGTTCGATGACAGACATGGGTACCTCCAGGTCAGCGCCGCGCGGGGCGGCGCGGTATTATGGTGTGTCGTCTGCGGACGGTGGGTCACCGTCCGGCACCGGGATCCCCCGGCGCGCCAGTCGGCGGTTGGTGCTGTCCCGCAGCAGGCTGTACAGCACGGAGCTCAAGGGAACGGCCACCAGCATGCCGAATATGCCCATCACCCCGCCGCCGACGGTCACCGCCGCCAGCACCCAGATGGAGGGCAGTCCCACCGAGGTGCCCACCACCTTGGGATAGATGAAATTGCCCTCGATTTGCTGCAATATCAGGAACATCACCACGAACCAGAAGGCCTGCATCGGGTCGCCCACGAAGATGAGGAAGGCCCCCACCACGCAGCCGATGATGGCTCCGAAAATTGGGATAAGGGCCAGCACGGCGATGAGCACCGCGATCATCAGGGCATAGGGGAAGCGGAAAATGCACATGGTGACGAAGAACATCAGCCCGAGGATCACCGCCTCCAGGCACTGCCCGGTGAGGAACCGGGAGAAGGTGCGGTTAGACAGCCGGCCGATTTCCAGCAGCCGGTCGGTCTTGGCGTCGGGCAGATGGGCCCGCAGCACGTTGGTGATCTGCCGGGCCAGCGTTTCCTTCTGCATCAGCACATACATGGCAAAAATCACGCCGAGGAAGAGGTTGAACACCCCGCTGAATATGGAGGTGGCCAGGCTGACGGTGGAGTTGAATAGATCCACCGCCCCGCTCTGCGCAAAGGCCAGCAGCTTCTGGGCAATGGCGTTCCAGTCCAGCTGCAGGTCGTTTATCCAGTCCTGCCACTGGGGGTATTTCTGTGCCAGCTCCGTCAGCCAGGCCTGGGCCCGGGCGATGAAGCCGGGGATGCTGTCCGCCAGCGTCCTCAGGCTGCGCCCCAGCTCCGGGATGATGAGGAACACCGCCGCCGCCAGCACCCCGAGGGCCAACAGCAGGGTCACGGTGGCCGCCAGCGGCCGGCGGATTTTCCGCCAAATCCGCCCGCATTTTTTGTCGAGCGGCCGGAACAGATGGGTTTCCACCGCCCGCATGGGGACGCTGAGGATAAAGGCGATGCACAGCCCGATAATAAACGGCATCAGCAGCCCGATGAGGATCTGCACGAAGCCCCAGACAGTGCCCAGGTTCTGTAGCCCGACGAACAGCAGGACGCCGAAGGCCACCAGGGCGAAAAGAACACGAATTTGCTTGCGGTTCCACGGCATGGCCGCTTACCTCCTTCGGCTAGCTAACAGTATTGGCCAACATGGCTCTAAATGTTGTCTTCTGCTTCCTCCCAGTCGGTCGCCGGCAGGGGATAGCCGCCCGCCGAATCGCCCAAAAGCATTTCCATGGCGTAGCGGGTGCGCAGCTGGAGGGCCTGGGCCGCGGCCTTGGGCCCCAGGGCCGGGTTGGGATACAGGGGCTCGCCGATACGCAGGGTCATGTCGTCCCCCCGCCGGAACAGAGCCCGCAGGCCGGTGGGCTTTCGGAAGACCACCGCCATGGGGACGATGGGACACCCGGCGCGGGCCGCGGTGAGAAACGCGCCGCCGTGGAAGGGGCGCAGCCCTTTGTGATACCGCACCAGCAGCCCTTCGGGATAAAAGTGGACGAAATCCCCCTGTCGGATGGCCTGCTCCAGATGCCGCTGATAGGGCACCATGGTGCTGGCCGTCGGGGGCAGGGGCAGCCCGCCGCACAGCTTGACCAGCCACCCGGTGAAGGGCAGCTCCAGGTTGCGGCGCAGGCTGACGAAATACTGGCGGTGGGGGAAGGCGGCGATTTTGGCCATGGTGCAATCCATGGGATGGACGTGGTTCATCACCGTCACCGCCCCGCCCCGTATTCCCCGCAGATGCCGCCGCCCTTCCACCCGCAGGCCGAAGAACAGCCCGTCGATGAACAGCAGCAGAGGGGTCAGAAAATTGGTCACCGCCCCGAACACCGCCTTTTTCAGCGCCGAGGCGTGGTAAAACTGTTGGTTCGCCTTGTCCGGATCGGGGTGGGTCAGGCGGCGCAGCCGGCCCTGCCTGGGCGGCTTGTAGCCATGAAAGCGACAGTCGTGGATGGCTTCCCGGTACATGTCCTCTGCCCGGGCCACGCAGGCGTCCACCCGCATCTCGTCCCCCCGGGCGGCGTAGGCCCGGCCCTGCGCCGCCCGCTCCTCCGGATGCTCGATCCAGTAGTCGATTTTGTCCGCCAGATCCCCGGAGTTGCCCGCTTGGAACAGGCTGCGATCGTCCAGCGCAAACTGGGGAGTGGCCGACAGGGGGGAATTGGCGATGACCGGCACCAGCCCGCATGCCAGCGCCTCCATGCAGGAGATGCCCTCAATTTCCGCGTCGGAGGCATGGACGTACAAATCGCAGCTGTTGAGCAGCCGCAGCAGCTCCTCCTGGCCGTAGAAGCCTATGACGGGCGGATGGGCCAGGCCTGCGCTCAGCCGGCGGTATTCCTTTTCCTTGGGCCCCTTGCCGGCGAACACCAGCTGGATTTTGTCGGCGTACCGGCTCTTTTTCGCCGCCTCGATAATGAGATCCTGCCGTTTCTCCCCGGAAAGGCGGCCCACCATCAGGATAACGAATTTGCCCTCGAATTCCGGGGGCCGCGGGGTGTCCACCGGGCGGAACAGGGGATCCACCCCGTTGGAGATGACCCGCAATTCCGCGTCGTAGCCGTGGGCCTTCAGCTGCCCCGCGATGAACTCGCTTGGACAGTGGATGTAGCGGAAGCGGTTGTAAAATTTCCGGTAGCACCAGTGGTAAAGAAAATCGTTGAGCCGTTTGCTTTTTCCCATGCCGATGCTGTAGGTGACGTTTTCGGGCTGCATGTGGAAGGCGGCCACGGTGGGCACGCGCATCTGCCGGGCGATTTCCTCCCCCCGGCGGCAAAAGCGGAAGGGCAGGTAGAAATGCACCACGTCGGCGTCCCGGAAGGCCTGGTAATACGCCTCCTCGTCCGGCTTGGCGAAGCCGAAGCCCTGCTTTTCGACCAGGGGCTGAAACACCGGAATTTTATGCACCGGCGCGCAGATCTTCCCCTCCGCCGCTTCTCCCCCTGCCAAAATGGTGACGCGATGGCCTCGCCGCCGCAGCTGCTCGGCGTAGCGCCTGGCGGTGATGGTGGTGCCGTTGTTGCCGTTGTCGAACTGGTCGATGACCAACACGATGTTCATAAAGCGCCTGCCTTTCTCTGGTGGTGATTCCAACAGGGGGTTACTTCGCCCGCCCGCCGCTTTCCAGCTTGCTTAAAAGCCGCCGGAAGGTGCCGGCGCAGGCGAGAAACTCCTGCTTTTCCTCCTCGGTGAACACGGCCATTTCGGGAGTCAGCTGCTCAGCGGCGTTCTCCAGCAGGCCGTCCACCACCTGCTTGCCCCGGTCGGTGATAGCGATCCGTACCTGGCGGCGGTTGTTCCGGTCATGGGTGCGGGTGACCAGGCCCTGATCCTCCATGGGATTGATGAGCTTAGTCAGCTGCTGCTTGGAAATGCCCATCTCCTCGGCCAGGGCCGACATGGTCAGCTCCCTCCCCGGGAACACCTGCAGGGTGAACAGCACGTCGAAGGCGCGGGAATGCAGCTTGATTTCCGCCAGCGGCGCCCGCGGCTTTTTCGATATGGCGAAGAAGAGCATCAGAAACTGAATACATTCTCGCGCCACCGAATGGTTGTCAACGATTTCCATATATACAGCTCCCTCCGTTCGTGTAAAAGTAAATATTCCACCCGGCGGATCGCCGGCTGTCTATCAGTATAAAACATGAGAGAATGATTGTCAAAGGTTTACTATTAAAATTTGATGAAGATCCGCGATCGAAACAGGAAAAAAGAGAAAAGCAGCCGTTCCCAGCTGCGCGGGAAAGCGCCGGTGCGCCCGCCAACCGCGAATCTTGTTGCCAGCGCGGGGGGAAGGATGTATAATGAAAGCACTTCCTGTTTGTATCAGCAATCGGGAAGAATGAAAGGGGCGTGGGAGGATGAAAACAGGCAGACGGCTCGCGGCAATTCTAGCGGCGGCCATGCTGCTCGCGGGGGCGGGCTGCACCAGCGGCCAGGGCGAGACCTCGGGGGAAACGGCGAAAACCGTGAAGCTGGATCCCAACAATCCGGTATCCATTACCCTGTGGCATTACTACAACGGATCCCAGAAAAACGCGCTGACCGACATGGTGGAGGAATTCAACAAGACCGACGGGCGGGACAAGGGCATCGTGGTGGAGGCCGTGAACCTGGGAAGCATCACCGAACTGAAAAACAGTATCCTGGATTCCGCCGCCGGCAAGGTCGGCAGCGATCCCGTGCCTAATATTTTCGCCGCCTATGCAGACACGGCCTATCAAATCGACAGCATGGGGCTGGTCACCGATCTCAGTCAGTACCTGACCCAGGCGGAAATCGACTCGTACATCCCCTCCTATATTGAGGAGGGCCGGATGGGCAAGGACAACGCCCTGAAGATTTTTCCCACTGCCAAATCCACGGAGGTGTTCATGCTCAACCGTACCGACTGGGACACCTTTGCCGCGGCGACCGGGGCGGATATCGGCAATCTGTCCACCATCGAGGGGGTGACCGCAACCGCCAAGGCGTATTACGAATGGACGGACTCCCTGACGCCGGAGGTCAAGGACGACGGCAAGGCATTCTTCGGCCGGGACGCTGTCGCTAACTATTTTATCATCGGCTGCCGCCAGCTGGGGGCGGAAATCTTCCAGGTCAAGGACGGCGCGGTCACCTTCCAACTGGAGGAGAGCATGCTGCGCAGGTTATGGGATAACTATTATGTGCCCTTTATTCACGGGTATTTCGCCGCCAACGGCAAGTTCCGCTCGGACGACGCCAAAGTGGGCGATATTCTGGCGCTGGTGGGATCCTCCACCACGGCTTCCTATTTTCCGGCTGCGGTGATCAAGGGCGACAAGGACAGCTACGACATTAAGGCCACTGTTCTGCCCGCGCCCCGGTTCGAGGGCGGGCGGCCCTATGCCGTCCAGCAGGGGGCGGGGATGGTGGTCACCAACTCCACCGCGGAAAAAGAGTTTGCGTCGGTGGAGTTTCTCAAATGGTTCACCCAGGCGGATCGCAACCTGTCCTTCTCCGTTTCCTCCGGCTATCTGCCGGTGAAAAAGGAAGCCAACACCATGGAAAAGCTGGAGACGGCCATCGCCAAGCTCGGGCAGGATACCATTTCGGAGAATACCAAGGCCTGCCTGAAGGTGTCCATGCAGACCGTTTTGGACTGCAACCTGTACACTAACCGGGCGTTCAGCGGGGGCAACGAGGCCCGCAACGTGCTGGAGACCACGCTGACCAATCTGCTGAAAACGGACGGGGCGAAGGTGGCGGAGAAGGTCAAGGCCGGGGTGTCCCGCGGCGAAGCGGCCGCCGCCTTGACCACCGACGAGCATTTCCGCGAATGGACGGCCTCCCTGCGTAAGGCGCTGGACGCCGCCGTCAGCAGCGCCTCCGCGCAGGGGTAAACCGAAGCGCGGTTTTCCAGACAAGATAGCCGTTTGAGCCGGCAGGAGAAAGCAGGGTGAGATTTGATGGCCTCTCGGAAAACGTCTATTATGAAGCGAATCCTGTGGCCGATCCTGCTGGTTTTCCTGGTGCAGGCGGGGATCTTTTTCGGTTCTATTCAGGTCAGCGGCGTCATTTCCGAGCTGCAGAAAAACGCCTTTGGCACCCTGACGGAAAAATCGTCCAGCCGTTCCAGCGATTTACAGAACCTGATGGTGCAGCGCTGGAGCAACGTGGGGGAGACTCTGAACCGGGTGCTGGCCTCCACGGAAACGGTGCTGGATGCTGCGGGAAAAACCCCGGCCGACATCACCGCCGACGGGGAGCTGACCCGGAAGCTGCTGGAAAAATACAGCAGCTCCATGGTGTATCTGCTGCGCCGGAACGCCGTGAGCGGCGCCTTCATCGTGCTGGACGGCAGTGCGGCGGATCGGGACGCGGACAGCCGGCTGCGCAAGCCGGGGCTGTATTTCCGGGACGCCGACCCGTCCACCGGGCCGACCGACAACTCGGATCTGCTGGCTGAGCGGGCCCCCTCGTATATCACCCAGAACACCAACATCGCCATGGATAGCCTGTGGATGCCCTATTTCACCTTCGACGAGCCGGCGGGCGGGGCGACGGCCGCCGCCTTTCCGGGGGACAGCAGCCAGGCGTTCTATTTCAAGCCCCTGCTGGCCGCCCGGGAGAACCCCGGCGCGGATTTCAGCGATTTGGGCTACTGGAGCCGTTCGTTTTATCTCAACGGCACAAATGGACGCGATGCCCGGGACGCGATGAAAATCATCACCTATTCGGTCCCCCTCCAGTACCGGGACGGGACGGTTTTTGGCGTGCTGGGGGTGGAAATCTCCCTGGAATACCTGAACAAATCCCTGCCCTCCGGCGAGGTGCAGACCGGCAACAAGGGAGGCTACCTGCTGGCCGTCCGGGAGGCGTCGGAGGATCCCGCGCAGTTTGCCTGCGCCCCGATCACCCAGAGCGGCTCCATGCTGGGCAACCTGCTGGGGGATTCGCCGGTCTTCACCTTTGAGAAAAGCGAGAAATTTGAAAACATTTACCACGCGCAGGCCGGCGGAAAGGAGCAGGCGGCTGCGACCGTTCACCCGCTCAAGCTGTATAACAGCCATACCCCATTCGAGGCGGATCAATGGGTGCTCGTCGGCGTGGCCAACCAGCAGGAGCTGCTGCGGTTTTCCCGTTCGGTGCAGAGGCTCATCGCCGTGGCGCTGCTCGCGTCCCTGGTGCTCGGCATCATCGGCATCGAGATTGTGGCCAAGCTCATCACCCGGCCCATCGCGGCGCTGGTGCGCAAGCTGCGGAACAGCGATCCCAGCCAGCCCATCCACCTGGAAGCGGTGCGCATCGCCGAAATTGACGAGCTGTCCGATGCGGTCCAGTCCCTCAGCCAGGAGGTGGCCGACGCGTCCTCCCGCCTGTCCGGCATCATAGAGATGGCGGGGATCGCCATCGGCGCGTTTGAATACGATAAGGAAACGCGGAAAGTGTACTGGACCGGGCAGCTGTTCGAGGTGCTGATGCAGGATCCGCCGCCCGAGGCCGTTCTCTCCGCGGACGAATTTGAGCGGCGGACAGAGGGCTTGAAGGACTGCTGTGAAGAAGTCTCCGAGGACGGGAGCCTGTGTATTTTCCGCCTGGAAAAGAGCGGGAATCCCCGCTGGGTGCGGCTGAAAGCCCTGGAGGCCGGCGATCGGTACATCGGGGTGTTCACCGACATCACCCAGGAGATGGTGGAAAAGAAGAAAATCGAATACGACCGGGATTACGACATCGTGACCAATCTGTATAACCGCCGGGCCTTCCACGAGCGGATGAAAGCGCTCTTTGCCCAGCCGGAAAAGCTACGGGTGTCCGCCCTGATGATGATGGATTTGGACAATCTGAAGTACATCAACGACACCTACGGGCATGATTACGGCGACAGCTATATCCGCCGGGCGGCGGACATACTGCGGGACAATGCGGGGGATCAGGCGGTGGTATCCCGGCTCTCCGGCGACGAATTCGTGGTCTTTTTCCATGGGTTCGCGGATAAGGAAGGCATCCGGCGGGTGCTCGAGGGGATTCGCCAAGCCATGAAAACGGCGATCATCCGGCTGCCGGATCAGTCCTGCGTGCCGGTGCGGGCCTCGGCGGGGGTGTCGTGGTATCCGGACGATTCCCGGCAGTACGACGTTCTCATCCGGTACGCGGATTTTGCCATGTATATGGTCAAGCGCACCAATAAGGGCCAGTTCAATGAATTCGACCGCGAGAGGTATGTTCGGGAGGCCCACCTGCTGCAGTGCAAGGAGGAGCTCAACGACTTGCTGGAAAACGAGCGGGTGTCCTTCCAATTCCAGCCCATTGTGGACGCCCGTACCGGCGCGTTGTTCGGGGTGGAGGCGCTTATCCGGCCGCACACCGAAAATATCAAGACCCCCTATGAGCTGCTGAGCCTGGCCCGCTCCCAGTCCAAGCTGGGCGAGATGGAGCGGCTGACCTGGTTCAAGGCGCTGGAGGGCTTCTCCCGTCTGCCGCTGGCGAACACGGGCTGCCGGATTTTCGTCAATTCCATTGCCAACCAGGTGCTGTCCGCCGATAAGCTGCAGCGGCTGGAAGAGACATACGCGCGGCTGCTTCCCCGCCTGGTGATGGAGCTGACCGAGGACGATCGTCCAGATGATCGCTTCACTGCTATCAAGCGGGAATTCGTGCGCCGCTGGAATGGGGCCCTGGCGCTGGACGACTACGGCACGGGCTACAACGGGGAATCCATTCTGGTGGATCTGTCCCCGGATTTCGTCAAGCTGGATATCGCTATCGTGCGCAACATCCATGCGGACAATAACCGTCTGCAGGTGCTGCGCAACCTGGTGTCCTATTCCCGGGAGCGGGGGATCCGTGTCATCGCGGAAGGGGTGGAATGCCAGGAAGAGATGGAGGTTCTCATTGAAAACGGGGTGGATTATCTCCAAGGCTTTTACCTCGGCCGCCCCGCCGATCAGCCCGGCCCGCTGCCGGAGGATATCGTGGGCTCCATCCGTGCCGCCGCGGCCCGCCGTACCGAACCATAAGAAAAGGACGCCGCTAAAACGGCGTCCTCAGGCTGTCGAAAAAGGGAATCCGCCATTCGTGAAACGAAAAAAGCGGAGGCGGGT
>URCA01000063.1 GCA_900546265.1 uncultured Oscillospiraceae bacterium | reverse complement strand
CTATAAGGTGTGTTTGCGAGGCACATGTCCTCGCAAACACCGATTGGTAACCCGCCTCCGCTTTTTTCGTTTCACGAATGGCGGATTCCCTTTTTTGACAGACTGAGCACCCCGCCGAAATGGCGGGGTGCTTGAGGCTATTCGATGCCGTCGGTCTTGTAGATGAATTTCACGCTGCCGTCGGTTTCATCCGACGCGCCGGCAAAGGTCTGGTAACTCTTGGAGATGCGGATGACGGCTTTTACACGTTCCACGAGGACGCTGACGTCGCCATCGTACACCTCCGTCAGCTTTTTGATGCCGTTGTTGTTGAATTCCTTCATGCCGTCGGACAGCTGCATAGCGCCGGCTTTCAGCTCCTTCTCGCCGCCGATCAGGGCGGCGCCGCCCTTCTGCAGCTCCAGCACACCGGCTAAGAGCTGGTCGGCGCCTTTCGCTAAATCCGCCGCGCCGCCGGCCAGATCCGCCGCACCATCCTTCAGCTGGCCGCTGCCCGCGCCCGCCGCGTCCACGCCGGCGGTATACGTCCGCAGGCCGGTGTAGAATTCCTGATAGCTGTCCAGCTGCTTACGCAGCGTCTGGATGCTGTCCCGGCCGGCGGCCGCTTTCTGCACCGCTTCTTCAATTTGAGCCTGCACCTCGGCGCTTTTCATAGTATCCGCGATCAGCTGCTGGATTTGCTGCCGGACGGCGGTATCCACCTGATCCTTTATCGCGTCGGTGCCCATCTGTTGATCCACGGCGGCATTAACCGCGGCCTGTACCTCCTTGGGGGCCTGCGCGAACTGCTCCACGGTGATGGGCGGATGCAGCGTTTGCAGCACCGCCTCCAGCACGCGGTTTCGAACAACCGCCTGTACTTGGGCGCGCACGGCGCTTTCCTGCGCGTTCACCGCCGCGGTGACCTTTTCCAGCGCCGCCGCGTCGGCGGTCTTGCGCACCGCCTCCTCGCTGAGGGAGGCGAGGATCTGATCGAGAACCTTCGCGTAATTGTCGATCGTCAGCTTCGGCGTCTGCAGCCCGGCGGCGGCCAGCTGGGAATCGGCGGCGGCCAGGAGGGTGTTGAAGACGGTTTGAGCCCCCTCATTCAGGGCCGCGCTGTTTTTAGACAGCTGCTGCAGGCCGTCAGCCAGCTCGTTCGCGCCGGACTGCAAATCGGCGGCGCCGCCTTGCAGCTTCCCGGCGCCGGCGCTCAGCTCCTTGGCGCCGGCGGCCAGCTGGTCGATCCCCTTAATCAGGTCGCCCGATTTGGCAAGCAGGGAGCTTAGGCCGCTGTACAGCGCGGAGGAGCCGTCCACCAGTTTCCCGGCGGCGGCGCCGAGTTCATCGAGCGAATCGCCCAGTTGATTAAGATCGTTCAGCTTGTCGGGATCCAGTTCGTTAAACACATCGTTGGTGGCGATGGTCATGGTGGTCATGAGGGAAAACGCCGTCGCGTCGGCGGTGATTTCCACGCTGGAGGGAAGCTCCAGCCGATCCGCCGGAAGATTCAGATTCTCCTGCATACCGGGCAGGGCAAAGCCGATAACCACGCTCTTATCCCCGTCGCTGATAACCTTGCCGTTGCTGACGGTTACATTCTGGAAGTGATCGTTGTCCAGAATCATGCCGGTCAGCATCACGAAGGGCACATACAGCTCCTCCGTTTTTCCATCGATGGTCACCGGCTGCTTCTGGTTATTGGTGTAGGTAAAGGTCATGGTGACCTTGCCGCTTTTACCGGCCAGTTCCTCGGCGGAGATGCTGCGGCCGTCCAGTTTGTAAGAGATGGAGATGTCCACAGGCAGCTTTTTCTGGATCTCGCCCTGATAATAAATATCCTGCCCCTTCGCGTCCCACAGCCGCATATTGTCGGGGTTCATGGAATAGCCCTCGTCGCCTTTGACGTTCGTCACCTCGGACAGCTCGTTTTTGTCGGCGATTACGTCCTGCTTGAGCGTGTTTTTCAGCCAGTCGCTGACAATGATTTTCCTCACGGTGCCGTCGGCGTTGGCCAAGACGTATACCGTTTCTTCCTTTTGAACCGCGCCGGCCGGCTGCGGCTCCTTGGTTGCGGCGGAAGCCGGCGGCGCGGCGTCCGCCGGCTGCAGGGCCAGGGCGGCCCCCACGCCCACGGTCAGCAGCCCGCAGGACAGCAGGATGGCAAGAATTTTAACAGGCAGCTTATTTTTCATGACCGATACCTCCTTGAGACTGTTTGGGCCGCATGCCCAGGGTGGTTTTGCCTATCACTTTATCGAACAGCAGGAACATAGCGGGGAGAATGAGAATGACCGATAGCATACTGATGATGGCGCCGCGGGCCATCAGGTTGCACATGGAGCCAATCATATCGATATCCGAGTACAGGCCCACGCCGAAGGTGGCGGCGAAAAAGCCCAGAGCGCTGACGGTGATGGAGGGAATGGACGCGGACAGGGCCGTCCTGACGGCCTCATGCTTATCCCGGCCCCGGAAGCGCTCCTTTTTGTACCGGGTGGTCATCAGAATGGCATAGTCCACCGTGGCGCCCAGCTGGATGGTACTGATGCAGATGGGGGCGACAAAGGGCAGGGCCGTGCCGGTATAGAAGGGAATGCCCAGATTGATGAAGATGGCGAACTCAATGACCGCCACCAGGATGACCGGCAGGGTGACGGATTTCAGCACCAGGGCGATGATGATGAAAATCGCCGCGATGGAAATGATGTTGACCACCTTAAAATCCCGGTCGGTGACGGTGATCAGATCCTTGGTGCAGGGGGCTTCCCCGATGAGCATGCCGTTTTTGTCGTACTTTTTCAATACGGCGTTGATATCGTCCACCTGCCGGTTGACCTCGTCGGACGCCACTTTGTACCGGGAACTGACCAGCATGAGCTGATACTTATCGCTCTTAAGCAGGCTGGTCAGCGACTCGGGCAGAACTTCCTCCGGAACAGCCGAGCCGACCAGGCTATTAAACCCGATGGCATATTTCACGCCGTCGACGGTTTCGATTTCGTCCATCATGGCCTTCGCGTCCTTGGCGGACAGCTTGGCGTCGGCCAGAATCATGTGGGTGGACGCCATATCGAAGGTCTCCTGCAGCTTCGTGGTGGCGACGATGTTCTCCATATCCTTGGGAAGGGCCTCGCTCAGCTCGTAGTAAACCTTCGCATTCCGGTAGCCATAAAACGCGGGAACCAGAGCAATGAGAAAAACCACCAGGAAAATCCAGGATCGCTTGGTGACAAAGCCCACGAACTTATCCATTTTGGGCAGGAGCGGGCGATGCCGGGTTTTCTCAATCAGCTTATCGAACACGAGAATCATGGCCGGGAGGATGGTGATACAGGCGATTACGCCCAAGACCACGCCCTTGGCCATGACCAGGCCCAAATCCCGCCCCAAGGTGAACGTCATGAAGCACAACGCCAGGAAACCGGCCACCGTCGTCACCGAGCTGCCCACCACCGACGTGATGGTGTTGGAAATGGCGTGGGCCATGGCCCGGTTTTTGTCCCCTTGAAAGCGGACCTTCTGCTCGGAGTAGCTGTGCCAGAGAAAAATGGAATAGTCCATGGTGACGCCCAACTGCAGAACGGCGGACAACGCCTTGGTTATGTAGGAAATCTCGCCCATAAAGAAGTTGCTGCCCAGGTTGTAGAGAATCGCCATGCCGATGCTCATCAGGAAGATGAACGGGATGACCCAGGAATCCATAAACAGCATCATAACCGCACAGGCCAGCACCACCGCCAGGGCGACGTAAATGGGTTCCTCATGCTCGCACAAGCCCTTTAAATCGGTCACCAACGCCGACAGACCCGAAACAAAGCACTGCTTGCCGGCCACCGAACGAATTTGCGATATGGCCTCCATGGTTTCATCCGCGGAGGTAGAGGTGTCGAAGAAAATCGCCATCATGGTGCTGTCGCCCCGGTTGAAGGCCTCATAAAGCTTATCGGGCAGCATTTCCATGGGAACGGACAAATCCACCAGGCTGTCGTACCACAGCACCGTTTCCACATGCTCGATCGTTTCGATTTTCTCCCTCATGGCGGCGATGTCCTTGGGCTCCATGCCTTCGACCACCACCAGGGAAAAGGCGCCCTTGCCGAATTCGTCCAGCAGAATGTCCTGCCCTTTTACCGTGTCCATGTCCCCGGGCAGATAATCCAGCATATCGTAGTTTATCCTGGTGTTCATCATGCCGAAAACCGATGGGATCAGCAGCAATACCCCAAGGATCAGAATCGGAATTCGCAGCTTGACGATCGCCTTGCCGAATTTGACCATAGATCGCTCCCCCTAATAAACTTGAAATATTTAAAATGAACAGCTGTTGACTTTTAGGCCTAGTTATATTATATTAATATTAGTTCAGAAAGCAATCACCAGATAAGTAACCAAGTGTGCGTTAATAATCATATCCCTTGTCCATTATTAAATAATAGACATAAAATTATAAAATTGTTGAGTAGCGAAAGGGAGAGCGGTCATGGAGGAAAAGAAAGTCGACAGGCGTGTCCGCAAAACAAAAAGGCAGCTTCGTCTCGCCCTGACGAAGCTGCTGCAGGAAAAACCGATTAAGGACATCACGGTACGGGAAATCGCCGACATGGTTGACATTAACCGGGGGACGTTCTACCTGCATTATAAGGATGTATACGATATGCTCGAGCAGGTGGAGGCGGAAATGTTCGAGGAATTCAATCAGATTTTGAACGCGCAGCCCTCCATCGTCAACGCGGAAAACCCTTACCCCATTTTGAACGATATCTTTCATTTCTTTATCAACTACTCCGACATGGCCATTGCGCTGTTGGGGCCCAACGGCGATCACGCCTTTGTCAACCGGCTGAAGGCCATTGTCAAGGACAAATGCTTTCAGGAAATCACCGCCGCGTATGAGGGCGCGCATTCGGAACGCTTCGAGTATTTCTATGAGTTCATCGTGTACGGCTGTATTGGATTATTCCAGCGATGGCTGGAAACCGGCATGAAGGAATCCCCCGAAGAAATGGCGCGGCTGGCGCAGCGAATCATCTCCTGCGGCGGACAGGCCCTGAAATAAAAGGCGCCTATGATGAACAAAAAAGCCCGAGGGGAGAGCGATTTACTCTCCCCTCGGGCTTTATCTTGCTGTATAAGCTTATTTGAATTCCTTGGAAACGATGACCTTGCCGGCCTTGTCCAGATACTCAACGGTCACGGACTCCGCGTCCGGCACCACGAGCTTCATGGCGGACAGGACGCTGGAGAAGGTGCTTTCCGTCGAAGCCAGCGCCTGCTCAAAGGTGGATTTCAGCAGCGACGTATCCCCGAGATCGATGGTATACTGATAGCTGTACACCAGGGACTTGCCCCGTGCGAACACCTTCATCTTCATGCCGCTGCTTTCCGTGGCGGCGGACATTTGATCAATGCTGTCCTGGATCGAGGCGATATACGCTTCCAACGTCATGCCGGCGGCGGAACCCTGCTCCTTGGTCGCCGCGGTTGTCGCCGCGGTGGTTTTCTCCGTCTTGTCGGCCGCCTCGGTTTTGGCCGTGGTGGTGGTAGCGACGGTGCTGCCCGGCGTGCTGCTGTTCGAATCGGTGCCGCAAGCGGCCAGAGACAGACAAGCGGCGAAGCAAGCAATGAGAGTCCATACCTTTTTCATTCGTTTTCCTCCTCAAATTTGTCCTACAAATGCATGAAAAATTCGAAATAACTCGCACTTGTTCGACAATTTCATGATATATCCTATCACAAAAAGCAGAAATTGTCGATCGATCTTTACAAAATTAATATTATTTAAAGAAATTCCAAAAGATTATACCGATCTTAGTTGGAAATACATCCCAAAAGTTATAAAAGTTCTGCGTCCCCCACTATCCCAGCCAAAGTATAACACAGCGTAAGACAACGCATGACGTGAAACCGACCATGCAATTCAAGATATCCATAAGAGATCTGCGTAATAAGTAGGCGCGTTGCGATTTCGTCGCAACGCGCCACAGAAAATTATTGACAGCAGGAGCCGCCGCAATCGCAGTTCATGGTGCTGTCACCCATGCATGCGGTTACCTGATAATGGACCGGAATGCGGATGTTCACCTTTTGCGTGACGACGATTTCACATGCGTCTCCGCAGTCGCATTCACGACAATTCACACAAGGCTCACCGCAGCATTCCACCGTTACCTCGCCAATACTCGCATCCGATTTCAATTCTACCGGAACGCTGATATCCGCATATTGGTAACCGACCTTTTCGCATCCATCCTGCTTGCATCCGCATGTTTCAGATGGAATAGAGGATTCCGGCTGGCAGGGGGTATCATAGGCCATTTCTTTCAAACCTCCTCTTTGCAGTTCCGACAGATATCCTCAGCGGAAGCGTCGATACAGTCAACAAAGGTGTCGCCTACTACTGCCGTAGCGCCAAAGTTCACGGGAACCTCCACACATATCGTCTGACTGATGGTAAATGCGCAAACACCGTTCTTTCTTCCGGGACAGGGCATTTCGCCAGGAACAACAGCCGGCTCACCGCAGCACTTGGTCACCGTCTTTCCGGTATGCGCAAAAGGCGTGACAAGCACCGGGACACAAACAGCTACTTTCTGATAGCCAACAGCCGGGCAAGTGCCTTCAACCGGCTCTGACAGGTTAGCAGTAACTCCAGCCGAGCAACTCGTACATTCTGACATGAGTACAACCCCCTTCCCGTAGGGGTATAGTACAGCTTATGCGGAATGGCACAATACGTTCCGGAATCCTATTCTCTTGCGGAAAGCCGGTTTATCCGCTCTCTTATAGGGAATGTACGCCAGCGCCCCTCCGGTCTGCCTTTTATATGAACAGGCGGCAAAAAAGCGGGGGAAATCGTCGGATTTCCCCCGCGGTTTTATATTCCGGCGCTATTGCCACAAAAGCTGTGCCCAGCGCCCAGCGTATGCCCGTATTTCTCAATCAACCGGTAGCTTACGGCTTTCCTCTTCCTCAGGCTCTCCTTTGTGAAATTCCCCCGCCCATTCGAATCCTTTTTTCGCCATGATAACCGCGATGATCTCGTTGATAACCGCCGCGGCGGCGATGGTACCCTGGATGATTTTCGCGCATTCTGGAGCCGGGCCGGTCAGCACAGACACGGCGATACCGGTAAAGACCAGGGACACCCCCGAATGAGGCAGCAGGGTGAAGCCCAGAAAATTACGCACGGTTTTGGGCGACTTGGTGACCGCCGCGCCGAAGAACGCTCCAAAATATTTTCCCAATGCCCGGGCAATGATGTAGATGGCGGTAAACAGCCCGGCCCCCAGGATCAGATGGTAATCCAGCGGCGCGCCGAGGTTGAGGATGACGACAATCATGGCCACGCCGAGAATGGGATTGAAGCCCTTCATGATCTGCTCCAGCCGTTCCTCAGGCATCATATTCGAGAAAGTGGCGGAAAACGCCATGCCGATGAGCATGAAATTGAGCACCGGGCGGGGCAGCAGGCCGTTGCACAGGAACCCTACGCCGGAGGCAATCAGAATGGTGAAGATGAGGAGGAACAGGGTAACCGGCGCAGGGCGCTCTTTTTTCAGCACAAGACCCGCCAGCAGGCCGGTGACCACGCCGATCGCCAGGGGCAGCAGCACCACCAGAGCGATCATGTAAGCGGGCATTTCTCCGGCGGACAGGTTCCCCGCGACCAGCGCAATGGTGGTGAAAAACAGGATGCAGCCCACAATATCGTCCAGCGCGGCCATGGGGATCAAGGTCGAAGTGACGGGGCCCTTGGTCTTAAATTCCCGCACGATGGACAGCGCCGGGGCGGGAGCCGTCGCCAAAGCGATCCCGCCGAAAAGGAAGGCTAGATACAACGGGATATTTGTAAAATAGAAGACGATGCCGAACACAAGCGACACCAGCAGAAAAGTGCCCAGGGATTGGGTGAGGGTGGTGATGATGATGGAGCGCCCGGATTTCTTAATCCTCTTCCAGACCAGTTCCGTGCCGATCATCAGGCCGACCGCACACTCCAGAATATGCACCGCGCTTTGATACCAAACCGCATCGAGGAGGGCGCTGTTTACCAAAGATAAAGCATGAGGGCCCAGAACCATGCCGGCGATAAGCCACCCCAAAATGGAGGGCAGCTTCAGCTTGGAGATGAGTTTCCCGGCCAGAAAGGCCAGAATCACAGCGGCCAGAAGCCGCACAATAGACAGGATCATTTTTCAGAGCCCCTTTCCGCAATACCGTACAGCATGAGATCCAGCATTTTGGCCAGCTTATCCTCATGGTCGGCCACCACCGTCTTAAAATCTTTGCCCGCATAGGCCGGGCTGCTGAAATATCCATTGAACATCTCCTGCATGATGGCGTAGTATTCCATGGCCTCCGCTTCGGTGACTTCCCTGCGCAGCTTCATCGCGGACAGCGCCTCGCGATAAATCCGCTGGTTCAGTTGGTCGAACGCTCTCTTTCGTTCCCGAATGGCAGAGACGAGGGCTGCCGGGGGCTGCAATACCGCCTCAAAGAAAAGCCCTGCACACAGCGGATGATCGGAAAAATACCGAAAACGATACTCCATATAACGATGCAGATCCGCCCCCAGGTTCTGCCCCTGCAGATATGCCGTCACATCATCGAAGCAGCGGGATACACAGGCTAAATACAGGTCGTCCTTACCCACAAAGTTATGGTAGAGCAGGCCCTTGGCGATGCCGTGTTCGCTGCAAATGGCGCCTATGGTGGCGGCCGCATACCCCTTTCTTCCAAACTCTTCCATCGCTGCTTGAAGAATTCGTTCCTTTGTCCGTTCAGTTTTTTCTGCTTTTTTCATAGGGATCCCCTTCAATCATATAGTAGACCGATTAGTCTATTATATGATTTATAGAGCGCCTAGTCAATAAACGATTTGTAAAGTTTCTGTATTTGCCCATAGATAAACGCTGGATCCCGGGAACTTGGCCTGCGTTATGGGGGGACGCGCTTATTGCATGATTGGCGCACTTGGCCGGACATGACCAGGGTCTCGTGCATAGAATATATATTGGGGAGGTGACATTGTGTGTCCGAATACGTTAGCCGCCGGCATTACCGCCATAGCGGCCGCCATCGCCGAAGGACGTGAAGCCGACGAGATTACTCTCATCGGGGCCACTCTGACACAGCTGGGCGATACGCTGGCAACCATCGCCGCACAAAAAAACTTCTGCGGCAAACAAGCCTTAGGCCAAAAGGGGGATTAGCCTTGCTACAACCCACAGCGTTGTCGAACCCGCACCGGCCTCCAAATAAAGAGCGGCCAAGGCTTCAACCCCTTGACCGCTCTCTTCATTTCCACCTTGCGACAGCCATTCGGATCTACATGGAAAGACCATATGGATACAGCTGGCGTAAAGCTCATGTATTTAAGTGTATAAAATGATAGCTTTCCAAAATCCGAAAATATTCAGCCAATCTTTCATATAACGGATTTGCCTTATCTCCAAATTGTTCTTCAACGGCTTTTCCTATCTCCAGAATGCTCTTTTCGCCATCTAAAAGGGGCCAGATAAAACTCCCCATTTCGTCCAGATGCACATAGCTGATCCGCGGCTTTTTCAAAACTTTTTGAAAAAGCGTATTCCATATGCCTTTATTTTCAATTTCCAGCGTTACTTGTCCATCCTCGACCGACCACGAAATTTTTTCATTCCGCAGCGGCTTCCCATCCAAATAATTTTCGGACTGTTTGTTTCGCATTTTTATTTTCTCTTCTTCCACAAGGAGAATTTCAACAGCGTCAGAATGATGACACCGAATAACACCAGTCCTCCGATATTGGAAACCACCGCCGGTATCGCCCATTTTTCGGACAGGTTAATCGCGGAATTCAGACCAAACACCGCCAAAATTGCCAGCAGGATCCCCACCAGGCCTTCACCGGCTATCATACCCGAACAGAAAAGAACGCCGTCATTCACAATGGCATCCTTTTCCTCTTTGCTGCGCTTCAGCTTATCCAAAGCCAGGCGGACAAGACCGCCAACCATAATGCACGCATTCAGCTGAACTGGAAGATACACGCCAATCGCAAAGGGCAGAACCGGTATGCCGACAATCTCGACCAACACGGCAATAAAAGCACCGATAAACACCAGCGCCCACGGAAGATTTCCTTCCATAACCCCTTCTGTAATCAGCTTCATCAGGGTGGCCTGAGGCGCTGCGAGTTCGTCTGTACCAAAGCCCCACGCGCTGTCCAGGAGATAGAGTGTTCCGCCGATTGCCAGTGCCGCGGCAATAACGCCGACAATTTCGCCAATCTGCTGTTTCTTCGGTGTGGCGCCTAAAAGGTACCCGGTCTTCAGATCCTGGGACGTATCGCCGGCAATGGCGGAAACAATACAAATAACCGAGCCAATCGCAATCGCGCTGCACATACCGGCAATACCGGTTGCCCCGCTAACCTTTAAAATGAGTGTAGCAATCAGAAGAGTGGCAATGGCCATGCCGGAAACTGGATTGTTGCTGCTGCCGACCAAGCCCACCATGCGAGAGGAAACGGTAGCGAAAAAGAAGCCAAATACAACGATAATGACCGCACCGAGCAAACTAACCGGAATGGCGGGGATGAGCCATACGAGCAGAGTCAGAACCACAATCGCCAGAAACACCACTTTGATGGAGATGTCTTTCGACGTGCGTTCATTCGCCTTCTCTTTTGAGCCCGCCATGCTCTTCACGGCGCCTCCAAAAGTCTTTAGAATAAGCGGCAGAGATTTTATCAGGCTGATAATGCCGCCTGCAGCCAGCGCACCCGCCCCGATATAGCGGATATAGGTGCCCCAGATGGCGCCCGCGCCGCCCTTTGCAAAAATCTCGCTGATCGGCGCTGTTCCGGGATACAGCGTCATATCCGCACCGAACAGCACAATAAGCGGGATGATAACAAGCCAGCTCAAAATGCCGCCGGCAAACATATAGGACGAAATCCTTGCGCCGCAGATATAGCCCACGCTCATGACCGCCGGATAAATCTGCGTGCCGATCTGTCCCGCAAAGCCCTTAACGCTTACCGAAATTTCTCCGGCAACCAGCTTTAATCCATCAATAATAAACTTGAATAACGCCGCAAAGCCCATGCCGGCAAAAACGGTCGAGGCTTTCGCGCCGCCTTCTTCTCCAGCCAGAAGCACCTCGGAACAGGCGGTTCCCTCCGGATAGGGAAGTACCCCATGCTCTTTCACAATCAGGGCATTGCGGAGCGGGACCATAAAAAACACGCCAAGCAGCCCGCCAATAAGCGCGATCGCGGTGATTTCCCATATTCCCGGCTTATCCACCTTGCCCTCCGCCGCCCACAAAAACAGGGCCGGCAGTGTAAAGATGGCACCGGCCGCCAATGACTCGCCGGCCGAACCGATGGTCTGCACAATATTGCTCTCCAGAATAGAATTTTTGCGCATAATGACACGGATGACGCCCATGGCAATGACCGCTGCGGGAATGGACGCCGAAACGGTCATACCCACCCGCAATCCCAGATAAGCATTTGCCGCACCGAATATAACGGCCAACAGCACGCCCATAACGATAGAAGTTATCGTAATTTCGGGAGTAATTTTTTCCGCTGGAATATATGGCTTAAATTCTTTGTTATCCATAGTTCTTCATTCCTCTCCGCACGCGTCATAAACAGAATATTGCCGCCGTATTTCAGAACATTTTATTTGCATCTTTCGAGCACGACACATAGCAGCTCGAAAATTTCCGTGGTGGAAGAAATGCTTAGTTTTTCATTTACCGTATGCACGTCAAACATATCCGGGCCAATCGCAATACAATCCAACCCCTCCATTTTCTGCGCAAACACCGCGCATTCCAGCCCGGCATGGATGGCGGCAATTTGAGGTTTGTGCCCAAACTTTTCGCAAAAAGCATCCATATACAATTGTTGGAGCGGCGAATTCTTTTTAAATTCCCAGGGGACATACCGACCGGATATGCCGAAGCGGCAATCGTTATAGGAGGCAAACGCCGCGAGCTTGTCCTCCAGATAAGTCAGGGCGGATTTTTTATTGCTCCTCAGAGCGTACTGCAGAACAATTCCGTCCGCTTCTGTCATCAGAATCCCCAGATTCAATGAGGTTTCAACCAAACCGTCTATTTCCGCACTCATGTCCACCACACCGTTTGGCGTCATCAACAGCATGTATAACAGCTTGTCCCGGGCGACAGAGTCCAAAACATCAAACTCACCGGCCGCTTCCATCGTTACACGGATCGAACACTGTTCTTCCCTGTCTCCGATCTCCCTTTTTACAACAGAACAATAGTCTTCAAGTACCTGTATAAAGCTTTCCGCGTCTGCCGTGACAAGTTCCGCTTTACAGCAAAAGGGAATGGCGTTTCCTTTCGTTCCGCCATTGATTTTTAGGATATCATACGCCGTCGT
This sequence comes from uncultured Oscillospiraceae bacterium, assembly GCA_900546265.1. Lineage (GTDB taxonomy): Bacteria > Bacillota > Clostridia > Oscillospirales > Acutalibacteraceae > UMGS856. The sequence continues at coordinate 882 of URCA01000063.1, read as the reverse complement.
TTTCCTCGCATGATGCAAAATTCTCCCCGCCAATACGTTGGCATTTACACGGCCCTTATCGATATCAACGCCGGAATGGCCGCCTTTCAAATTTTGGATCTCCAATAGAATTTTCGTACCGCGCACGACTTTTCTATCAAACGGAAGGATCAGCTTACAATCACTGCCCCCCGCGCAGGAAACGGTCAGGAGCTCCGCTTCCTCCGCGTCCAGATTGATCATTCTTCTGCCCTTCAAAACAGCGGTGTCCAGCCTTTGGGCTCCAAGCATGCCTATTTCTTCATCGGTTGTAAAAACCGCTTCGATCGGCGGATGGGGCAGATTCTGGCTCGCCAATATGGTCATAATCATCGATACGGCAATGCCGTTATCCGCACCCAGGGTTGTCCCTTTTGCTTTTATAAAATCACCGTCTGTAAAAGCCTCTATTCCGTCTTTTGCAAAGTCCATGGTTGAATTTTCCGTTTTCTGGCACACCATGTCAAGATGCCCCTGGAGAATAACCGGCTCAGCATTTTCATAGCCCTTTGTACCAGGCTTATAGATCACCACATTTTTTGCCTCGTCGCAAACGGCTTGTAAACCGTTTTCTTCTGCAAACCGCATACAGTATTCACTCAAGGCATCCATGTCGCCTGAACCGTGCGGAATAGCACATATTTTTTCAAAGTACCAAAATACCGGCGCTGACTCTATCTGAGTGGCTTTTTTCATCATATACCCTCTTGCATTTTTTATATTATCGCAAATTTCTGTTAGTCTTACAAGATAAAAGCGAAAAATAACATAGCAAAAACCCGTCATGGCAAAACCATGGCGGGTTTTTGTTGGTGGAGACGAAGAGGATCGAACTCTCGACCTTACGGATGCGAACCGTACGCT
>URCA01000062.1 GCA_900546265.1 uncultured Oscillospiraceae bacterium | reverse complement strand
GCCCCGGTGGCGGCCCTTATCGGGCTGCCACCGGGGCGGGTTTCAGTCCTCGTCCTGCAGGGCGGCGTAGCCTTCCTCGCCGGTACGCACCTTGACGACGTTTTCCACGTCGTAAACGAAGATCTTGCCGTCGCCCACAGCGCCGGTGTACAGCGCCCGGCGCACCGTGGCAATCAGCAGATCCAGCGGCACCTTGCTGATGACGACCTCCAGCTTGACCTTGGGCAGCAGGGTGGTTTCCACCTCGGCGCCGCGATAGTATTCCCGGCGCCCCTTCTGCATGCCGCAGCCCAGTACCTGGGTCACCGTCAGGCCGGTGATGCCGATTTGCTCCAGAGCGGCCTTCAACTCTTCGAACTTGCTTTGCCGGGTGATGACGACCACCTTGGTCAGCTTGACGTCCGGTCCGGCCGTGCTCACCACCGGCACCGCCGCCTCCACCGGCACCGCCGCCGCGGCCTCGTTCTCCGCCGGCATGAAGTCGGCGTAGCTGCTTGTCAGGCCGTGCTCGATGATGTCCAGCCCCGCCGTTTCCTCATTTTTGGGAACCCGAAGGCCGATGGTTCTCTTGATTACCTGGAACACCACGGTCATGGTAACGCCCACCCAGGCGATCACCGCGGCCACGCCCAGGGCCTGCACCCCCAGCATTTTGAAGCCGCCGCCGTAGAACAGGCCGCCGTCCACCGCGAACAGGCCGGTCAGCAGGGTGCCCGTCGCGCCGCACAGGCCGTGCACGCCGATAGCGCCCACCGGATCGTCGATTTTCAGCACCTTATCGATGAACTCGATGCCGAAAACCACCACGAAAGCGGCGATCAGGCCGATGAAGAACGCGCCCACCGGCGTGACTGCGTCGCATCCGGCGGTGATGGCCACCAGACCGGCCAGGGAGCCGTTGAGAGTCATGGACACGTCGGGCTTTTTATACCGGATCCAGGTGATAATCATCACCGCCGTCGTCGCCGTGGCCGCCGCCAGGTTGGTGGTGACGAAAATATCGGCGGCCGAACGGATCGCGTCGTCCCCGGTCATGGAAACGGTGGAGCAGCCGTTGAAGCCGAACCAGCAGAACCACAGGATGAAGACGCCGAGGGCGCCGAGAGGGAGGCTGTGGCCCGGGATGGCCCGGGGCTTGCCGTCCTTGCCGTATTTGCCGATGCGGGGCCCCAGGATTTTCGCGCCCACCAGGGCCGCCACGCCGCCCACCATGTGCACGGCGGTGGAGCCGGCGAAATCGTGGAAGCCCAGCTGGGACAGCCAGCCGCCGCCCCAGATCCAGTGGCCGGAGATGGGGTAGATGACGGCGCTGATCACCAGGCTGTAGACCAGATACGAGGAGAACTTGGTCCTCTCCGCCATCGCGCCGGAGACAATGGTGGCGGCGGTGGCGCAGAACACCGTCTGGAAGATGACGAACGCGCTCGAGGGGAACGACTGGCTGTAATCGCCGCGGATAAAGAAGTCCAGCCCGCCGATGAAAGGCCCGTCCCCCGCAAACATCAGCCCGAAGCCGATGGCCCAGAAGACCAGGGTGCCCACCGCGAAATCCATCAGGTTTTTCATGATGATATTCCCGGCGTTTTTCGCCCGGGTGAAGCCGGTTTCCACCATGGCGAACCCGGCCTGCATGAAGAAGACGAGTACCGCCCCCAGCAGTACCCAAATGGTGTCCAGTGCCGCAAACATACTGCATTCCTCCTAAAATAAAACGTGCGCCCGCCGGAGACAAACCGGCGGACGCACGTCTTTGTGCGCGTTTTATTGGACGCTGTAGAGCAGATCCGCATAGGTGGGCAGCGTCCAGTATTTCTTGGAAACCAGGGTTTCCAGCTCGTCCACCACCAGCCGCAGCTCGGCCATGCTGCCGAAGACGCGGCGGCGGGTGTAGTCCGCCTCGTCCAGGGGGGAGGCGCTCTCCGGCGCGCCGAGCAGCGCGTCCTCCAGGGCCTCCAGCTTGCTCATCAGGCAGCCGCACAGGCCGTCGATCTTTGCGCAGAGCTGCTCCTCCAGCGCGCCGCCGCTCTTGAAGCAGGCTTTCTTCGCCTGCAGCAGGCTCAGCAGCTCATTCTGGTAGCCGACGCAGGCGGGGATGACGTCCCGCCGGACCATATCCACCATGGTCAGGGCCTCGATGCGCAGGGTCTTGGCGTAGTTTTCCAGCAGGATCTCGTACCGGGAGCGCAGCTCGGTTTCGGTAAAGACGTGGTGCCGGGTGAACACCTCGATGCTCTTCGGCTCCACAAAGGCGGGCAGCGCCTCCACGGTGGAGCGTCGGTTGGACAGGCCGCGTCCCTCGGCCTCGGCCACCCACTCGTCGGAATAGCTGTTGCCGTTAAAGACGATGCGCCGGTGCTCCCGGATGGTCTTCCGGATGAGGGCGGCCAGATCCGCCTGGAAATCGACGGAGGCCTCCAGCTGGTCGGCGAACTGGCGCAGGGATTCCGCCACCACGGTGTTCAGCACGATGTTCGGCCCGGCGATGGAGAACGCGGAGCCCAGCATCCGGAACTCAAACTTGTTGCCGGTGAAGGCGAAGGGGGAGGTGCGGTTCCGGTCGGTGGTGTCCTTGGGGAAGTGGGGGAGCACCGTCACCCCGATTTCCATGGGATGCTTATCCGGGCCGTGATACGCCGCGCCCGACTCCAGGCTTTTCAGGATCTCGGTCAGCTCGTCGCCCAAGAACATCGAGATGATGGCGGGCGGCGCTTCGTTGGCCCCCAGCCGGTGATCGTTGCCGGCGCTGGCCGCCGATACCCGCAGCAGATCCTGGTAATCGTCCACCGCCTGGATGACGGCGCACAGGAACAGCAGGAACTGCGCGTTGTCGTGAGGGGTGTCGCCCGGCTCCAGCAGGTTGACGCCGGTGTCGGTGCTGATGGACCAGTTGTTGTGCTTGCCGCTGCCGTTGACCCCGGCGAAGGGCTTCTCGTGCAGCAGGCAGACCAGCCCGTGCCGGGCCGCCACGGTTTTCATCAGATCCATGGTCAGCTGGTTGTGATCGCAGGCGATGTTGGTGGTCTCGAACACGGGGGCCAGCTCGTGCTGGGCGGGGGCTACCTCGTTGTGCTTGGTTTTGGCCGGTATCCCCAGCTTCCACAGCTCCTCCTCCAGCTCCCGCATGAAGGCGGCCACCCGGGGCTTGATGCTGCCGAAATAGTGATCCTCCAGCTCCTGCCCCTTGGGAGGCCGCGCGCCGAAGAGGGTGCGCCCGGTATACAGGAGGTCCGGCCGTTTCTCATACGCGGCCTTGTCCACCAGGAAATACTCCTGCTCCGGTCCGACGGTGGTGATGACCCGATGGGCCGCCGTGTTGCCGAACAGCCGTAGAATCCGCATGGCCTGCCGATCCAGGGCCTCCATGGAACGCAGGAGCGGCGTTTTCTTATCCAGCGCCTCGCCGCTGTAGGAGCAGAAGGCGGTTGGTATGTAAAGGGTGCCGTCCTTGATGAAAGCGTAGGAGGTGATGTCCCAAACCGTGTAGCCGCGGGCCTCGAAGGTGGCCCGCAGGCCGCCGGAGGGGAAGCTGGAGGCGTCCGGCTCGCCCCGCACCAGCTCTTTGCCCGAGAACTCCATGAGCACCCGCCCGCCCGGCTCGGGGGAGATGAAGCTGTCGTGCTTCTCCGCTGTCACGCCGGTCATGGGCTGGAACCAGTGGGTGTAATGGGTCGCGCCGTGCTCCACGGCCCAGTCCTTCATGGCGTTGGCCACCACATTGGCCACGTCCAGCTCCAGGTGGGTGCCCAGGGCCATGGTCTTTTTCAGCGCCTTGTACACGTCTTTGGGCAGGCGGGCCTGCATGACGGCGTCGTTGAACACCATGCTGCCGAACAGGTTGGGAACGTTTTTCATACCGGTCAACTCCTTACTGCTTTTGCTGAAAACACAAAGGCGCCGCAGACGGTCCCCCGTCCGCAGCGCCTTTGCTGTCTCTGCTAACAGCATACCGCGCCGACACGCATTTGTCAATAGCTAATGTGAAATTTATTGATATTAAACTTGCAAAAACTACGATACAAAATCCGAAAACCCTCTGTAAATCCTGACAAAATGAAAGTTAAAGATAAAATATTTTCAAAAATATCTTGACAGCGATTTTGGACCGCCGTATACTGAAAGACGTAGCACGGCCGCCGGCAAGCGGCCGCTCCACCGAAAGGACGGTCAGCCATATGAGGAAGGAAGGGCAGGTGCGCATCCCGTCCGGGTGCGCCATCGCGGGGATATTCGATAAGTCGGGCGCGCGCATGAACGGGGAGGCCATTATCGAGTCCATCGCCGTCATGCACGACCGCTCCAATGGACTGGGCGGCGGGTTCGCGGCCTACGGGATCTACCCGGAATACAAGGACTATTACGCGTTCCATCTGTTTTACGACAGCACCGCCGCCCGCAAGGAGTGCGAGGATTTTCTGGATCGGCATTTCGACATGATCAACCTCTCGAAAATCCCCACCCGCAAGCTGAAGGCCATCACCGACGAGCCCATGATTTGGCGGTATTTCCTCACCCCGCTGCCCTCCAAGCTGGCGGACAGCCAGCTCGACGAGCGGGAATTCGTCGCCCGGTGCGTGTTCCGCATCAACACCGGCATCGACGGCGCCCACGTGTTTTCCAGCGGGAAGAACATGGGCGTGTTCAAGGGGGTGGGGTATCCGGAGGACGTGGGCCGGTTCTACCGCCTGGAGGAATACGAGGGGTATTGCTTCACCGCCCATGGCCGGTATCCCACCAATACGCCGGGCTGGTGGGGCGGCGCGCATCCCTTCGCGCTGCTGGATTATTCCGTGGTGCACAACGGAGAGATTTCCTCCTACGACGCCAACCGCCGCGCCATGGAGATGCATGGCTACGCCTGTACCCTGCAGACCGACACCGAGGTCATCGCCTATATTGTGGACTATCTCCATCGGAAGGTGGGCCTGTCCTTTGAGGAGATCGCGTCGGTCATCGCCGCCCCCTTCTGGCAGACCATCGAGCGTATGGAGCCGGAGAAGCGGCGCACCCACGAATATCTGCGGCAGGTCTTTGCGTCCCAGCTGATTACCGGGCCCTTTTCCATCCTGGTGGGCTTCGACGGGGGGCTGATGGCCCTCAACGACCGGCTGAAGCTGCGCAGTCTGGTGGTGGGCGAAAAGGGAAGCCGGGTCTATTTTGCCAGCGAGGAGGCGGCCATCCGGCGCATCGAGCCCACGCTCGAGCGGGTATGGGCGCCCCGCGGGGGAGAACCCGTCCTCGTGGGATTGCAGCAGGAGAGGTGAACAGCATGAGCATACAGGATTTGTATCCGGAATTCGAGGTGGTGCGGGATCGCGGCCGCTGTACCAACTGCCGCGCCTGCGAGCGCCAGTGCGCCAACGGGGTGCACCGGTTTTCGGCCGAGGAAAACCGCATGGTCTGCGACGACGCGAAATGCGTCAACTGCCAGCGATGCGTGGCGTTCTGCCCCACCCGGGCGCTGAAAATTGTGAAAAGCACGAACGTCTACCGGGAAAACGCCTGCTGGACGCCCGCGCTGATGAACGAAATCTACCGGCAGGCGAACAGCGGGGGCGTGCTGCTCTCCAGCATGGGGAACCCGATGGACTACCCTGTCTATTTTGATAAGCTGCTCCTCAATGCCTCCCAGGTCACCAACCCCTCCATCGATCCCTTGCGGGAACCGATGGAAACCCGGGTGTTCCTCGGGGCCAAGCCCGGACGGATCGAGCGGGACGGGGAGGGCCGTTTGGTGGATAACCGTCCCCCGCACCTGGCCCTGTCCATGCCGGTGATGTTCTCCGCCATGAGCTACGGCTCGGTGAGCTATAACGTGCACGAGAGCCTGGCCCGGGCGGCGGAAGAGCTGGGCATCCTCTACAACACCGGGGAGGGCGGCCTGCATGAGAACCTGTACCGCTACGGGGAAAACACGGTGGTGCAGGTGGCGTCCGGCCGGTTCGGCGTGCATCCCGGCTACCTGAACGCCGGCGCGGCCATCGAGATAAAGATCGGCCAGGGGGCCAAGCCGGGCATCGGCGGGCACCTGCCCGGGGCGAAAATCGTGGGGGACATCTCCCGCACCCGGATGATTCCCGAGGGTGCCGACGCCATTTCCCCCGCGCCCCATCACGACATCTATTCCATCGAGGATCTGCGGCAGCTCATCGTCTCCCTCAAGGAGGCCACCGACTACCGCAAGCCGGTGATTGTCAAAATCGCGGCGGTACATAATATTTCCGCCATCGCCAGCGGCATCGCCCGCAGCGGCGCGGACATCATCGCCATCGACGGGTTCCGGGGCGGCACGGGGGCCGCACCCACGAGGATCCGCGACCATGTGGGCATCCCCATTGAGCTGGCTCTGGCCAGCGTGGACACCCGTCTGCGGGAGGAGGGGATCCGGGATCGGGTGTCCATCATCGCGGGGGGCGGCATCCGGTCGAGCGCCGACGTGGTCAAGGCCATCGCCCTGGGGGCCGACTGCGTGTACATCGGCACCGCGGCCCTGATGGCGCTGGGCTGTCACCTGTGCCGGAGCTGCCAGTCGGGCCGGTGCAACTGGGGCATCGCCACCCAGATTCCGGAACTGGCCGGGCGGCTGCGCCCCGACGTGGGCGTGCGCCGGCTGGTCAACCTGCTGACCGGATGGCGGCATGAGATCGAGGAAATGCTGGGCGGCATGGGCATCAATTCCATCGAGAGCCTGAGGGGCAACCGGCTGATGCTGCGCGGCGTGGGCCTGAACGAAAAGGAGCTGGAGCTTCTGGGCGTGAAGCACGCGGGCGAATAAACGCGATAGGGAAAGGAATGGTCCGTATGGATATAGCGGCGAAAGGCCTGGATTTTCAGGCGCTGAACCGGCAGGTGAAGGCGGCCCCGGGGGACGTGTGCATCCGGGACTGCTGCGGGCAGCGGTTCATCGGCAGCGGCCTGAAGGATAAGACCGTGACCATTCACGGCACGCCGGGCAACGCCCTGGGCGCCTATCTGGACGGCGCGGTTATCGAGGTGCACGGCAACGTGCAGGACGCGGTGGGAGACACCATGAACGCCGGGGAAATCGTCGTGCACGGCAACGCCGGGGACGCTTTGGGCTATGCGATGCGGGGCGGCGCGATTTACGTGCGGGGCGACGCCGGGTATCGGGCCGGCATCCACATGAAGGCTTACGAGGATAAGCAGCCGGTCATCGTCATCGGCGGCCGGGTGGGCAGCTTCCTCGGGGAATACCTGGCGGGAGGCACCATCATCGTGCTGGGCATCGGCGCCTCCGACGCGCCTCTTAGCAACTTCACGGGGACCGGGATGCACGGGGGGCGGATTCTCATCCGCACCGCGCAGCCGCTGCCTCCGCTGCCCGCCCAGGTGACGGTCAGCTCCGCTACGGCCGGCGACATGGAGGAGGCGGCGCCTTATGTGCACGAATTCGCCCGCCGTTTCCGTATGGACGCGGACAGCCTGCTGGCGGACGAGTACGTCCTGCTGCGTCCCAACGCGAAGAACCCTTATCAGCAGCTGTACACCCCCAACTGAGGGAGATGATTGGATGGAACCGGTGCTGCTTGTCTCCACCACGGAGACAGCTGCCGCGCAGCTGCGGCCGCTGCTGGACGCGGCCGGCTGCCGGCGGATTGTGACGGCCCGCACCGGCGGGGATGCCCGCCGCCGGGCGGCGGCGGAAAGCTTCGCCCTGATCCTGATTGACGCGCCCCTGCCGGACGGGACGGGGGCCGCCTTGGCCCGGCAGCTGGCCGGGCGGACAACGGGGCAGGTGCTGCTGCTTACCGCCGGGCCGCCGCCCCAGGGGCTGGAGGAGGCCGGGGTTCTCACCCTGGCCAAGCCGGTGAGCCGGGCGCAGCTTGCCGCCGCGCTGGGCGCGGTTTCGGCGGCGCAGCGGCGTATCCGGGCCCTGGAGGAGGAGAACCGCCTGCTCAAGGGGCGGATGGAGGACGTCCGCCTGGTCGGCCGGGCGAAATGCATCCTCATGACCCACATGCACATGCGGGAGCCGGAGGCCCACCGGTACATCGAAAAGCAGGCCATGGATCGGCGCACGACGAGACGAGCGATAGCGGAAGGGATCCTGAAAACCTATGAGAATTGATGACAAGCCCCGGGAGGAATGCGCCGTCTTCGGCGTGAGCACCCGGACAGGCGGCGCTGCCGCCCTGACCATGAACGGGCTGCTGACCCTCCAGCATCGAGGGCAGGAGGGAGCGGGCATCGCCGTGGCGCAGGACGGCGGGATCCTCTGCCATAAGGACGCGGGCCTGGTGGGGGAGGTGTTCACCCCCGCGGCGATGGAGGCCCTTGCCCATGCGAAAACGGCGGTGGGGCATACCCGGTATTCGACCACCGGCGCGAGCACCCGGGAGAACGCGGGGCCCTTCGTCTCTGAATACCTGACCGGCCGTCTGGCCGCCGCCCATAACGGCAACGTCACCAATGCCGCCGCCCTGCGGGACGAGCTGCAGGCCGAGGGCCTGCATTTCTCCGCCTCCAGCGACAGCGAGGTGGTTTCCCAGCTGATCGCCTGCTGCGCCCTGCAAACGGGCGACCTGCTGACAGGGGTGAAGGAAGCGGCGGCCCGGCTGGAGGGCGCGTTTTCCCTGGTCATCCTGGACGGGGGCGGGCGGCTCGTCGCCCTGCGGGATCCCAGCGGCTACCGCCCGCTGTGCGTGGGGGAGAGCGAGGCGGGCATAGCCGTGGCCTCCGAGAGCTGCGCGCTGGAAATCGGCGGCTTCTCCTCCATCCGGGACGTGCGCCCCGGCGAAATCCTGGTGATGGAAAACGGCCGCCTGATCGCCCGGGACGCCGTGCCCGCCTCCCGCCCGGCAGCCGGGGGGCTGTGCATCTTTGAGTATGTGTATTTCGCCCGGCCGGATTCGGTTATCGACGGGCTGAGCGTGTACGAGGCCCGGTGCCGGATGGGGCGGATTCTGGCCCGGGAGCATCCCGCCGACGCGGACATCGTCTGCGGCGTGCCGGATTCCGGCCTGGAGGCCGCCGCCGGCTACAGCGCCGAAAGCGGCCTGCCCCTGGCCACCGGCTTTATGAAGAACCGCTATGTAGGCCGCAGCTTCATTTTTCCCACCCAGACCCAGCGGGACACCGCCGTGCGCCTGAAGCTCAACCCGCTGTCCGCCGTGGTGCGGGGGAAGCGGGTGGTGCTGGTGGACGACTCCATCGTCCGGGGCACCACCTGCGAAAAAATCGTGCGCAGCCTGCGCGCGGCGGGGGCGGCGGCGGTGCATGTGCGGATTTCCTCGCCGCCCTTCCGCCACACCTGCCATTACGGCACCGACATCGGGGACGAGGAGAACCTGATTGCGGGCCGCATGGGGATGGATGCCGTTTGCCGCTCCATCGGGGCCGACAGCCTGGGCTACATCAGCCTCCCCGGCCTTAGGGAAGCCTGCCGCGGCTGCACCACCCCCTTCTGCACCGCCTGCTTCGGCGAATAAATAAGCGGCCCCGCGGATAACCCGCGGGGCCGTTTTCATATCTCGGTTTTCCAGAGCCCGTGGAGGTTGCAGTAGGCGTAGGCCGCCACCGGGCGATCGTCGTCGGTCAGCCGGAAGACGGCCACCGGCTTGCCGTCGAAGGGCAGGTTCTTGCGCTGGCCGCCTTTTTCAGTAAGCAGGTACACCCAGTTGATGCTGTGTTCCTCCGACATGGGATGGTGCACGCTGCCCACCTCCACGGTCACGTCGCAGCCGTCCACCTTCACCTGCGGCACGTGCTTTTCCTGGGCGGCGTCGGTGCTGCCCGCTGTCAGCTCCTCCATGGGCTCCCCGCAGCAGGTCAGTTCCCCGCCGCCGTGGATGAGGCCCACCAGGGTGCCGTCTCTGCGGCACAGATAAAAGCGATGGTTGTCTTGCATAGCTTGCTGCCTCCTTGTTCATTCCTGGCAGTAGTGTATGCAGCTTGCGGGGAATTATGTCAGCTGAAAATAAGACAGCATGCCGTTGTAGATGCCCCGGGCGAAGCTCTGCGGGTCGGTGGACAGCAGGCGGGCGTCCTCCGGATTGGTCAGATAGCCCATTTCCACCAGCAGGGCGGGCATGTTGGTGCGGCGCAGCACGTACAGGCTCGGGCGGATGAACATTCCCCGGTTGCGCAGACCGGTGGCGTTCTGCAGTCCCACCAGGATGGCCTCGCCCAGCGGGAAGGCCGGGCTGGTTTCGCTGTAGACATAGACCTCGCTGCCGCTGGCGGTGGTGTTGGTGCTGGCGTTGCAGTGCAGGCTGATGAAATAATCGGCGGGCCAGCTGTTGGCCGCGTTAACCCGGGCGGCCAGAGAGGTGGCGTTGGAGGTCCCCAGCTGCTCGTCCGGCGAATTTCTTGACAGCCGGACTTCGAAATTGGGGTTGGCCCGCAGCAAATCGGCCAGCCGCACCCCTACCTCGTAGGTCACATCCTGCTCCCGCACACCGTTGGCCTCCGCCCCGGCGTTGGGATTCGTGGGGTTGTGTCCCTGATCGATAAAGATTTTAATCATGGGCGGAATCCTGCCTTTCTCAAAATGGAGTTCCTTCCACTATATGACGGGACGGCCGCCCCCGTTCCGCCGGTTTGACATTTCACGCGGACAATTACGCCGCCTATCTGGTCAAATCCAAGGCGTTGGAGCGGATTTCTGAAAAGGATCAGCGGGCCATGGATAATGTGGCGGTGGAGCCCATCAAAAGCGGCTACGTCAAGCCATAAAAGAAGGGGGCAAAACGCTTTGTTTTGCACCCTCTTTGCTGCCTTTTGGCACCTTTTTTGATATACAGAACGCGGCGGGGAACCATGCTCCCGCCGCGTTGCTGTCGTCTTATATGCTGTCCACGATGGCCCGCGCCTCGGCGGCCAGGCGGCGGATGGCGTCGAAGTCTCCGGCGTCCAGCGCCGCTTCCGGCACGATCCAGCTGCCGCCGCAGCAGACGATGTTCTTCTGCCGCAGGTAATCCCCCACGTTGGCCGGGCTGATGCCGCCGGTGGCCATGAAGGAAACGCCGGCATAAGGCCCGGCCAGGGCTTTGAGCATCCTCACTCCGCCCAGCACCTCGGCGGGGAACAGCTTGACAAGGCGAAGCCCCTTACGCATGCAGGCCTCGATTTCGCTGGGGGTGGCGCACCCGGGGATGACCGGCACGCCCTGGGCGAGGCACCAGTCCACCACCTCCATGTTGGTGCCGGGGCTGACGATGGCCTTGGCCCCCGCCGCCACGGCCTGCTCGGCCTGCTGCGCCGTCAATACCGTCCCGGCGCAGACGAAGGCCTCCGGCGCGGCGGCGCAGGCCTCGCGGATAGCGTCCGCCGCCGCCGGGGTGCGGAAGGTGATTTCCACCGCGGGCAGCCCCCCCTCGCACAGGGCGCGGGCCAGCCCGGCGGCCGGGGCGGCCCGGTTGATTTTGACCACCGGCACGATGCCGACGGCGCGTAATACTTCGATCATAGCGATGCCTCCTCCGCCGTTTTCAGCGGCGTATGCGTCATGAATTCCTCCAGCGCCTCCCGCGTGGGAAGCCCTTCGTTGTCGCCCTCGTGCTGGATCTGGATGGTGCCGATGGCGTTGCCCCGGCGCACGGCCTCCCGCAGGGACAGCCCCTCCCGCAGGGCGCTGAGCACCCCGGCGGCAAAGCCGTCGCCCGCCCCCACCGTGTCCACCACGGCGGTTTCTTGGTACGTCGGGCTTTGGAACGCCTCCCCTTCACCGGCGGCGTAAGCGCCGGTTTTGCCGGTCTTGACCACCACGTACCGCACGCCCAGCCGCTGGTAGTGCCGCGCAATGGCGGCCGGGTCGGCGCTGCCCATCAGGCGTTCGCCCTCGCCCGCGCCGGGAAGGAACAGGTCGGCCCTGGCCGCCAGCCGGTTGACGGTCTCCGCCATGACGGCGGGGGAGGGCCAGAGCTGGGGCCGCAGATTGGGATCGAAGGAGATGAAAAGCCCCGCCGCCCGGGCCTTGTCCACCAAATATTCCGCCGCGTCCAGCGCGCAAGGGGAGAGGGCGGGCAGAATGCCGGTCAGATGCAGACAGCCGAAGGCGGACAGGTCGAGACGCTCCACGTCCTCCCGGCTGAGCGCGGCGGCGGCGGAGCCTCTGCGCCGGTAGAAGATGGGGGGATCCCCCCGGGAAACCCGGCCCTTGAACATGATGCCGGTGGGCCGCTCCGGATCGGTGATCACAAGCGCGTCGCCCACCCCGGTTTCCCGGAGCGCCCGGCGGATCCGTTCGCCGTCCGGGTCACAGCCCAGCCGGGTCAGATACTCCACCCGATGCCCCAGGCGGGTCAGCCCCACCGCCACGTTGAACTCCGCACCCGCCACGGCGGCCCGGAAGGTCACGGCCCGGTCAATAGGGCCCTCCTCCTGCGCGATATACAGGCCCATGGGCTCGCCTGCCAATAGGATACCTGGAACCATAGCGTGTCCTCCTTGCTGTCATTCGGTCGTCTGCTGCCGTTCGATTGCCCGCAGGGATTCCCGGTTGTGGACGAGATGCAGATACATGGCGTCCTGGGCCTCCACCGGATTGTGGGCCGCGATGGCGTCCACCACCCGGCGGTGAATCTCGATGGTTTCCCGCAGCAGCCGGGGCTCCTTCAAATCGGTGAATATCTGGATGGTGCTGTGGATGATGGGGATGAGCCGGGGAACCACCAGGTTCCGGCTGCACAAAGCGATGGCGGTGTGCAGCTCCACGTCCTGCGCGATATGGCTCTCCCCGCGAAGGATGCGCGCCTCCACTTCCCCCGCCAGCCCGCGCAGCCGCTCGATTTCCGCCTCCTCGGCGCTGCGCGCCGCCATGGCGGCGATGGGCGGCTCGATGAGAAAGCGGATGGCAATGAGATCGTGGGAAAGCTGCCTCTTGTCCGCGATGAACTGCAGCCCCAGCGGATCCTCCGCCATTCCCGGCCGCTCGGCCACGTAGGTGCCGCTGCCCTGCCGGATGGTCACGATGTTGCGGGAGGCCAGCAGCTTCATGGCTTCCCGCACCGTGCCGCGGCCGACCTCCAGCCGCCGGGACAGCTCGCTCTCGTTCGGCAGCCGGCCGCCCGGCTGCAGCCCCTGCTCCGCGATGAAGCGCAGAATGGCGTCTGCCGTGCGCTGGGTGCGGTTTTTTTCCTCTGCCGGCATGGCGTCCCCTCCTTTATACACTAAAGTCATCCTATCATTTTTCCGGTAATCTGTCAATATAGTGGTATAATTATAAATATACGGAGTAAATCATCATATGAATTACGCGTTCCGGGTAAAGCAAACCGCCGGCGGGCCTCCTTGGAGGCCCGCTGGCGGCTTTTTCGGCTCCCAGCCGAGTTTTCGGACAAGCTCCTC
>URCA01000061.1 GCA_900546265.1 uncultured Oscillospiraceae bacterium | reverse complement strand
CGCCGTGATCAGGCGTCCCCGTCCAGCAGCTTGTCGACTTTATCGACAAGCTGAGCACACCCGGGCTCCGGATTGCATCCGGTGTCCGGGTGTGCTATACTGGAGAAGAGCGAAAGCCTCGCGGCCCATCGGGCGTTTATGGCGAAGGAAAAGCGAAAGGACTGGTAAATGCATGATAGCGCTGGCGTGCGATCACGCGGCTCTGGAAATGAAGCGGGAAATCATCGGCCTGCTGGATGACATGGGTCTGGCCTATAAGGATTTCGGCACCTATGAGGCGGTCAGCTGCCACTATCCCTTGTACGGCGAGCGGGCCGCCCGGGCGGTGGCCTCCGGCGAATGCGACCGGGGCATCCTGATTTGCGGCACCGGCATCGGCATGTCCCTGGTGGCCAACAAGGTCGCTGGGATCCGCTGCGTGGTGTGCAGCGAGCCGTATTCGGCGCAGCTGTCCCGGATGCACAACGACACCAACATGCTGGCGCTGGGCGCCCGTGTGGTGGGGGCCGAACTGGCCAAGATGATCGCCCGGATATGGCTGGAAACCGCCTTCGAGGGCGGACGGCATCAGAACCGGGTGGACATGATTACCGCCATTGAACAGGGCGGAACGGCACAGGACGCCTGAGAGGGAAAGCCGCCAATCGCGAACCCCGCCCCGGACCTTGCATAAAGGTCCGGGGCGTTTTCATGCGGCCGGTTGCTTCCGGCGCATCCCCTCCCGTCCCGAGTGAAAATTTACAGTCCATTCATACCTGCGGCGGGGAAACAGGCTTGTCCTTTGCGCGGCGGCGTGGTATACTAACAGAAAATGTGGAAATCCACCGGAATGAAAAGAGGGCCGGACGCGGCCTGGAAAACGGAGAGGTAGAGACCGATGCCCAACAACAATCTGACCAAGGCGGACATACAAAAAGAAAATTTTAAAATGGCGCTGGGGGTGTTCCTGCGGACCATCTTGTCCGCGGTGCTCTGCTTTTTCGTATACATGTCCCTGTCGGTGCTGTTCAACGGCTTTTTCACCCACGACATCGGGTATCAGATTTATGAAACCACCTCCGACGGCAGCGTGGCGCTGATCGAGGAGCATTACTACGCGGACGATTCCTCCGCCCCGTCCTCCACGCCGCAGGCGGCGGGGCCGGGTACGCCGGCCAATCCCGGCCAGGAGGAAAAAACCGAATCCACCACCGAGACCACGCTGGGCCCGGGGCAGCGCAAGCAGACCATCCGTTCCACCATGCCCGTGGGCGCGGAAATCGCGCTGAACGTCCTGTCCTCCATCCTGATGCTGCTGCTGTTGGCGGCTTTCCCGTATTCCATCGTCTGGTCTAAGGGCGATCGGGACAAGAACAGCGTCAACTTCGGCCATATGCAGGAGGATAAGCTGCGGGGCCTGAAGGTGGGGCTGATGGCGGCGATTCCTTCGGCCATCGGGTATATCGTGCTGGTGCTCAGCAAACTGGGCGTGTGCTTCCCGAAATATATTTTCCTGTACCGGTTCGCCAACGTGCCGTTTATGCCGATTATCAATTCCATGGTCTCCACTGAGATCCAAAACACCGCACAGGTGCCCTGGCCGGCGATTTTGGCTATGCTGATGGTGGTGGCATTCGTCCCACTTGTCTGCCATTTCGCCTATTTCCTCGGCTACAAGCAGATTTCCCTGTCGGAAAAGTTCATCTATATCAACCCCAACAAAAAGAAAAAGCGCCGCCGCTGGTAAGGCCCGGACGCAAAACCGCCCCGCATTCAAAGATGCGGGGCGGTTTTTACATGTTCAGCAGATAAATTCCCAAATTCAGATACCCGGCAAACAGCACCCACAGAAAATACGGCACCAGCAGCCAGTAGGAGGATTTGCGGATATAGCGGAAGCCCGCCATAGTCAGGGACAGCAGCGCCAGCAGGAGCAGCAGCCAGAAGAAGGCGAACAGCCGCCACTGAAGCCGGAAGAAGAACAGCGGCCACAGGATGTTGACCAGCAGCTGGAGAAAATACATCCGCAGACTGGCCCCCCGATCCAGGTCTCCGCTGCTCCATACCAGATAGGCGGCGATTCCCATGAGCAGGTACAGCGCCGACCACACGATGGGGAACACCGCCGCCGGCGGCGTCAAAGGCGGCTTTTGCAGTGCCTCGAAGCTTTTGAAGCCGCTGGCGCCCCCCAGCAGCCCGCCGAGGGCCCCGAGCAAAAGTGTGAAGCCGATAAAAAACAGCGCCGCTTTCCAATCGAATCTTTGTCTGCGCGAGATAACCACCGTGGACATGCCGTATCCCAGCCTTTCACCGCCGGTTCCATCCGGCGGACGCATACTCTACCCTAAGAGTATGCGCCCCAATGACCGGATATAATACGGAATCTACAAGTTTTCGTTTTTCAGCGCGTCGATGATGTTTTCCTTGCGGACCTTGGACATGGCATACAGCATGGTGACGAACACCACCAGGAACACCGACAGCACCGCGATGCCCACGCTTAGCCATGGCAGCTCATACGCCGCGACTATCCCCTGATTCAAGGATTGGCGGATGAGCAGGGAGATGAGCAGGGAGATCGGCAGGCCGAAGAGCAGAGCCTTCAGACCGTAGAAGACACACTCGAAATTCATCATTTTGTTGAAGCCCCGGGTCGTCATACCCACGGATTTGAGCATGGCAAACTCCCGCCGGCGCAAATTGACGTTGGTGGAGATGGTGTTGAACACATTGGCCACCGTAATGAGGGAAATCAACACGATGAAGCCATAGGATAAGACGTTGGCCACCAGCAGGGTGTTGCGGCTTTCCTGGGCGTTGGCGGCGTAGTTGTGATACGAATACCCGGAGCCGTTTTGCTTAATCAGCGTGCGGATGTCGCTGTCCGCTTTGTCGAGATCCGCGGCTTTGACCGCAAAGGCGCCGGTGGGATGCCGGGAGTGAGCGCTGCTGCCGAAGCATTGATCCAGCACGGCGTTGGACACGATGAGCTTGGCGGCCCCGTACAGAGAGTTTTCTTGGGGGAACAAGCCCAGGGGCGCTTTGTCAGTGAAGGTCCCCAGCGTAATGGAAGCGGTCTGGTTTTCCGCCCGGTTGCCGTCGTAAACCGAGTGGGTGTTCAGCTTCAGGGTCAAGGGCGCACCGCGGCGGAAATACTGGCCGCTGATGTATTTGTTCTTCTGATTCTGCTCGACAAAGCTGTCGATGACAATGGCGCGGGGATGGCTGGGATCGGTGTAGTCGGACAGGGACAAACCGAGATCTGCCGCGTAGCGGGCGAAAGTGGCGTCGTCGAGAGCGATGAGCCGCAGGGAGGTTTCCATGTTTTTTTGCCCCTCCTTCCAGCCCATGGCGCGGATCTGAGCCTGGGCCTCCGGCTCGTCGGCGGGCATATCCTCGATCCCCTGACCCGCTTCCTCCATGAGCTGATAGGCTTCGCTTCCGAGGATGGACGCGTCGGCGAAGAAAAAGCCGGTTTGGCTGCGCTGGTACGCGGCCTGCTCCACGCTGCCCAGCTCCCGGAGAGATTTGAGGAACGCGGCGCTCTTCGCCGCGTCAGGCTCGGCGCGGGAATCGCTGACGGCTATGTCATAGTTGGCCATGGCATAGAAGGAACCCACGCTTTCCTTGAGCATATCGGTGTAGGTGGACACCGATATGAACAGCACCACGCTGATGATTAGGGAGAAGACGGTGGCGCGGTACCGGCGGCGGTTGCGTTTGAAATTTTTCAGAGCGAGATCGCCCTCCATGCCGAAGAGCCTGCGGGTCAGCCGGGAGGTTTTTACCTGCCGGGCATTCAGCTTGATATCCGCGGTCTGCCGGATGGCGTCCATGGCCGAGAGCCGGGCCGCCCGACGGGCGGGGATGTAGGCGGAAATGAGCACGGTGGCGAGCCCCACCGCCGCGGCTATCACCATGGCGGGGACGGACACGGACAGCTGGAACTCCACAACCCCTCCCATAATTCCCGAATCCGCGATGAGCCCCCCGATGAGCTTCAGGGTCACGCCGATGCCGCCCACGCCGGACAGCAGCCCGAGCGGGATGCCGACGCCGCTGATGGCCAGAGCCTCGAAAAACACAGAGTTGCGGATTTGCCGGGAGGTGGCCCCGGCGGAGGACAGCATGCCGAACTGTTTGCTCCGCTCGCTGACCGAGATGGCGAAGGCGTTGTAAATCAGGGAGATGGACCCTACCATGATCAGCGCGATAAGGATGCTCGCCATGCTGTAGAGCACGGCGTTGAAATTGTCGTTGCCGCTGATACCCATATACCGCAGCAGGGAGGCATGGTACCGGACGGCGTACTCCTTTTCAAACCCGCTCATGAAATCGAACACGTTTTTCGGGCGGTTCAGCGTCAAGCTGATGGTCACCAGGGCGTCCGCGTCCAGAGAGGCGGGAGTCAGCCGGGTGAACACGCTGTATCCCCCGGCGCTGTATTCCTCTGTGGACGGGCGGGCGCAGATGCCAACGACGGTGTAGGTCTTGGTCTGCCGGACGCGGAAATCCTCGGGCTCCTCAGTGTCGTAGGAGAGATTGCCAACCAGAACCTCCCCGTCCTGCGCCACCCGGTCGCCGATTTCCAGCGTGAGCTGCTGCCCGATGGCGTACTTGACGCCGCCATTTTCGGCGATGTGCGCGCTTATCATCAGCTCCCCGTCATTTTCAGGCAACCGCCCCTCGGTGGGCTGGATCCCCCGCAGGGCGGCGACGTTTGCGTCTATGGCCTGCACGTAAAGGTATGGCTTGGAGGGGTTGACGCTCTCCGGCAGCCGGACGGAGCCGATGTCCCGCAGCAGGCCGGACTCCTTCACCGCGTCGTCCCCGGCGACGGCCTGGGCCTTGGCATACGGGATATTCAGGACGCTTGCCTGCCAGTCGCCCTCGGAGGCCGCGGTGGAGCGCAGCATGAAATCCTGCATGCTGGAAATGAAGGCGGTGATGGCCGTGACCATGGCCACCGAGAGAATAACGCCGATGATGGTCACAATGGTGCGGGATTTGTTTTTGCGCAGAGTCTTGAGGGTCACCCGGTTGAGGACATTCATACGTTCGTCACCTCGTCCCGGGAAATGCGTCCGTCCTCGATGCCGATGATCCGGTCGGCCTGGAGGGCGATTTTTTCATCGTGGGTGATGACGATGAGGGTTTGGTTGTATTTCTTATTGTACAGCCGCAGCAGGTTGATGATATCGGCGCTGTTCTTGCTGTCCAGATTGCCTGTGGGCTCGTCGGCCAGCACCAGGGCCGGGCTGTTGGCCAAGGCGCGGCCGATGGAGACCCGTTGCTGCTGTCCGCCGGACAGCTGGTTGGGCAGATGGCCCAGACGCTTTTCCAGCCCCAAGGTGGCGATGAGGTTCTGCAGGTGCTTGGGATCCACCTTGCGGCCGTCCAGCAGCAGGGGCAGGGTGATGTTCTCCTCCACGTTCAGCACGGGGATGAGATTGAAAAACTGGTAAATCAAACCGATCTGCCGCCGGCGGAAAATGGCCAGGTTGGTCTGGTTCAGCTTGTAGACGTCGGTGCCGTCGATATACACCTTACCGGCGGTGGGGATATCCACGCCGCCCAGAATGTGCAGCAGCGTGGATTTGCCGGAACCGGAGGGCCCGATGATGGCCACAAACTCCCCCTTCTGCACCGAGAACGATACATTGTCCAGTGCTTTGACCGCTGTGTCGCCCTTGCCGTATACCTTGGACAAATGCTCCACACGAAGAATTTCCATGATTGCCTCCCACTGGGATATCCGGCGCCGCCGGACGCTCCCGGATTATTGCGGGGCTGTCCCCGTCATGCTTTCAGTATACGGCGGCGGGGTGACGGGCCGGTGACGGCTTCGGTGACAGTTTTGTCACACGACGGTTTTGTAAAAACGCAGGGTGAACCGGCTGCCCCCTTCGGCGGGGCTCTCCGCGAAGATTTTGCCGTTCTGCCGGGCTAAAATGCTTTTGGCCATGGCCAGGCCGATGCCCACCCCCGCGCTCTCGGCCGCATCCGCCTCGCCCGCCTTGCCGCGGTAAAACCGGGTGAAGATATGGGGCAGATCCTCCGGCGCGATGCCGGGCCCGGTGTCGGTCACGGTGATTTCGGTGTAGATGGGGTTGGCCGTCCAGCGCACCGTCACCCGCCCGCCCCGGGGCGTGTGTTCCATGCAGTTTTTCATCACGTTCAGCAGCGCTTCGGCGCTCCAGCGGCGATCTCCGGTGAAGGTCACGGCGGGATCCCCCTGCATGTCCAGCGTCTGCTCCTTGAGCTCCATGGGGATGAGCAGGGGGGCGCTGGCCTCCCGCGCCAGCTCGGCCGCCCGCACCGGCTCGGCCTTCATTTGGATGACCCCCGCGTCCAGCCGGGACATTTTCAGCAGAGAGGACACCAGCCACTGGATCCGCTCCAGCTGGATGCGGATGTGGCGGGTGAATTCCTCCCGCTTGTCGGCGGGCAGATCCTCCCCGCTGAGCAGGTCGGTCATCATCAGCATGGAGGTCAGCGGCGTCTTCAGCTGGTGGGAGATGTCCGCCAGGGAATCGGCCAGCTGCAGCTTTTCCGCCTGCAGCTGGTCGTTGTATTCCCCCAGCATGACGGTGACTTTGTAAATCTCGCTTTTCAGGATGCTCAGCTCGCCCTCGCCGTTGTCCCGCACGTCCAGGGCGTGCTCCCCCGCCGTGATGCGGCGCAGGTAGTCGGCCAGGCGTTCCATCTGCCGGTGCCGCCAGAGGGTGTGCCCCAGGCAGATGCCGCAGAATAAGAGACAGACGAGAAGCACGAGACATCCCGTCCCAACTCCTGCCAGGAACCCCGCGATGGTGGCCCCCAGCGTCACGAGCCCCAGCAGCAAGCAGAGGTTTTTCACATCCGGATTGCGAAAATAGCGCATCGCCTTCCGCCCTCCTCAGCGCCGCCCGCCGACCCGGTAGCCCAGGCCGCGGGCAGTTTCGATGATTACGGGGTTCTGCGGATCGTCCTCGATCTTCTCCCGCAGCCGCTTGATATAGACGGTCAGCGTGTTGTCGTTGACGAAATCCCCCGACACGTCCCAGATGCTTTCCAGCAGCTGGTTGCGGGACAGCACCTGCCCCGCGTGGTTGGCCAGCGTCATCAGCAGCCGGTATTCCAGCGCGGAGAGAAACACGTCCTGCCCGTTCTTGTACACCTTTCCCAGCGCGGCGTTAATCTGCACCGGCCCAAATTCCATCAGGGTACTCCCGCCCTGTCCCGCCCGGCGCAGCACACTGCGGATCCGGGAGGTCAGCTCCCGGATCCGGAAGGGCTTGGTGATGTAGTCGTCCGCCCCCATGTCCAGGCCCATGACCACACTCACCTCGTCGTCCCGGGCGGTGAGAAAGATGACCGGCATGTCCCCTTGCCGCTTGATCGCGCGGCAGGCATCGTAACCGCTGCCGTCCGGCAGAGAGAGATCCAGCACCGCCAGATCGAACCGCTCCGTTTTCAGCGCCTCCAGCGCGTCGGCCACCCCGGCGCAGAGCGTCACGCCGAACCCCTCCTGTCCCAGGGAATATTCCAAGCCGACGGCAATGCTCTTGTCGTCCTCCACCACCAGCAGTTTTTGCTTGTCCACGGCCGATCGCCGCCTTTCCAATCGTTCTGTTCCCATTGTAACCGATTTTGCGCCGCTTTGCATGACGAATCCGTCATTTTTGGGATTTTAGGCAATGTGAATAACTCTCACTTGCCATGTGGCCTATCCGGCGAGTACAATGGAGGAAGAATTTTCCAGGGGGGACGGGTATGGCGGAACAGGATGAACGGCGGGAAATCCTGCTGTGGGCTGCCGCGGCGGGGCTGCTCACGGCGGTGGGCCTGTGCGCGGTCATCAGCGCCCCGGACTTTGCCCCGGTCGAACGGGTGGTCTATTCGCAGCCGCCGTATACGGCATCGGCGCCGCCGTCGTCCGCCGTGGCGGAAAAAATCAACCTCAATACCGCCAGTCGGGCGGAGCTGCTGCAAATCAGCGGCATCGGGGACGTGACGGCGGACAAAATCCTCGCCTATCGGGACAGTCACGGCGGCTTTCATTCCCTGGAGGAGCTGCTGCAGGTCGACGGCATAGGGGAGAAAAAGCTGGAGGAATGGCGACCCTATCTGACGGTGGAATAAAGACAAGAGACGGCTAGACGGCCGTCTCTTTTTGTGTTGGAGCGCCGCCCTCACCGCCGAGAATAAAAGAGCCGGCCGCCGTCTTGAACATGGGAGGAAATTCTGTTATAATAAGCTGACATGCGGCAATTTGCCGCCGGCCCCGCGCCGGTCTCTGCGAAAGGAAGGGTCACAAATATGAAAGTCACACTGCTGGCGCACACCCCCCAGCCGGAGCATATCCTGGCTGCGGCGGCCCGCCTGTGCTACTCGCCTGCTACCATCGACGACGTGATGGAGAGCCTCACCGAGGAAAAAACCGCTTCCTTTGTGGAGATGCTGGCCGAAATCGGCCACGAAAGCCCCATCGAACACGCGTCCTTCACCTTCGGCATCGAGGGCGTGTCCCGGTCGCTGCTCGCGCAGCTCACCCGCCACCGTATCGCCTCTTTCAGCGTGCAGAGCCAGCGGTATGTCGCGGAAACCATGTTCGAATACGTGGTGCCTCCCCAGATCGCGGATATTCCCGAGGCGGCGGACGAGTTCCGCCGGGCCATGGAGGAGGA
This sequence comes from uncultured Oscillospiraceae bacterium, assembly GCA_900546265.1. Classification (GTDB taxonomy): domain Bacteria; phylum Bacillota; class Clostridia; order Oscillospirales; family Acutalibacteraceae; genus UMGS856. Next base: position 5,710 of record URCA01000061.1, on the reverse strand, counting down.
TCAGCGTCACTACGAAAGCCTGACCGCCCGCCTGAAGGAGAAGCATCTCGCGGACAAGCTCGCCGCCGGCATGGGGGAGAAGGAGGCGAACCGCGCCGCCGAAAAGCAGGCCATCGAGGACGCCCGCTTCGTGCTGCCCAACGCCTGCACCACCAAGATTCTCATGACCATGAACGCCCGCAGCTTGATGAACTTTTTCCATCACCGCTGCTGCAACCGGGCCCAGTGGGAAATCCGCGAATTGGCTGAGCGGATGCTCGTCCTCTGCCTGGAGGTCGCCCCCCATCTGTTTAAGAACGCCGGCCCCTCCTGCATCGCCGGCCCCTGCCCCGAGGGCAAGATGTCCTGCGGCCGGGCCAAAGAGGTGCGGGCCCATTATCAGCAGCTGAAGGAGCGGACGTGATGGGACGGCTGGTGGTCATCGACGGCCTGGACGGCAGCGGGAAATCCACCCAGCTGGCCCGCCTGAACGAGTATCTGTCCGCCGCCGGGGTAAGCTATAAGCAAATCTCGTTTCCCGACTATGCCCAGCCCTCCTCGGCGCTTGTGAAAATGTACCTGGCCGGGGAGCTGGGCGGTTCCGCCGACGCGGTGAACGCCTACGCCGCCTCCTCCTTTTACGCGGTGGATCGGTATGCCAGCTATAAGCGGTTCTGGCAGGCCGATTACGAGGCGGGCGCCCTCATCGTTGCCGCCCGGTACGCTACTTCCAACGCCATCCATCAGATGGCCAAGCTTCCCCCGGAGGAATGGGACGGCTATCTCGCCTGGCTGGAGGATTACGAATACCGTTTGCTCGGGCTGCCCCGGCCGGACGACGTCGTGTTTCTCGACATGCCGCTGGACGTGGCCCAGACGCTGCTGTCCGCCCGATATGAGGGAGACGAAAAGAAAAAGGACATCCACGAGAGGGACAGCCTGTACTTGCGCCGCTGCCGGCAGACGGCGCTGTATGCCGCTGAACGGGGCGGCTGGCATGTGATCCCCTGTGGCCGGGAGGGGAAGCCTCTTCCCCCGGAAGACATCACCCGCGCGCTGATTGCCGCGCTCGCGCTGGAATAATACAAAGGACGTAACGTATGCCAAGCTTAGTCACGACTCTCGAATTTCACGAACCCTGTCTGACGGACGCCTCCTGGATGGTGCCCATCCTGCGCGCGGCGGACAACAAGGCTTGTGAATATTCCTTCACCACCATTTTCATGTGGCGGAAATACTACGAAAACCAAGTGGCCCATTGCGGGGAGCATCTGTTTCTCAAATCCGGCCACGGGCCGGCCAGCACGTATATGATGCCGGTGGGCGGCGATCTGCGGGAAGGCGTGTCCATCCTGCTGGAGCATTGCCGCGCGGAAGGCTACCCGCTCCGGCTGTTCGGTGCCGAGGCGCCGGATACCGAGCGGCTTTCCGACTGGTTCCCCGGCCGGTTTGCCTGCGCTCCCTCGCCGGGAGACGCCGATTATATCTATAACCAGGCTGACCTGGCCCTGCTGGCCGGAAAGAAATACCACGGCAAGCGCAACCATGTGGCCGGTTTCAGCAAGCAGTACGCCTGGACCTATGAAACCATCGACGACGCCAACGCGGGGGAAGCCGCCGACATGGCCACCGAATGGTGCAAGGGCAAGGGCAACTGCGCCGACAAGGGGCTTAAGTCGGAGAACTGCGCCATCCGGGAGGCCCTGCGCCACCGGGACGAGCTGTCTCTGAAGGGCGGCCTCATCCGGGTGGACGGCAAGGTGATCGCCTTTTCCCTGGGCTCGCCTATATCCGGCACCGTGTTCGACGTGCATGTGGAAAAGGCCCTGCCGGAATACAAAGGGGCCTATGCCGTCATCAACAAGGAATTTACAGCCCGGGAGCTGGCGGCATACCCTTTGGTGAACCGGGAAAACGATTTGAATATCGAAGGCCTGCGCAAGGCTAAGCTGTCTTATTATCCGGCGCTGGTGCTGGAAAAATACCTGTGTACAGAAATTCGCTGAAGCACCGGATCGGCCTGTCGGATCCCTGCGGAAAGGAGGGCCTCTTTCATGGCGGAATTGTCGCGGCCGGATCAAATCCCGGCCTTGAAAGCCATCTGGGCCGCCTCCTTCCCGGAGGATTCTCCCGAACTCATTGATCGGGCCTTCGGCCGGCTGTACCGCCCCGCGGACTGTATGGTGGAATGCCGGGCCGGCCGGCCGGTCTCCATGGCCTTCCTGCTCCCCGCCGTATGGCACAATGGGACGAGCACCTATCCTGTGCAGTATATCTACGCCGCCGCCACCCTGCCGGCTTACCGGGGTCAGGGTCTTTTCGGCGCTCTGCTTCGCCAGGCCCATGAGGAAGCGTCCCGCCGGGGACAAGCAGCCTCCTTTCTCCGCCCCGGCGAGCCGTCGCTGACGGCGTATTACCGCCGGTTCGGCTATGAAAACTGGTTTACCGCCGCCGTGCTGCGGCTGTCCCGGGAAGAGCTGGCCGCGTTGGGCGGCTGTTCGGCGGGTATCGCGCGCTTCTCCGCCTGCCCCGACTACGGGGCCCGGCGGGATGCGCTGCTGGCGGCGCATCCCTGCTGGATTCGCTGGGAGGAAAGGCTGGCCGGGCAGGCGGTGGATACCGCTTCCGGCGTGCTGATCGGCCCCGACGGCTGCGCGCTGTGCGAAAGGGCGGGGGATACCCTGCTGGTGCGGGAACTGCTCTGCCCGCCGGAGCGGCTGGCCGATTACGGCCGGGCGCTTCTGGAATGCTTTCCCAGCTCCCGGTATGAAATCGTCCGCCCGGCGGACGAAACCCGGCCGGGGGAGGCCTTCGCCATGTGGCGGCCGCTGTCCGACGCGGCCCGGCGGCCGGCTGGCCCGCCTTATCTCGGGCTGACGCTGGAATAAGGCCGGCTTCTCTTATAAATAGGCGGGCGCGACGTCGCTTGCTCGAAAGGATGATGGATATGGTGGCCGTGTTTCTGGCCGACGGATTTGAAGAAATCGAAGCGCTGGCCGTGGTGGACGTGCTCCGCCGGGCTGAGCTGACGGTTGTCACCGTGGGGATCGGTGGCCGGACGGTCTGCGGCGCCCATGGGATCCCCGTGGGGGCCGATATGGACGAGGCCGCCTGGGAAAAACAGGACATGGACGCCCTGCAGGCCGTGGTGCTGCCGGGCGGCATGCCGGGCACCCTCCATCTGGAGCAGTCGCCGGTGGTGGCCTGCGCGCTGGAAACGGCCCGGCGGCAGAACGCCTATATCTGCGCCATCTGCGCCGCCCCCTCTATCCTGGGCCATAAGGGCCTGCTCCGCGGGCGGAAGGCTGTCTGCTTCCCCGGCTATGAACAGGAGCTGGAGGGCGCACAGGTGCTCACTGAGCCGGTGGTGACCGATGGAACCGTCATCACCGCTCGGGGCGCTGGCGTGGCCGTGGATTTCGGCCTGGAAATCGCGGCGCGCCTGGTCTCTCCCGAACGGGCCGAGCAGATAAGGAAATCCATGCAATGCCGGTAGGGGACATCCGCCCGATTAAAGCTGGGCTGAGAGAGCAGTATAAACGCCTGCGGCGCAATATGCCGCGGGAAATACAGGATGCGTACGACGAGATCATCGCGAGGCGCGTGGCCGCACTCTGGCAGTATAAGCGCTGCCGGATGCTGCTGACCTATGTGTCCACCGCCATCGAGGTGGATACCCGCCGGATTATTGAGCGCGCGCTGGCCGACGGCAAGCAGGTGGCGGTGCCCCGCTGCGTGCCCGGCACCAGGGATATGGAGTTTTATCTCATCCGCGGTCTGGACGAGCTGGAGCCGGGGACCTTCGGGGTGCTGGAGCCCCGGCCCGATCCGGCGCGGCTGGTAAAAGATTTCTCTTCCGGCTTGTGCTTGATACCCGCCCTGTGCTATGATTGGCATGGGTATCGCCTCGGCTATGGAAAAGGGTACTACGACCGCTTCCTGGCCAATTTCGGCGGCCATATGGTTGGCATCTGCTACAGCGAATGCGTGCGCCGCAAGCTGCCGCACGGGCGGTTTGACCGCCCGGCCGAGCTGCTGGTGACCGAACGATACCTTCGGCGCACCGGCGACCGGCGCGGATAGCCGGGCCGTCATCGGCGCAGAGCCGTTTATCCCTACCGAAAATTGAAGGAGTGTGAGGCGCGTGTCCGAACACGATAACACCCAGCCGGAGCGTTCCGTGGACAAGCTGCTGGAGGATCTGGAGGCCGAAAAGGCGGCGCGTAGCCGGGAAGAGGAACGGCTGGGCGAGGTTCTGAAGGTGGACGAACATACGGCGGCCAAAATCTCGGAGGAGCGAAAGAACAAGGTTTCTGGCTTCAAGCTGGACATCGATCTGGACGAGGAGTTTCAGAAAACGGAGGAGCCCGCTCCGCCGTCCGTCAATGACACGGAGGAGCCTGCCCCGTCCGGGGAGCCGGCCGAAGAGACGGCCGAATCCCTGGACGAAGACGAGCCGGCGGCTGAACCCGAGGGGCCGAAAGAGGAAGCCGACGGGAAGGAGCCGGAAGAGGAGCCGGAGGAAGCCGGCCGGGGCAAAAAGAAAAAGAAGACGAAGAAAAGCACCTGGGGCTGTGTACGCGGCATCATTTACGCGGTGCTGGTGTTGGGGATTTCCGGTGTGCTGGCGTATTTCACCATCACCGGCGCCATCGATTTGGCGGGCCTGGGCAAATCCTCCGGGAAGGTGGACGTGGTTATCCCCCGCGGCGCCTCCACCCAGCAGGTGGCCGACGCGCTCAAGGAGGGGGGCGTCATCGATCAGCCCCTCGTGTTCCGGCTGTATTCCAAGCTGACCAAGGCCGACGGTACCTATCAGCCCGGCACCTTCACCCTCGCGCCCAACATGGGCTATGGGGAAATGATCCGTATCCTACAGAACTCCAAGCCCCGGGAATCGGTGTCGGTGACCATTAAGGAAGGCTTTACCATCAACCAAATCGCCGAGGAACTGGAAAAGGCCGGCGTGTGCGACGCCGACGATTTCTTCGAGGCGGTGGTGTACGGCAAATACGGGGACGCCTACGATTTCGTGGCGGCCATCCCCGGCATCGAGCAAGGGTCGCAGTATGAGGGCCGGATTTACAAGCTGGAAGGCTATATGTTCCCGGATACCTACGAGTTCTTTACTGGAAGCTCGGGGGACACGGTGGTGCGTAAATTTCTCGATAACTTTGCCGCCCGCCTGGATACCAAGCTCCGCTCCGCCATCAGCGCCCAGGGCAAGACCATCGACGAAATCATCGTCATGGCCTCCATCATCCAGGGCGAGGCCTCCAAGGAGGACGATATGCTCAAGGTTTCCCGGGTGCTGTATAACCGGCTGAACAACCCGTCGGAATACCCCCGGCTCGAGTGTGATTCCACCCAGAAGTATATCAACGATTTCATTTCCCAAATCGAGGGGCTGGAAATCACAAACAAGGCCTATGACACCTATAAGCGCACCGGTCTGCCGGCGGGCGCCATCAACAATCCCGGCCTGATGGCCATCCGGGCGGCCATTAATCCCTCCCAGGACGAGGAGGTGGCCGGCTGCTATTTCTTCGCCACCGATTTCAACACCGGCATCACCTATTACAGCAAGACCCTTAAGGAACACGAAAGAATCTGCAGAAAATACGGGATCGGCATGTATGGCTGATAAAAGGGCTGCCGCGTGATTGCGGCGGCCCTTTTTCCTATGCTTAAGCATGTAGGGGACAGCGCGAAGCGGTGGCCCCTACAAAAA
>URCA01000060.1 GCA_900546265.1 uncultured Oscillospiraceae bacterium | reverse complement strand
GGCGAACGTCAGTGAGCCGCCGTGATCCGGCGTCCCCGTCCAGCAGCTTGTCGACAAAGTCGACAAGCTGAGGACGCCGCTAAAACGGCGTCCTTTTATGCGTTCAGCCCTTGGCGTCGTACCAGGTGGCGCCGGTGTGGACGTCCACGGCCAGCTTGACCTTCAGGCTGGCGGCGGCCTCCATCTCTTCCTTCAGAACGGCGGCGGCCCGCTCCGCCTCGGCGGCGGGCGCCTCCACGATGAGCTCGTCGTGCACCTGAAGGATCAGGCGGGCCTGCAGCCCCTCGGCGGCCAGCCGGTCAGACACCCGGATCATGGCGAATTTGATGATATCGGCCGCGGTGCCCTGGATGGGCATGTTGCGGGCCACCCGCTCACCGAAGGAACGGGTGACCCCGTTGGCGGCTTTCAGCTCAGGCAGGGGCCGGCGGCGGTGGAACAGGGTCTCGGCGCAGCCGGTTTCCTTCGCCCGCTCGATGAGGGCGTCCATGAAGCCCGCCACGGCGGCATAATGATGGAGGTACCCCTCGATATAGGCCTTGGCCTCGCCGTAGGAGACGCCGATGTCCTCGGAGAGGGAGTGGGCGCCGATGCCGTACACGATGCCGAAATTGACCGCCTTGGCCCGGGAGCGCATGAGGGGGGAGACCAGCTCCTCCGGCACCCCAAACACCTGGGAGGCGGTGATGCGGTGAATGTCCATGTCGGAGTTGAAGGCCTCGATCATCGTGGGATCTCCCGCCATGTGGGCCAGCACCCGCAGTTCGATTTGCGAATAGTCCGCGTCCACCAGCACCCAGCCATCCGGCGCGCGGAAAAAGCGGCGCAGTTCCCGGCCCAGCTCCTGCCGGACGGGAATGTTCTGGAGATTGGGCTCGGTGGAGGAAATGCGGCCGGTGCGGGTTTCGGTCTGGTTGAAGGAGGAGTGGATCCGGCCGTCCGGTCCGATGACCTTCAGCAGGCCGTCGCAGTAGGTGGATTTCAGCTTGGCCAGCATCCGGTATTCCAGCAGCATGGAGACGGCGGGATGGGCGTCCCGCAGGCTTTCCAGCACATCGGCGTTGGTGGAATAGCCGGACTTGGTCTTTTTCTTGGCCGGCAGGCCCAAATCCTCGAACAGGGCCTTGGCCAGCTGCTTGGGCGAATTGAGGTTGAAGGTATAGCCGACGGCGTCGTATATCTGCCGCTGGATGTCATCGATGCGGGCCTGCAGGGTTTCCCCAAAGGCGGCGATGCCGGGGCCGTCCGCCGCCACCCCGATGTGCTCCATGGCGGCCAATACCTGGGACAGGGGGATTTCCATGCCATTTAGCAGCTCCTCCAGTCCCTGGGCGGTGATTTCCTCGGCTAGGCGGTCGGCCGTGCCGGGCAGCAGGCGGATGGGTTCCGCCGCTGGATCCCCCTCGACGGCGTATTCCTGCGCCAGGCGGCCGAGCTCATAGCCGGAGGCCAGCGGGTTGAGCAGATAGGCGGCCAGCATGGTATCAAAGGAGAGGCCGGCCAGCCGGCGGCCCTGCCGCAGCAGCGCCGCGCCCAGCAGCTTGCCGTCATGGGTGCGTTTGGCCACGGCGGGATCCTCCAGCAGCCCGAGCAGCCGCTCGAAGCCGGGCGCGTCGGCGGGAATACAGGCCGTATGGCCCTCCCAGGCGGCGAACAGGCCGGTCAGTTCCCCGTCCGAGGTATCGGGAAGGACGTCCAGCCGCCCGCTCCGGCGGGCGGCTTCGCACAGGATGTCCAGCGCCTCCGGCCCTTCCATGGGCGGGGCGGCGGCCGGGGAAGTGTTCGCTCCGTTTTCGTCCAGCGCGGGGGTGGGCAGGGGGGCGTTCAGCCCCATTTTCTCTATCAGCTTGAAGAATTCCAGCTGGGCGAACAGGCGGGCCAGCGGCTCCCGCTGTACCGGACGGATTTGATAGGCGTCCATGGAGGTGTCCACCGGCGCGGTGCGGCAGATGGTGCCCAGCTCCCGGCTGAGATACGCGCTTTCCCGGCCGTTTTCCAGCTTCTGGCGCAGGCTGTCCCGAATCTCCAGAGCCGCGAGATCGCGGTAGATGGCGTCCAGCGAGCCGTATTTATGAAGTAGGTCCAGTGCGGTTTTTTCCCCCACCCCCGGCACGCCCGGGATGTTGTCGCTGGTGTCGCCCATCAGGGCTTTCAGATCGATGAGCTGATCCGGCGTCAGGCCGTATTTTTCCTGGATGGCGGCGGGGTCGTAGACGGTGGTTTCGGGCCGTCCCATTTTGGTGGCGGCCAGCAGGACGGTGACATGCTCGCCCACCAGCTGGAGGGAATCCCGGTCGCCGGTGGCTAAAAAGCAGTCGCCCTCCTTGGCGGCGGCGTCGGCCAGGGTGCCGAGAATGTCGTCCGCCTCGTACCCCTCGCGCTCCACCAGCGTGTAGCCCATCAGGGGCAGCAGCTGCTTGAGCACGGGGATTTGCTGCCGCAGCTCCTCCGGCATCCCCTTGCGTCCCGCCTTGTACGCGGCGTATTTCTCGTGCCGGAAGGTGGGGGCGGACAAATCAAAGGCCACGGCCACGTGATCGGGCTGGGCCATGTCCTGGAGCTTTTGGAGGATATTGAGAAAGCCGACCAGGGCGTTGGTGTATTGGCCGTCCTTGGTGGACAGCAGCTTGATGCCGTAGAACGCCCGGTTGACAATGCTGTTGCCGTCGATGACCAACAAGCGCATGCGAAGCGCCTCCTTCAAGGAAATTTTCGTTATCCGGATTAGTATAACACGTTTTCCGGAAAAATGAAACGACCGCCCGGCGCGAAAGAATACGCTTGTCCGGAATTCGTATAAAAAACCAGTTGACAGCGCCCGGCACGAATGCTATAATAACCCATGCATCCGAAAGGCGGACGCCTGGCGGAGCCATATGCGGTCGTGCTGGAACTGGCAGACAGGCACGTTTGAGGTGCGTGTGTCTTTGACGTACGGGTTCAAGTCCCGTCGACCGCACCAGACCCGTGGCCGGCAATTCGTAATGAGTTGCCGGCCATTTTTATTGTGTGGCTCGACCGCGAGCGGATATCTTGTTTGTCACCACAGTATATTTTGTCAAGAGAAGCCGATTGCTGTAAAACGATCGACTTCTTTTATTTTTATTACTTAGAATTACGTTAAGACTGGTCGCAGGATGGTCAGCCTGATACCGGGGTGGAATATATCGGCCGGTTCCTGGATAGGATAAGGCATATAGCGCGAAAGGGGATAGCCTTGCGATGGCATGGATTAAGAACATCGAGCACGAGAAATGCCTGGCCGTAACCGACGAGGTATCGTACCAGCCCGGGCAGATTGTCAGCAAAACGCTGGCGCAGACCCGCCACCACAGCCTGACGCTGTTTGCATTCGATCAAGGGGAGGCGATCAGCACCCATGAATCCGGCGGGGACGCCATGGTTCTGGGGCTGGACGGCCAGGGGGTCATCACCATCGACGGCCGGGAGCACCTGGTGCACGCCGGAGAAGCCATCGTTATGCCGGCCAAAAAGCCGCACGCGGTGTTGGCAACGGAGCCCTTCAAAATGCTGCTTATCGTCCTATTTCCGGAGGAGGTGTGACTATGAAAGTAAAAATTGATCGAGACGGCTGCATCGGCTGCGGGCTTTGCGCCGCCACCTGCCCGGAGGTGTTCCGCATGGCGGACGATGGGCTGGCGGAGGTGGCGGCCGCGCCGTCGCCGGATGTCGAGGACGGCGCGAAGGAAGCCGCCGACAACTGTCCGGTTCAGGTAATCGAAACGGAAGACTAACGCAGCTTTCATGCGGCAGAGCCCTCTGTGCGGGCTCTGCCGCTTTTTACTGTCCAAAAAATAAAACGGTGAAATATTCTGGCGGGCAGCTCCTTGTGAGAACAAAAACAAAGAAATTTACCCTGCAAATACCTGAATTTTATGGAAATACTCCGTCAATTTTTATCAGAATGATATTAAATGGGATTGAATATGCTACGCTATTTAAGCGGTTAAATAATGATGTGCCGCGGAAAGAAAGGAGAATCGGCATGAATCAGCTGGGGATTTTTCTGAATTTCTGGGAACAGAGCTGGGCGGCGGACCATGCGAAGTACATACGAAAGGCGGCGGCAATCGGCTACGACGTGCTGGAATTTCAGGCTCAGGCGCTGCTGGACATGGAGGAGGCCCGCCTGCTGGAGCTCAAGAATCTGGCCGGCGAGCAGGGGGTGGAGCTGACCTATAGCCTGGGGCTGGACCAGGCGTATGATATCTCCTCGCCGGATTCGGCGGTGCGGGAGCGAGGAATGGAGTACCTCTCCGCCATCATGGACCGGGTGGCCTTGATGGGCGGGCGAATCCTGTCCGGGGTGTCCTATGCCGGATGGGGCATTCCTGACGGGGAGATCGACAAGGAGGAACGGACGCGGCACAGCGTCGCGTGCATGAAAAAGCTGGCGGCCAAGGCGGAGGCGCTGGGGATTACCTACGGCATCGAGGCGGTGAACCGGTTTGAGGGCGTGGTGGTAAACACGGCCCGGGAGGCGGCGCGGTATGTGGACATGGTGGGCAGTCAGAACGTGGGGATCCTGCTGGATACCTACCACATGAATATCGAGGAGCCGTCCATCGGGGACGCCATAAGGCTGGCCGGAGACAAGCTCGTCGCCTTCCATGTGGGGGAGAATAACCGCAGCTGCCCGGGGCGGGGCCACCTGGACTGGGATGAAATTTTCGGGGCGCTGAAGGCCGTCGGGTATACCGGCCGCATTGTGGCGGAGCCATTTGTGGCCGTGGGCGGCGAAGTGGGCCGCAGCGTCTGCAGCTGGCGCAGCCTGCTGGAGGATACGACGGAGGCGGCGCTGGACGCAGAAGCCGCCTATATGCTGGCGTTCGAGAAGGCCATGCTGAAAAAATGGGGGTTGTGAGATGCAAAAGACGACGATACGGCTGGGATACTGTCCGACCCGGCGGGATGTGTTCAGCCGGGAGGAGGCTATGCGGTACGGCCGGCTGGTGAAGGAGACGCTGGCGGGCCATCCGGTGGAGCTGGTGGATTTGGCGGGAATCAACGAGGAGGAGCTGCTGTTCCGGGACGCGGACGTGCCGGCGGTGGTGGAAAAATTCCGGGCGGCGGACGTCGACGCCCTGTTCTTCCCCCACTGCAATTTCGGTTCGGAGAACTGCGTGGCCCAGGTGGCACGGGAATTCCGGCTGCCGGTGCTGCTGTGGGGGCCGCGGGATGACGCGCCGGACGCGGAAGGCCTGCGCAGCCGGGATTCCCAGTGCGGCTTGTTCGCCACTGGCAAGGTGCTGCGCCGGCATAACGTCCCCTTCACTTATCTGACCAACTCCTGGGCAGACAGTCGGGAGTTTCATACGGGGATTGATAAATTCCTGCGGGTGGCCAGCGTGGTGAAGGCGGTGACCCGGCTGAAAATCCTGCAAATTTCTACCCGGCCGGCCCCCTTTTGCAGCGTCATCTGCAACGAGAACGAGCTCATCGAGAGGTTCGGCATCCAGTGCTGCCCGGTGACTTTGGACGACCTGGTTACCGAAATGGAGCGCGTCATGGCCGCGCGGGAGCCGGCCTTCCGGGAGACCTGCGGGTATATTCGCTCCATCACCGCCGCCGGGAGTGAGGAGGACATCCATAGGGCGGCGGGACTCAAGCTGGCCATGCGGTCACTGGCGGAGGCCCGCGGCTGCCGCGCCGTGGCGATTCAATGCTGGGATTCTCTGCAGCATCTGACGGGCGTCATGCCCTGCCTGTCCAACGCGCTGCTGTCGGACGAGGGGCTCCCGGTGGTGTGCGAGACCGACATCCACGGGGCGATCACCGCCGTCATGACCCAGGCCCTGACCTTTAACACGGAGCCGCAGTTTTTCGCGGATTTGACCGTCCGCCATCCGGAGGACGACAACGCCGAACTGCTCTGGCACTGCGGCAACTTCCCCCGCTCCTTGGCGGGGGACCAGGCGAGCGCGGTGGCGGGGCTGAACCGATACAACGCCGATCGCTACGGTGTGGCCCAATGGGAGCTGAAAAGCGGTGAGCTGACCATCGCGCGGTTCGACGGCGATCACGGGGATTACCGCCTGCTCATCGGGGAGGCGGTCACCACCGAGGGGCCGCGGAACCTGGGCAGTTATGTCTGGATGAAGGTGGAAAACTGGCCGCTGTGGGAGCACCGGCTGGTGGAAGGGCCCTACATTCACCATGTGTCCGGGGTGTACGGGCATTACGGCGACATTCTTCTAGAGGCCTGCCGATATATCCCCGGCCTGACGGCCGACGTGGTGGAGCCCGGCGCCGACGAACTGCGCCGTCGCTGGATGGCCTAGCCGCCCCGGCTGTCCGATCGACTTTTTCCCCGGTTTGTGGTACACTCTGAGAAAACGCTGCTGGAAAGAGGGAAATGCCATGGCTGTGGAAAAGGCGTATAGGACAGACGCGGAGGCGATTCTGTCCCACCGATGGGATAACGGCGGCGATTTGTGGGCCACACCGGATAAGAGGCTGCTCAAGGGCGCCCCTTTTTCCGCGCTGGAAAGTCCGCTGTACCTGCTGGAGCTGGGAATGGAACCCGGTGATTCGCTTATGCATCAGGTCGCCGCGCTGTTTTTCAGCGTCTGGCAGGAGGACGGGCGCTTTAAGATATATCCCCAGGGTGGCATCTATCCCTGCCAGACCATCCATGCGGCCGATCTGCTCTGCCATCTGGGTTATGCCGGCGACGCCCGGCTGCAAAGAACCTGGCGGCACCTGCTGGACACCCAGTGTGCCGACGGCGGCTGGCGCTGCCTGAAGTTCAGCTTCGGCCGCGGTCCGGAAACGGCGTATTCCAACCCCTACCCCACCCTGGTGGCGCTGGACGCCTTCCGCTTTACGGACAGGCTCAACCGGGAGCCGGCGCTGGACAGGGCGGTGGAGTTCCTGCTGGAGCACTGGCGGATAAAACGGCCCATCGGTCCCTGCCATTACGGCATCGGCACCCTGTTCATGCAAGTCGAGTACCCCTTCCGGAACTACAATCTGTTCCAATACCTCTATGTGCTCTCCTTTTACGAGCGGGCCCGGAAAGACGAGCGGTTTCTGGAAGCGCTGGCGGCGCTGGAAGCCAAGCTGGACGACGGCCGGATCGTGGTGGAACGCGTGGTGCCCAAGCTGGCCGGCCTGAATTTCTGCCGCAAGGGACAGCCCAGCGAACTGGCCACCAGGCGGTACCGGGAGCTGCGGCGCAACCTGGGCCGGTGATGAGCCGCAGGCGCTGCCCGAACGGGCGGCGCTTTGTTCAAGGAATATTGTAAACCAAAAATAAATTATTGGTTTACAAACGGGACGGCGTATGCTACAATGGCATCATTCGATTCCGGACAAGGAGAGGTGCATATGGCGCTGAAAACCGCGTTGCTGCAAATTCTGGAGGAACATAGGGACGCGCCGGTGTCGGGGCAGGCGCTGGCCGATCGGCTGCACGTTTCCCGTGCTGCCGTCTGGAAAGCCATGAAAGCGCTTCAGGCCGAGGGGCACCGCATTACGGCGGTGACCAACCGGGGCTACCAGCTGGAGAGGGACAGCGACGTACTGACCCCCCAGGGGATCCGCTGCCGCCTGCGGCCCGCTTACCAGGACTGCGCCATCCGGGTGGACGCCCGCGTACCGTCCACCAACACGCAGGCCAAGAAGCTGGCGGCGGACGGGGAGGCCGCGCCCTCCCTGCTGCTGGCCGACGGGCAGACGGCCGGCCGGGGCCGGATGGGGCGGGCCTTTTTCTCCCCGCCCGGGACGGGGCTGTATATGAGCGTGCTGCTGCGCCCGGCGGTACAGGCGGAGGAGCTGCCACTGGTCACCTTGGCGGCGGCGGCCGCCGTCTGCGAGGCCGTGGAGGAAGCCGCCGGGGTGTCCACCCGTGTGAAATGGGTCAACGACATTCTTGTGGACGGCCGAAAGGTGGCGGGCATCCTGACCGAAGCGGTGGGGGATTTGGAGAGCGGCACCATGGAAAGCGTGGTGGTGGGCATCGGCGTCAATGTCAAAACGCCCGCCGACGCGTTCCCTGAGGAGCTGCGGGAGCGGGCCGGGTCCCTTTTGCCCGCCCAGGTGTCCCGCTGCGACCTGGCCGCCGGCATCGCCAACCGCCTGCTGACCTACGCCGATTCCCTGCCCGAGCGCCGGTATCTGGAGCCCTACCGGGAGCGGCTGGCCGTGCTGGGCAAGCCGGTACAGTATAAGCGGCGTGAGCGGTGGATGACCGGCCGTGCCGTGGACTTAAGAGAGGACGGCTGCCTGCTGGTGGAAGGAACCGGCGGCGTGGCCGCCCTGCGGGGCGGAGAAATTCGGATGGAGGGGGAATGGCAATGACAGCTTCGACGCGGGTGCGCCGCATGACCCTGTGCGGGTTGTTTTCCGCTCTGATCGCCATCGGGGCTTTTATCCAGATTCCCGTCCCCTTCATGGATTACTTCACCCTGCAGTTTTTGTTCGTCCTGCTGGCCGGCATGCTGCTCGGGCCGGTCAACGGAACCATCGCGGTGGCGGTGTACGTGGCCGTGGGGCTGGCGGGGGTGCCCATTTTCGCCGCGGGCGGCGGCATTTCGTATCTGTTCCGGCCCAGCTTCGGCTATCTGCTGGGCTTCATCGCCGCCGCCTGGCTGACCGGCTTTCTCTGCCGGAAAACCCGTGCGGCCCGGATGCGGCAGTTTCTGCCCGCCGCCTTCGCCGGCATGGCCGTGACATACGGCATCGGTTTTCTGTACAAATATCTTATCCTCAATCAATATTTGGGACAGCCCACCCCTCTGCTGGTGGTCGTTTTGTCCGCCTTTCCGCTGGATATGCCCGGGGACGCTGTGCTGTGCCTGGCCGCGTCGGCGCTGGCGGGCCGGCTGCGGGCTGTTCTGGTAAGGGAGCGGCTGGTATGATACAAAAGCTGAAGGACAGGGTGCTGTCCGGACAAGAGCTTACCGGGGAGGAGGCGCTCTCCCTGGCGGAATCCGCGCCTTTGGCGCCTTTGTGCGCGGCGGCGGACGAGATCCGCTCGCATTTCTGCGGGAACCGGTTCGAGCTGTGTTCCATCGTCAACGGGAAATGCGGCCGGTGCTCGGAAAACTGCAAATTCTGCGCCCAATCGGCCCATTATCCCGTGGATACGGAGGCCTATCCGCTGCTGGAGACCGACGATCTGGCGCGCCGCGCGGCGGCGGACGGGGCCAAGGGAGTGGGGCGCTTTTCGGTGGTCACGTCCGGCCGGACGCTGACCGACGGGGAGACGGAAGCCCTGTGCGGGGCGTACCGCCGGATACGGGACGAGGGGCGCGCGGCCCCCTGCGCCTCCCACGGGCTGCTGACGGAGCCGCAGCTCCGCCGCCTGCGGGAGGCCGGGGTGATCCGGTATCACTGCAACCTCGAGACCTCCCGCCGGCATTTTCCCGCCGTCTGCACCACCCACAGCTACGACGACAAAATCGCCACCCTGCGCCGCGCCGACCGGGCCGGCCTGGAGCTGTGCAGCGGCGGCATCCTGGGGCTGGGGGAGACCATGGCGGATCGGGTGGATATGGCGCTGGATCTGCGCCGGCTGGGGGTGCGCTCGGTGCCGCTCAACGTGCTGAACCCCATCCCTGGCACTCCCTTCGCCGGCTTTCCCCGGGTGACGGGAGAGGAGCTTTGCCGCACGGCGGCGGTGTTCCGCTTCCTGCTGCCCCGGGCCGCCATCCGCCTGGCCGGGGGCAGGGGGCTGCTCACGGACAAGGGAACGGCGGCCTTTCGTTCGGGGGCCAACGCCGCCATCACCGGGGACATGCTGACCACCGCCGGCATCACCATCGCGGAGGACTTGGAGCGGGTGAAGCGGCTGGGCTATGAGGTGGGATTGCTGTGAAACAAGGAATTTTCGTCACCGCCACCGGCACCGACGTGGGCAAAACCTATGTGTCCGGCTTGCTGGTCAAGGCCCTGCGGGCCCGCGGGATAAACGCCGGCTATTTCAAGCCCGCGCTCAGCGGCGCCGAAAGGGAAGGAGGGCGGCTGGTGCCCGGCGACGCCCGCTGGGTCTGCCGGACGGCGGGCCTTCCCGGGGATCCGGCGGATTATGTGGCGTATTTATACGAGCAGGCGGTGTCCCCTCATCTGGCGGCCCGGCTGGAGGGTCCGCCCATCGAGCTGGCGGCCATCCTGGAGCGGCAGCGCGCCGTGGGGGAGCGGTTCGCCTATCTGGTGGCCGAGGGCTGCGGCGGCCTGTTCTGTCCGCTCCGGGAGGGGGAGCCTCCCCTGCTGCTGGCCGATGTGGCCGCCGCCATCGGCTTCGATTTGCTGCTGGTGGCCCCGTCTGGCCTCGGTGCCATCCATGCGGCGGTGGTCACGGCGGCCTATGCCGAGCGCCTGGGCCTCCCGGTGCGAGGGATCCTGCTCAACCGCTTCGACGAGGAGAACGTCATCCATCGGGACAACCGGGAGCAAATCGCCCGCTTTACCGGCCTGCCGGTGGCGGCCGTGCCGGAGGGCGCTGTGGAGTGGGATCCGCCTGCCTGGCTGCCCTGAACGGGGAAAAAGACAAATTCGGACAACTAAAAAGCGAAAACGGCTATAGCCGCCGGCGTTTTTTCCATATATAATGTGGATAAGACAGGAGAGGGGGAACCGGTATGCAAACCATCGGATTTATCGATTATTTTCTGGATGAATGGCACGCCAACAATTACCCGGAGTGGATTAAACAGGCGTCCGGCGGGGAGCTTCAAGTGGCGTACGCCTATGGAAAAATCGACAGTCCTCGGCCGGGCGGCCTGACCACCGACGACTGGTGCGCCAAGTACGGCATCACCCGCTGCGCGACCATCGAGGAAGTGGTGGAGAAAAGCGACTGCCTGCTGGTGCTGTCGCCCGATAACTGCGAGATGCACGAGGAGCTCTGTCAGATCCCTCTGCGTTCGGGCAAGCGCACCTATGTGGACAAGACCTTCGCGCCCGACCTGGCGGCGGCCGAACGGCTGTTTGCCATCGCCAGGCAGAGCGGCACCCCCTGCTATTCCACCTCGGCCCTCCGGTTCGCTGCGGAATACCGGGACATCCGGCCCGACGAGGTGACGGCCGTCAGCTGCTGGGGCCCCAACGATTTCGACACCTATTCCGTCCACCAGCTCGAGCCGCTGATGATGCTCATGGGGGCGGAGCCGGCCCGCGTGATGTGGCTGGACGGCGAAAAATGGATGTCCCTGGCCGTGCAGTTCCGGGACGGGCGCTGCGCCACCCTGTCCTGCTTTGCAGGAGGCTCCCCGTTTGTCACCAATGTGAGCCTGCGCTCCGGCAACCGCCTGATCACCGTGGAGTCGGACTTCTTCGCCGCGTTCATCGAGGAGCTCTGCCGCTTTTATCAAACCGGGGAGGTGCGGGTGCCGCACCGGGAAACCCTGGCGATTATGGCGGTGCGGGGCGCCGGCCTGCTGGCCGCTAAAACGCCCGGCGTCTGGGTGGACGTTCCCTCTCCGGCAGCTGCCGCCGCCCTGTAATATGCGCCCCGTATGCCGCGAAAGCCGCCGGCATACGGGGCGTTTTTTGCAGGCTGCCGGCCCCCGAAAATCATCGGGCGGTTTCCAGCATAAACTCCCGCCCAAGCGCGTAAGATAATGGTTGTAAATTCAAAAGGGAAGTGCTATAATGTCCCAAGCAATGGTTCCGTACCGCTTCGTACGGGGATGCAATCCCCGTGGCTCTATGACACAAGGATGACCACTGGGAGGCACCGAAAACCCATGTTGAAAGCCGTTTCTAAACGAATACGTTCACTCAGGCCGGTTCAAATCCTCACGCTGGGATTTTTATCGGTTGTTTTAATAGGCGCCGGCCTGCTGTGCATCCCCTTCGCCACGGTGAAGGAGGGGACGGACATCACCTTTATGGACGCGCTGTTCACCGCCACCTCCGCGGTCTGCGTGACCGGCCTGACGGTGGTGAACACCGGGCTGGTGTTCACCCTGTTCGGCAAGCTGGTCATCCTCTCGCTGATACAAATCGGCGGCCTGGGCTTTATGACCATCGCCTCCATCCTCTTTATGGTGGTGGGCAAGCGGATCTCCTTGAAGGAGCGGCTTCTGATTCAGGAGTCCTTCAATACCGATTCCCTGCAGGGCATGGTGCGCCTGGTGCGCAACGCCGTGGCGGTTACCTTCGCGGTGGAGGGGATTGCGGCCCTGATTCTCTGCGCCAGGCTCATCCCGGAATATGGAGTGGGGAAGGGGATTTTTCACGCGGTGTTCCTGTCCATCTCCGGCTTCTGCAACGCGGGCTTTGACGCCTTCGGCTTTGAGAACTCCATCGAGCACTATATGACCGACCCGGTAATCAATCTGGTGATCATGGCCCTCATCACCCTGGGCGGCATGGGCTTCGCGGTGATTATGGACGTGCTGCGCAACCGCCGGTTCAGCAAGCTGATGCTGCACAGCCGCGTGGTGCTGCTGATGTCCCTGGGGCTGTTCCTCACCGGCTTTATCCTCACGGCGCTGTTCGAGTGGAACAATCCCGGCACCCTGGCCAAGCCGGACGTCGGCCCCGGGGGGAAGGTTCTCGCCTCCGCGTTCCAGTCGGTGACGCTTAGGACCGCCGGCTTCGACACCCTGGGACAGGGGGATCTTACTCCCGCCATGCAGCTGGTGAGTATCATCCTGATGTTCATCGGCGCGTCCCCCGCGTCCACCGGCGGCGGCATTAAGACCACCACCTTTTTCGTGGTGATGCTCTCGGTTATCGCCACCGTCCGGCAGCGGCAGGATTACAATTACCACCACCGCCGTCTGGCGGAAGGGCTGGTCAAGCGGGCCCTGGCCCTGGCCACCCTCGCCCTGAGCCTGGTGATCATGGATACCGTCGTCATCAGCGCCATCGAATACTGGAGCGGCGGGCAGGAAAACATGGTGGATATCCTGTTCGAGGTGGTGTCCGCCTTCGGTACGGTGGGCCTGTCCACCGGCATTACGGCGGGGCTGCACGATGTGGCAAAATTCATGCTGATCATCACCATGTTCTGCGGCCGGGTGGGGCTGCTGACCGTGTCCATGGCCCTGTCGGGCGGCGGGAACAAGGCCAGCGCCGTCCGGTACCCGGAGGATCGGATGATGGTGGGCTGACCCCTCGGACGTATAAGACAGTGGTTTGAAAGAAAGCCGTTTGACTTTCAAACGGGTTGTGTGCCTTTCCGGCTTCGCCGGGATCGGCACATTCCCCGGACTCTGGAAAGGAATGAGCGATTAGTTTGAAACAGATTGCGGTATTAGGGCTCAGCCGGTTCGGCGCCAGCGTGGCCCGCGCCCTGACCAACATGGGCGTGGAAGTGATGGGGGTGGACAAAAACCCCGATAAGGTAGCGGATCTGGCCCACGACATCACCCACGCGGTGCAGGCCGACATTTTGGACGACGACGCCCTGGACTCCCTGGGGTTGCGGAATTTCGACGTGGTGGTGCTCAGCATCAAGGATGTGGAAATCAGCTGCATCGCCACCATGGCCCTCAAGGATCACGGCGCGGTCAAAATCGTCGCCCAGGCCGGTGGGGAGGCCCACGGCAAGATCCTGGAGCGTATCGGCGCCGACAAGGTGATTATGCCGGAAAAGGACATGGGTATCCGCCTGGCCCGCAGCCTGTCCAGCAACAACCTCATCGACTATATGGAATTGTCTGCCAAGCACAGTCTCATGGAGCTGGAGGCCATCGATGAATGGGTGGGCCGCACCCTGAAGCAGAGCAATATCCGCAACCGCTACAAAATCAACGTGGTGGCCATCCGTTCCGGCAAGGTTCTGCGTGTGGCTCCCGGCAGCGACGATATCATCCACGATGGCGATGTGCTGGTCGTCATCGGGGAAAACACGGACCTGGAACGGGTGAATAAGCTGGGCAAGCGCTGATTGGCTGCTGCCTGACGGGAAAGAGGGCGGGACCATGAAAACACGGTACACCGCGCTGCAGATTGCGCTGGAGGCCATAGGGGCCCTGCTGATCGTCTTGATGGCGGTGTTCGTCATCGTCCACTGGAATACCCTGCCGGAGGCGATCCCTGTCCACTACGACAGTCACGGGGACGTCGACCGCTGGGCCAGCCGGTGGGAAATATTCGTCATGCCGCTTATCGGTCTGGCTATTTATCTGCTGCTGACGGTCTTGGCCGTATTCCCGCGCTTGTGGGGGCTGCCCGACTCGTTGCCGCAGGCGCAGCGGCGCGCAATACATATCCGGGTGCGCACCATGCTGGGCGTGTTGAAGCTGGAGATCCTCGGCGCGATTTTCTACATCACGCTGCGTACCGTGGAAAGGATGCCGGTGCCCGGCTGGTTCCTGCTGGCGTTCCTGCTGCTGCTGGGCGGTACACTGGCCGGTTTTCTGTTCAGTATCAGCCGGCTGAATAAGTCATGACCACGCCCAAAGGACGTGGCATGGATAATGGCCCTAAAAGGGCATG
>URCA01000059.1 GCA_900546265.1 uncultured Oscillospiraceae bacterium | reverse complement strand
GAGTGCAAACAATAGGGGGCTAAAATCCTTTGTTTTTGCTTGATTTTGCTTGTACGAGGTTTACAGTGAATGTGGAGAAATGCCTTGATATAACTGCATTTTCTTTATCTCCGTTGATAGGGAATATATGCACTGGGTCCATCTCCTAAGGGGCCGTTGTGGGTTCGATTCCCGCCGGGAGTACCACGCCGCCGCAAGCAACTGGATTGCTTGCGGCGGTTTTTAAGTTGACAGCCATGCCGGAATGTTTCACATGAAACATTCCGGCATAAAAATATTCCAGCCCCTTTTCCTTCCAAGGAATCTGTGCTATACTATCATGCAGACGCATGTATTCCAGCGAGAGAAAGGCGGTCGTGTCGACATGGCGAAAGTGACGGCGGTGGTCAATCAAAAAGGCGGTGTGGGGAAAACCACCACCACGGTGAATCTTACCTCCGCCATGGGCGCCCGCAGGAAGAAATGCCTCCTGGTGGATATTGATCCCCAAGGCAACGCCACCAGCGGCTTGGGGATCGACAAGCGGCAGGTCAAAGCCTCCACCTATGAACTGCTCATCGGCACCGCTCAGCCGGCGGAGGTCGTTGTCCACACTGCCTTTAAGAACGTGGATGTCCTGCCCTCCAGCATGCAGCTCGCCGGCGCCGAAATTGAAATGGTGGAGCTCAACCGGCGGGAAAGCCGGCTGAAAGCGGCCCTCGCTGCCCTGCGGGATGCGTACGACTATATTTATATCGATTGTCCGCCCTCCCTCGGCCTGTTGACCCTCAACGCCCTGTGCGCGGCCGATACTCTGCTCGTACCCATTCAGTGCGAGTATTACGCCCTGGAAGGTCTGTCCCAGCTGATGGCCACCGTCCGGCAGGTCAAGCGGCTGTATAACAGCACGCTGGAGCTGGAAGGGGTATTGCTGACTATGTATGACGGTCGGTTGAACCTGACACAGCAGGTGGTGACGGAGGTCAAAAAATTCTTCCCCCGCAAGGTGTTCGCCACCGCCATCCCCCGCAGCGTCCGCCTGTCCGAAGCGCCCAGCTTCGGCAAACCCATCAATTATTACGACGGCGGCTCCCGCGGCGCGGCGGCGTATGATGCCCTGGCCAAGGAGTTGTGCGGCAAACGATAACCCGGGCGGCGCGCAGCCTGTCCGCCTGTCTTCCAAGAAAGGGGGCTGTCTGAATGGCAGCGAAAAAAGGGGGCCTCGGCAAGGGCCTGGAGGTCCTGTTCGCCGAAAACTCCATTGAGGAGGAGGGGAAAACCGTTTCCCTTCCCATTTCCGAAATCGAGCCCAACCGGGCCCAGCCCCGCAAGCAGTTTGACGACGAAGCGCTCGCCGAGCTCTCCGCCTCCATTTCCCAGCACGGCGTGCTTCAGCCCCTGCTGGTCCGCCCGGTGGCCGGCGGCAGCTATCAGCTGGTGGCGGGCGAACGCCGCTGGCGGGCTTCCCGCATGGCCGGCCTGACTGAGGTGCCGGTGGTCATCCGGGAAATGAGCGATAAAGAAGCGGCTGAGCTGGCCCTTATTGAGAATCTCCAGCGGGAGGATCTCAACCCCATGGAAGAAGCCATGGGCTACCGCACCCTGATGGAAACCTACGGCCTCACGCAAGAGGAAACCGCCAAATCGGTGAACAAATCCCGCCCCGCCGTGGCCAACGCCCTGCGGCTCCTCCATCTGCCGGACACCATCGCACAGATGGTGGCGGGGGGCGAGCTCTCCGCCGGTCACGCCCGCGCCCTGCTGGCCTTCGCCACCGAGGAGGAGCAGCTGGACGCCGCCGCCGCCGCCGTGGATAAAAGCCTGTCGGTGCGGGATCTCGAACGAATGGCCAAGGCCTCCCGCGCCCCCCGCAAGGAAAAGGAAGCCCCGGCCCTGTTTTCCCGCCCGCCCTTCTTTGAGGAGGTCGAGCTCTCCCTCACCGAACACATGGGCCGCCGCGTGAAGGTCACGCCCCTGAAAGCCGGTGATAAATCCGGCGGCACCCTGACCATCGAATTCTTCGATTCAGGCGATTTGCAGGATCTGGCCGCTCGCCTCGCCCCCGAATCCTAACAGGCAAGAAAAGTAAAAAGGTTCCGCGCCGGCGGACGGCACGGGGCTTGGAAAGGACAAGAAATTCACATGCTGGACATCAAAATGGTACGCGCCAACCCCGACCTGGTCAAACAGGCCATGAAAACCCGCAATAAGGATATGGACGCGCAGGTGGATCGGGTCATCGCCATCGACGCCGAGCGGCGGGAACTGTCCGCTAAGGCCGACGGGGTCAAGGCCCGGCAGAACGCCGCGAGCAAGGACATCGCCCGCCTGAAAAAAGAAGGCGGCGACGCATCCGCCATCATGGACGAGATGAAACGCCTGGCCGAGGAGGGCAAGGAGCTGTCCGCCCGCGCCGCGGATCTGGAAACTGAGCAGCGGAATATCCTGCTGTCCATCCCCAACATCCCCCATGCCAGCGTGCCGGTGGGGAAGGACGATACCGAAAACGTGGAACAGCGCCGCTGGGGTGAGCCCCGCGCCTTTGATTTTGAGCCGGAAGCCCACTGGGACATCGGCAAACGCCTGGAGCTCTTCGACCCGGAGGTCGCGGCCAAAATCACCGGCAAGCGCTTCCATGTCTACAAAGGCCTGGGCGCCCGGCTGGAACGCTCCATCATCAACTTCTTCCTCAACACCCATACCGAAAACGGCTATACCGAAATTCTGCCGCCCTTTATGGTCAACCGGGCTTCCATGACCGGCACCGGCCAGCTTCCCAAGTTCGAGGAAGACGCCTTCAAGCTGACCGATCCCGACTATTTCCTCATTCCCACCGCCGAGGTGCCGGTCACCAATATGCATCGGGATGAAATTCTCGACGGCGCCAGCCTGCCCATTAAATACTGCGCGTATTCCGCCTGCTTCCGCGCCGAGGCGGGCAGCGCTGGCCGGGATACCCGCGGCCTTATTCGTCAGCACCAGTTCAATAAGGTGGAGCTCGTCAAGTTTGCCGATCCCGCCACCAGCTATGAGGAACTCGATAAGCTGACCCACGACGCCGAACGGGTGCTGCAGCTGCTGGGCCTGCCCTACCGGGTGGTGGCTCTCTCCACCGGCGATCTGGGCTTCTCCAGTGCCAAAACCTTTGACATCGAGGTGTGGATGCCCTCCTACGGCCGGTATGTCGAAATTTCCAGCTGCTCCAACTTCGAGGACTACCAGGCCCGCCGCGCCGCCATCCGCTTCAAGCGGGACAAGGCCGACAAAGCCCAGCTGGTGCATACCCTCAATGGATCCGGTGTGGCCGTTGGCCGCACCGTGGCCGCCATTTTGGAGAACTACCAGAACGCCGACGGGTCGGTCACCGTCCCTGAGGTGCTGCGCCCCTATATGGGTGTCGACGTCATCCGCTAAACCCTTGCGGGCCATGAAACGTGGCCCGCATTTTTGTCTTTATGTATACGCAACAAAAAATATACCAAAAGTATAAAGGAGAATCCTCATGGAAGAGGCGACGGTCGCCAGGGATTACACCTGGCCGGTGAAAATCAGCACCTTCGACGCGGGGCAGGATCAACGTCTGACCCCCGCCGGGCAGCTGCGGCTCCAGCAGGAGATCGGAGAGCTGCATATGCGCACGGGCGGCCTCGGGTATCAAGTGCTCTGCGACGCGGGCATGGCCTTTCTGCTCACCCGCACCAACAGCGTTGTCCATCGCGCGCCCGCCCTCAACGAGGAGGTGGCCCTGCGCACCTGGCACCGGGGCACCCGCGGCGCCCAGTTTTACCGCTGCTATGAATTCCTGGACAAGGCGGGGGAGAAGCTTATCGAAAGCGTCACCGCCTTCGCCCTGGTGGATGTGCGGGATCACCGCCTGCTGCGCCCCGACGCCTTCGAGCCCTACGGCCTGCTCACCCAGCCGGAACGTCGCAACGACTGCCCCGACCCCGTCAAGTGGAAGCAGCCGGACGATATGAAGCCCGCCGGTGACCACGTGGTGCGCTGGTCGGAGGTGGACTGGAACGGCCATTTGAACAATACTATCTACGCCAATTACCTCTGCGATTATCTCCCCGGCGGCATGAAAGGAAAACGCATCACCGGCTTCTCCATCGCCTTTGTCAAGGAGGCGGTGGAAGGGGAGACCCTGCATATGACGGCGGCTGAGCGGGAAGGGGAGGCCTTCGTCACCGGCGCCCATGACCGGGGCGTCTGCTTCGACGCCCGCCTGTCCTTCGTGCCGAAGCCATGACCGCCCCCTATCTCGATCCCGACGCGTTCGACGAGGCCCGGCTGAACGGCCTGGCCGGTCTGCGGCAGCGCCAGGGCATCGGCACCCTTGGGGAACGCAGCCTCCACGCTGTAATGAAATACTGGCTGGATCCCGATGACAGCCATCACGAAATCCGCCTGGAGCGCTGTGTGGCCGACATCTTCGACGGTCAGCAGGTGACGGAAATCCAAACCCGGGGCTTTTCCGCCCTGCGCCCCAAGCTGGAACGCCTGCTGGAAACCTATCCGGTGACGGTGGTGCACCCCTTGACCTGGCACAAAACCCTCGTCTGGGTTGATCCCGCCAGCGGTGAAACCTCCAAGCCCCGCCGATCCCCCAAGACCGGCCACTTCTGGGACGCCGCTCGAGAACTTGTTTATATCCGCGCCCTCCTGGGTCACCCCCGCCTGACGGTGGTGCTGCCTCTCCTCGATATGGAGGAATACCGGCTGACCGACGGCTGGAGCGCCGACGGCAAGAAGGGATCCCACCGGGCCGAGCGGATGCCCATCGCCCTGGGCCCCGTGGCCGTCCTGCGCGGGAAGGCGGATTACGCCAGCCTGCTGCCCCCCGATCTCCCGGAGCCCTTCACCACCGCCGATGTCAAACGCGCCTCCCGCCTGAGTCAGAAGGGAACCGGTACGCTGATTAACATATTGTATAATCTAGGCGTTATACAACGCACAGGCAAGAAAGGCAACGCCTTTCTTTATCAAAAAGCCCCATAAGGCCCCGGGTCGCTTTCTTGACTTTTTAACCGCGTCAATATAAAATAATCATTGGCTTTATTCCTTAATTAGGGGATAAAAAGCGCCGAAGGAGCTTTTAGGCGGGGGTTCCACCCCCGTGTAGTGCCCTATGGCGCGGCTTTTTGTCCCCGCAGGTCAGTTCGAAACCATCCTGACCGGAGCCCCGGCTCCAATCAAAACTATGGAAAGTAGGTCGTATCATGAAAACCCAATCCCCTGTGCGCACCCTGGCGCAGGCGGGGCTGATCGCCGCGATGTACGCGGCGCTGACCCTGCTGCTGCCCGCCCCGTCCTTCGGCATTGGACAATGCCGCATTTCCGAAATGCTGACCATTCTGGCCGTCTTCACCCCGTCGGCCATCCCCGGCCTGGCCGTGGGCTGCCTGGTTTCCAACCTGGTGGGCCTGGGCATGGGGGCCAATCCCGCCGGCGCGTGGGACTTGCTGTTCGGCCCCCTGGCCACCCTGGCCGCCGCCCTGCTGACCTGGCGGCTGCGGAACCTTCGGGTAAAAGGCGTCCCGGTGCTCGCGTCCCTGCCTCCGGTGGTGATCAACGCCGTGGTGGTGGGACTGGAGCTGACTCTGGTGTCCCCGGTTTTCACGCCCCAGGTGCTGGCGATCAATATGCTGTCCGTCGGGATCGGGCAGCTACTGGCCTGCACCGTCTGCGGCCTGCTGCTCCACGCCGCGCTGGAGCGTTCCGGCGCCGCCGCCCATCTCTTCGGCCGCCGCGCCCGTATTTAAAACCCGGATTTTAAGGAAAAAGTGTATAAAAACAGCGCCGAAGACTTTCGGCGCTGTTTTCAACAAAAAAGGGCATAAGGAAACGATTTTACACCATCGCCGCAATCACCCAGCACAGGCCGAACAACACCGGCTGGTGCGCAACGTAAATAATCAGCGTGTGCCGCCCCAGCCAGGCGAGCCACCGCGCCCGGCTGACATACATGAACTGGGGGAACCGTCCCTCCTTGGCCCACCGCCCCAGGAAGCTGCCCGCCAGGAACACGAACAGCCAGGGCAGCAGCGGGAAATAATCGGCCCCCTCGCCCAGGCCCAAACCCAGGGGATACAGCCACCCGCAGGCCCGCACGCTCTCCGGTATGGGGAAGGACAGCAGCCCCGGAATGCCAAACTGGCTTCCCCGATAGCCGGGAACCCACCAGGTGATCAGGGTCAGCACGGCGCAGGCCGCCACCCCCCAAGCCGGCGGAATTTTATCCAGCAGCGGCCGGCACAGAGCGAACAGCAGGATGGACACCGCCAGGAAGTGCAGGATGCCGAACCAAATCATTTCTTCCCGCATGAACACAAAGAGGAACGCGGACATCACGGCGGCCACCGCCAGCAGCAGCCCGCCCCGCTTCCAATTGCTGTGGGACAAGCGGCAGGAGATGCCGCAGATCAGGATGAACAGCCCAGCGAAAAACGGCTCCACCGGGTTAAAAAAGTTAAACAGCCAGGCCGCGGGTCGGAAGCCGAAAAGGTATCCAGCGGTGTAAAACCCGTGAAAAGCCACCATCAGCAGCAGATCGAAGCCCCGCACCTCGTCCATGAAATATATCCGGCCCGTCCGGCCGTTTGTTTCGGTCAACTGGCATCCCTCCGCACATCCGAGATGGTCATTAGTATACCACGATTTTCAAAAAACGCCAACAAAACCGAGAGGAGTCCTTCTATATGGAAGAAAAAGCCCTGGTGGGCATGACCCGCGCGGAAAGCCGCACGGTCACCGAGGAACAGCTGGCTTGCCGGGTGGGCAGCGGCACCGCCCGCGTGTTCGCCACCCCCTGCCTGGCCGCGCTGATGGAGGCGGTCTGTATGCATCTC
Source organism: uncultured Oscillospiraceae bacterium (assembly GCA_900546265.1). Classification (GTDB taxonomy): domain Bacteria; phylum Bacillota; class Clostridia; order Oscillospirales; family Acutalibacteraceae; genus UMGS856. The sequence goes on along the minus strand of URCA01000059.1, from coordinate 7,631 downwards.
GTGCAGCCCTGTCTCGAGGAGGGGATCGGCACCGTGGGCACCGCCCTGGATATCGTCCACACCGCCGCCACCCCGTTGGGGATGACCGTGACGGTGGAAGCCGTCCTGCTGGAAACCGATGGCCGCCGGTTCACCTTTCACGTCACCGCCCGGGATGAGGCCGGCCCCGTCGGGGAGGGCACGCACCAGCGCTGCACCGTCAAGACTGCCCGCTTCGAGGAAAAAGCCGCCGCCCGCCGCCCCGTCGGGGAATAAGCGAGAGGCGAAACAAGAAGCCCGGGCGTTTCCCCCTAGAGGAAACGCCCGGGCTTTTTTCAGGTGTTGTCCGCGTCGGCAGGCACCCAGTCCGGCCTAGGCACCGTCACCGGCTGCCCCGGCTTGTCATAGATGGTTTTGTTGACGATTCGTAGGGTGTACCAGCCGGTGGTGTTGGTCGTTTCGTCAACTATGCCGATGTCCGCCGAGAACGTGTCGATTTCTGTGGACACGTAACCTTCCGGCGTATAGCTTACCTTCATGGTGACGATCAGATTGCGAATTAAGCCGAATTGCTCTTCAAAATACTGGGTATCCTTTTCGGAAAGCTGAAATGTGAAAACGTCCGCGCCGCCTTCTGTAGAATAGCCGAGGATATTACTTTCCTCCAAGGGCGAGAAGCTGGCGTAGTCAAAAGCGGAATCAAAGGCGTCCGGATCAAAAGCGAAGGTCTTGATAGTCCCGTCGGTGTTTTCAAAGACGGACGTCCCGTCGATGTAAATGCTGTGCTGAGACTGGTCGCCTGCCCCGCTGCTGAAATCCGTGGCATATAACTGATGAGTAGACCCGTTTTTATACATTTCATTAGAGGAAGTCACCATCATGAAGGCGTGTCCGTCCACGTTCATTTCCATTTGTATGTGGCCGGTGTAGTGGTAGCTGTCCAGCGCGAAAAACTTCTCCTGGCCCTTCTGATACCGAGCGAGGGCTGCCTTTCCCTGGGCGGACAGCACGAACCGGTTTTCTGTGGGCGTGGTGGTGGGCGGTGGCGTGGGGCTGCCGGTGGGCGCGTTGGTGGGCAGCGTCACCTTGGTGGGGGCGGCGGTTTTTCTGGGGGCGGTGGTTTTCGGCTTGGGCTTCTTGGTGGTGGTTTTCTTTTTGGTGGTCGTGGCGGCCGCTGTCTCGGTGGTGGTCGTGGTGCTTTCCGTGGTCGCCATGGTGGTGGACGGCGCTGTCGCTTCCGTTGTGGCCGCCGCGGAGGACGCCGGCGGCGTGGCCGGCTTGTTGCAAGCGGTCAGCGAAACCGCCAGCAGCGCCGCGAGAAAACCAGCCGCTGCCTTTTTCCTGTTCATCTGTGTTACCCATCCTTTCAAATCCGGCCTCTGTCCGGTTCTGATGCGTCGGGATAAAAAGCCGCAGATTTCTCTCTTTATCCAACGCTTAGTCTAACTATACGCCAGATTTGCCATAAAATCAACTGCAATTTATACGAGAAAAGAAACAAAAAGAGACGTTGACAACCTCTTCCAAATATGATACAATGAGCATTGCCGCATGTGCCGGGCTTTTATAAGCGATCCCAAATGGGATCCGCCTGAGGACAGCGAGACTGAAGGAAAGCAGGTCTCCCATCATGTACGCCATCATCGAAACCGGCGGCAAGCAGTACAAAGTGCAGAACGGCGACGTTCTGTTCGTGGAAAAGCTGGATGCTGCCGAGGAATCCTCCGTGACCTTTGATAAGGTCGTCGCCCTGCATAACGACAAAGAACTGAAAGTCGGCGCGCCGTACGTCAAGGGCGCCTCCGTGGAAGCGCGGGTCGTCAAGAACGGCAAGGGCAAGAAAATCGCCGTCTTCACCTATAAGCCCAAGAAGGGCTGCAAGCGCGCGCTGGGCCATCGCCAGCCCTACACCAAGGTGCAGGTTGAGGTCATCAACGCCAAAGCTCCCAAGGCCCCCAAAGCGGAACCGGAAGCTGCCGCGGAATAATGACGCGGGCCACCTTCGTCCGAAAGGACGGCCTTCTGTGCGGCTTTACCCTGCGGGGCCACGCCGGCGCGGGCGTGTCGGGGACCGACGTGGTCTGCGCGGCGATTTCCTCCGCCGCCTATCTGGCGGCCAACACCATCACCGAAATCTGCCGCTGCCCGGCCGATACCGAGGCGCGGGACGGGTTTCTCAGGGTGTCGGTGGAGGAACCGGTCGGCTGTCAGGATATTCTCCTGGGGCTGAGGTTGCACCTCGGGCAATTGCAGCAGCAATATCCCCGGCAGTTAGTGGTTGAAACGATAGAAGCGCGCTAGGCGCTTCATCAGGAAAGGAAGGGCATTATCATGTTGAAGATAAACATTCAGCTGTTCGCTCACAAAAAGGGCGTCGGCTCCACCAAAAATGGCCGCGATTCCGAGTCCAAGCGTCTCGGCGTCAAGCGGGCGGACGGGCAGTTTGTTCTGGCCGGCAACATCCTGGTGCGGCAGCGCGGCACCCACATCCATCCCGGCAACAACGTGGGCATCGGCTCGGACGATACCCTGTTCGCCCTGTCGGACGGCGTGGTGCGGTTCGAGCGGGTCGGCAAGGATCGCAAGCGCGTGAGCGTCTACGCGGCCGAAGAATAAGAACTGGAAAATCCCTGCCGCATCCGGCGGGGATTTTTTTATGGTTTTAAGAAACGCTAAGAAGAGCGAAATTGTGCGGTCCCGTGCGGGAATCCGAGCGGTTTTGTTCACTAAAATGCGGAGAAATGTGAAAAAATCGGCGCTGAAAGGCGGGAAAATCCATGTTCGTGGATAAAGCGACCATACGCATCAAGGCGGGAAACGGGGGGAACGGAGCGGTTTCCTTCCACCGGGAGAAATACGTGGCGGCCGGCGGCCCCGACGGCGGAGACGGCGGCCGCGGCGGCAGCGTGGTCTTCGTTCCCCAGGACGGAACCGGCACGCTGGTGGACTTCCGGTATAAACGGAAGTTCGCCGCCGAGGCGGGCCAGCCGGGCGGGGCCAAGCGCTGCTTTGGAAAATCGGGGGCCGACTGCGTCATCCCGGTGCCCCGGGGCACCCTGATTTATGACGACGAAACAGGACGATTGATGGCCGACATGTCGGGGGACGAGCCCTTTGTGGCGGCCAAGGGCGGCCGGGGCGGCTGGGGCAACAGCCATTTTGCCACCGCCACCCGCCAGGTGCCCCGCTTTGCCAAGCCCGGCGTGCCGGGGGAGGAGAAAACCATCCGCCTGGAGCTAAAGCTGCTGGCCGACGTGGGGCTGGTGGGCTTCCCCAATGTGGGAAAATCCACCCTGATTTCCGTCGTCAGCGAGGCCAAGCCGGAAATCGCCAACTACCCCTTCACCACCATCACCCCGGTGCTGGGTGTGGTTCGCGTGGAGGAAGGGGTCTCCTTCGTTATGGCCGACATCCCCGGCGTGATCGAGGGGGCCAGCGAGGGCGTGGGCCTGGGCCATGAGTTCCTGCGGCACGTGGAACGGTGCCGGATGCTGATCCACGTGGTAGACGTGGCGGGAAGCGAGGGCCGGGATCCCCTGGAGGATTTCGACATCATCAACCGGGAGCTGCAGGCCTTCAACCCCGAGCTGGCCGCCCGGCCCATGATCGTGGCGGGCAACAAGTGCGATTTGGCCACCGACGAGCAGCTGGAGGCCTTTGCCAAGGCCATGGAAGAGAGAGGCTGCGCCTATTTCCCCATGATGGCGGCCATCGCCCACGGCACCAAAGAGGTAGTGGACTGCTGCGCCCGGATGCTGGCCGAGCTGCCACCCATCCGGGCCTATGAGCCGGAGCCCGAGCCCCTGCCCGACGCGGAGGCCCTGTCCGGCCGGGAGGTGACGGTCACCTGCCATGACGGCGTGTTCTTTGTGGAAGGGGAGTGGCTGCTCCGCCTGATGCAGGGCATCAATTTCGACGATTATGAGAGCCTGCAGTATTTCCAGCGGGTGCTCCAGTCCGCCGGCGTCATCGACGCGCTGGTGAAGGCGGGAGTGGCCGAGGGGGATACCGTCAGCCTGTACGATTTTGAATTTGATTTTGTGTTTTAAAAGGAGGACGGGTTATGGGACGGCTGCTGCCGGAGGATGTGGAGCCCCGGAACCTGAGCCCGCTGGCCCTGGCGTTCGTGGGGGACGGCGTGTATGAGCTGATGGTGCGGGAGCGGCTGGTCTGCCAGGCCAACCGCCCGGTCAATGAGCTGCATAAGCAGGCGGTGGCCATGGTGCGCGCCGAGGCCCAGGCCGCGGCCATGGACGCCATTCTCCCCCGGCTGACCGAGGAGGAGGCAGCGGTTTTCCGCCGGGGGCGCAACGCTCACACCGCCCGCAGCGGCGGCGATTATCACCGGGCCACCGGCCTGGAGGCGCTGTTCGGCTATCTGTACCTCCGTGGGGAGACCGACCGGATCCAGGAGCTGTTCGAGGCGGCGTTTTGCGCCGGGGAACAGGAGAATCTACCGGTTTAGGGATAGAACGGGGCCGGAAGGGACATGCTAAGCCTGCAGAAAGGCGGGCTGTGGGATGAGCAAAAGCAAACGGGGAAATCCTTCACATAGCAAGGCGGGGAGGGCGGTACTGGACGGCGGATTTTACCTGTTGGGCAGCGTTCTGTACGCCCTGTCGGTGAACATCTTCACCGCGCCCAACCAAATCGCCCCCGGTGGGGTCACCGGCGTGGCGACCCTGCTGAATTATGCCTTTCACCTGCCCATCGGCACCATGATTCTGGTCATCAACCTGCCGCTGCTGATTGCCGCCTGGTACAAGTGCGGGGCGGCGTTCACGGTGCGCACCCTGATCGTCACCGTGCTGTCCTCGGCCATCATCGACGGCACCGCCCGGTTTCTGCCCCCCTTCCGGGGAGATAAAATCCTGGTGGCCCTGTTCGGCGGGGTGCTGGCCGGGGCGGGCTTAGGCCTCATCTATCTGCGGGGTGCGACCACGGGGGGCAGCGAGGTGGTGGCCCGCCTGCTGGAGCGCCGCCTGCGCCATATCCCCATTGGCCGGCTGATCCTGCTGGTGGACGCGGTGGTGGTGGCGGCGTCGGCGCTGGTGTACAAGCAGCTGGAAAGCGCGCTATACGCCATGGTGCTGATTTTCGTTTCCACCAGCATTATGGACGCCATCGTCTACGGCGGAGACACGGGCCGGATGCTGCTGGTCATGTCCCGCAAGGAGGAGCTGCTCTGTCGGAAAATCTTGGAAGAGATGGGGCGGGGGGTGACCTTGCTTAACGCCACCGGGGCCTATACCGGGGAGGACAAGCGGGTGCTGCTCTGCGCCGTGCGCCGCTCGGAGATGTACCAGCTGCGCACCCTGGTGCAGGACTGCGATCCCGATGCCTTTCTCATCGTGGTGTCCACGGAGGAGGTGCTGGGCGAAGGTTTTAAGCGCATCGAACAAAAGCATTGACATCCCGCGGAAAATCGCGTATGATAAAGACAAATCGTTCCATGGGGAACACGAAAGGAGCTGTAGGTATGTCGGTATTGGTTGAGGTGACCTCTGCATAAAACCGCATAGGGGCGTGAGGAAATTGGGATCCCGCGGAGTGGATCCTCTATTTCAGCGCGCCGATTGGGAACCTTTCGTGAACTATACGCTTGCGCGATAGCACACTCGACAGGGTGTGTTATTTTTATGCCCCTATGCGGGCGCCGCAGAGTGCAGCCAACGGGAAAGGCTGCTTTCTGCGGCTTTTTTCGTTTTAAAAGAAAGAGAGTGATAAGGATGCGCGACGACAGGATACGTAGCGACATGGCAGACGGAAGAAAGGAAGAGAGAATTGCAACTAAGCGATTATGGCTGGTCCCCCGCGATGGCGGCGGGACTGTCCGGCGGGACGCCGGCGCGGGTGACCGCGGTGCACAAGGAACGGTATGAACTGGTGTGTGACCAGGGCGAGGGGTACGGGCGGCTGAAGGCCGGCGTGTATTTCAACGGAGGCGGGGAGGCGTTCCCCACCACGGGGGATTTCGTGGAAATCCAGTACAATCCCCAGGGGGACAGCCCGATCCTCCGCACGCTGCCCCGGCGCACCTTCTTTTCCCGGCGGGATCCCACGCCGGGGCGGGGTGAACAGGCAGTGGCCGCCAACTTCGATACGGTGTTCATCCTCCAGTCCCTGAATCACGATTTCAACGAGCGGCGGCTGGAACGGTACATGACCCTGGCGTGGCAGTCGGGAGCGGTGCCGGCGGTGGTGCTGACCAAGGCGGATCTCACGCAGGAGGCCGCCGCCGCGCGGCGGCGGGCGGAACGCCTGGCCGCCGGGGTCGGGGTGTTCGCGGTCAGCGCCAAAACCGGGGAGGGGCTGGCCGCGCTGGACGGCTATCTGCGGCCGGGAAAAACCGTCGTGTTTCTCGGCTCCTCCGGCGTGGGCAAGTCCAGCCTGTTGAACGCGCTGGCGGGCGAGGAGCTGATGGAGACGGGCGGCATCCGGGAGGACGACAGCCGAGGCCGCCACACCACCACCCACCGGCAGCTGTTCCGGCTGGACAGCGGGGCGATGGTCATCGACACGCCGGGAATGCGGGAACTGGGCATGTGGGACGTGTCGGAGGGATTATCCGAGGCGTTCACCGATGTACAGGCCCTTCTGGGGCGGTGCCGGTTTTCCGACTGCCGCCATCATCAGGAGCCGGGCTGCGCGGTGCGGGAGGCGCTGGAAACCGGCGCGCTGGCCCCCGAACGATGGGAGAGCTATCAAAAGCTGAAGCAGGAGGCCCGGTACGCCGACGACAAGGCGGGGTATCTGCGGCAGAAACAGCAATGGCACAAGGGCATATCCAAAACCATCCGGCAGATGGAGAAGGAAGGAAGGGTGAAGGGATGACGCTGACCATCCGGCTGGAGACGCCGGCGGATACCCGCGAGGTGGAGGAACTGACCCGGGAGGCATTCTGGGGCGTGTTTCATCCCACCTGCGACGAGCATTACCTGGTGCACAAGCTGCGGGACAGCCGGGACTTTGTGCCCGCGCTGGACATGGTGGCCGAGAGCGACGGCCGGATCGTGGGGCATATCCTGTACACCAAGGCCCGGGTGACCGACGCGGCGGGCCGAGAGAACGAGGTGCTGACCTTCGGGCCGCTGAGCGTCCTGCCCGCCTATTGGAAGCGGGGGATCGGCACGGCGCTGATGCGGGCCACCATCGATCGGGCCCGGGAACTGGGCTACCGAGGGATTGTGATTTTTGGCCATCCGGAGTATTATGCCCGGATAGGGTTCCGCCCCGCCGGGACGTTTGGCATCACCACCAGCCAGGGTGAAACGTACGACGCCTTCATGGCGCTGCCGCTGTATCCAGGGGCGCTGGATGGGATCGCCGGCGTTTACCGGGAATCGCCGGATTTCGAGATGGATGAGGCCGCGGCGAAGGCCTTCGACAACACCTTCCCGCCCAAGGCACCGGCGGACATGGCACCCATCGGCGTGCTGCTGGACAGGTTGGCATCTCCCGCCCGGCGGGCGATCGAGACGCTTAAGCTGCCGGCGCTCAGTTGGCTGAGCCGCTTCAGCACCCGGGAAATCCGTGCCCTGGAGGGTGTGGACGACGCGGCCATGGAGCAGATAAACGCAGCGCTGCGGGAGCAGGGATTGGCGGAGAAATAGCACATGGATAGAAACGCCCGCCCCCGACGGAACACCGTC
>URCA01000058.1 GCA_900546265.1 uncultured Oscillospiraceae bacterium | reverse complement strand
AGAAATGAAAATCAAGGGATAAGGAGGACGAGAGATAAATGGCTAATGTACAATACAGAGGAACTGGACGTAGAAAGTCTTCAGTAGCACGTGTTATTTTAACACCGGGTGCAGGAAAAATCGTTATCAATGGTAGAGAAGCAAAAGATTATTTACCATCTGATGTATTATTAATGATCGTCAACCAACCACTTGAATTAACTGGAACAACTGGTAAGTTTGATGTGTCTGTTAATGTTTATGGTGGAGGATACACTGGTCAAGCTGGTGCAATCCGTCATGGTATTTCTAGAGCTTTATTAGAAGCTGGTTCTGATTATAGACCAGTATTAAAAGCAGCTGGATTATTAACTCGTGATTCACGTGTTAAAGAACGTAAAAAATATGGTCTTAAAAAAGCACGTCGTGCTCCACAATTCTCAAAACGTTAATTTATACGTTTATTCAGAGAAATTCAAAAAACTCAAATCGATATTTCGATTTGGGTTTTTTTGTAAAATGAAAATGAGTACAATGTTTACTATGCTTTGAAATGAACTTGCATATTAAAATATGTAATGCTCTAATTTGATTGCAAATTAGAGAACAATTGCATCAAAACGAAAAGGTAAGGATTGGTTTTCTTCCTTCTCGTGAAGTGGAAAAATATATGATCCTCTTTAGCTCAGTCGGTAGAGCATGCGGCTGTTAACCGCAGGGTCGTTGGTTCGAGTCCAACAGGGGGAGCCATAGAAAAAGCTCCGAAAGCCCTGGGTTTTTGGAGCTTTTTTCTTTTTAAAAAAACTGACATACATCATCTTGAAAAGAGTATGTCAAAAGCATTTTTCAACCGTTTTTGAGGTCTTTTTTCAGAAAAAATCCTTTCTGTTGTTTGCAGACGAAATCGTTGGTTCTTAAGAAGAAAAAATATGGGCTGGACCCACTTTTTGCCCGGTTTTTTGAAACTTTAGACGTGAATAAGTACAAGATCGAAACAGATAATCGAAAATAAAGATCTGACATACATTTGCATGAAAAAGTATGTCAGTTTTTTCATCTCATATTTTGTGTAAATTTTCTTTCATGTCAAAGAAGCGCATCCTACCCGTTTGCTAATGGGCAGAATGCGCTTTCACAATTTATGCAATTTCGGTATTACTCTGCCAGATAATATTTATAAAGTAACTTACAGCAATTGGGGCGATGATAATTTTGTATCATCGCCCCAATTTCATATATCACTTGATTTAGGCTATTCGCTTTTTGTTTCGGGAGCACTAATAGTGATAAAGGATAAGGTAGAATAAGTTGCGCAAATTGAAAAAGGGAAAAAGGTAGTGTCAAGCTTTATGCGCAAATTAGTTTGCAGTCAAAAGCAGAATGAGGTTAACCAGCAAAAGAGGCATCGTCACATGCCACCTCTAAATGCTTCATGTCCATATACTTCTTGCTGCCCCACTGAGAACCGGCGACATGGAGCAGCAAGAAATATATGAGGCATTTGGATGCGTCGTTTACCGATTCTTCCGCTGTCGGCTGACTTCTTTTTCAGAGCTCTTTTCCTTTTTGCGAAATTCTCTTGACACTACCTTAGGCCCACCCTTTTACGGGTGGTTATGACTGAAATTATGGGAACAATTTTCAGATATATATTATCGAATATTATTGTTGACTTTTGTTTATTGACGTTTTATACTGATAAATGAAAATAAACAATAAGGAATGAGAGCTATGCGGGAACTGACATTCATGCGGGATCTCCGGTGTCTGCCCCTGCTGCGGGATGGGGTTACCGCCCGCTACGAGGGCAGTATCGACAAGGCCGGCGGCAACGCGGACTGGGACTGGTCACTGTATCGGGATGAGCGGGGCGAATGGGTGCTGTTCGACCATCAGGGCGCTGGCTGCGTATACAATTTTGTGCAGCATCGGTATCCGGACAGTCTGGAGCCGACTTTCCGGTTTTATTTCGACGGGGAGGAGGAACCGCGCTTTGTCATCCGGCATTCCCAGTTCGGAGAGGTCTACCCGTTCATCGAGCCGCTGGCGGGGCGGTATATCGGCCCGATAGACGGGGACCCATCCGGGTGGCGCGCAGCTTCGTACCCATGCCCTATGCCAAAAGCTGCAAAATCACCAGCGACATCAAGCTGGAGGGCTGCCGGCGAGAGTGCGGCGAAGGCGGCTGGGGCCACGTGATTTATCACGTCTATACCGACGGCCGGGAGGTGGAGACCTTCCGCCCGGACGAGGAAGACTACACCGCGCTGGCCGCGTTCTGGAAAAGGAGCGGGGGCAGCGTGATCCCCTTCGAGCGGGAGGAGCGGGAGGAGAGCGGCGTGTTCTCCCTGCGGCCTGGGAAATCCCGCCAGGTGTTTGCCGCCTCCGTCGCCGGGCTGGTATCCGGCATCCGCTGCCGAACCAGGGGCTTCCGGCGGGAGGACGCAGCCGAGCTATGGCTGCGGGCCGTCTGGGACGGGCACGGTCAGGCGGATTTGGAGCTGCCCTTCGGCTGCCTGTTCGGCAACGAGCTAGGATACCATGGGGGCGCTGCCTGCTGGCCGGTATGTCGGCGGAAGGGTCGTATTATAACGAGATGCCCATGCCGTATACCGCGTCGGCGGAGCTGACGGTGACCAATCGCGGAACGCGGGACGTTGTTTTTGAACGCTTCACCGTCCGGCATACGACAGAGTACGCCGACTTTTATCGGGAGCATCCGGCCGGGTATTTCCGGGCCGCCCCATATTACGCCCGCCGGCATACGGAGGGGGCGGACAGCGTGATAGCCGATATTCACGGCAGCGGCCATATTGTGGGCGCGGTGATTACCGGCTTCGGTGGGGGGCCGGAGGGATATGCCAGCTGCGAGGGAGACGTGCGGGTACATATCGACGGCGTGCGCACGCCGCAGATCGAGAGCGACGGGTCGGAGAGCTATGTCTGTTATGGCTGGGGCTTTACCTCCCCGCCGGAGTACAATCCCTCCAGCGGATATGACGGCCGCTCGCCAGCCTCCACCGACTGGTCCATGGTTCGGTTTATGACCGGTGATTGCTACCCGTTTTTGGACGGGGTGCGGTTTGGGTTCGAATCGGGGGAGGACAACCGCACCAATTACCTGGAGCACAGCGGCGCGGTGCGTCGGGGACGAGGCCTCGGAGCGGGAAAACGGCTTTACCTGCGCGGACGGAACGCCGGTAACGCTGACCAGCTACTTTGAGGGGAATGACGACGAGACGCCGGTGACGCTGACCGGCCGCTATCCGCGAACGGGCTGCGCCTTCCGGATGGACGTACCCCCGGGAGCGGCCTATATGCTCCTCCGCCGGGTGAGCGACCAGGAAAAGGGCCGGCAGAAGGCGGCGGTGTTCGTCGACGGGGAGCGGGTGACGGAATACCCCTGGTATGTCGCTGACCACAACCCCTGCAAGCGCTGGCTGGAGGACGAGTTTGTGATCCCCGCCCGGTATGTGCGGGGGAAAGAGGCGGTAACGGTGCGCGTCGCCCCCGAGGACGCGGGGGGGGGCCTCACCTGGAACCTGTTCGATCTGCAGATGTTTGCGGTGCTGGAGAATAAAGGAGAGATGTCGCAATGAAAAACGGAAAGCTGTCTATCGGCCTCATCGGCGCGGGCCGGGCCGGGATGATACACGCGCGCAACCTGCGGGCTTCGGTGCCCCACGCGGCGCTGACCGCGGTGGCCGATCCGGTGGAGGCGGCGGCGCGGGCCGCCTGCGAGGAGCTGGAGCTGGAGCGCTTTGAAACCGATTACCGCCGGATTTTGGCGGATGAAACGGTAGACGCGGTGGTGGTGGTGACGCCCACCAAGTACCACTGCGAAATCGTACTGGAGGCGGCCCGGGCAGGCAAACATATCCTGTGCGAAAAGCCCATGGCCATGACGGTGGAGGAATGCGCGGCCATGGAGGCCGAGACGGCCCGATGCGGCGTCAAGCTGCAGATGGCGTTCATGCGCCGGTTCGACCAGAGCTTCATGCAGGCCAAACGGGTGGTGGACAGCGGGGCCGTGGGCGATGTGGTGATGGTGCGCTCCAACACCAGGGGCCCCAGCATTCCCAAGCCGTGGATGTACGATATTTCCAAGAGCAACGGTCCGCTGGCCGAGGTGAACAGCCATGACATCGACACCCTGCGGTGGTTTACGGGAAGCGAGTTTGCCAGCCTGTACGCCATCGGCGGCAATTACCGCTGCCCGGACGCGGCGGCGGATTTTCCGGATTTCTATGACAACGTGGTGCTGACCGCCAGCTTTGCCAACGGGATGCAGGGCTGCATCGACGGGGCGCAGGGGGTGCTGTACGGCTATGACGCGCGGGTGGAGATCCTGGGCACCAAGGGCTGCGTGTTCCTGGGCAAAACCAGGGAGACGGCGGTGACGGTCTGCACGGCGGACATGAAGGCGGCCGAGGAGTTCACCAACAGCTGGAAGTTCCTGTTCAAGGACGCTTATCTTGAAGAGGACACGGCGTTTGTTCGCTGTCTGCTGGAGGATACGCCGCCCCTGGTCACCGGCCACGACGGCAAGATGGCCGTCCAGGTGGTGAACGCCGGCAATCAGTCTATCCGGGAAAAGAGAATCGTCACACTGGACGCCTGCTGAAAGAAAAGCTCTAAGGAAAGGGCGGCGGGGGGGGCTCCTCCCGCAGAAAGGAGATTGCGCATGTTAGCCGCGAGAATGTATAATAAGAAAGACATCCGGGTGGAGGAGGTGCCGACGCCGGTCATCGGGGAGGACGAAATCCTTCTGCGGGTCAAGGCGGCGGCCATCTGCGGCACCGACGTGCGGATGGTGAACAACGGCTATAAGGGCATCTCGCCCGAAACTCCCCGCATCCTGGGCCATGAGCTCAGCGGCATCATCGAGCGGGTGGGGAGCCGCGTGACGGCTTACCGGCCCGGGCAGCGAGTGGCGGTGGCCCCCAACATGGGCTGCGGGGTCTGCGCCGACTGCGTGGCGGGCAACACCCATCTGTGCCGCACCTACGAAGCGCTGGGCATCAACCTGGACGGCGGGTTTGCCGAATACGTGGCCATTCCCGCCAAGGCGGTGGCACAGGGGAACGTGACGCTGCTGGAGGATGGCGTATCCTTCGAGGAGGCCGCTATCAACGAGGCGCTGTCCTGCGTATGCAACGGCTTTGAACGCTGCGACATCCGGCCGGGGGACGACGTGCTGATTATCGGCGCGGGGCCCATCGGGATTATGCACGGGATGCTGGCCCGCATGGCGGGCGCGGGACGGGTGTACATAAACGACCTGTCCGTCGAGCGCCTGGCCACCTGCAAGGCCATCGACCCCGCCTTTCTCACAGTGGAGGGGGACATCGAGGAGGTCATCGCCCGGGACACCCGGGGCGAGGGGGTGCAGGTGTGTATCACCGCCTGCCCCTCCCCGGCGGCGCAGGCGACGGCGCTGCGGGTCTGCGGGAACAACGCGCGGATAAATTTCTTCGGCGGCGTGCCTGCCGACCGGCAGCCGGTGCCGCTGGACACCAATCTCATCCACTATAAGCAGCTAAAGGTATCGGGCACCACGCGGGCCAGCCTTACCCAATTCCGCAAGACCCTGCGCTTTATTTCCAGCGGCGTGCTGAACGTGAAGCCGCTCATTACCCGCACCCTCCCCCTGACCGCCATCGGCCAGGCGCTGGACTATGCGGCGGCGGCGGACGGCCTGAAAAACGTGATTCTTTTTTAGGAGGCGGGCGTATGCGACCCTGTTTCATCGGTTGCGACATTGGCACCCAGGGCACTAAAACGGCCATATACGCGGCGGACGGGGCCTTGCTGGCCGACAGCTTCGAGGCGTCCGTCCTGCTCCATCCGGAGCCCGGCGCCGTCACGCAGGATCCGGAGGAGATGCTGGGCAGCGTCTGCCGCACCATTCGCGCCGCCCTGGAAAAGAGCGGAATAGCCCCCGGGCAAATCGCCGCGGTGGGGGTGGACGCCCAGATGGCGGGGATTCTTGGTGTCGGCGGAGACGGGATAGCGGTTACGCCGTACGACTCCTGGCTGGATACCCGCTGCGCGCCTTATGTCAGCACCATGAAGGAGGCGGCGGAGGAGGCGGTGATCCGCCTGACCGGCGGGCAGGTGACGGTGAACCACGGGCCGAAAATCCTCTGGTGGAAGGGCGAGCGGCCGGAGGCCTACGCCCGGATCGCCCGGTTTGTGCCGCCTTCCGCCTATGTGGGGATGCGGCTGTGCGGCCTGACGGCCCGGGACGCGTACATCGACGACACCCATCTGCATTTCACCGGCTTTGCCGACAATCCGAACCGCCGGTGGGACGAGGGGCTTCTCGGGGCCTTCGAGGTGGCGGCGGAGAAAATGCCGGCCATCCGCCGGCCCGCCGAACGAATCGGGACGCTGACCAAGGAGATGGCCGCGGCCTGCGGCCTGCCGGCGGGGATACCGGTGGCGGCGGGCTGCGGGGATTCGGCAGCCTCCGCGCTGGGGGCCGGGGTGCTTCGGCCGGGCGAGGTGTACGACGTGGCGGGTACCGCCTCTATCTTTTCCTGCGTGACCGATCGATACGCCCCCGATTTGCGGCATAAAACCCTGCTCTTTACCCGTTCGGCGGCGGATGGGCTGTGGAACGCCCTGGCGTATATCAGCGGGGGCGGGATGTGCCTGCACTGGTACCGAAAGCTCAGCGCCCTGACTTACAAGGAACTGGACGAGGCGGCAGCGGGGGCCGCGCCAGGATGCGGCGGCCTGCTGTTCCTGCCCCACTTCGCGGGGCGCACCTGCCCGAGCGTTCCAGAGGTGCGGGGAACTTGGCTGGGCCTTGGCTGGGAGCACGGGACAGGGACGCTGTTCCGCAGCATCCTGGAGAGCGTCGCTTACGAATACCGGCTGTATCTCGATATCCTGCGGGAATCGAATCCGGCGCTGCGCCCGGATACGGTGACCGGCGCGGGCGGCGGCTCCCACAGCGCTGTGTTCAATCAAATCAAGGCCGACGTGCTGGGGCTGCCTTACCGGCCGCTGACGGGAGGCGACACCGCCACCAGGGGCGCCGCCATCCTCGCGGGCTGCGCCGCGGGAGCTTACGCTTCCCCGCAGGAAGCGGCCGCCGCCATCCGAAGCCCCGGACCCGCCCGGCTTCCGGAAACGGCATACGAGGCCTTGTACGGCGAGAGGACGGCCGCTTATCGGCGCGCGCTGGAGGGAGCGGCCATGTTATACCGGAGTCTGAAGAATGGGGAAGGAGACGCGCCATGAATCCGATTGGTATTTATTTTGCTTTTTGGGAGCGGGAGTGGCAGGGCGATTATCTGGCCTATGTGCGTAAAGTGAAGCGGCTGGGCTTCGACATCCTGGAGCTGGGGGCCGGGGCGCTGCCGGACATGACAGCGGCCGAGCGGCGGGCCGTGGCCGACGCCGCCCGGGAGGAGGGCGTCCGCCTGACCTACTGCATCGGCTTGCCGCCCCAGTATGACGTGTCCAGCCCGGATGAGAGCGTCCGGCTGGCAGGCGTCCGGTATGTGAGCACCCTCCTTGATTGCATCGGGGAGATGGGGGGCGGCATCCTGGGCGGCATCGTCTACGCCTGCTGGCCGGCGGCGGAAATGTCCATTGACCGCAAGGCCGTCATGCGGGAAAAGGCCCTTCTATCCGTACGGGAGCTGGCCAAGCGGGCGGAGGACCGGGGAGTGACCTATTGCTTGGAAATCGTCAACCGGTTCGAGCAGTGCCTGCTGAACACCGCCGAGGAGGGGCGCGCCTTTGTGGACGAGGTGGGGCATCCGGCGGTCAAGCTCCTGCTGGACAGCTTCCACATGAACATCGAGGAGGATCACATCGGGGCCGCCATCCGGGCCTCCAAGGGGTACCTCGGTCATTTCCATATGGGGGAATGCAACCGTAAGGTGCCCGGTCGGGGACACATGCCCTGGGACGAGATGATGCGGGCGCTGGCGGACATCGGGTATGACGGCGGCATCGTGATGGAGCCCTTCGTCAAGCCCGGCGGCCAGGTGGGCCAGGATATCAAGGTGTTCCGGGATCTCAGCGGCGGCGCGGACGAGGCGGAGATGGACGCCATGGCGAAGGAAGCGCTGGAGTTTATACGAGAAAAGAATCGGAGGGCATTCACGTGAAACGGATAAAAATCGGGATTCTCACCATGTCCGACGGGCGGGAATACCTGCACGAGGAATACGAGGAGATGAACCTGCGCTACCAGCGGGACATTGCCGCCGCGCTGGAGGCCACCGGCGATTTTGAGGTGGTGCAGGGACAGTGCGCCATCCATACCAACGCGGAAGCACGCGCTGAGGGCCAGCGGCTGCGGGATGCCAACGTCGAGGCGACCATTTTCAACTTTGCCATCTGGTGCTATCCCCAGTTCACGGCGGTGGCGCAGAATTTCGCCCCCGGCCCGTATCTGCTGTTTTCCAATCTGCATCCGTCGGAATGCGGCATGGTGGGCATGTTGGCGGCGGCCGGCACCCTCGACCAGCTGGGGGTGAAATACACCCGGCTGTGGGGGACGGTGAGCGATCCGGCGGTATTCCAGCGGATGACGGCGTTCCTGCGGGCGGCTGCGGCCGTCCGCAGGCTGCGGGGGCTGACCTTCGGCAATTTCGGCGGCCGGCCTCTGGGCATGTACACGGCGGTGGCCAATCTGGAGCAGTGGCAGCGCGAGTTCGGCATCGACGTGGAAAACGTGGAGCAGGACGACATCATCCGGACCGGCGAGGAGGAGCCCGCCGAGCGGGTGGAAGCCGCCTTCCGGTGGCTGGAAGCCCATGTGGGAGAAATCGCCTACGACGGCGAGGGACTGACGCCGGATAAGCTGAAGCTGCAAATCCGGTCCTATTACGGCCTCAGGCGGATTATCGAGCGGCGGGGGCTGGACTTTATCGGCATTAAGGCCCACGGGGATCTCACCGATCGGTACATCACCATGGACGTGGCGGAGGCCTTCCTCAACGACCCCTATGATTGGGACGGCCCTCACGAGCCTATCGTGGCCGCCACCGAGTCGGACATGGACGGCGCGCTGACCATGCAGATTTTCAAGCTGCTGACCGGCTTCCCGGTGCTGTTCGCGGACGTACGGCACTACGACAAGGAAAATAATGTGTGGTTCTTCTCCAATTCCGGCACGCACGCCACCTATTTCGCGGGCGGCAGCCTCGATCCGGAGGAGAATCTGAAGCACGTGACCTTCTACCCCGAGACCCATTATTACCCCGCCGGCGGGGCCAGCGTCCATCACTTCGCCAAGGGCGGGCAGGTGACCCTGGCCCGTCTCGCCCGCAAGGACGGGAAATACCGGATGACCATCGTGCCGGCGGAATTCGTGGATTTTCCGCGGGAGAAGGCCCTGGCCCTCGGCGCGACGACCACGCCGGCCTGGCCCTGCGCCTTTGCCCGGCTGGAGGTTTCCGCCGACGAATTCCTGAGCCGTTTCCCCTGCAACCATATCCACGGCGTATATGGCGACTGCGTGGAGGAGCTGAAAACCGTGGCCCGTCTGCTGGATATGGACGTGGACGTATTTGCGTGATAAAATAGGAGGAATCCATCGTATGAAAACAGAACTGACCGCCGCCAGCCTTGCCAAATATTTTGATCAGACCTTGCTGAAGCCTTATGTCAGCGACGCGGATTTCAAGGCCTTCTGCGAAGAGAGCGCCCGGTATCATTTCAAGATGATCGCCATCAATTCCGCGCCGGTGGCCAAATGCAAGGCTTACCTGAAGGACAGCGACGTGCTGGTGGGCGCGGCCATCGGGTTCCCGCTGGGACAGACCACCATCGCCGACAAGGTGTTCGAGACCAAGCAGGCCATCGCGGACGGGGCGGACGAGATCGACTATGTCCACAACATCGTGGAGCTCAAAAGCGGCAATCTCGCTTATGTGGAACGGGAGATGCGGGAGATCGTGGAGGTCTGCCGCGCCGCGGGAAAGACCAGCAAGGTGATCTTCGAGAATTGCTATCTGACCGACGATGAGAAGAAAATCCTGTGCGAAATCGCCTTGAAGGTGAAGCCGGATTTCATCAAGACCTCCACCGGCTTTGGCACCCCGGCCCCCGGCGTGGCCGTGGGCGCGACGGTGGCCGACGTGAAGCTGATGAAGGCCATGGTGGGCGGTGAAATCAAGGTCAAGGCGGCCGGTGGTGTGCGCACCCTGGACGATGCGCTGGCGATGATCGAAGCGGGAGCCGAGCGGATCGGCACCAGCGCCGGCGTCCCGATTGTGGAAGAATTCAAGACGCGCTTTGAAAAGGGCTGACGCCTGATAAGAAGGAGGAAACCGTTATGGCTCAGGAGAATCCGCAAGTCCGCCGCTCTCTTGACGAGGTGGAAAAGGCGTATTGGAATCCCGGCCCCTCCCCGCTGGACGCGCCCCTGACGCCCTGCACAATGCTGCCGGCCATCCCCGCGTGTGAAGACGCGCCGCTGACGGCGCTGTCCCTGGACGGGGAATGGGAGCTGGCCCCCGACGGATATACAAAGGATCGGGTGGCTGGAGACTGGGCGGACGCCATCCCGGCGCGGGTGCCGGGCACGGTGCACACCGCCCTGCTGGAACACGGCGATATTCCCGATCCGATGGTGGGCAGGAACGACAAGCTGGCCAGAGAGAACAGCTACCGCGTGTGGTGGATGAAGCGGCGGTTTTCCGCCGCCTCCCTGGAGGGGGAGCCGACGCTGATTTTCGAAGGGGTATGCTATCGCGCCCGGTTCTGGCTTAACGGCACGTATCTCGGGGAGCACAGCGGCATGTTCGGCGGGCCGACATATCCGGTGGGGCATCTGCTGCGTGAAGAAAACACGCTGGTCGTCCGCATTGAGAACGCGCCGGCCGACCCCATGGCCTATTCAGAATACGCGGATCACGACGAGGGCTGGAAAAACGGCGTGGTCATCAACTGCGTCTACGGCTGGCATTACGCCTGCATCCCCACCCGGGGCATCTGGGATTCCGTGCGGCTGGAGGGCAGGCCGGCTCTCTGCCTGGAGCGGCCGTTTGTGGCGGCCCGGAATCCGCAGGCGGGGCTGGCGGACATCTGCCTGCCCGTGACAGGCGAGGGGGACGCGGTGTTCACCGGCGTCATCCGGCCCGTGAATTTCGAGGGGGAGAGTTGCGCCTTCCGCGTGGAGGGGGCCGGAGGGCTTCTGCACACGCAGGTGTCCATCCCCGATCCCCATCTCTGGTGGCCGAACGGCCACGGTGATCCCTGCCTGTATGAGCTTCAGGTGCTGATGGAGGCGGGGGGCGCGAGGCAGAGCCGGCGGGTCACCTTTGGCCTGCGCACCATCGAGATGGCCCCGCTGCCGGAGGGGCCCCGCGAAGACCGGCACAACTGGACCTTCGTCGTCAACGGCAAGCCCTTGTTTGTCAAAGGGGTCAACTGGTGCACCACCGACGCGCTGCTCCGCTGCCCGCGGGAGCGGACGGAGCGGTTCCTCACCCTGGCCAAGGAGCAGCACGTGCAGCTGCTGCGCGCCTGGGGCGGCGGGATCCCTGAGAGTGACGATTTCTACGACCTGTGCGACCGGCTGGGGCTGATGGTCATGCAGGAATGGCCTACCTGCTGGGACAGCGACAAGCAGCAGCCCCGGGAGGAGCTGCTGGAGACCATTCGGTGGAACATCCCCCGCCTGCGCAGCCATCCGTCCCTCATCCAATGGGCGGGCGGCAACGAATCCCCCCAGGCGGACGGGGAGACCATGGAAGCCATGGCCCGCCTCTGCTACGAGCTGGACGGCAGCCGGGCGTTCCACCGCACCTCGCCCTGGGGCGGCTCGATCCATAACTACAACACCTACTGGGCCATGCAGGACATCGACGCCACCCTGCAGCTGAAAGCGCCTTTCATGGGGGAATTCGGCATGGCCTCCGCCCCGAACCTGGAAAGCGTGCGGCGGTATCTGCCCCGGGAGGAATGGGACGAGTGGGATGTGACGGCGAAAAATAGCTTCAACTATCACACGCCGCGCTTCAACGAATGGCCGGGCGATCCCGATATGAACCATCTGCTCAAGAGGGTGCCGGAATTCTACGACGCGGACACCATGGCGCATTTCATCATCGCCACCCAGCTGGCGCAGGCCACCTGCATCCGCCACACGCTGGAGAGCTTCCGCGCCCGCTGGCCGGAATCGACCGGTATCTGCTACTATAAGCTGACCGACGTGTATCCCGCCTGCTCTTGGTCGACGGTGGATTATTATGGCGTGCCCAAGCGCTCCTACTATGTCCTGGCGGACAGCTACGCGCCCTTGCACGCCTGTGTGACCACGGAATCGACGACGCTGACGCCGGGCGGGGCGCTGCCGGTTTTCCTGCTCAACGATACGGCCGAGCGGGGCGACTACTGTGTGACCATCGCGGCCTATGACGCGGCGCTGCGGCCGGTTCTGCGCAAGAGCTTTGAGACGGACGGCGCAGCGGCGGTGATCCGGCTGGGCGATTTCGCGCCGGACGCGGGCGAAGGCCCCCTGTTTATCACGGCGGAGGTACGGCAGGAGGGGGCACTGCGGGATCGCACCTTCTACTGGTTCAATTACAAGGATCAGTCCGGCTGCCTGTTCGATCGGCCCCGCACGGCGCTGCGCGTCGCTGTGAAGGAGGGGGCGCTCACTGTTAGGAACGACGGGACGCTGCCTGCCGTCGGTGTGACGGTGGAATGCCCGGAGCACGATACCGTCTTCACCGCGGAGGACAGCCTCTTCTGGCTGGAGCCGGGGGAGAACCGGACGCTTGCAGTCAGCCACACGGAGGGCCTGCGGGTTTCCGCCTGGAACGCGGATACGGTAAACACATAACGAAAGCGAAGGGAAGGGGATCCGCATGGAAAAGGAACCGCTGTTTGCGCAGGAGAGACAAAAGGAGATTCTCGCATTGTTGGAAGCCGAGCAGAAAGTGCTGGTGCCCCAGCTGTGCCGGCAGTTTTCCGTGTCCCCCGCCACCATCCGCAACGACTTAAACGATCTGGAGGCCCGGGGGTTGCTCCGCCGCACTCACGGCGGAGCGATCCCGCTGAGCCGGACCGGACTGGAGCTGACGACGGCGCAGAAGACCGTACGCCGTATGGCGGAAAAGCAGGCCATCGCCGCTTGTGCGGCGGCAATGGTGGAAAACGGCGAGACCATCGCCATCGATACCGGCACCACCACCCTGGAACTGGCGCGATGCCTGCTGGCGCGCACCGGCCTGACGGTGGTAACCAACGACTTGAAAATCGCCGCGCTTCTGGAAGAGCAGTCCGACGCGACGATTATCCTCATCGGCGGCTGTGTGCGCCGTGGCTTCCACTGCACCATCGGCCCGCTGGCGATGCAGGGGATGGCGGAACTGCGGGTGGATCGCTGTTTTATGGCCACCAATGGCCTGACCGTCCACAGCGGTATGACCACGCCGGATATCGGTCACGCGGAGGTCAAACGGCATCTGCTGCGCATGGGGCAGCAGGTGATTTTGCTGTGTGACAGCGAAAAAATCGGAAAGGACAGCTTTGCCGTGGTGGAAGGGCTGGAAAGCGTGGATGTTTTGATAACAGACGCGAAGCTCCGTCCGGAACAAAAATCGGCCTTGGAAGAGGCTGGCCTGGACGTCCGGATGGCCCCGGAAAACCAATAGAAATTGAAACCAAGGCCCCTGCCGCCATGACTGCGGCAGGGGCCTTGGTTATTTCCAGTCCGCCATGTTGGAGTGCTGCTGCCGAAAGCGGGAGGGGGACAGGCCGTAGTATTTTTTGAAGGTGGCGACAAAATGGCTCATGCTGGTGTAGCCGGATTTTAGGGAGATGGTTAGGATGTCGTTGTCGGAATTGCGCAGCAGGTTGGCGGCGTAAACCATGCGTAGCTTGGTAATGTATTGATTGGGGCACCTACCTGCTGCTTCATGATTCGGCACAGATGGCCGTGGCTGAAGCCGGACAGACGCAGCAGCGCTGGCACGCCCGCCTCCAGGTTTTCCTGGGCGGTCATCTGCTCTAGGATACGGTGCAGCCATTCGTTATAGTGCGTTCCCTGCTTGAACTGCGCGTACCGGATGCAGGTGACCAGTGTTTCTACCAGCAGCATACGCAGACGGATATACAGCTCGGCGTTATTGCCGACGTAGAAATTCAAAAAGCTGTGATCCGTGTCCAGGGTGCAGTCGGCAAAGGGACGGATGTTGATCTTCGGCGGATAAAGCGGAGAGAGAAACTGCTGCTCCATCTCCTTGCCGAGATACTGACACGCTGCATAAAAATGATGTGCGGAGAAGCTGACGTTGATAAGCTCACATTCGGTCTTCCGATTCAGCAAAAATAATAAAATCACAAAAAAGACTTGCAATTTGAGAATCGGAGTGATATAATATCGTCTGCGAGTTGAAAGCATGGTTGTAAAAAACCTATAGGCTGCTGCGGCTCGCGCAGCGAGACGCTGGAGTCATTGGACTGGTCTCCAGAAGAATACTTTAGTTGGTGTCGATGGCGGTGGGGGTACACCCGTTCCCATCCCGAACACGGCAGT
>URCA01000057.1 GCA_900546265.1 uncultured Oscillospiraceae bacterium | reverse complement strand
TACCCGTATCGGTGCAAAGCGACCAGTTGTTGTGCTTGCCGGAGCCGTTCACGCCGTTGTAGGGTTTTTCGTGAAGCAGTACGGCGAAGTGATGCTTGCGTGCGATGCGTTTCATCAGATCCATCACAAGCTGGTTGTGGTCGTTGGCAAGGTTGGCATTCTCAAAGATAGGTGCCAGTTCAAACTGGTTGGGAGCTACTTCGTTATGGCGGGTCTTGACCGGGATACCCAGTTTGTGACATTCGATTTCCAGTTCTTTCATAAAAGCTGTGACACGTGGGGGGATGGAGCCGAAATAGTGGTCCTCCAGCTGCTGGTCTTTGGCCGAGGAGTGTCCCATCAGGGTACGTCCGGTCAGCAGCAGGTCCGGACGGGCGGCGTATAAGCCTTCGTCTACCAGGAAGTACTCCTGCTCCCAGCCCAGCGTGACGTTCACCTTTTTGACATCTTTGTCGAAATATTGGCAGACATCCTCTGCGGCTTTGCAAACCACTTGCAGCGATTTGAGCAGCGGGGTCTTGAAGTCGAGCGCTTCGCCCGTATAAGCGATAAAAATGCTTGGGATGCAGAGGGTTTTGTCGATGATAAAGGCCGGAGACGACGGATCCCAGGCTGAATAGCCGCGCGCTTCGAACGTGTTGCGCAATCCTCCGTTGGGAAAACTCGACGCGTCGGGTTCCTGCTGTACGAGCAGCTCGCCTTTGAACGCTTCGAACGATCCGCCTCCGAACATCGGTTCGAAGAAGGCATCGTGTTTCTCGGCGGTGGAGTCGTTCAGCGGCTGGAACCAGTGCGAATAGTGGGTTGCTCCTTTTTCCATGGCCCACGTTTTCATCCCCTGGGCGACCTGGTTGGCGATCTTGCGGTCGATCCGCCGTCCTTCGTCGACAGCGGTGCAGAGGCTTTCGTAAGCTTCTTTCGGGATGTATTGACGCATTTTTTCGCGGTCGAATACGTCCGCGCCGAAATAATCGGATATCTTTTTGTCCGGCAGGTCGGCTTTTACCGGCTCCCGTTTTGACATTTCGTCAAGCGCCTTGAAACGTAATATTGCCATGTCGATTCGTTGTTTGTATTTGAACGGACAAAAGTAGCAAATATTCGCGAATGCCCCTATTTTTTTGCAGGGGTATTCGCGAAAAAAATGTTTTTTCGGACGCTTAGTCGAACGATTGCATCCCGGTTTGGGCGATCCGGATGATTTTTTGGTAATCTTGGTAATTCAGTTCCATGAAAAAATAGTGGATCGGGTCTACCCGCATACCGTCGTGCTTGACTTCGTAATGCAGGTGGGGCGCCAGCGACAGACCCGTGTTGCCGGATTGGGCGATGATGTCGCCCCGTTTGACGAATTCGCCTTTTTCATTGAGTTCTTCAAGTTTGTGCAGCGTGGCGCGCAGATTCTTATGGGCGATCCGGGCGTAAGCCGGAATCATCACGTTGCTCCTGGGATCGTGGGTGAAGCTGCCGGTTTTCGGCTCCGCGATCCGGCCGCGCCGTTCGAGGATGCACTTGGAGTGGCAGACGCGGGTGGTGACCCGGAACAGCACCGGGCGGCGGTACGCTTCGGAGAGCTCAAAGGCGCGGATCAGGAAGTCATAGCACTCCTGAGAATCCGCCGGCTCCAGCATCGGCACCCCGGCCGCGATCGCATAGCGGCGGTTGTCCTGTTCATTCTGGCTGGAGGCCATGCCGGGATCGTCGGCGCTGACGACCACCAGTCCTCCGGGCGTGCCGGAGTAGGCGATCGTAAAGAGCGGGTCGGCGGCGACGTTGAGGCCGACGTGCTTCATGGCACAGAAGCTGCGGGCGCCGCCGGTGGACGCGCCGAACGCCACCTCAAAGGCCACCTTTTCATTGGGGGCCCATTCGCAATAAACGTCGTCGCCATACTGGACGACGTTTTCCGTGATTTCGGTGCTGGGAGTGCCGGGATAGGAGGACACGACGGTGACGCCGGCCTCATACAGCCCGCGGGCAACGGCTTCGTTGCCCAGCATGAGGGTTTTCTTCATGGTTGCACTGTCCTTTCAGGAGAAGGTAAGCCCCAAAGGGCCGGGATGCGTGCGTATACAACTTATTATACCGGAACCGGATACAAAAGTAAAGGCAAACCCGCGATAGGTTCGCCTTTACCGCCGCCTTGTGAATGACGCTGGTACAAATTCGAACGGTGAATAAATGCAGCCGGGAAACCGCCATACAAAGCGGCCCCCCGGCTGTGCGTTATTTTTCGACCGGCACCCCGTGATACTGGACCTTGACCGTTCTGTCATAGCAGACGGTGATGGCCTGGCGGGGACATAGATTGACACAGCGGTAGCAAAACATGCAGCGGGCCTGCGGAACGGGCCGCCCCCGTACCAGCAGTAGGTTCCCCGCCGGGCACCGGCTCGCGCACAGGCCGCAGCCAGTGCACCCTTCCCCTATAGTCACCGCGTCCCGCGCCTTGTCCTCCGTCGTGGGAAGGTAGTGACGCTGCATCCCGCCCAGCAGGCGGGACGGCCGGCCAAAACCGCGACGCACCCGCCGTCCGCGCTCCAAGTTCCGGCAAATCCGCTCGATTTTTTCCTCAGCCTTTTCCGCGCGGCGGCGGGCGAATCCCTCTCCGAACGTCCAGGCGGGAAGCACATTGCACAGGTTGCCCGGCATGAAAAAATGCTCGGCATACAGGACGGTGAACCATCCCGGCGGGAACAGATCGGTGAACGCCCGGGCGCCGTCCCCCGAATAGAGCATCTGCGTGCAGAAAATCAGTACCTTCTTGCCCTGGAACGCCCCCTGGTACCGGATGGCAAACTCCCGCATCAGGCGGGGGACGCCGGAGCAATAGACGGGATAGCACACCGCCACCTCCACATGGGCGGCCAGCCGGGCGGCGAAATCGGCCGTCTCCTCGATGGAATGACACTCGGCCTCCATACGACGGCTGAAGGCTTCGGCGACATACCGGGAATTCCCCGTCCCGGAAAAATACAGCATCAGCATCGGTTTTCCCCGCTTTCCCGGCCCGCGGGCGGCAGTCCCCGTCCGCGGCCCTCTTCTTCCGTATTGTATGTAGCGGGACAAGCGAAATATGCTCGATTGTATGCGCACGCCGGAGGGATTGGACATACACTGGAATACAGAACGATACCCTGGAGGGATGTATTTGAGCGGCGGGCCACGGCCCGCCGCTCAAACAGGTTTGGCCATTTCCGCCCCCTGCGGCTCCGCTCCCTCCGGAAAGGAATGAAGATTTTATGCGAAAAGATGCGATAGAAGGCACCTCCGGCTCTGTCTCCAGCGAGGAGGAACTGCGCGCGGCCCTGGCCAGAGGCCTGACCCCCATCACACTCACCGGCTGTTTCTCCATCAACGGCGCGGACAGTCTCGTGGTCGACTATAACGCCGAAATCATCGGCGGCGGCCACATCCTGACCCGGGGCGATAGGTTCACCCGCGTCCTGTTCACGGTCACCGACGGCGGATCTTTGACCCTGCGGGACGTGGTGGTGGACGGCAGCCGGGACACGGCCGGCCGCACCAACTCCCTAATCCGCCTCAACGGCGGCACTCTGCGCCTGGAAGAATGGACGGTGCTGCAGAACAATTTCGCCAACGGCGAGGGCGGCGGGGTATATTTGAACGGCGGGGCCGCCACCGAAAACCACCTGTTTTTAACGGAAAACGCCGTCATCCGCCACTGCGAGGCCGGTACGGCGGGGGGCGGCATATACGCCAGCTTTCGCAACCCCGACGTCCCCAGCACCCTGCACCTGGGTGGCTGCTGTCTGATTACCGGCAACCGGGCCGCCCTGGGCGGCGGCGTGGCGGTGCGGCATCTGCCCGCCGGTCCGGGCGCGTCTCCGGGTGCCGGCGAGCTGACGCTGGAAGGCTGCGTCCTGCTGACGGACAATACGTCCACCGGCGCGGGCGGCGGGCTGGCCTATCTCAATGACGCGGGGGACAGCGGGTATCAAAGCCCGGTTCCCATCCGGCTGGTGCTGGGCGGGGAAACGCAAATCACCGACAATCACGCGGCGGACAACGGCGGCGGCGTTTACGTTCTCAGCACCCATCCCGCCGACAGCGTCGTTGTGCGGGACAGCGCGCTGCTGACCGGGAACACCGCCAACATGGGAGGCGGCCTTTTCCTGGATTGCGCCAACGGCGCCGCCGAGCTGACCCTGGATGGCGGCGAAATTTCCGGCAACACCGCGGCTGGCAACGGCGGCGGCATTCACTACCAAATCGTCCGTAAACCTGGGGCGCCGGACGACCCGGAGGCCAGCGGCGTTATCCGCCTGACCGGGACCAGCGTGATGAACAATACCGCGCTGAGCGGCGGCGGGCTAAGCTTCAACAACGCGGTGCCGAGCAGCCGCGTGTCGGTCATCCTGCGCATGGAGGAGGGCCGGGTTTCGGAAAACCGGGCGGCCGGCTCGGGCGGCGGCCTCTACCGTCAGGGCCGGGGCGCCTTTACCATGGAGCTGCTCGGCGGCGAAATCTCCGGCAATATCGCGGAGGGAAGCTATGGCGGCGGGGTGTATTTCTACAGTCCGGCGGACGCCAACCACCTGATCGTGGAGGCGCCCGTGGCCATCACCGGCAACTGCGCCGCCCGGTATGGCGGCGGAATTTATTATTACCCGGCCGGCGGCGGCCGGATGCGGATGACTGGCGGCGATGTCTCCGGCAACTGCGCCGGCAACAACGGCGGCGGTCTGTTCTGCACCGCCACCCAAGGGGCCGGCACCGTGTTCGCTATCAGCGGCGGCACCATACAGGACAACCGCGCCGAAGTGGGCGGCGGCCTTTACGCGGCCTACGGACGGCTGGAGCTGACCGGCGGCTTCATCGACGGCAACACCGCTTCCGAGGGCGGCGGTATAGCGGCAAACGGAACGGCGGAAGGCAGCCGGATGCGCGGCGGCCGGCTGACCGAAAACACGGCGCAAACCGGCGGCGGACTGCTGCTCGCCGATGCGGGCCAGTTCGTCCTGCTGGGCGGTGAGGTCAGCGCCAACCAGGCGCGGGACGGCGGAGGCGCCGCCATCGCTCGCGGCGGCACCCTGTTCATGACGGAAGGCGCGGCCATCTCCGGCAACACCGCCGAGCAAGCCGGCGGCGGCGTGTATAACAGCGGCGGCACGCTTCACATGGAGGGCTCGGCCACCGTGACCGCCAACATGGCCCGGACGGGAGGCGGTATTGCCAACGTGGGAAGCGAGGGAAGCGCTTTGACGGCTATTCTGGGGCTGGCCGCCGTCACGGAAAACCGCAGTCAGGCCTCCGGAGGAGGGCTGTACAACGCCGGCGCGGCGGCCGTCGTCCGTCTGACCGGCCAGGCCGCCGTGGCCCGCAATCGGTCTCGGGGCGACGGCGGCGGCGTCTGCAACCGGCAGGGCGGCACCCTCACTCTGGCTCAGGAGGCCGCCGTGACCAGTAATGCGGCCAACGGAAAGGGGGCCGGCGTGTTCAACAGCGCCTTCCTGACAGCCGAGGAACAGCCGGACGCGGCCAATGGCCTCTACCTGCCGGATGAGGACGCGGCGCCGGTTATCCGGGGGCCCTTGGGTGCCCGCGCCGCTCTGCAAATCGTCCGGTCCCCCTATGTTGCGCCGTCGCCCGACGGTGTTCCCATCGCCCTCGCTATCGCGGATCCGGTCCGCTATCCGCGGCTGACCGCGGCCGACGCGGCCGCGTTTATCAAACCGCCGGAGGGATTCGACGGTTGGGATATCCGCCTGGAAGCCGGCGGCACCCAGGTGATGCTGGCCCCCCGGCCATACCGGATCCGGTACGAAAATCTTCTGGGCGCTTCCCATACCAATCCCGTCTCCTACACCGCCTACTCCCCAGATATCGTCCTGGCGGATCCGGCGCTGGCGGGCTTCCGCTTCTTAGGCTGGTATGACGCGCCGCAGGATGGCGAACAAGTACCCCGTATTCCCCAGGGCAGTCAGGGCGATTGCACGCTGTACGCCCGGTGGGAACGCCTTTCCTATACCGTCACCTACGAGGGAAACGCTGCCGGGAGACCGCCTGTCCTATGCCTTCCCCCCGCTCAGATCGTCTTCTGCGGGGATACCGCCGCCATTTCCGAACAGCTCCCCAGACGGCGCCGCTTCCGGTTTGTGGGCTGGTCGGCGAACTCGGAGGGAACTGGTACGCTGTACCGGCCCGGGCAGCCCCTGCCGGACAGACAGAATGACCTCGTGCTATACGCCGTCTGGATCTCCTGCCGCCGGTGCCGATAAGAGGGGCCGACAGCGGCGGAAGCCCGGGAAAACCGGACACAAAAATGGCGGGGAGCTAAAAGCCGTTCGGGCTTATAGCTCCCCGCCGTTTATTCGCTAAGGCTAGATGTCCTGCCACTCCCGGAAGGCTTCCTGCAATTCCTTCAGCATCTGATAATACGAGCGGGGATCAAGTCCGTTGCTTTTCATTATCTCCCCATCGGTGTAGAGCAGATTCATCTGCCGCAAAACCCGAAACTTCTCTTCTCCCTGCCGTTGCATGTAATCCCACAGCGCCACCGCGTTGGTGAAATCCCCCTGCGCGCGGAAAAACCGCTGACCGAAGGTTTCGTCGTTTTCTTCCAGGTTATGATCCAGGGATAACCGGCTCTCCAGGGATATGTGCGCATTTCTTTTCTGGCGCATCTGTTCCAGGCATTCCTCGATACAGTATGCCGCATACGTCGGGAAACTGCAGCAGCCCTCCACCTTGGAATAGGTGTTGTCCGCTTCCAGGTAGGCCCTCCAGGCCTCCCCCAGACTTTCCTCCTCGTCCAAATGGTGACCGTAATGTGCCACTTGCCTGCGTATGAACCGATCGGCCGCCCGATATTCCACCTCGGGCCAAATCTTCTTATTCATTGGTCTTCTTCCTCGGCGCGTACGACCTCTTCAGCGTGGCCGACAAGGCATCCGTTTTCCGCTCGCCCTGCAGCACGCCCACCCAGGCATCGGCCTCTTCGTTCCACTCCATGATATACCGGGCAGGAAGAGAAATCCCGTTTTCCACCAGGGAACGGGTAAAATACGTGTCTTTTTTCATGCCGCCGGCCGGAAAGGTATAATTCGGCTTGTCCGTCACGAATAAAAGCAGCAAGCCTTTATCCTCCTTGTGACAGGCAAACCCCAGCCGCAGGGAATCGGTGCGCCGGAGAATATTCTGCAGCAGCCGCTTGTTCAGAATGATTTCCCCGCTCGCCCGAATGTTCAGCGCGCCGGCCGAAGTTGTATGCCGTGCCTCCGGCACCAATTCAAACTCCGATCGATCGATTTTCATTGCAGCGGTGTCCAGGAACATACTATCGCTTCCTTTCCAAAATCTTTAGTGGAATGTCACCAAGTCTGAGGTTGCGCCCGGTCTCCTTTCGCTTGTTTTCGACATTTTTCTGTATTTATCGCCATTATATTCCATATTATAGAAATTATTAACTATTTTCCCATAAAATATATATAATAACTTATTTTCCTTTAATTTGTTATTTTTCTAATTTCTTAAGCTCTATTGATTTACCCGCATATTGTTGCTATACTGACAGTATACATCCGAAAATCCTTATCCACATGGACAAACCGCCGCCAAGCGGACCCGTACGCTCTTCCCTGCTGATAATGAAGAAAGGGGCGACTAGGTTATGTTGGAGAAAAAGGAACCGTTGCTGCTGCTCGATAACAGCAGCATGTATGTGGTGGGGTCGGGGGATTACCATTCCACCGACCTGAGCTTTGAGGAGGCCAAGGCCATTATCGACATGTATGACACACCGGATATCCTGCGCTGCTACACGGATCGCGCCATTGACGACGTGTTGTGCGAATACATCGGCATCCAGCAAAGGGAGTTCGCTTACAAGCCGGTGCGCAAAATGCGCGTCGGCCAGGACGCCATTGCCATCAAGCGGCACATCACTAAATCGGAAACGCAGCCGGAAGTACAGGCCGACGACGGCGTAACGGCCAAGAAAATTCAAAACGTATACGTCTATTGCCAATATATCACGCGGATATCCTAACCAGCGCATTTCCCCTTGCCGACCAGAAGATTGCCGTCTATCTGATTGAAAAAAGGAGGCCCTCAGCTGAGGGCCTCCTTTTTCTGTACAGGTATATCTTCGGTGAAGCAGCGCAGGAAGAATTCTCCCCGCCATCTGTTGTAAAGCTGGAACTTGCTCATAATTAGACGCTGCATTCGTATAAAAACATGTCGGAATCATTTGCTTTGGCTATATCTTTCGCAAAGGATGAATATACTTTCACTTTTGTAAACCCAATTGCACTCAAAATGGCCTCCATCTCTCCTAGTTCGTACAAATGGGTCTGAAAATCCATCTTCTCTTGCTGCAACAATTCATGACCATCATACAATTCATAAAGCGCTGGACTGAATTGCGTGTGAGTCGCCTCATCATAATAGCTTTTGGACTTAAGAACCAATTGAAAATTTTCTCGGGTTTCGACCGTTATTCCCACTGTATATTCATTACTATCGGGACAACGGTCTGCCACGGTATCGACCGCAAACACAAATTTCCCGTCTTTTTTTAAGAGAGCTTTCATCTTGGATAAAATGCTTATGCAGGATTGCCTGTCTGTAAATAAGGATACGGAGCCAGAAGAAATAAAAATGTAATCAAAGCATTCCTCTGTCGGATAGTCTTCAATGTCACTTTGTACGATCGGTGCAGCAGGCGCCTTTTCCAGCAGCTTTTCGAGCATTTCCTGCGAGTTATCTATGCCCTTTATATGAAATCCTCTTTTTAAAAACGGCACAAAAAATCTTCCGCTTCCGCATAAAGGCTCTAAAATGGACATTTCCTTTTCTGCGTAGGACAGATAAAATTCCAATTCCTCCTGCGGTGCCTCTTTGTGCAAAATTTCGTACATTTCTGTACATAAACTGCCATAATAATTTCTTTTTATTTCTTCCATCTTATTTACCCCCCGCCACCCTACATTATCGCTCTGTTTTCACGCAGGACAAGCGGTCAAAAATCAAGAATCTTTTCGCCAAATTCCCATTGCCGCCCGAACTCCTCGCCGCCGCGTCCCGGTCCGCCTTGAAAACCCTCTGGGTTTTCCTGCTGCCAATTCCATGGTGCCACTTCTCCACCAACAAAAAAAGAGCAACCAAAGGGAGCAGAGCAGGGGTAAGAACGGCCAAAAGTAGCATATGATGCCCTATGAGGTTCTTTGCCCCATTTGTTTTTCAAATCTCAAGAAACCATCGCCTCCTGGGACATCCTCAGGGTAGTCCTCACCGGGTTCGGGATGGTATTTGCAGAAAAATTCCACGACGTGAAAG
This sequence comes from uncultured Oscillospiraceae bacterium, assembly GCA_900546265.1. Lineage (GTDB taxonomy): Bacteria > Bacillota > Clostridia > Oscillospirales > Acutalibacteraceae > UMGS856. Next base: position 5,934 of record URCA01000057.1, on the reverse strand, counting down.
CCACACTTGTTTACATAGAAATGGATGTTCCGCTGTTCAAAGTATGGAGTGTGCGTTTCCCAGACTTCAGTTTCCGGGTGCAGCGCTTCGATAGCCTGCCAAGCGGCATATCCGACGCCTTTGCTATGGCAGTTCACATCGACAAACAACAAATCCAATGAATTACGGTTTGTTTCGGGGTGTATCACAATCACCGCGCCACCAACCACTTTACCGTCAAGCACGATATTGTAGCTCTCGGCTCCTTCTGCTTTGAAAGACCTGATTATATGTTCCCTTGGAATAATCTGGCCGTCAAAATCACCGAACTGCTCCACGACAGCCTTCTTGAATGCAATTTGAATCTTTTTGATGAACTTCTCTTTGTCACGCTCCTGTAAGGGTGTCAGTACAATGTCCATGTTTAACCTCCTAAAGCAAAAATGCCCGGTCATTGCACTGCTGCAATAACCGAGCTCACTCGACATCTTATCTGACAGGCGGCCTGCAGGCAACGCCTACGATCCCCTACACTACGGTGTACTGTCCTCTGATGTAAATGCGATTATATCCTATTATCATAAAAATGTCAATACGCCCCCGACAACCATATCGGCTGCCAAGGGCGTATTTTGTTATCTATTGCAGGCAGATGATTGGCAACATAAGAAACCTCTCTTGTCTTGATAGACAAAAGAGGTTTCTTGGATTTAAGCCCTCGTAACACGCAAAAAATTGGCAGCGGCAGAGAGCTGCCGGTGTGTACACAACCAATGGTACGCGACAATCCATTGATTTTCTAACAGCCGAGGCATCGAAGCAAACGCCGCATCTCCCGTACTCCTTTTTCTTGCGATGTAATGATAGCTTGCAGAATAGGGTCAAGTTCCGGACAGATGGGATATTGTAGCACATTCTTTGACATCTGAATAGCGCCTTGATGGTGTGGGATCATTTCCCTCATAAAATTCGCGTTTATATTGTTATTGGAGCAAGCATTGCGCATTTGTGAAAACATCGTTTGTGTAATCTGGCGGAACCGCCTGTCGTATAAGCACAGATCCTTCTCTGAGTTTGAAAGCTGTGCACAATGCGGCAAGACACTTTGCATGTTCTCAATACTTTTAGTTTGTTCATTTACGATGTTTTGCGCGATACGCTGTAGAGGGACAAAGGTGGTATACTGCAGAAGATTTTCCGACATTTCGATAGCCGCCCGGTGATGTGGGATCATCTGCACGATAAAATTATGGGATAAGCTGTCTGTAAGTTCTGCGTTGGTTATTCCTTCGATCATTTGATCGAGTATTTTATAGAAACGGCATAAATAATTGGTGGTAACATCGCTAAGCTGTTGACTGCAATTCATTGAGCATCCCCCTTCTCTTTTCCAGTTTATGCACTGCATGTAAAATATGTGATGTTGAAAGGATGACGTCTGTGGCCAAACAGCAGAAAAAAGGCGGTCGGCAACTCATTACGAATTGCCGACCGCAGGTCTGTAAAGATAGGCTGGAAAAGATCCGTTCCGGCGCGGGCCAATCGTTTGGACAAAGAAAAACCTGCGGTGCGCGTCTTGCTCTCCGCAGGTGTGTGAAAGGCACATGAAAAAGGTTTTTCGGCTTTTCGGAGGTGGGAGTTGAACTCTTGTAAATGCTTTGCGGTTTGTTCTCATTATAACTCCACCTCGGCTTCCACTTCAAGCCCGCCGATGAAAACCTCCTTGATTTTTTCCTTGGATTCTACGATCACACATTGCAGAATTTTTCGGATGATATCATTGCCAAAGGTCAGCGGGTGGTTCTCCATGCCGTCGAGGATGGTAAAAATCTGCTCTAACCGTGACTTGGCATTTTTACGATGCTGCTCGGTAGTGCTGTATTCTGCCAGCTTACTTTCAAGTGTTCTTTTTTCAGTAATCAAAGCTTCGATGCGGGGATTGGTGAGCAGGCTTAATTCAATTTCTTTTTTCCGTTAGAAACATGGGGAGAAAATTATCAAATAAAGACGGGTGTTTCAATAACAACAAAATATCATAGTGCCAGCGGTCCGGTATATTGCCTGACCGCTGGCTGTTATGACGTCTCATTTTTTCAGGCGGACACCCTGCCAGAAAAACGAATGTCGAGCGCTTATTCAGGACAAAAATACCAGTTTCCAATAGAATGTCTTCGCTTTATTTATTGATGCTCTTCCAGCCAGCGGACCGCGCAGTGCGCTAAACAAGCGGAGCCGATTGGACAGACATCCTCATTGAACTGAACCTTCGGATTGTGTGCAGGAGCATCGCCCCGTTCGTCCATATATCCTGCCGAAAGATACATGAATACGCTGGGAATTCTCTCCGCAATAGTCGCAAAGTCCTCAGAAGCACTGGCTGATGTGTCGGGAACAGGGGTCAGACCGGGAATCGGCAGTTCTTTCATATAGCTTACTATCTCGTCCGTCATAGCAGGATCACATACCAGTGGTGGCACATCAGAAATCATCTCGACCTGTGCCAATCCCCCAAATACCTCAGTGGTCTTGTGAACAACCTCCTTCAGCCGCCGAACCAGCTTCTCACGGCTGGCACTGTCATTGGTGCGCAAGGTTCCTTGGAGGACGGCAGTATCAGGGATGATGTTGGGCGCTGAACCTGCGGAAAAATTGCCGATGGTCAGCACACAGGCTTTGCTGGGGTCTGCTTCCCGGGCAATCAGCGATTCCAAAGCAAGATAAATATGGACGCCGATATTGATTGGATCAATGGAACTGTGCGGATATGCGCCGTGGGCGCCCCGCCCGTGGATTGTGATTCGGAAGCCATCCACGGAATACATCATGGTTCCGCCGCTGTTGTACATAAACAAGCCCACAGGCATCCTCCCGGAACCGACATGATAAGCCAGGGCTACATCCACACTTTCCAGTACCCCATATGCCAGCATATCCTTCGCGCCTTCAAAGGTTTCTTCCGCAGTTTGGAACATAAACCGAACCCTGCCGGACAGCATGGATTCATTTTCTTTTAACATCTTTGCCGCTGTCAGCAACATAGCCGCATGGAAATCGTGACCGCAGGTATGAGCCTCCGTGCCGGTTGGACAGGCAAAGCTTTCACCGCTTTCCTCCGGCATGGGCAGTGCATCCATATCCGCTCGGAGCAGGATTGTCCGCCCCCCTTCCTGGCCCAACTCTGCGGTCACTCCATGCCCGCAGGGATGTGGATCCAGTCCATATCCTCTCAACTGATCCATAACATAGGCTTGCCCTTTGGGCATATGAAGACCCACTTCTGCGTTGCTGTGCAGCCAGCGGCGGTGAGAGATGGTTTCCTCACGCAGTGCCAGTGCCCGTTTATAAAAATCCATAATCGTACCTCCTTAATTGCTACGAAAAATTGGTAAACATATGCTGAAAAAATTATAACAAACGGTGTTGATAACTTTAACAATGCTTATAGTTTGCTCACTATTTATAAAAAAGACGCATCTGGCTTGGAAATGCTGCACTCCATGCCGTTTGAAAGCACAGCATATCACTGTCATGATAGTCGATTGTATCTTCACCGTACCCATAGGCATGGGCGCCGGTAGAGCAAAAGCGCTTTGATAAAGTAATGGGCCGGGGACATTCAAAGTCATGGAAGATTTTTCCGAGAGTGTATCTTTGCCTTGAAGCAAAAGCTCGATTGATTAACAAGATATTCTTTGTAAGGGTACAAGTACAGAAAGAAACAGAAGATTAAGCGCAGGACGCGCTCAGGCATGTCAGAATCAGCCCGTATCCATTTTAAGGCTTAGACCCTTAATTTACCCTTAGACAAAAATGGGTTTGATATGGAGCTCTTGGACACCAGAAAAAGACGGGCAGGCTTAAGACCTGTCCGTCTTTTTCTTGAATGCCAGCACAATACCATAAGGAAACACAAAGACGGTGCTCCCTGGTGTTCGACCAGCGTTAATTTTGGTGGAGGCGAGGGGAGTCGAACCCCTGTCCGAAAACCGCTTGCCATAGCTTTCTTCGAGTGCAGCCTATCTTTTGGGATTCCCCTCACCGGACGCCGATGGGCAGGCTTCCGGCTACGGTAGCCGCCAGGTCATGACGGGAGCCGCGGCCCTCTCCCGTTCACGTTCACCGCTAATCGACGCCTCTATCCCGCACGCGGTACTGCGGGTAGAGACGAGCAGCCTAAATTAGGCCGCTAAAGCAACAGTATTGTTGTCGTTTACTTTAAAAAGTTGCAGGTTTTATAGCGGGCCCGCACCGCTACTCGCTTACTATGACGCACCGTCCCCGTCGAAACCTTTACGCCCCCCTGTTTGCAGAGACCTATTTTCTATTATAGAGTATGCCCCGTTCCTTGTCAACTCAGTCGTATCCGCTTGTCAGGACAAGTCCTCCCATGGTATACTGGAACAAAGGAGGCGGACATATGGACATGTATATCCGGCAGAAGGTCTTTTCCATCGGCGATCGCTATAACGTCTTTGATATCAATCAGAATCTTCTTTACCGGGTGGAAGGGGAAATCCTGACCTTTGGCGCCAAGCTGCACCTGTGCGACCCAAGCGGCGGTGAACTGCTGTACATCGAGCAGGAACTCTTTCACATGATGCCCCGGTACAATCTGTACTGCCGCGGGACTCTGGTCGCCTCCATCCGGAAAAACTTCACCTTTTTCGGCCACAGCTTGTCGGTGGACAGCGGATACGGCTCCTTCGACATCGACGGCAGCGTATTTGGTATGGAATTCACCATCGCCTTCAACGGCCGGGTGGTGGCCTCCATTTCCAAAGAATGGCTGACGTGGGGAGACACCTACCATCTGCAGACAGCTGACGATTTTTCGGATCCGCCCTTCCTGTGTGCCCTGCTCATCGCCATTGACAACTGTGTTCATAACGGGGACTAATTCCTCTGTGCGGCCTCAAACTGCCTCCCGGTAAGCCCTAAGCGGCCCGTCGGGAGGCTTTCCCATATGAAAATTCAGTGTTTTTCCCAGTTTCGTCTGCCTTTTTTATCCTGTCCTCTTTTGCCCGGGACAGGCACGCCTTCTTGTCCTTCCGCATAGGATAGGAAGTGATTGGAGGTAGGCCGTTATGCTTTTTGAACTTTTGAATTCCCTGTCGCATATTTTTTACATGGCGCTCCATGTGGTCAATTCCGGTTCCTTCCCCCGGCCTCTGACAGCCGCCCAGGAGAGGGAATGCCTGGAAGCATACCATCTGCGCAACGATATGGAGGCTCGCAACACCCTCATTGAGCACAACCTTCGCCTGGTGGCGCACATCATTAAAAAATATTACAGCTCCGTGCGGGATCAGGACGATTTGATATCCATCGGCACCATTGGCCTCATCAAGGCCGTCGGCACCTTCGACTACACCAAGGGCACCCGCTTCGCTACATACGCCTCCCGCTGCATTGAAAACGAAATCCTCATGCATTTCCGCGCCAGCAAAAAAACTGCCCAGGATGTGTCCATCTCCGATCCCATCGATACCGACAAGGAAGGGAACCCTCTCACCTTGATGGACGTGATTTCCGAAGACGACACCATTCTGGACGATCTGGATCTGAAAATCAACGCGGAAAAGCTCTACCGGTATATCCGGGAATCCCTCGACGACCGGGAACAGGAGATTATCGAGTGGCGCTATGGGCTTATCGGCGACGGCTTAACCCAGAGAGAAGTGGCCAAAAAGCTGAATATCTCCCGCTCCTATGTCAGCCGGATCGAAAAGAAGGCCCTGTCCAAATTGAAAAAACGCTTCGATACCGGCGATGTCCGCCCCCGCCCGCCCATCAAGCGCATCCCCTGAGCAGATAAAAGCGGAAACCGATGTGTTTCCGCTTCAGCGTGTCGCCAAAGTCGACACGCTGCTGGACGGGGATGCCGGATCGCGGCGGCTCGCTATACTCGCCTTGCTCCCTCTATCCCCGCTGGCGGAGCGTTCGCTCCGCCCGACC
>URCA01000056.1 GCA_900546265.1 uncultured Oscillospiraceae bacterium | reverse complement strand
CGGCTTTTTGTAGGGGCCACCGCTTCGCGCTGTCCCCTACATGCTTAAGCATAGAAAAAGAACGGCGGAGTTTTCCGCCGTTCTTTTAAAACGCAAAGGCTGTGTTCAGCAGGCATCGACGGCGGAAACGAACAGCGGCAGGGGAAACCAGCCGGCCGGCACCTTCCCCGCGGGCGTCTGCACGAAACCGCCCATGGGGGAAAAGAGAAAGCGGGAGGCCTCAAAAGGAGACAGCGTCAGATCCGGCGTTTCCTCGGTGGTTTCCACGCAGGCCCGGCCTGAGGCGACTTCGATTTTCATCCGGCATTCGCCGGGAATATCCAGCACAAGACGGCCCTCCGCCAAAGGCCCCATTGCCGCGCGGCACCACAGGTAGGCCTGGGTGACCCCGGGAAAATCGAAAATCCGGTACTTGTGGTCCGTTCCGATCGTCCCGTATTCCGCCACATCGGCCAGCCAGCCGGCGGTATCCGTCTCAAAAAGCGGCAGATCGATATGCAGCGCATCCGTTTTCTGCCGTTTCATCAGGGCGGCGCCGATTTGCGGGAGTCGCGCGCCGTCGGTCAGCGCCAGCTCCTGTACATGGCCGCGCACCGCCGAGACATAGCCGGCGAACGCGCCGTCGGCCGTGACGGCGAGCAGATCGGCATCCCAGCTGCGGCCGACGGTGCAGAAATTTTGCAGCGTGCGCGCCCCGTTAATCGGCTGCAGCTGGTAGAGCGCGTAGGCTTCCCGGCACCAGGGCGAAGACGGCTCCTCCAAGGGCGAAAGAGAAACACCTTCGCCGGACAGCCCCGGATACCGATGGGCCAGATTGCCAGCCGTCAGATGGAAGGACGCCCGCGTGCCCGTGGGCGTGAACCCAAAGTATTCATACCGCTGGCGCATGCCGCCCAGGAAAGCCATCGCGTAGCCCTGCGTTTTCAAGTCCTCCATGGCCCGGTTCATGAGGGCTTTCATGTAGCCCTTGCCCCGGGCGTAGGGATGCACCGACACGGTGCCGATCCCCGCCGCCCGCAGCGGCTTGCCCGCCACCAGCAGGGACAGCGGCATGGCGCAGACCATGGCGCGGATCCGTCCATCCTCCCGCACCAGATAGTGATATCCCTCGCTGCCGCTGTTCTCGCCGTACAGCTTGGGAAGCAGCCGGCGGAAATCGTGGGGCTGCGACGACTGGCTGAACACATAATTGGCAAAATCCAGTATGTCCGGCAGTTCCCCGGCACAGCCCTTTTCAATCCGTATCTCGCTCATTTCGGCATCCATCCTCTTCGTTTGTCGTGGGCTTACAGCAGCGCTTCATCGTATACCGCCCGGGAGCCGCCGATAAATTTGGGCCGCGTCCTGGCAAACACCACGGGCGCCTCGCCGATGGCTTTGATCTCCAGGCGCACCGGCACCGCCACCGGGACGAGATGCATGCCGATCAGCGTGTTCCCGATATCCATACCCGCCCTGGCGTCAACCGTTTCCACGGCCACGGGCCGGACGAACCGGCGATACGCCGTGGTGGCAAAGGAGCCGCCCGCCTTGGGCTGGGGCACCGCGTTGACCGGCTCCAGCCCATGCAGCCGGGCGGCCTCCCGCTCCACAATCAGGGCGCGGTTCAGATGCTCGCAGCACTGCGCCGCCAGATAGACGCCCGCCCGCTGCAGCACGGGATACAAACCGTCAAACACCGCCTCGGCCACCTCCAGCACTGAATCGGTACCGATGGCATGCCCCCCCACCTCGCTGGTGGAGCAGCCCACCACCACAATATCCCCCGTGGACAGCTTGGCCGCCGCGAGCAGCTGCTCGGCCGCGGCCTTCGCCTGGGCGGTAATCGTTTCCAGCATCATCAACGCCTCCTACGCTTTGGATTGTGGGATATACCCCTCGAAAATCGGCACGTCGAACCACCGGCCGGCCTGTTTCCACTCCTCCTCGGAGCGGATCGTCCAGGCGGCGCAGAAAGAGCGGTAAAGCTTCCGGCAGATCCGGAACCCCCACTTGTCGGCGTGCTTATGGTTATAGGCGATAAAATCCGGCCGAGTCAGCCGGTTGAGCAGCAAATTGCCCAGCAGAAAAAACAGCAGCGGATTCCCCGGCTCCTTGTCCTTGCGAAAATCGGTGGCCAGCTGGCCCCGCGCAATCCGGGGCCGGTTCTTCTTATACCAGCGCAGGGCCAGCGGGTTGAAGGATTCCACGCAGTAGACGCCTCGGTAGCCGTCCAGCAGCGCCTGGGCCGCGGGACAAACCTCCGCGTTCATCCAGGCCATCTTGATTTCCACAATCAAGGGCACCCGGCCGTCCACCAGCTGCAAGAATTCCTCAAAAGTGGGGATGGTTTCGGCAGAATCCAACAGCCGCAGCGTTTTCAGCTCCGCCAAGGTCAGCTCCCCCACCTTTTTTTCCACGCCGCAGACCCGGAGCAGGCTGTCGTCGTGAAAAACCACCGGCACCTTATCCTTGGAGAGCTGCACGTCCAGTTCGATGCCGAAGCCCCGCTCCACCGCCAGCCGGAACGCCTTCAGGGAATTTTCAGGGGCGTCCGACCGGTTGTCGTGCAGCCCCCGGTGGGCGTACTGCACAGCGCGCAGCGGCGTCATATCGGGGCGGCCCGCCAGCCGGGGCATCAGCAGGAACACATACACAAGCAGCAGCGCCGCCAAAACCGCGGCGGCGATTATCCAGCCCACGCCGCAGCACCTCCTTTCTTGCTATATGCTTCAGCCGTCGTCCACGTCGAAATTTTCCAGGACGCTGGCTTTTTTCTGTGGTTTGACATCGCCATGCCGGACAAACAGCATGGTGATAAAGGACAGCAGCGAAAACACCGCCGCGTAAGGAAACAGGGTGCGGTAGCTGATATGCTCCAGCAGGACGCCGGAGAAAATGGGAGTAAACACCTGCGCACCCATGGAGAAAAAGTAATACATGCCGGTGTACTTGCCCACATCCGCACCGCTGCCCATCTCCACCACCATGGGATAGGAATTGACGTTGATGGACGCCCAGCCCACGCCGGTCAGGCCGAAAACCACATACAGCAGCGGGGAGAAATGTCCGAAGAAAATCCCGCTGACATAGGCGGCGCACATCAGAAGGATGCCGGCCAGAATCATCTTCTTGCGGCCGAACCGGCTGGACAGGAACCCGATGGGCAGGTAGCTGACGACAGCCACGCCGGTGGCCACCATCAGGCAGGAGGCAAAACCGCCCCCCTGCATCCCCCACACCTCCTCCGCGTACCGGGAGAAGGCGGTGGTGACGGCGTTATAGGCGGTAAACCACAAAAACACGGACGCCAGCAAAAACAACAGGCTGCGCAGCACCGGACGGGGCAGCTTTTTCTTTTCTCCCGTCTTGACCGGTTCCTCCTCCGGCTCGGGCCAGGCCTCGGCGGCCTCCCGAGCCATCCGATTCTCCCGGATGGTGAGAAGAAGCGCCACCACTGCGACGACCATGACCGCCGCCACCGACAGGAACAGGGGCATGTAATCGGGCCGGCCCGTTTTGGGCACGAGGACGCTGATCATCACCAGCGTGAAAATGCCGCCCAGAGCGCCCATCAGATTGATCACGGCATTGGCCTTGCTGCGCAGGGGCTTGGGCGTCAGGTCGGGCATCAGAGCCACGGCCGGCGACCGGTAAAAGCCCATGGACAGCAGCACCGCGCCCAAAGCGATGAAAAAGCCGGTCAGGCTGCCGGCGTTATCCGTGACAGGCAGAAGGATCATGCAGATAACGGCCAGCACGGTTCCCACCAGAATAAACGGCGTCCGCCGGCCCAAGGGCGTACGCAGCTTGTCGGACAGCATGCCGAACAGGGGCAGGAGCATAAGGGCCAGCACGTTGTCCATCGCCATGACCACGCCGGTCCACGTTTCCCCCAGATGAAAGGTGTTCTTGAGAATGAGGGGGATGACATTGTCGTACATCTGCCAGAAGGCGCAAATGGAAAGGAATGCCAGGCCCACAAAAAAGGTACGCCGGTAATTCAGTTTCATATTCTGCCTCCGCCATCATTTTTATTCAATTGTAGCATCCCCTTGTAAAAACCACAAGAAAATCCGGGGAAGATTCAGCGATGATCCGGGAGAATTTCCGCGAAAGCCTCGATCGCCTCCATGAGCAGATGGTACAGAGGCGCCAGTTCCGCAAATCCGCGGCGCAGGGTATCGGCCAATTCAGGCCCGCCGAAAAACGCCATATCGCTTTCTTCCCGGATCATATCCACCGACTTGCGGTTGTACAGCCCGTCCAGGGCCGCCGGCGCGTCCGGCTTTTTGGGGCGGGCATACCGATCGCCCATGGGGGAGAAGCCGGCCGCCTGCGCCCGCTCCACCGCCCGGATAAACGGACGGGGATTCTCGTCCATCCTCCGACGGAGGAACTGCAGGAAAACGGGCGGGCACTGGTAAAAGCCCATGCCCCAGGAGCTGCCCTGCCCGGAAATATCCACAAAAAAGCCGGGGCTGCACACCCACGCCTTTTTGTCCCGTTCGAAGACGATCCAGGCGTTCTCCCGATACATGGATTTATCCCGGGTGTACCGGTTGTCCCGGCGGATCCGGCTGATATTGCCGTTGCGGCCCGGCTCGGTGACAAACTGCGGATCGATGTCCAGCATGAAGGGGGTCAAATCCTCCAGCAGGGCGCGCAGGGGACGCAGCACCTGCGCCTGGATTTGCGGCTTTTTTTCTTCGTAAAAGCTCTTGCTGTCGTGGAAGCGGTTTTCCGCCAGCAGCCACATGGCGTCGGGGGTGATTCCGGCAAAATTGCTCATGTCAGCACATCCTTTATGTCCAGGGCCGTATAGCCCTCGTCAAACTACCCAATATTATAGCATAAAAATTTTCCTGCCGCCACCGGCAAAGACGTGTGAAAAATCCGCCAAATCATGGACATTCCTTCCAACTTTCTGTATAATAAAAAGCATGTAAACCCGAAAAGGAGAGGATCGGTTGTCCCATCTGATATTGCTGACCGGCGGCGTGCGCAGCGGCAAGAGCGCCCAGGCGGAGCGGCTTCTCGCCGGCAGCCCTGCGGTGCTGTACATCGCCACCGCCCGCTGCCTGGACGGAGAAATGGCCCGGCGCATTGAGGCGCACCGGAGCCGGCGGCCCGCCCATTGGGTGACGGCGGAGGCCAGCGCCGCCCTGGACGAGGTGCTGCGCGCCCATCCCGAGGGCGACGTGCTGCTGGACTGCGTGACCAACATGGTGACCAATCTCATGCTGGACGAGGAGCCGGAGTACGAGGCGCTCTCCCGGGCCCGCGTGGAGGAAATCGAGGCCCATATTGAGGAGGAAATCGACCGGCTGCTGTCCGGCCTGCGGCAAAGAAGCGGGCTGGCCGTGCTGGTCACCGGCGAGGTGGGGCTCGGCCTGGTGGCGCCCTACCGCATGGGGCGGATTTTCGCCGATATTCTGGGAAAGGTGAATCAACAGCTGGCGGCGCAGGCGGATGAGGCGTATTTCATGGCCTGCGGGTTTCCCATCCGGCTGAAATAAAGACAAAAGAGGGTAAAGGGGTACGACATGGATTACTTACACACACTGGACGATATCCGCAGCAATATCCGGCAGGTCATCGTCGGCAAGGATACCGTCATCGATCACCTGCTGATTTCCCTGGTCTGCTCGGGCCACGTGCTCATCGAGGACATGCCGGGCCTGGGCAAAACCACGCTTGCCTCGGCCCTGGCGTCGTCTCTGGGCTGCACCTTTAAGCGCATCCAATTCACGCCCGACGTGCTTCCCTCCGACATCACCGGCTTCACGATGTTCAACCTGAAAACCGGCGAGCAGGAGCTGCACCTGGGCAGCATCATGAACCAGATCGTGCTGGCGGATGAAATCAACCGCACCAGCCCCAAAACCCAGTCGGCCCTGCTGGAAATCATGCAGGAAAACCAGGTGACCATCGACGGGCAGACCTATACCGCGCCCGCGCCCTTCATGGTGCTGGCCACCCAGAACCCGGTGGAAACCGCCGGCACCTATCCCCTGCCCGAAGCCCAGCTGGATCGCTTTTTCATGCGCATTTCCATGGGCTATCCCACCCATCAGGAGGAAATGAATATCCTGGCCAATCACCGTCCGCAGCGCACGGCGCCCAGGCTGCAGCCGGTGGCTTCCGCGCAGGACGTCATCCAAATGCAGCAGATGCTGGACGGCATCCGCTGCGCCCCCGCGGTCATGGACTATGTCGTTTCCATCGCGGAGGCCACCCGCTCCCTGGCGGACGTGGCGCTGGGGATCAGCCCCCGGGGCTCCATCGCCCTGATGCAGGCTGCCAAGGGAGCGGCCCTGCTGGAGGGCCGTGGCTACGTGCTGCCGGACGACGTGCAGCGGATGGCAAGGCCCGTGCTCTGCCACCGGATGGTGATGCGCACCAAGGCGGGGCTGCGCCGGCAGACGCCGGAAAACGTCATTGCCGCCGTGCTTCATACCATTCCCGTCCCCACCGTGCCATGACGGGGCGGGGGATCGGCGCGGCGGTCACCCTGGTTCTCGTGCTGCTGATAGGACTGGGGACCGGTCTGCGCGAAGTGTATTTCATCGTCTTTGTGCTGGATATTCTGCTGCTGTACGCCTGCCTGTCCGCTCTGCTGGCCGCCTGCACCCTGCGCTGCGTTCAGACGCTGGACGCCGACAAGGCCGTGCGGGGAGAATCGGCCACGCTGCGGGTGCGGATGGTCCGTTTTCTGCCGCTGCCGGCGGTGGTGCGGCTCTGGGTGAAGCTGCCGGTTCCCTCCGCCCTGCCGTCGGAGGGGCAGTTCCATTTCGCCCTCATGCCCGGCGGCAAGCGGCCCGACTTGTCGCTGCGGGTGTATTGCCCCCACCGCGGGGTGTGGAGCGTCCGGGTGGACAAGGTACGCGTTCACGACATTTTCGGCTTGTTTTCCTTTCCGCTGCTGGGAAAGCAGGCGCTGAACAACCGGGAACTGGCCCTGACGGTGTATCCGCAGCTGTATGAGCTGACCGGCGAGCCCCTTTCCCCCGCGATTTTAGCGGAAGACTCGACTGCAAAGGCTGTCGTCACCGATCACGGGGACAGTTTCTCCGGCACCCGGCAGTACCGGGACGGCGACTCGCTCAAGCGGATCCACTGGAAGCAAAGCATCCGCACCCAGGAGCTGTATACCCGCCAGTATGAGATGTCCACCGAACAGTACAACCTGCTGGTGATGGACACCGGGGCCCCCGCCGGCGTGGATATTCCGGGATATGCCGACATGGCCGCCGAATGCGCGGGAACGCTGGCGCTGTTCTACCTGTCGGAGGGCCAGCCGGTGGAAATCTGGGGGGAAGGCCCCGATTCCGTTCAGCTGACAGGGCGCTCGCCGGATGATTTCGCCGAGATTTACACCCTTCTGGCGGAGCTTCCCTTTCAGGCGGATCCGCTCCCCCTGGATTTATCCTCGTTGCTGGACGCCAACCTGGGCGCCGTGCGCTCGGTGCATGTGCTGACCAACCGCCCCACGCCGGAGCTGCTGGAAACTCTCCGTCTTCTGGCGGGCCGCCGCTGCCTGGTGTCCTGCCTGTGTCCGGACTTTCCCTATGCGCGGCAGCTGCGGGCGTCCTGTCCGGGGGATGTGCACCTGTATCTCATCACCAGCCCGGCGGATATTCTCGCGCAGATGGGGGAGAGCTTATGAATACGGAAAATCGCTCCTCCTTGGCCCGCTCCCGGGACGCCCGCTGGGATCTGCTGCTGGACGGCCTGTCCTGCTGGCTGCTGTCCATCGGGGTGATCCTGGCGTTCGACCAGCTGTTTCGCTTTCACGCCAGCCCGGCCGCCATCGTGCTGCATCCTTTGCTGATCATCGGGATCCTCCTTTTGTTTTACCGGCGGACCTGGCTGATTCCCATACTGCTGCTGGCGGGGCTTTGCCTGACGGCGGCCATCCTGTCGGTCAGCGGGGCTCTGACCCCCGCCCTCGAGTACCTGGGCAGCCTTTTTCGCTGGTGGATGGACTTGTTTCCCCGGCGTTCTCCCCTCAACACTGCCGGGAACATCCTGCTGGTGCAGTGGCTGATCCATATCGGCATCACCTGCACGCTGTATCTCTGCGTGAGGCTGACCCATTCGGCCGTTTTTATCGCCTCGGCCGGCTGTCTGCTGTTTTTGATCATCGGGCTCAACGGCTTTCACAACAACATCCCCGCCATGGCGTGGATGACGGCCGGCCTTCTCCCCCTGCTGGCCCGCAGCTTTCAGCCGCGCCGGCCCTCCCCCTTCTCGCCCACTGTGCTGACCGCGCTGCGCCCCACGCGCCTGGCGGCAGCGGCCGTCTGCGCCGCGCTGAGCGTTCTGGCGGCCCTGCTGCTCCCATCGGACACCTCCGCCTGGAAATGGCGGCCCATGGCCAACATGGCCGCGGATTTTGCGTCGATGCTCAACCTGCAGGGGGATAACGACATGTATCGGCCTATCACCCTGAAGTCCATTGGCCTGCAGCCGAACGCCGATCATCTGGGCGGCGATATCCGCCTGGACAATTATTCCCCCGTCATGCAGGTGGATACGCCGATCCCCACCCTGATGAAAGGGCGGGTCTATGAGGAATACACCGGCAGCGGTTGGACAAACGCCGAAGACGACATATATCGGTTCGACAGCGAACGGTTCAGCGATCAATACCGCCGCGCCTTCGACATCGGCAAGCCCTTCAGCGACGCGGGCGCCGCGCTGTGGCAGTCGCTGATGACCCCGGTCAGCGCCCAGGTCACCCTGCTGAACCGGAGCTCCAGCCTCTACGGCTATGGCCGGATGCAGACCCTGACCATGCTGGACGCCAAAAACCAGCCGCCCATGTTCAACCCGCGTTCCGAGCTGTTTGTCCAGACGCTTCTGCCCTCTAAAACCCGGTATTCGTTCACTACCGAGTGGCTCAACCGGCAGGAAGAGGGGTTCATGGAGAGCATGACCGCCCTGGAAAGAGCAGCCGGGGACACCATGGATGCGGACTATTCCTCCATCCAGTATCAATACACCCGGCTGCCCTCGCATTTGTCGGGCGGTGTGGAGGAGCTCGCCCGGCAGGTTACCGCCAGCGCGCCGACCCCTTATGCCAAAATGGCCGCCCTGGAAAGCTATCTGCGCGGCAACTACACCTATACCCTCACCCCGGGCGACGTGCCCCGGGGCACCGATTTTGTGGAGTATTTTCTCCAGACCAAGCAGGGCTACTGCGTGTATTTTGCCTCCGCCATGGCCGTGATGGCCCGCACCCAAGGCATTCCCGCCAGGTTTGTGGTGGGCTACGGCCTGGAGTCCAACGGCAACGGCACCTGGATCGCCCTGCAGAAAAACGCCCACGCCTGGGTGGAATGCTATTTCTACGGCATCGGCTGGGTGGCCTTCGATCCCACGGCGTCCTCGGGCTATAATCAGCCGCGTCCTCCGCAGTCGGCGGGCACGCCGGACGACCCGGAGCCCTTCGCCCCTATGCCCGGCGGCACCACGACCACGAAGGAACCCACGACCACCACCCGCCCGGACATTCCCACGACTACCGCACCGCCGGCCGTCTCCGCCACCACCGTCCCCCAAGAGCCCGGCGAGCCGGTTTCCCTGCCGCCATGGGCCTGGCTCCTTCTCCCCTGTCTGGCGCTGCTGGCCGCTTTGGGCTGGCTGCTGTGGCGTCTCCAGCGCTTCCGGATGATGTACCGGCCGGACTATGTGCAAAAGAAATTCCCGGACCCCGCGGGGCAAGCGGCCTACTATTACGCCGATCTGCTGCGGCAGCTGGCCGCTCTCGGCTATACGCCGCACACCGGCGAGACGCTGCTGCAGTTCTCGTCCCGCATTCTGGAGGGCGGCAATGTGGAGCCGGAGCTGACGCCCGTTTTCACCCGCCTGATGGATTGGCGTTACGGGGAAGTGCCGCTGACCGCCGGCCATGTCGCGGAAATCGCCGCTGCCCACGAGCAGCTCGAGGATTGTCTGCGCGGACACATGAACGGATGGCGCTATTTCTGGAAACGGATGATAGGCCACCGATAATTTCCAAAAAGAAGGGTTACAAGCATGTTGGATGGCTTTTTACGCATCGCGGCCGCTACCCCGGACATCCGGGTGGCGGATCCGCATTACAACGCCCGGCAGATCCTGGCGCAAATCGAAAGCGCCCCGGCGGACACGGCTCTGCTGGTGTTCCCGGAGCTTTGCGTCACCGGCTACACCTGCGGGGATCTGTTTCTCCAGCCCTCGCTGCTGCGGGGGGCGGAGGAGGCGCTGGCTTTTCTGCTGACGGAAACGGCGGCGGCGGACACCGTCTTTATCGTCGGCCTGCCGGTGGCCATGGGCTCCGTTCTGTACAACTGCGCCGCCGTCTGCCAAAAGGGGCGGCTGTTGGGGCTGGTGCCCAAGACCAATCTCCCCGCCTATTCGGAATTCTACGAGGCGCGGCATTTCAGCCCCGGCCATGCGGCGCCGGCTGACGTCCGCTTCGCCGGCCAAGCCACCCGCATCGGCACCGATTTGCTTTTCGGCTGCGAGGAGCTGCCCGCGTTCCGGTTCGGTGTGGAAATCTGCGAGGATTTGTGGGTGGCCTCTCAGCCGTCGCAGCGGCTGGCCGCCGCGGGCGCTCTGCTGATCGCTAATCTGTCGGCCAGCGACGAGGGCATCGGCAAAGGCGCTTACCGCCGGCAGTTGGTGACGGCGCAGTCCGCCCGCCTGTGCTGCGCCTACCTCTATGCCGACGCGGGCGAAGGGGAATCCACCAGCGATCTGGTGTTTTCCGGCCACAACCTGCTGGCGGAAAACGGCGTGCTGTTGGCGGAAAGCCCCCGCTTCTCCACCGGGCTCATCGCCGCCGAGACCGACCTGGAGCGGCTAAGCTACGAACGGCGGCGGATGACTACCTTCCCCCAGCGTCAGCCTATGGAAACCGTCTCCTTCTCCTATCCGCCCCGGCCGCTGACCCTGACCCGCCGGTTTTCCCCTCTCCCCTTTGTCCCCACGGATCCGCAGGAACAAACGGCCCGCTGCGAGGAGATTCTGTCCATCCAAACCGCCGGCCTGGCCCGGCGGCTGGATCATACCCGTTCCGGCGCGGTCATCGGCTTGTCCGGCGGCCTGGACTCGGCCCTGGCCCTGCTGGTAACGGCGCGGGCCTACGACCGGCTGGGCCGGGATCGGCGGGAGATCCAGGCGGTGACCATGCCCTGCTTCGGCACCACCGGCCGGACGCTGAACAACTCCCGCCGGCTGGCGCAGGCGGTGGGCGCCTCCCTGCATGAAATCGACATCTCCGCCGCGGTCACCCGGCACCTGGAGGACATCGGCCACACCGGAGAGCTGGACGTCACCTATGAAAACGCGCAGGCGCGGGAACGCACCCAGGTGCTGATGGATTTGGCCAACCGGCAGGGGGCTTTGGTCATCGGCACCGGCGATTTGTCCGAGCTGGCCTTGGGCTGGGCGACCTATAACGGAGATCATATGTCCATGTACGGGGTCAACGCCTCCGTGCCCAAGACCCTGGTGCGTCACCTTGTCGCTTATGAGGCGGAAAAGCACGGCGGCCTGCTGCGGGACGCCCTGCTGGACATTCTGGACACGCCGGTCAGCCCCGAGCTTCTCCCCCCCAAGGACGGGGATATCGCGCAAAAGACCGAGGATATCGTGGGGCCCTACGAGCTGCACGACTTCTTTCTCTATTACCTGCTGCGCTTCGGCTATCCGCCCCAAAAAATCTATCGGCTGGCCTGCCTGAGCTTCGCCGGGCAATTTGACCCACCGATCATCAAGCACTGGCTGACCACCTTTATCCGCCGCTTTTTCTCCCAGCAGTTCAAGCGCAATTGCCTGCCTGACGGCCCCCGGGTCGGCAGCGTGGCTCTCTCCCCGCGCGGAGACTGGCGGATGCCCTCCGACGCCTCGGCGGCCCTATGGCTGCAGCAATTGGATACCATATGAAAAGGCCGCCGTTCACTTTGAAGTGATCGGCGGCTCTTCCTGCTAAAAAGAATCGTGGCAATAAGGCGGAACCAACGCCTCTCTTTATACAATCTTAATGGGAACGTCTTGTTTTTTATACGGCGAAAAGGCCTTATATGCTATACTGTCATCAGGCGGATACTTTCCGGGAGGGACGCAGATGGATGAACGCAGGCCGAACCCGCAGCAGGTACTGCATGCCATACGGGAGCAGGACGCTCAAGAAAGCCATGGAAAGCTCAAAATATTTTTTGGCTATGCCGCCGGCGTGGGCAAAACATACGCCATGCTGCAGGCCGCCCATCAGGCACGCAAAAACGGCGTCGACGTGGCGGTCGGGTACGTGGAGCGCCATACCCGCCCAGACACCCTGGCGCTGCTGGACGGTCTGGAGCAGCTCCCTTGTAAGGAAATGATCTATAAAGGCGTCTCGCTGAAGGAATTCGATTTGGACGCCGCCCTTAAACGCAAACCCCAGTTGCTTCTGGTGGACGAACTGGCGCACAGCAACGCGGCGGGCTGCCGGCACGCGAAGAGATACCAGGATGTCGAAGAACTGCTGCGGGCTGGAATCGACGTATACACCACCGTCAATGTCCAGCATCTGGAGTCCCTGAACGATCTGGTGGCCTCCATCACCCATATCGCGGTGAGCGAACGGATTCCGGATCGCGTGTTTGATTCCGCCGAGCAGGTGGAGCTGGTGGACATCGAGCCGGCCGACCTGATCGCCCGGCTGCAGGCCGGCAAGGTATATAAAAGCGACCAGGCGCAGCGGGCTCTGGGTCATTTCTTCTCCCTGGAAAACCTGGCGGCCCTGCGCGAAATCGCCCTGCGGCGCACGGCGGATCGTTTGAACCGCTCGGCGCAGAAAGCGGGAAACGAGGCGGCTGCGCGAGCGGGAGAGCATATACTCATCTGCCTGTCCAGCTCACCGTCCAATCCCAAAGTGATCCGGACGGCCGCGCGCATGGCGGAGGCGTTTCACAGCGGCTTCACGGCCCTGTTCGTGGAAACGCCGGAAACCGGGGAGCTGAAAGGTGAAAACCTGAAACGGCTGCGGGACAACCTGCGGCTCGCCGAACAGATGGGCGCTCAGATATCCACCGTCTACGGCGAGGATCCGGCGGTGCAGATTGCGGAATACGCCAAAGTCAGCGGCGTGACGAAAATCGTGCTCGGGCGCACCAACCATAGTCAGAACCTGTTGTTCAGAAGAAAAAGCCTGGCCGACAAGCTGACGGAGCTTGCCGAAAATATGGATATATACATCATCCCCGACACGCAGCCGCTGTATAAAAAGAAACCGGTGCTGGCCCATGACGACGAGCCGTGGTTCCGCTGGCCGGATCTGCTCAAAACCCTGCTGGTCATTGTATTGGCCACGCTGGTCGGCTGTATCTTCTTTGCCGCCGGCCTTCGGGACGCCAACATCATCACCGTCTATATTCTCGGCGTTCTGATTACAGCCATTTGGACGCGCGGGCATCTCTTCGGCGCGCTCGCCTCTTTGTTGAGCGTTTTCGCCTTTAACTTCTTTTTCACGGTTCCGCGGTTCACCTTGCAGGCGACCGACCCTGATTATCCGGTCACGTTTCTGATTATGCTGACCGCCAGCGTGCTGTCCAGCACCTTGGCTATCCGTGTGAAAAAGCAGGCGAGGCAGGCCGCTCAAAAGGCCTACTACACCGAGCTGCTGATGAACAGCAGCCAGAAGCTGCAGCAGGGCCGGGACGAGCAGGAAATCATCGGGCTGGCAGCCGAGCAGCTGAGCATTCTGCTGGAACGCCCCATTCTGTTCGCCCTGGCCGGCAGCCAGGAACCGCTGCGCTTTGACGTCAGACCGGCCGAACAGGCCAAAGAAATCCTGCCCTCTTTGACCAAGGAAGAACAGGGCGTGGCCGATTGGGTGGTTAAGAACAATAAACGCGCGGGTGCCACCACCACGACGCTGTCTCATGCGCAAAATCTCTATATGACCGTCCGGGGCGTGCAGGGGGTGATGGGGGTGGTCGGCATCCCCGCCAAGTTCTATCCCCCTCTGGATGTCTTTGAAAAGAACTTAATGATCGCCATCCTCAACGAATGCGGCTTGATACTGGAAAGACAGCGGCTGCGGCAGGAAAAGCAGCAGATCGAGCTAGAGACGCAGCAGGAGCGTCTGCGCTCCAACCTGCTGCGGGCCATCTCCCACGATTTGCGGACCCCTCTGACCAGTATCAGCGGGAACGCCGGGGTGCTGATGGAAAAGAGCATCGTCCTGGGAGAGGAAAAAAAGCAGGAGCTCTACCGCGCCATTTACGACGATTCCATGTGGCTGGTCAATCTGACGGAAAACCTGTTGTCCATCACCCGTATCGAAAACGGCACCATGCGCCTGCAAATGGAGGCCCAGCTGCTGGATGAGGTGTTTCAGGAGGCGCTGTCCCACCTGGATCGCCAGGCGGCGGAGCATCGGATCGCCGTGGAGCTTCCCGACGATCTGCTGATGGCCAGGATCGATGTCCGGCTGATCGTGCAGGTCATCATCAACATCGTGAACAACGCCGTTAAATACACCCCCGCCGGCTCCCATATCCTGCTGCGGGCGGAAAAGCAGGGGACCATGGTGGCGGTCAGCATTGCCGATGACGGTCCCGGAATCCCCGAGGAAGCCAAGGCGCATCTGTTCGACATGTTTTATACGGCCAGCCAGGGGAAATCCGATAACCGGCGGGGGCTTGGCCTGGGGCTCAGCCTCTGCCGATCCATCGTCAGCGCGCATGGCGGCGACATCACCGTCTCGGATAACCATCCGCACGGCGCGGTCTTTACCTTTACACTCCCTTTAGAAGAGGTGGATATCCATGTATAAAGCCAAAATCCTGGTGGTGGAGGACGATCCGGCCATCAGCAATCTGATTCGTACGACGCTGGAAACGCAGGATTACCAGTTTCATACCGCCCAAAACGGCTCCGGCGCATTAATGGAAGCCGTTTCCTATAACCCGGATGTGATGATTCTGGATCTGGGCCTGCCGGATATGGACGGCGTGGATATCATCAAGAAGGTGCGTGGCTGGAGCAGCCTGCCGATTATCGTCGTCAGCGCCCGCACGGAGGATCGCGACAAGGTGGAGGCACTGGACGCCGGGGCGGACGATTACCTGACCAAGCCGTTCAGCATCGAGGAGTTTCTGGCCCGGCTGCGCGCGGCGCTGCGCCGCAGCCACACGGAAGCCAAGGCCGGCGAGGAGAGCAGCCTGTACACCAACGGCGATTTGACAATCGATTTCGCCGCCGGCTGCGCGTACGTGAAGGGGGAAGAAATCCATCTGACCCCCATCGAATATAAGCTGCTGTGCCTGCTGGCGCAGAATACGGGCAAGGTGCTGACGCATAACCATATTCTCAAAGAGGTGTGGGGAGGCGCGCAGGCCTCGGACATTCCGTCCCTGCGGGTGTTTATGGCCACCCTGCGCAAGAAGATCGAACAACACCCGGACTCCCCTCGTTATATTCAAACCCACGTGGGCGTCGGCTACCGGATGCTGCGGCAATGAATTTCATACGGTTTGGGGGCGCGTTGCAAAATGTAAGATTTTGCAACGCACCTCAGCTTGTCGATAAAGTCGACAAGCTGCTGGACGGGGACGCCTGATCACGGC
>URCA01000055.1 GCA_900546265.1 uncultured Oscillospiraceae bacterium | reverse complement strand
TTTTCCTGTCCCAGACGATGGTGGTTTCCCGCTGGTTGGTGATGCCGATGGCGGCGATGGCGGAGGCGGGGATGTTGTTTTCCCGCAGCACCCGGTTCATCACCTCCACCTGGGAGTTATAGATCTCCTCGGCGTCATGCTCGACCCAGCCGGCCTTGGGATAGATCTGGGTGAACTCCTTCTGGGCGGCGGCCATGGGGCGGGCGCCGTCGAACAGGATGGCACGGGAGCTGGTGGTGCCCTGATCCAGGGCGAGAATATAGGATTTCATAGCCGAACCTCCTTACAGAAACCAGATGGCGGGGTTGGTGGAGGAAATGGCGGCGGCCCCGGCGTCCAGGGCGGCGATGATGTCCTCCTTATCGCTGATAAGGCCGCCGGCGATGACCGGCACCCGGGCGAAACCGGTGATGCGGCGGATCACCTTGGGCATGACGCCGGGCAGGATTTCGATGCTGTCCGGCCGGGTGTTTTCCAGCTGGCGCTTCAGATTCTCCAGCGCGATGGAGTCGAGGACGAAAAACCGCTGAACGGCGCAGAGCCCCAGCTCCCGCGCCCGGCGAATGAGGGCGGGCTTGGTGGAGATGATGCCGGCGGCGGCGGTTTGAGCGGCGATAAAGTCCACCGCCACCTCCCGGGCGGACAGGCCGTCGATGAGATCCGCGTGGACAAAGGGCACCTTGCCGGCGGCGGCCACCCGGCGGGTCTGCCCGGCCACCGAGCAGACGGAGCCATAGAGGAGGAAGACCACGGGGCTGTCGGAGGACAGGGCCTGCTCCAGCCCTTCGTCATTTTTGGCCGCCGCGATAATAGGGCAGTCCGCCAAGCTGTCCGCAAGTGAGAAATTCATGGGCGCACCCTCTCCTTCCATCCGCCGTCAACGGCGGGGGCTGCCCTCATTGTACCAGCTTCGGCGGGCGGTTGCAAGCCGGGATCAGACCGGTTCTAAAACGATGGCGAACGCGCCCACCTCGGCGTGTCTTTGGAAAAAGAGGGCGCGCTCCCAGGTAACGACGCCCTGGAGGGGATCGTGCACGGTGACGGTGTTCCGATCATAGGCGACCAGCACCACGCAGTGCTCGTTCCCCGGCCAGGTATAGTATTCCTCGGTATAGGCGGCGCCGTCCTTGAGATACCAGCCGCCTTTATTGGCCAGGGGAAGCAGATCCATGGTGGTCCAGGCGCAGACCGGGATGCCCCGATCCAGATAAGACAGCAGGGCGTCTTCCCCGACGCCGGTGAGATCGATCGCCCGGTGCCGCCCGGAGGCCTCGTCGATAATCACCTGCATGGTGGTCACGACGGGGGCGGCGAACACACCGAAGCCATAGGAAGAGTCGGGGCTTCCGATGAACGCCTCGCTGGGATGGGGGCCGTAGAGAAGGCCGTCATGCAGCTCCAGCGGGCATTTTGGCAGGGCGGCGGCGAAAGAGAGCTTATCGGTATCATAGCCGTACGCAGCCAGCAGCATGGCGGCAGAGGTGGCCTCGCACCCAGCGGGAAGCTCCGGATTCTGCAGATAGACAGGCACGGACGGCGACAGGGCTTCCGGTTCCTGCCGGCTATACGGTACGGCGCTCTGAGGCAAATCTGCGCGGAGAGAGGACGACGGCACCCGGGCGGGCGGCAGGAACCGGGCCAGCCCCCACAGGCCGCACCAGACAACGAAACCCACGGACACGGCCAGTAGAAACAGCCCCGTCCACAGGCCGCGCGTTCTTTTTTTCTTTTCCGCATTCTTTTTTGACATAAAACACACCTTCCGCAGTATACTTCCTACATACTACAGAAGGTGTGTTTTGCAGCTGCATCACAGCTGTATCATGGTTGTATCATTTGATCGAATTGGCCTTCCTTTTCGACGGTATAGTCATAGATGCCGATATACAACCGGTATTTGGAAAGGCCGTCAAAGGCGTATCGCTGAAAGTCCTTGCCGGATTCCAGTCCAAGACCCTGGTAATAGCGGTCGGGATAGTCGTTTTCATCCACGGCAGCAGAAAATTCATTGGTGGAATAGGCGTTCCCTCCTTCGCCCAACACGGCGATGGCCAGAACCACCTCGGTTTCCTCCTCGTAACAGATATACAGATCACCAAAGTAGGCCATCACCACCGTTCTTGTGAGAACGTCATAGCCGGACATGGTCAGGAACCGATACGTTTCCACCGTGACGGCGGCGGGCCCCGGCAGGCGGCCGATCAGCAGCTTGGTCAAATAGCTCGCCGGCCCGCAAACCGCCTGAATAAGCGTTGGCGCCTTGGCCAGGTATTCGTCGGTGCTCCGGTTATTCTGCACCCGTGAAAAGAGACCGGTTGAGGCGTTGTCGTGCAGAAGCCGGATGGTCTGGCTGGGGGTCAGCGGATCCGCCGTTTGCTCAAGATAAATTTCGCGGGTAGAGACGTTGGCGTTTTCCCTATCGGTCAGGCGGTAATAGAGGGTAGGGATGCACAGAAACAACAGAGTCAGAGCCGCCATCACTAGACCGGACAAGCCGTATTTGAGAGTTTTCATACAGCGCCGCCCCCTTTCTCTTCGGCCTCCTCGACGACGGACAGGCATAACGTCACCGTTGTGCCCCGGCCCGCCTGGCTGTCAAACGTCAGACGGGTGCCGTGCAGGTCGGCAATCCGTTTGCACAGGGCCAGCCCAAGCCCGGCGCCGCCCTGCCGCCGGGCGCGGGATTTATCCTCCATATAAAAGGGCTCGGTGATTTTATCCAGATGCTCCGCGGGAATGCCGCGGCCATGATCGACGACGGCGATCCGATAGTCGTCCGCCTCCCAGCGGCCGGAAATCGTCACGGTTTCCCCGGCGGGAGAGGCCTTACAGGCGTTGTCGGCCAGGTTATACACCAAAGACAGCAGCAGAGACGGCTCCGCCCGGACGAGGGCGGGTTCCGCCTGGACGGCAACCGTCACGCTGTATTTTTCGGACAGGAACCGGAGCGATTTTTTCAGATCGTCAAACAAAGGGGCGGCGGACACCGGAACGAGGGTGGGGGGGACATTGGTCAGCACCAACAGCTGAAGCAGCTGCATGGATAGCCGCTCCAGCCGTTTCCCCTCCCGAAAAATGGCGTCCGATGCCTCGCGGCGCTCTTCCTCGTCCAAATCGTAGGATCGCAGCATATCGGCATAGCCGATAATGGAGGTCATGGGGGTCTTCAGTTCGTGGGTGAAATCGGCCACAAAGATTTCCCGCTTTTCAATTTCCTGCTTGAGTTCGCTGACGTTGTTTTCCACCGCGGCGGCCATGGTGTTGAAATCCTCAGAAAGTTTTCGAATTTCCTCACTGCTCCGCCTGACCGGAACCCTGCGTTCATAGTCCCCGGCCGCCACCTGATTGGCCGCCTGGGACAGACGGCGCAGCGGATACGTAACCGCGAGGGAAAGCCCCAACAGGGCGGCGCCGCTCAGCAGCGCGGCGGCGACGTCGGTGGTACGGTAGACCCGCATCAACTGCTCTCTCTGGGCGTACACGCCGGAGAAGTCGGACAGGGTTTCGATATAATACGGCTCTCCGGAAAAATCCACCCGGGTAACGGCCTGCAGGGTGGGCTTGCCGTCCATGTCCACAAAGGTCCAGCCCTGTTGGGAGGAAGCCAGCCGGTCGACAAAGGAATCGGAATGATAGGACGCGGTCTCCTGCGCATTGCCAATTGTCAGCCGCTCCGTTTGATCCGTCCCCACCATTTTTGCGATTTGATCCTGAATTTGTTTTGTCCGGGGCTGAATAGACGGGCCGTTTTCCGCCAGCGCGTAAAACATCTTTCCCGCGTATTCATTGGAGGTCAGCACCGCGTCCCGCCGGCTGTCGGCCATGGAATCAGATGCCGCTTGAACCAGCGCAAAGCCGCCCGCGCCCACAGTCACCATGACGATGCAGTAGGCCGCGCAGAATATTTTCCAGGCAAGTTTCATAGGTCATCCGCCTTAAATCGATAGCCGATCTTATACACCGACTGGATTTCATCCGACAGGTTCAGCTTTTTCCGCAGCCGCTGCACATGCAAATCCACCGTCCGGGTATCGCCGTAGTACGGCTCGTCCCAGACCCGTTCGTAGATGGTTTCCCGGTACAGGGCGACGCCCGGGTTGCGGACAAACAGCAGCAGCATCTCATATTCCTTCAGGGTCAGGGATACCTCTGCGCCGTCCCGGGTCACGGTGCGGGACTCGGTATCGATCACAACGCTTCCGGCACACAGGAACCGGTCCTTTTTATGATACCGGCGGAGCACGGCCTCCACCCGGGCAAGAAACTCGGAAAGATCGAAGGGTTTGACAATATAATCGTCCGCCCCCATCCGCAGGCCCTTCACCCGATCGGCCACGGCGGCGCGGGCGGTGATAAAGATCACCGGGATCTGGTATTCCTGGAGATAGTCCATCAGCTCGAAGCCGTCCAGCCCGGGTAGCATCACGTCGAGGAGGAGAAGGTCATAGGCCGCGGATTCCACCGCCCGGGCGGCGGCCAGGCCGTCGGGCGCGGTTTCCACGTGATAGCCGTTTTTGCACAGGGTCATCCGCATGAGGCCTGCGATGGAATCATCGTCTTCCACAATCAGAATTTTAATCATACCCATCGCCCCCCACAACAGTGTACCCCACAAATGTATCCTTCTTGTATCCTGTCTCAAGCGGCCGCCGGGAAAGCAGACCGAAAGGCCTCCAGGCCGTCCCGCACCAGGGCCATGGTCCGCTCGTAAGAGTTTTCCGCGTTGGCGGGGCCGTCGTTCCCGGTATCGGCGGGGCCGGCGGCGGGGCGATCCAAATCGAAGGCGGTGCGCCAGTCTTTGGCGGTATCCAGGGGGACGATTTGGAACACGTCGCGATCGCCGTCCCGGTAAAGATTGACCCAGGTGGGCAGCACATCCACGCCGCTTATCTGAACCGGGCCGTCGCCGGTACGGCGGAAGGTGACGCTGAACAGCACGCCGTCCTCGGTGTGGCCGGTTTTGATGCTGGCGCGGTAAATCCGCTGGTTGGACACGGCGTTGCCCATGGAGTAAAGGCAGACGGTGCGCCCGCCGTCGGGGGCGGTGAGGATTTCCAGGGGCTGCACCACGTGGGGATGGCCGCCGATGATGACATCCACCCCCAGGTCGCAGAGTTTCTGGGCGATGGCCCTCTGCTGCTTGTTGGGCGTGGTCCGGTACTCGTTGCCCCAGTGGATATAGACCACGGTGGCCAGGGCGCCGTCCCGCCGCATGGCGGCCAGCTCGCCGGCCAGCTCGTTATAAAAGTCGTCCAGCCGGCGGTAATCGAAGGAGTTGACCAGGGGAACGGCCGCGTCCTCGAGCAGGAGGTTCAGGGACGGCTTACCGTCGGCCCGGGCGGCCTGGTAGGTATAGTTGATAAGGCCCACCGGGATGCCGCCCACGTCCGCCACCCGATACCGCTTATCCCGGTCGCTTTTCCGGGTGCCGGTATAGGACATATCCATGCGCTCCAGGGCCTCCATGGTGCGGCGGATGCCAAACAGGCCGGAGTCGTTGGTGTGGTTGTTGGCGGTGAGAAGCAGGTCGAACCCGGCGGCCTTGGCGGCGGTCACGATGGCGTCGGGGCAATTGAACCGGGGATAGCCCCGGTAGGGGTACTTGGTATCCCCGGCCAGGGTCACCTCCAGATTGGCCACGGCCAGATCGGCTTTTTCCACATACGGGGCGATATGTGTGAATATCCGCGAGAAGTCGTAGGTGTTATCCGTCTTGGAATAGGCGGCCTCCAGGATGGGATCGTGCATCAGCAGATCTCCGGTGCTCAGCAGGGTGCCCTCAAGGGTAACGGGGGCAGGGGGAGAGGAGGGCTCGTCCAGAGAAACAGGGGAGGAGACGGACGGCGGCGTCTGCACGGGGAGGCTTGCGGGGGCGGCGGGAGCGGCGCCGGCCAGCAACAGGGCGGCGGTCAGCGCCGCGAGGGCGGGAGCGCGCCAGGACAGGGCCATGGAAGGCGCCTCCTTTCATAAAAAATAAAGCCGCCCGGCAAGCGGCCGGGCGGCTTGGTTGCGTTGGTTTCATTGTACACAGCGGGGCGAAAGTTGTCAACGGGAGTCGACGCTCATTCGAGAATCTCCTGCACCCGGCCGACCTGGCCGTCCTCGAGCATGACCTTGATGCCGTGGGGATGGAAGCGGCTGTTGGTCAGCAAGCGCAGGACCACGCCTTCGGTCCGCCGGCCGGTGGCCTGATCCGCCTTGAGCACAATGCTCACCCGGGCGCCGATCGTCACGTCGCTGCGGTTTTGTCCGTTTTTCATGGGAAATTCCACTCCTTTCTCCGACGTCAAGCAGGCGGCCTGCCGCGCGGCAATCCAGCCGCCGAAAGAAAAGAACCCGCCGCGAAAATGCGGCGGGTTCGGAAAAAGGCCAATCAGCGCTTGGAGAACTGGGGAGCGCGGCGGGCGGCCTTCAGGCCGTACTTCTTGCGTTCCTTCATTCTGGGGTCGCGGGTCAGGAACCCGGCCTTCTTCAGCTGGGGACGCAGCTCCTCGCTGTTAAACTGCAGCAGGGCGCGGGCGATGCCGTGGCGGATGGCGCCGGCCTGGCCGGTGACGCCGCCGCCGGCGACGCGGCATTCGATGTCGAACTTATCCGCGGTGCCGGTCAGGTTCAGAGGCTGACGGACAATCAGCTTGAGGGTGTCCAGGCCGAAATAATCGTCGATATCGCGGCCGTTGATCTTCACGCTGCCGGTCCCCTGGTACAGGCGGACGCGGGCAACGGATTTCTTTCTTCTGCCGGTGCCGTAAAAATACGGTCTCTTATTGTAATCCATCGTGGTTGCCTCCTTCCTTAAAATTCGAACGCTTCGGGCTTCTGCGCGGCGTGCTCGTGGTTGCTGCCGGCATAGCAGCGCAGACGGGTCTGCGCGGCGCGTCCGATGGTGTTGGACGGGATCATGCCGCCCACGGCCAACTCCATGGCCTTTTCGGGACGCTGCGCCATCAGAGTGGCGTAGTTGGTCTCCTTGAGATGACCGATCCAGCCAGTGTGCCGCTGCCATTTCTTCTGCTCCAGCTTCTTGCCGGTCAGCACGGCTTTGGCGCAGTTGATGATGATGACGTGATCCCCGCAATCCACGTGGGGGGTGAAGGTGGGCTTATGCTTGCCGCGCAGCAGAACGGCGGCCTGCGCCGCGACACGGCCCAGGGTCTTGCCGGCGGCGTCGATGACGTACCATTTGCGCTCGACCTGACCCGCTTTTTCCATATAGGTGGACATCGCGATACCTCCTGTTGTTTTTTCATCGATAGCGGACTAAAGCCCGGACGCAAGCCTTTGTGACCGGGCTTTAACCCGCTATACGGCCCATTTTTTCACGGGCACGCATGATAATACCACATTCGAATTCCGCTGTCAATAGCAAAATACCGTATTTTTTAATTTACACCTCGCAATCTCTCGTTTTCTCTCGATTTTGCATGTATTTGCTCTGTATCTCGCGGATCATTTCTGCTTTTCATAGGAAACAGCCGGCCCGGCAGGACCGCCGGGCCGGCTGTGGGTTTACCGCTTATCGACGACTTCGCCTTGCTTTTTATAAATGCTGCGGGCGGGTATATAGCCCCGCACCATGGACAGGGGATAGACGGAGGCCTCCCGGCCCACCACAGTGCCGGGGTTCAGCACGCTTCCGCAGCCGATTTCCACCAAATCGCCCAGCATGGCGCCGCATTTCTTCAGCCCGGTTTCCACCGGATCGCCCGCCCCTTTGATGGTCACCAGGGTTTTGTCGCTCTTGACGTTGGAGGTGATGGATCCCGCCCCCATATGCGCTTTGTAGCCCAGGATGGAATCCCCCACGTAATTGTAATGGGGCACCTGCACCCTGTCAAACAGGATGACGTTTTTCAGCTCGGTGGAATTGCCTACCACGGCCCCTTCCCCCACCAGGGCGTTCCCCCGGATAAACGCGCCGTGGCGTACCTCGGCCCCGGGGCCGATAATGACGGTTTCCCCCACGAAGGCGGTGGGCGCCAGCACGGCTGTCTTATGGATCCAGACGCCGGGGCGGGGAGACGCGTACTCCTCCTGGGAAAGGGTGGGACCTAGGGCGGCGATAAAGGCGCCGATACCGGACAGGGCCTCCCACGGATACCGGACTTTTTCCAGCAGGGGGGCCGCCAGGGTATGGGACAAATCGTACAGCGCGCGGGTTTCCAATGGATTCATGTGCATTTCTCCTTTGGTCCATATTTTTTTCCACACAGGATTTACTTTAGCACGGCGAGCCTTTAATGGCAAGAAAAAAATTCCACCGGATACGCCGAATTGGTGGAAAATAAGTGGCTTTAGAAAATAGACAGGTTAATTTCCACCGATATCGATTGGCGTGTGGAAAAAAGCTCCCGGCCGATACGGCCGGGAGCTTTGGTATTATAGGTCGATGCGTCCGTACAGGGTGGCGGAAGCCTCTTTCTCCGACTGGGTGCGGGAGGGGGGGGTAGCGCCGTCAGCGGTGGGCAGCGGATTGCTGCGGGGCACGAACTGGCGCACCGGCCGCTCGGGCGCAATCTCAGGCATGTCGGAGGCGGGCCGGGCCGGGCGTTCCGGACGGGCGGGCCGCTCGCCGCGAGGAGCGTCGCCGCCGGCGGGCCGGGGACCGCGGCCGCCGCGGCCCGATCGGGAGGATCCGGAACGGGGCGCCTTGGCTTTGGCGGGATTGTCGTCGGACGGGCCGATAACCACATGGCGGTTGGGCTCGCTGCCCACGCTCCAGGAGGTGACGCCTTCCACCTCCTGCACAGCGGTGTGGATAATCCGGCGCTCATACGGGTTCATGGGTTCCAGGGAGGTGCGCCGTCCGGTGCGGGCCGCTTGGCCGGCCACCTTCTTGGCCAGGCCGATAAGGGCCTGCTCCCGCTTTTCGCGGTAATTGCCGATGTCGATGGTGACCCGGTAATAGGCGTTGTCCACCCGGTTGGCGACCAGGCCGGTGAGATATTGCAGCGCGTCCAGGGTATCCCCCCGGCGGCCGATGATAAAGCCCAGGTCCTCGCCCTCCAGACTGAGGGTGCAGGCATTTTCCTCTTCCTTGATGGCGATGGTGGTGCCGCTGACCCCCATGCCCTTCAGAATGCTGTCCAGATAGGCCGCCGCGGTGGAGGCGGGGGTAATTTCAATATACGCGCGCACCTTGGCGGGGCAGCCGCCGAAAAGGCCGAGCGTCTTTTTCTGCGGCATCTGCAGGATTTCGAATTGCAGTTGGTCTTCTTCAAGCCCCAGCTCGGCCGCCGCCGCCCGCTTGGCTTCTTCCAACGTGGTCGCTTCCTTAATGGCTTCTTTCAGCATGCCAGTTCCGTCCTTTCCCTCATTCGCGATCCGGATCGCTCTTCTCTTTCAGATCTTCAAAATCCTTGGGCAGGTGGCCGTCGTCCGGCTTCTCCTCCGGCGCGTCGTCTTCCTTCTTGGGCGTTTCCTCCGTCTTGGAGGCGGCGGCCTCCCGCTTTTTAATCTTATTTGGATTCTTGGAGGGCTCTACCGGCTTCTTCGCGGCGGCCGCCGCTTCCAGCCGGGCCCGTTCCTTCTCCTCGGCCTCTTCCTTGGCCTGGCGGCGGGCTTCCTCCTCCTCCCGCAGACGGGCCTCCTTCAGGCGTTTCTTATCCTCCGCCTTCCTCTTCCGGCGTTCCTCATACTCGGCCTCGGCCTGGGCGCGGATCTTCGCCGGGTTGTAGATGTTGTTGAGGATGATAGTCTGCACCACGGCGATAATATTGGAGCATATCCAGTAAATACCGACGCCGCCCGGGACGATAAAGGCAATATACAGAGAGAACATGGGCATGAGGCCGAGCATCATGACGTTGCTGCAGCCCTGGCCGGGCACCTTCTCACCCTGAGGGGTCAGCTGTTTGGTATAGCGCATGGAAATAATGCTGGAGGCCACAGCGGTCAGCGCGGAGATAAGCGGGATCAGCCACAGGATGTTGATGCTCTTGAAACCGCCGGGCTGCCACGGATTTTCGAGCAGGGTGCCGCCGAAGAAGGAGAAGTCGTTACGGATATGCAGCATCTGCTCATAATACTCGTCCGCCGTTTTGTTTTTCCGATCGGCGTCGCTCAGGCCGTTGATGGCGGATTTGATGTCGCCCTCGTTCTTGTCGGCCACCATGAGCATTTTCAGCTCCCGGTAATACCCGGTCAAGTCCTTGGGGTTGACCTTGTTGGGCTGGGAATCCAGCACGTCCTCGCCCTTGTCGTTCTTGACGGTGGGCTGGGTGACGGCTGTGACGCTCGCGCTGATAACCGGCTCGGGAATACGGGCCAGGTGGGTCAGCGGGGAGTAGATGACCGAGATGATGCCCATCAGGATGACCATCTGCACCACCATGGGCAGGCAGCCGCCGGTCATGCTCACGCCCTCTTTTTCATAGAGCTCCATCTGCTTTTGCTGGAGCTTCTGCTTATCCTGGGCGTACTTTTTTTGAATCCGTTCCAGGCGGGGCGCCAGCCTGGCCCTGTCCGCCTGGCTCTTCTGAGACTTCAGGGACAGGGGGAAGGTGGCGGCGCGCACGATCAGGGTAAACAGGAAAATGGACACGAAATAGTTGCCCACAAACCGGTAGATAAACCAGAGCACATACCCCAAAGGTATACCAATGATATCGAAAATGGCGTTCATACAAGCTCCATGTCCTTTCAGTCTTGGTCGTCGGGATCCGGGGGAGACGGCGGGCTCTTCCGGCCTTTCTTCTCCGGCACCGGATCATAGCCGTGGCCTCCCCAGGGATTGCAGCGCAGAATGCGCCACACTGCGAGACCGGTGCCTTTCAGAACGCCAAAGCGCTCCAGCGCTTCTATGGCGTATGCCGAGCAGGTGGGCGTAAAGCGGCAGACCGGCGGGGTGTTCGCAGAAATGTGGCGCTGATAAAACCGAATCAGCGCGATGAGCAGCTTTTTCATAGCGGTTAAATCCCGTAAACGGGCGTTCAGAGAAGGACGCCCGCCTTTTTCAGGTGCGCTTCCATCACCCGGCGCACCTCGGTGCTTTTCATATGCAGCGTCCGGCTGCGGGCAACGAACACCAAATCCCAGCCCCCCTGCACCGCGGGGACCAGCCCGCGATAGGCCTCCCGGATGACCCGGCGGCAGCGGTTGCGCTGCACGGCGTTGCCCAGCTTTTTGCTGGCGGTGATGCCGGCCCGGGGGATCCCCAGACGGTTGCGGCGCACATAGGTCACCAGTCCGGGATGAACCTGGGATTTCCCGCGGTAGTAGAGCGTGCGGAAATCCTTGTTGGTATGCAGTACGGCAAATTTCGTCATGGCCACCATTCCACTTTTGCAGCGTGAGAAAGCGGGACGATGCCTGTCCCGCCGCGGCCTGCGCCTACAAAAAAAAGCCACACGAGGTGGCCTCTTTTAGTAGCTCAGGCGTTTTCTTCCCTTTTGTCTTCTGCGGGCCAGAACCTTACGGCCGTTGGCGGTTGCCATTCTCTTGCGGAAACCATGTTCCATTTTACGATGCCGCTTCTTGGGCTGATACGTACGAAGCATGTGTCCTCCTCCTTTCGGGCTGGGTATCATGAGCACGTCCCCGCGGGGTGGGCGGAGGACGGGCTATTCTGAAGATAGAGGCCGGCAAACAGCCGCGCCGAAATACCCGGCGCCGTGTTTCCGGCAGGGGGAACCCCCCGCAATAGCCTTGCGAGGATATATTATATACCCAATGCCAGGCAAAAGTCAAGGCGAAAATGCGTGGGAACCCGCCTTTTTGCCGATTTTTTTGCCGCGTTGTGTCCGCCGGACAGGCAGCCCCTACATCTAGTGGTTATCGCCCCGCCGCACGCGGCGTACAATGCCCCTCCTGTGGCTTTAAAGGGGGTATTTTCGCGCTTTTGGCAAAAATGCTTTTTTCGAAATACTCGTCCCGAAATCGTTGAAAATCGCGGCCGTTTATGCTACAATTAAATGTAACCCTGTGTGGAACCGGCTGACAGGCGATCCGTCCCTCCGACGGGTCGAGCGCGCGGACGATTTTACCGCTGAGTGCGGACTGCGATAAGGAGTTTTGGAGAGAATGGAAACCATCAAGGAAGTCTGGTCGGGCATCCTCGACTATCTGCACAATTTGGACGATATCAGCGAGGTGGCCTACAATGTGTGGATTACCTGCATCGAGCCGCGCACCATCGAAGACGGCGAGGTGGTGGTGTTCGTTCACACCAACTTCCAGAAGAAAATCGTCAGCGAGCATTACGCGGACAAGCTGAAGGACGCGTTTGAAAATGTGCTGGGCATTCCGCTCGGGCTGAAAATCGTCTCGGGGGAAGATTTGGAAAAAACCACGGCCGCCGCGCCGCCCCCAGCCTCCGGCAACCTGTTCGACGGCAGCACCGATCAGGACTACTCCTTTGAAAACTTCGTGGTGGGCTCCTCCAACAAATTCGCCCACGCCGCCTCCCAGGCGGTGGCCAGCAAGCCGGCCGGCTATTACAACCCGCTGTTTATCTACGGCGGCTCTGGCCTGGGGAAAACCCACCTGCTTTACGCCATCTGCAACGAGATCCGGAAAAACTCGCCGGCGGCCAACATCCTGTTTACCAAGGGCGAATACATGGCCAATGAGCTGATCGAGGCCATCCAAAAAGGCCAGACCATGGAGTTCCGGGCCAAATACCGGCAGGTCGACGTGCTGCTGATCGACGACATCCAGTTCATTTCCGGCAAGGTCAGCACCCAGGAGGAATTCTTCCACACCTTCGACGCCCTCCATCAGGCCAACAAGCAGATCGTCCTGACCTCCGACCGGCCGCCGCGGGAAATCGCCACCCTGGAGGAACGGCTGCGCACCCGGTTCGAAATGGGCCTGCTCGCCGATATTCAGCCGCCGGATTTGGAAACCCGCATCGCCATCATCCGCCGCAAGGCCCAGCTGCTGGATATTCCCATCACCGACGACATCGCGGAGTACATTGCGGGCCAGCTCAAAAGTAACGTCCGGCAGCTGGAGGGCGCGGTCAAATGCATGCGGGCCCAGTATCTGCTCGCGGGCGAACAGCCCACGCTGGTCACCGCACAAAACGCCATACGCGACATCCGCAACGACAGCCAGCCTGTTCCCATCACCGTGGAGCGGATCATCAACGAGGTGGCCCGCACCATGACGGTGACGCCGGAGGATATTCGATCCACTAAACGGTCGGCCCCTATTTCCCAGGCCCGGCAGGTGGCCGCCTATGTGGTGCGCAGCATCACCGGCCTGCCCATGAAGGCCATTGGGGAGGAGTTCGGCACCCGGGATCACTCCACCATCGTCTACGCCATCCAAAAGGTGGAGAGCCGGATGGCCAAGGATTCCTCCTTCAAGGGCATGGTGGGCGATATCATCAAAAACATCAGCGAAAAGTAAGGCGTCCGCCTTCTTTATATAATCCTTATTATATGGACGGAAAATGAGAAAAGCTTTCCACATCAGCGGCCGGCGGTCGTTTTTCGGCCAGTTTCCACCGAGATCCCACCCGGTTCCCACCGGCTGATCACGGGAAGTTCTCCTCTTTTCCACCATCCACGGTGATCAACGGGGAAAGGAAGCGCCTCGGACTTCTCCACCTTTCCCACAGAGTTTTCCACATTCCACCACCCGGCTTCCACCAGATGGTGAAGAGGAAAAACCCGTTTCCACTTGTCCACCAAAACATCCCCCGGCTTCTTCACCGGCGGATAAAGAAAAAACCGGCCCGTTTCGCGGTGCGGCGGGGGTTTTCCACCAATTCCACAGCCCCTACTACTACGACTATTTTCATAAAGATTGATTTTTTATGATTAGCGCGTACGAATCATCCAACGGAAAGGACTCGCGTATATGAACATCATCTGTGACAAGCAAGCACTCATCGACGCCGTCGGCAACGTGCAACGCGCCGTCTCCGGCAAATCCACCCTGCCCGCCCTTGAGGGCATCCTACTGCGGGCCGCCGGAAGCAGCCTGTTCCTGGCTGGCTTCGATCTCGATCTCGGGATCACCACCACCATCGACGCCGATGTCCGCCAGCCGGGAGAAATTGTGCTCACCGCCAAGCTGTTCGGTGAAATCGTGCGCAAGCTGCCGGGGGATAGAGTGACGCTCACCTCCGACGAGCGATTTAACACCACCATTCAAAGCGACGTCACCGAATTCACCATTATGGGGATTTCGGCCAGCGAATACCCGGAGATCCCCTCGGTGGACGACGGGGCCTCCTTTACCCTGCCGCAGAACACGCTGAAAAGCATGATCCGCCAGACTATTTTCGCCGTGGCGGCCCCCAATGATCCCCGGCCGATACACACCGGCACCAAGTTCGAAATCGAACCCGACAGCCTCCGGCTGGTTTCGGTGGATGGCTCCCGTCTGGCCATGCGCTGCGAAGAAATCAAAAGCCCGGAGACCGCCAGCTTCGTGGTGCCCGGCAAAACCCTGCAGGAAATACTCAAGCTGCTGGCCGATGAGGACAAACCCATGGCCCTGTCGGTCGGCCGGCGGCATATCGTGCTGGAAATCAGCGGCTACAACGTGATTTCCCGGCTGCTGGACGGGGAATTCCTCGCCTATCAAAAGGCCATTCCCCAGCAGGTGAACACCACCATCCGGGTCAAGACCCGGGCGCTGATGGACGCGGTGGAACGCACCTCCCTGGTGATTAACGACCGGCTGAAATCCCCCCTTATCTGTGAGTTCAAGGACGGCCATATCCTGGTCTCCTGCACCACCCCGCTAGGAAGCGCCAGCGACCGGATCGCCGCTGATTTGCAGGGCAATGGAGAGGAAATGGGCTTTAACAGCCGATTCCTGTTGGACGCCCTGAAAAACTGCGAAACCGACGAGGTACGCATCGAACTGGGAGGGCCGCTGTCCCCCATGAAGGTGCTGCCGGTCACCGGCGAATCCTTCCTCTTCCTGGTGCTGCCCGTGAGGCTGAAGAAATGAGCCGGGAAGTCATCGCCATCGATACGGAGTTTATCCGGTTGGACGCATTGCTCAAGCTGGCCGGGGCCGTACCCACCGGCGGGCAGGCCAAGGTGATCATTCAAAGCGGCCGCGTGCAGGTAAACGGCGAGCCCTGCCTGCTGCGGGGGAAAAAGATGCGGCCGGGCGACGTGGCGGCCCTGCCCGAGACCGGACAGGAGATCGAAGTGTCCGCATGAAAGCCGACCGACTGGAATACGAGGGCTTCCGCAATCTGAAGGCCGGGGAATTCCGGCCCTCAGAGGGCGTCAATATTGTTTACGGCGATAATGGCCAGGGAAAAACCAATCTGCTGGAGGCCCTTTGGCTGTTCACCGGCGGGCGGAGCTTCCGGGGGGCGCGGGACGGGGAAATGAAGGGCTTTGCGGCGGACAAGGCCGCGCTGCGCCTGGAGTTTACCGCTGAAGATCGAGCGCAGGAGGCGGCGATTACTATCCAGAAGCGGCGGGCCGCCTCCATTGGCGGCATCCCGCAGCCCAGCCCCTCCCGGCTGGCCGGCCGGTTCTGCGCCGTGGTGTTTTCGCCGGCCCATTTGTCCCTCATCAAGGACGGGCCGGAGGAACGGCGGCGGTTTCTGGATGCGGCCTATTGCCAGCTGCGCCCGGGATATATCGCGTCCCTGTCCGAGTATTCCCGGACCCTGGCCCAGCGCAACGCCCTGCTCAAGAACGCGCGGCAGACCGGCGCCCGGCCGGGGGAGCTGCTGGATGTCTGGGATGACAGGCTGGCCCGCATCGGCGCCCGGCTTCTGCTGGCCAGGCGGGCCTATGTGCGGAAAATCCAGCCGGTGGCCGCCGCCATTTATGACGGGCTGTCGGCCGGCCGGGAGAGCTTTTCCGTCGCGATGCACGACGATGGGGGTGAGGACGGGATGGACAGCGGCCAGGCGGCCGCCCGGCTGCTGGAGCGGCTTCGGGAGACCCGATATGCGGATTTGGCCGCTGGGTTCACCACCGCGGGACCTCATCGCGCGGATCTTCTGGTGCAGATTCGGGGCTTGTCCGCCCGGTCCTATGGTTCCCAGGGCCAGCAGCGCTCCGCTGTGCTGGCCCTCAAGCTGGCCGAGGCGTCGGTGCTGCGGGAGGTGACGGGGGAACAGCCCGTCGCCCTGCTCGACGACGTGATGAGCGAACTGGATTTGTCCCGGCAGGACTATATACTCAACCACATTCACGGCTGGCAGGTGTTCATCACCTGCTGCGATCCGGGCGCGGTGCGGCGGCTGGACGGAGGTCGGGCCTTCCGGATGCAGGACGGAATCCTGACGCCGGACGGGTAGTGCCGTTTTAGCCAATACCATACCGGCTTTGGGGAGGAGGCAACAGGCATGTATCTGCATCTGGGACAGGACACGGTGGTCCGTCTGGACGAGATCGTGGGCATTTTCGACATGGAGAACGCCACCATTTCCAAGCACACCCGCCGGTTTTTATCGGATGCCCAGAAGGGCGGGCGGATATTCAACGTGTCGATGGAGCTGCCCAAGTCTTTTGTGGTCTGCATGGACAAAAAACACGGCGAAACTGTTTATATATCGCAGATTTCCTCCTCCACCCTGCTCAAACGCACCGGGTTCATCGAGGATATCGCCAACATCTGACGCAAATTAACGGAAAACGGAGGCAATGACCCAGAATGAGTACAGAGATGGACATGGATTTGGAACTGGAAAACAGCATGGTGCGCCCTGAAAACACCCCGTATGACGAAAGCCAAATCCAGGTGCTGGAGGGGCTGGAAGCCGTCCGCAAGCGCCCGGGCATGTATATCGGCTCCACCGGGCCGCGGGGGCTGCATCATCTGGTATATGAGATCGTGGATAACTCCATCGACGAGGCTCTGGCGGGTTACTGCACCCATATCGAGGTGGATGTGCTGCCGGGGAACATCGTGTCGGTGCGGGACAATGGCCGGGGCATCCCGGTGGGCATGAACGAAAAGCTGGGGATCCCCACCAGATCGGAAGAGCACACG
>URCA01000054.1 GCA_900546265.1 uncultured Oscillospiraceae bacterium | reverse complement strand
TTCAGACGTGTGCTCTTCCGATCTCCGGCGGTTTTTTCGGCTCACAGCCGGCTTTCGGACAGCTCCTCCAGCCGTTGGGCCAGACGGTGCTTGAGCAGGAAGGTGGAGAGAATGTTGGCCACCAGGGTGAGGGAATGGATTTGCTCCCGGGTCCAATAGCGGCTGACCCGGCATTCGTCGAAGCCAACGAAGCCTCTGAACCGGCCCCCGTCCCGCACGGCGCACTGCAGCAGGGAAACCACCCCCAGCCCAGCCAGAAATCCGCACAAGGGCGGGGGAAGCGCCGCCGTGTCCCGGCAGCAGAACACGCCGTTTTCATCAAAATGCGCAGGATAATCCGGCAGGTCGTCCCAGTAGGGCAGGTTCTGCAGCCGGCTCTTTTGAGGCGGCACCCCTTCGCCGCACCACTCGAAGGTATTGCTGCAGGCGCGATCGTCCGGGCTGTTTTCGAAAATGTATACCCGGCTGACATCGTACGTGCGGCCCACCACCTCCAGAATATGTTCCACCGCCGTCTCCACGTCCGCCGTGCGGTACAGCAGACGGAAAATATACGGGTAGAGCGCACGGCCCATGGTGTACGTGTCCTCGGCGCCCGGCAGTATGCCGGCGCCGGTCTGCTCCCCGGGCGTCACCGGGGAGCAGAGCTGCCGCTCATAGAAAGCAAAGCCGCTCTTTCCGTTGTTCTTGACCAGGTAGAGCGCCCGGTCGGCATTGAGATACAGCCCGGCATAATCCTGGCCGTCCTGGGGATACATGGCGATCCCGACACTGCAGGACAGCGCGGGAACGCCGCCCCCCGCGCAGGAGGCGGGGGCCATATCCGGTGGCACCTCCAGGGACAGCTCCCGGGAAATTTGCAGAATCTCCTCCGCCTTGCCCGCCGCCGTCTCCCGCCCGCTGATATGGGGGAGAAAGACCAGAAATTCATCCCCCCCGATGCGCGCCACCACATCGGCGGTGCGGAACAGCGCCTTGAGCCGGGCGGAAAACGCGACCAGCACCGCGTCCCCGCAGAGATGGCCGTAGCGGTCGTTGATGGTTTTGAAATTATCCACGTCGATGATGAGCATGGCGTGACTGACGTCCCCGCCGGGCATCCGAAGCAATTCCTTGACCCGGGATTTGGCCGAGGTTTTGTTGTACAGGCCGGTGTGCGGATCTCGCTGCGCCTGCTCCAGCAGCGTCTGCCGCTGCTTTTTCTCCTCGTCGATGTCCACGATGACCCCGACGGCCCGCAGGGGCCGCCCCTCTTCGTCGAATTGGGTGGTGGCCCGGATCCGCTGCCAGGTTAAGTCTCCCGCCGTGTTGCGGATGCGGAACTCCGTCTCGCAGTAGGGTACGCCAAGGGACACGCTGTGCAGCAGGTCGATGAAGGCCGGCATGTCCTCCGTTGGAATATTGTCCGAGCAGGGAATCCGGCGGCTGACCTCCTGCTCCACGGGGATATAGCCGAACTTTTTCTGCCAGTTGGGGGAACAAACCAGCGTGTCGGTATGAATATCCCACTCGAAAATGATATCCGCGGTTTGATCCAGGATCACCTGATGGCGCTCCAGGCTCAGGCGCAGCGCCTCCCGTTCCCTTTTCTGCTCGGTAATGTCCATGAGGATGCAGTAGAACAGGGAGGTCCCGTCCTCCGTCGTGCGGAGCTGCCCCTTGTCCAGCACCCAGCGGAAAGAACCGTCCCGGCACACCACCCGGTATTCCAGATCGATCGCCGGCCCCCGGGACAGCTGCTCGGCTATCATTGTCTGAACTCCGGGGAGATCCGCCGGGTGGATCATGCGGGCGAATTTGCCGCCGAACCGCTCTTCAATGTCCGCCCGGGTATAGCCGAACAGGCCGGGCAGGCCGCTGTTCATGTTCAGTATGGTGAATTCCTCGTCGTTGCGGCAGCACTGCACCCCGCCCGGAATGTTTTCGGTCAGGGCCTCCAGCTCCCGGTTGCGTTCCCGCAGGGCGCGGGAGGTCTGTCGGATAAGCTCCCGCAGCGCCGCGTTGTTCCCGCGGATCCGTTCGCCGCCGGCGGCCTCTTCCCGGCAGGAGGCCGCCGGCCCGTCCTCAGAGAGATGGAGGTGCGTTATCTGCAGCCCCTCCGGCCGGCGGATGCAAACGGCGGTCAGGCGGCGGGGCGTGTCCGCCATGGCGGCGTCCAGGCTCACGGTGCGAAAGGTGCCCCGCACCAAGCACGCGTCCTCGGACAGCGGCGTCGTATCATACTGCTCGTCGGCTAGGGCGACAGCCGGATCCGGACAAGGGGGGAGCGGCCAGGACCGCCCCTCCGCCGCCATGACCGCGCGAAGAGGGGCAGAATCCTGCCGCTCCCAAAAGCTGCCCTGCACCTGTTCCATCAGCCGCAGAGCGTCCTCTTCTACCGCTGTCATACCGCGCCTCCTATGTTTCTAGTCATTTTGGTCGGTTTATGTTACAATGGAAAACGGCGGCAGGGCCAGCCTGTCCGCCGCCAATATCCTTGGCCTGTATGCCAATAGTTTAACACACAACCGGAGCGCTGACAACAGCATTTTGTCGACAGAATTCTCCCTGTTGGAAAGGTGGTTTTACCATGGTTTTATGCGACAACGCCCTGCGCCGCGTGCGGCTTGAACGGCAGCGGTTCTGTCCGCCGGCAAACGAAGCGGATTACGATCGACTTTTCCGGGACATGTCCCCGGTGCGTACCCCTTACTGGTGCTGCCCCGGCTCCCCGCCGGAGCTGAGCTTCCGCGCCGCCTTCGCCCCGGACGGGGGCGCGGCCCGGAATTTCGACAGGCGATCCCGGCGGGAACTGGTCAAGGGCCGGTTCCAGGGGGGCGGCATCGCCTATGTGGACGAGGCGGATTTAGCCCTGTACGGCGCGATATACCGCAAGGACGCCGCCCTGCGGCCCGACGACGCCCGGCTTCTCGACCTGCTGCGGCGGGAGGGGCCCATGACCGTCGCCGCCCTGCGGGAGTTCACCGGTCTGGCCGCCAAGGCCATCACCCCCATGCTCCACCGGCTCCAGGAAATGTTTCTGGTTTTCGAGGATCAGGCCGACAGCGAATGGGATAGGGCCTGGTATCCCTTTGAAACCGAGTTTCCCTCCCTGGCCTGGCCGGAGAGGGAGGACGCGATCGAGCGGGCGCTGCTCCGCTTCGTGCGGCTCCACGGGGCGGCGGATGAGACCATGGCCCGGTCCTTCTTCGGCCTGCCCCTGCGGGATCTCCGGGCCGCCCTGTCCGCCCTGACGGCGCGGGGAAGCCTGCTGTCTGCCGTCCGGCAGGACGGCTCGCCCGCCCTTTTACTGCCGGAGGACGTTTCTCTGCTGACCGCGCCGGGGGACGTGCCGCCCCGCGGCGTCTTCGCCCTGCACCGCAACGATTTTCTGGTCAAGTCCTTCGAGGCTGTTTTGACGTCGGCCTTCAAGAAGGACGGGCAGGAGCCTCTTTTTTACCTGCTGATCGATGGGGCGTTCCAGGGGGCGGTGATCGGCCGGTTCCGCAACGGCCCCTATGATTTGGACGACATTGTGCTGACCCTGCCGCCGGAGGAGGCAGAATCCCGGCGGGAGGAGATTCTCGTCGCCGTGGCTCTGGTGAACGGCGGGCGCGTCCCGGCCCGGTATACCGGAAAATAAATGTGGCCTTTCCCCATAAATCCGCCCCTCTTCAGACGTATTAGGTAAAGAATGAGGAAATTTAGTGGATGGATTGGTGAAGGAAATTTCCCCACCAAGCCGCCTCCTCATGGTGAAGCGCCCCGGAGCATTCGCTCCGGGGCGCTTGCCTATGCTTGACGTTACAGCAGGGACTTGACCAGCCCCGCCACCGCGATGATGTAGCAGCACAGGCCGATGGCCGCGTTGGTGAAGCTGTATTTCTTCACCTTGAAGCCGCCGATCATGGCCAGGCCCACCGCCAGGGCGTAGAACGGATAAAGCGTCGTCAGCCATCCGGCCTCCACCCGGAACAGGAAGGTCAGCGCGTAAAATGGCATGATGAGCAGGCCGGAGGCAATGGGGCTGGACACCCCGATGAAATAGCCCGGCGCCGGGTTGTGCTCGAAATAATTGAGCCGCAGCACCCCGCACACCGCGTAAACCAGTCCCGCCACCACCCAAATGGGACGAAAATGGCCGAACCACATGAGAATCACGGCCGGCGTGGCCACGAAGCTGATGGTATCGCTCAGGGAATCCAACGATTGGCCGTAGGCCGACACCAGCCCCAGCTTGCGGGCGGTGAACCCGTCCAGCAGATCGGCCACCGAGGCCAGGGTCAGCACAAAAATCCCCATCGCCAGCTGGCCGCGAAGCAGCAGGCACAGCCCGGACAGCGCCAGGACGAAGCCCGCCACCGTGATGCAGCAGGCCACGTTCAGCTTTCCCGCCGCCGGGAAAGCCCTGGACAGGCTGGGCCGTTCCACGGCCGGCACGGAGCGCGTTCTCGAAAAATTCTTCATCGCGGTATTTTCTCCCCAATCTTTTCCCCAACATCCACAGCCGTTTCGATTCCCGCCGCCGTCTGCGCGAGCAAATCGGCGTCGGGCCGCACCCGGCCGGGTTCAAAAAAGAGCAGCACCGAGCTGCCGCCGAAGCAGAACCAGCCCTTGACGTCCCCGCGCCGGACAGGCTCTCCAAGGGGCGCCTGCCGCACCACACTGCCGATGAACATGGCGCCCACCTCCACCAGCATGGCCGTGCCGAACTGTTCGGTACGGTAGCGGGTGATCACCCGGTGGTTCTTGGCGTACAGGCCCGGCACGTGGGGGAGGGCCGCCGCATGCACCGAGTCGTACCGCCCGGGCACCGAATTTTCTTCCTCCAGCACCCCGTCGTCGAAACAGTAGACCCGGTGGTGATGGCCCGACTCCAGCCGCAGACAATAGGCCGCGCCCCCTTCAAAGCGGGAGGCGTCCTCGTCCAGCAGCTCGGCCAGGGGATAGGTCACCCCTTTGACCTGCACCACCGCGTCGGGCCGCAGCTGATCCCACGCGCAGACCAGCGCCTGGCAGGGGGAGCCCAGCGTGTCCTCGCGGGCCGGAAAAGCCACATTGGCGCGGGGCCGGGCGAAAAAGGCATTCAGGCTGCCGTAGCCCTGCCAGTCGGCGATCCCCCGCTTCTCGGCGAACCGCCGGATATGGATCCGGCTCAGCCGGCTGTCCGCGTACCGGCCCACCAGCCGCAGCAGGGTCTTCCGGCAGACGCAGGAAACCACGAACCGGGCGGGCCGGTTGCGGTAAATCCACCCCACCGCGCCGCTGTCGGCGGAGGGCTGTTCCACCGTCCGCCCCGTTTTTCTGTCATAGACTCGAATCGCCGGTCACCTCTGTCTGCTCCCGCCGCCGGGCGCGGCTGCATGATGCTTCATTGTACCATATTCCAAAATAATTAACAAGATGTTAACAAAAGGATTTTTCCCCCCGTGAACAACCCTCACTAGCCCGAAAAAAGCGCGTCCCGGCGATGGCCATAGCCCTTTGGAAGAAAACGGAGCGATCGCTCCGTTTTCTGGAATGCGGCTCGCCGCACTCCGATTCTCCGCTGGGTCTATGCCGCGTTTCGGGACGCGCTTGTCGTTCGGGGATGCTCAGAGACCCTGCCGCTCAGACGTGGCAGGCCTCGTATTCGTCGGGATCGGGCAGCTCGCCCACAATGGGGGTGGGGTCGATGCCCTGCCGCCGGTAATAGTCGGCGATGGCCGCCTTGATGGACTGCTCGGCCAGGACGGAGCAGTGGATTTTGTGGGCGGGCAGGCCGTCGAGTGCTTCCACCACCGCTTTGTTGGACAGCTGCAGCGCCTCCTCGATGGTTTTGCCCTTGATCATTTCGGTGGCGATGGAGCTGGTGGCGATGGCGGAGCCGCATCCGAAGGTCTTGAACTTCACGTCCGCGATCCGGCCGTCCTCCACCTTTATATACATTTTCATAATGTCGCCGCATTTGGCGTTGCCGATTTCACCGACGCCGTTGGCGTCTTCCAATTCGCCCACATTGCGGGGATTGGCAAAGTGATCCATAACCTTTTCGCTGTAAAATGCTGCCATGCTCGGTTCCTTCTTTCTTGTTCGATACCTTTCAGTCGTTTTTGCAGATGGTTTCCCAAAGAGGAGACATCTCCCGCAGCCGCTGCACCACGCCGGGGATGACCTGAAGCATATAGTCCACGTCCTCGTCGGTGGTCTCTTCCGACAGGGTCAGCCGCAGGGAGCCGTGGGCCACCGCGTGGGGCAGGCCGATGGCCAGCAGCACGTGGCTGGGGTCCAGGGAGCCGGAGGTGCAGGCCGAGCCGGAGGACGCGCAAATTCCCTTCATGTCCAGCATCAGCAGCAGGCTCTCGCCCTCGATGCCCTCGAAGCTGATATTGACGTTGCCGGGAAGCCGCCGCACCGGATCGCCGTTGAGGCGGCAGCGGGGCAGGGCGCTCAGCAGCCCCTGAATCAGCCGATCCCGCTTGGCGATGAGGCCCGGGGTCGCCTGTGCCATGGAGGCGCAGGCCAGCCGCATG
The DNA here is from genome assembly GCA_900546265.1 of uncultured Oscillospiraceae bacterium. Lineage (GTDB taxonomy): Bacteria > Bacillota > Clostridia > Oscillospirales > Acutalibacteraceae > UMGS856. Next base: position 10,741 of record URCA01000054.1, on the reverse strand, counting down.
GCCTCCGCCATGCCGACGATGCCTGCCGTGTTTTCGGTGCCCGCCCGGCGGCCCTTTTCCTGGGCGCCGCCGTCGATGAGGTTGCCGAAGCGCAGCCCCTTGCGCACCAGCAGCGCGCCCACGCCCTTGGGCCCGTGGAACTTATGCGCCGATAGGGAGAGAAGATCGATGTGCATCCCCTCAAAATCCACCGGTACATGCCCCACCGCCTGCACCGCGTCGGTATGGAACAGCACCTTCCGCTCCCGGCACAGCGCACCGATTTCGGCAATGGGCTGGATGGTGCCGATTTCATTGTTGGCGAACATCACCGAAACCAGGGCGGTGTCCGGCCGAATGGCGGCCGCCACGTCCTCCACCCGGACGATGCCGTTTTCATACACCGGCAGCAGGGTGATTTCAAAGCCCCGTTTCTCCAGGGCGTTCAGCGCGTGGAGGATGGCGTGATGCTCGAACACGGTGGAGACGATGTGTTTCTTGCCCTTCTTTTCCAGGCTCTCCGCCACCATTTTCAGCGCCCAGTTGTCCGCCTCGCTGCCTCCCGAAGTGATGAACACCTCGTCGGGCCGGCAGTGCAGGCATTCCGCCATGGTGATCCGGGCGGCATCCACCCCCTGGCGGGCCGCCTGCCCGAAGCTGTACAGGGAGGAGGGGTTGCCATATTCCTCGGTGAGGTAGGGAATCATTTTATCCAGCACCTGCGGCAGCAGGCGGGTGGTGGCGGCGTTGTCCGCGTAAATAAAACGTGCGGCTGATGACATACGCAAAACCAGCTCTCTATTATAAAGTCACGACGTAGTATGCGTCTTGCAGGTTTAATATATACCTTTTTGGTCTAGATTGCAATACGCAAAGTGTAAAAAGTTCGCGGCCGCCCGCTCGGTTTTTCGACATTTTTTGTAACGCGGCTATTTCCACCGCTGATAATATCCCACGGCCAGCTGGTCGCAGCGTTCGTTTTCGGGATGGCCCTGGTGTCCCCGCACCCAGACCAGCCGTACCGTATGGATGTCCAGCAGGGTCAGCAGCCTGTCCCACAAATCGGCATTGAGGGCAGGCTTCTTGTCGGCCTTGCGCCAGCCGTTGCGCTTCCAGGAGCGGGCCCAGCCCTTCTCAATGGCGTCGAGGACGTATTTGGAATCGCTGGTCAGCGTTACGTCGCAGGGCTCCTTGAGCGCGGACAGCCCTTCTATGACGGCGGTGAGCTCCATGCGGTTGTTGGTGGTGCTGGCTTCGCCGCCGCACAGCTCTTTCTCCTGCCCGTTATAGCGCAGCACCGCCCCCCAGCCCCCCGGCCCCGGATTCCCCGAGCAGGCCCCGTCGGTGAATAAATCGATGTGTTTCATGGCTTTTCCGTCCTTTCTACTTTATAGCTATTCGCTGCTGAGACTGCGGCCGCAATAGGCGCACGGCTTAATGGTGCTCTTTTGTAAGATGTTTGTTGCGCCGCACCCAGCGCAGGTGACGACTGTAACGGTATCGTCCGGATTGTAAACGAGAGTGTTATCATTATAATGGTTCACGGCTGTTTTTATAGCTTCGTTCAATACACGGACAATCGCCTGGTAACGCTCCTTTTTGTAGTGAACCAGAAAGTCAATCGTTTTCGTATGGGTGAGAAAAGACACATACGAGGTAAACCAACCGGCGTCGGCGGATACTCCCTGAATTTCCAAAAGAGGGAACTCCTCCTTGAAAATCTCATTTGAAATTCTATTATAAAATAACACGCGGAAATTTGTGATAAGTAGGATGCCCGGCCTTCTTACCACGTCGGCGCTTTCCTTTTTCCGGATGACGATATTGGTCGGCGCGATATAATGAACGATTTCCTCCGGCAGGATTTCCAGCTGTACGCTCTTTATCCGGCCGCGATTACCCCAGGTCTTAATTTGGAACTGTTTCAGAGCCAGTTTGATGTCTGCTCTCAAGTGCTGCTCACTTCCTTCCGGGAATTATCCGATATTTTACCATATTTACAGGCATTTGACTACGTTCCTTTACAATTTCCCTGAAAGGCCTTATATAAACCCTCTTTTTTCCGTCAATACTAGGACTACGACATCAAAAAGAGAGGTTTTTCATTCATGAAAGCAGTCATTATGGCGGGCGGGGAAGGCACGCGCCTGCGTCCCCTCACCTGCGACAGCCCCAAGCCCATGGCGCACCTGTGCGGCCGGCCGGTGCTGGAATACATCCTCGACCTGCTCCAGGAGCACGACGTCCTGGACGCGGCGGTGACGATGCGGTATATCCCGTCGGCCATCACCGCCCATTTCGGGGACGGCTACCGGCAGATGCGCCTGTCTTTCTCCGAGGAGGACAAGCCCCTGGGCACGGCGGGCAGCGTCCGCCTGGCGGTGGACAGCCAGTGGGGCGGCGCCAATGACGATGTTCTGATCATCAGCGGCGACGCCCTGACCGACATCGACCTGAGTGAAGCCTGCGCGTTTCATAAAAGCCGTCACGCCGCCGCCACCCTGATCGTCACCCGGGTGGCCGATCCCCGGGAATACGGACTGGCCAAGTTTGACCGGGAGGGGCGGATCACCGGCTTCCTGGAAAAGCCCGGCTGGGGCCAGGCGGCCACCGACGCGGCCAATACCGGGATCTATATCCTGTCCCCCGAGGCGCTGGAATCCATCCCGGCGGATACCAATTTCGACTTCGCCAAGGATTTGTTTCCCCTGCTCCTGCGGGACGGCCTGCCCCTGTACGCCTATGAAACCAAGGATTATTGGTGCGACATCGGGGATTTGACCACGTATCTGACTTGCCAGCGGGATATTCTGGAGGGCAGGGTGAAAACCAACCTGCCCGTCAAGGACGGCGTCTGCATGGCCGAAGAGCCGGCGGGCGGCTACACCCTCATCCCGCCCGTCTATATCGGTAAAAACGTCCAAATCGGCGCGGCGGCCCAGATAGGCCCCTTCGCCGTCCTGGGGGATGGCTGCCACATCGGCAACAACGCCAAGGTGCGGGGCAGCGTCCTGCTGGATGGGGTGTATATCGGCGACCGGGCGGCTTTGACCGGCGCCTTGGTCTGCCACGGGGCCTCGGTGCGCCGGGGCGCGGCCCTGTTCGAAGGCGCCGCCGTGGGAGAGGGCGCGGTTATCGGCGAGCACGCCGCCGTCAGCCCCCACGTGAAAATCTGGCCCGAAAAGCAGGTGGAGGCCGGCACCCACCTGCGGGAAAACCTGCGGGAGGGCGGCCCGGCCCCCGGCCTGTTCGACGACGGCGGCCTGTGCGGCGAAACGGGCGTGGAGCTCACCCCCGAATTCTGCGCCCGGCTGGGTGCCGCCATCGGCAGCCAGGTGCGGGGCGAAAAGGTGGCCGTGGGCTGCAGCTCCGACAAAGCGGCCGCTGTGATGAAAATGGCTTTGACGGCCGGCATCCTCTCCGTCGGGGGCCTGGTCTGGGACTTCGGCCCCTGCATCGAGCCCCAGTTCGACTATTTCGTGAATTTCAGCCTTATCCGCACCGGCGTCTACGTCAGCGGCGGCCTGAAAGGGGCCGTCCGCCTGCTGGGTGCCGGGGGCCTGCCCGCCGCGCGCAATACCGAGCGGTCGGTGGAAGCTCGCCTGACCGGCGGCGATTTCAGCCGGGTGGGCTGGGATACCGTCCGGGAGGCCACCAATATGACCGGCATGCGCCAGTTGTACCGCCAGGAGCTCATTTCCATGGCGCCGGACGGCCTGTCCGGCCTGTCGGCCGAGGTGCGGGGATCCGACTACGAGCCGGTGCGCCTGCTCGGCGAGGTGTTGTCCACCCTGGGCTGCGGGGCGGAAAGCGGTCCCCGGTTCCATCTGGGGGCCGGAGGGAGGCGGCTGTCCATTTACGATCCCGAGGCGGGATATGTCTGGCCCGAGAGGGTGCTGGGCGTCAACTGCCTGCTGGAGCTGGAGGACGGCGGCGATCTCGCCCTGCCATACGACGCGCCGGTGGCCATCGAAGAAATGGCGGCCCATTACGGCCGCAAGGTGCGCCGCTACCTGTCCTGTCCGGTGGAGGGCTGCGACGGGGAGGCCCGGCGGCTGGCCGCTAACCAGCCCTGGGTGCGGGACGGCCTGATGCAGGCCGTGCGCCTCCTCAGCCGGATGAAGCAGTATCACGTCACCCTGGCCGAGCTGCTCGGCCGCCTGCCCGATTTCGCCGTGACCACCCGCACCATCCCCTGCGAGGGCAACCCCGGCCGCATTCTGCGCCAGCTGCGGGACGAAACGCCCGAAGCCGCTTCCGACGGCGCCCCGGCCGAGGGGGCCCGGGTACGCCTGCGGGGCGGCACCGGCCTGGTGCGGCCCACCAAGGCGGGCAAGAATCTGGTACTGGTGGCCGAGGCCTCCAGCGCTGAAATCGCGGAGGAGGTCTGCGGCCGGCTGGAGGAACGCCTGCGCGCCCTCTCCGCTCATAATTCCTCCGGACAGCTTGACATCAACCGGGAAAACCGGTAATATAGATAAGACGAGGCCGGATTTTCCGGCAGAAAGATCGGATGGCAAACCAAGGAAATGTGTTCGGACACGGCGGAAAGCCTCAAGCCGCGGGCGGTATGGCCCCGGCCGGGTCCGCCCGTGTCGCAACGGACAGCCCCGCGTGACGCGGGGCTTTGGATTTCTTCGCGGCAGGCAAAGCCGCCCGGAGGCTCCTTCGATTCCCACGGCAACCATAGCCGAAGCAACACCGCGCGGAGGGACGTCAGCGTCCGCGCATCATCATGAGAAGGAGCGCCCTCTCCCCGCGGAGACGCCGCTCCCGAAACGGAGGATATTATTCGTGTCAACTGAAAACAAGAACGAGACCCCGGCCGGCGGAACCAAACCGGCCAGCAAACAGAGGGGTCCCCGCCGCGCTCCCCGCGCGCCAAAGGCGGCACCCAAGGCCGCCGCGCCGCAGCAGGAAGCCCAGGCGTCGCGCCCCCCAAAAGGGGCGGCGCGCAGCGGCAAGCCCGCGGACAAGGCGGTGCTGTCCCTGCCCAATCCCAACACCAACGGCGCCCCGGCGGCGCCCAAGCCCGCCCGCGGCCGGAATTCCCGGCAGAAGAAGGCCTCGGCCACCCCGGTGCGCCTGACCTTCCTGGGCGGCCTGAACGAAATCGGCAAGAACATCACCCTGTTCGAATACGGGGACGACGCCTTCCTCATCGACTGCGGCATGGCGTTCCCCGATGACGAAATGCTGGGCGTGGACATCGTCCTGCCCGACTTCACCTATGTGGAGAAGAATAAGGATCGCATCAAAGGCGTGGTCATCACCCACGGCCACGAGGACCATATCGGCGCCCTGCCCTACCTGCTCAAGCAGGTCAACCTGCCTGTCTACGGCGCCAAGCTGACCCTGGCCCTGGTGGATTCCAAGCTCAAGGAGCACGGCCTGTCCGGCAAGGTGAAGCTCAACGTGGTGGAGCCCGGCAGCGTCGTCCAGTTCGGCAAGGTGTCGGTGGAATTCATTCCGGTCAACCACTCCATCCCGGACGCCATGGCCCTGGGCATCAAAACCCCCATCGGCTACGTGGTGCATACCGGCGACTTCAAAATCGACTGCACCCCCATCATGGGTCCCATGATCGACCTGGCCCGCTTTGGCGCCCTGGGCACCGAGGGGGTTCTCGCCCTGCTGGCCGATTCCACCAACGCGGAACGCCCCGGCTTCACCCCCAGCGAGCGGGTGGTGGGGGAGAGCTTCGCCAACCTGTTCAAAAAGGCGGAGAACAAGCGCATCATCATTGCCACCTTCTCCTCCAACCTGCACCGCATCCAGCAGATTATGGACGCGGCGGTCAAGGACGGCCGGAAAGTCGCGGTTTCCGGGCGCAGCATGATCAATTTCGTCACCATCGCCACCGAGCTGGGCTATCTGCACGTGCCCGACGGGGTGCTCATCGACATCGATCTCATCAACCGCTATCCCAAGGACAAAATGACTATCATCACCACCGGCAGCCAGGGCGAGCCCATGTCCGCCCTGACCCGCATGGCCTATTCCGAGCATCGGAAGGTGGAGGTCGGCCCCGACGATTACATCATCATTTCCGCCACCCCCATTCCCGGCAACGAGAAAACGGTGGGCAAGGTGGTCAATGAGCTGATGAAGCGAGGCTGCGACGTGGTGTATGAGAAAATGTACGACGTCCATGTTTCCGGCCACGCCTGCCAGGAGGAACTGAAGATCATCCACGGCCTTACCCGCCCGAAGTTCTTCATCCCCGTCCACGGCGAACAGAAGCATCTGCATAAGCACGCCAATCTGGCAAAATCCATGGGCATGCCGCCCCAGAACGTCCTGATCACCGATATCGGCAAGGTGGTGGAGATCACCCCCGATAAGATGGAGGTGACCGGAGCCGTCCCCGCCGGCCGGGTGATGGTGGACGGCCTGGGCATCGGCGACGTGGGCAGCATTGTGCTGCGCGACCGCAAGCATCTGGCCGAGGACGGCCTCATTGTGGTGGTCGCCACCATCGACGCATCCACCGGCCAGGTGGTGTCCGGCCCCGACATCGTCTCCCGCGGCTTCGTTTACGTGCGGGAATCGGAAAAGCTCATCGACGACGCGCGGGTGGCGGCACGGGCCGTGCTGGAAGACTGCCTGCGCACCCACGCCTATGACTGGACGACCATGAAAACCCGCGTGCGGGACGAACTGTCCCGTATGCTGTTCCAGAAAACCAAGAGAAGTCCCATGATCCTCCCCATCATCATGGATATCTGAACCGGCAAACCCCGGCGGAAATTTCCGCCGGGGTATCCCTGCTGGGACCCCCATCTAGGAAAGGCGGGTGGCGCATGAACAATCGAAGAAAAAGCCTGCTGCTGCCGATCCTTATCGGTGCCGGCGTACTGCTGGCCGTTACCATCGGCGTCACGTTCTTCTACAACCGCCCCCTGTTTTACGGGGAAGCGGCCGCCCTGGCGGTGTTGGCGGTTTTCCTGCTGATCAACACCCGCCGCATCCGCAACGATACCGCCCGGTATCTCTCCCGCATCGCCCGCCATCTCAGCCAGGAGGAGCAGGACAGCCTGTCCGCTTTCCCCATGCCGGTGGCGGTGTGCGGGGCTTCCGGGGAAATCGTGTGGTATAACGAGCTGTTCCGGGAGCAGGTGCTGGAAGGATCCGAAATCTTTGGTGAGCCGGCCGCTGTCATCACCGGCGGCTGTTCGCTGGAGGACGCGCAGAAAAAGAAGGCCCTGGATGTCCGCTTGGGCAAAAAGCGCTATACCGTCAGCCTCAGCCAGGTGAATATGCGGGACTCTAGGCTGTACGTGCTCTATTATCTGGACGATACCCGCCTGAAGGAAACGGCGGAGGAATACGCGGCCAGCCGCCCGGCGGTGATGGTGGTCTACATAGACAACCTCGAGGAAATCATGCAGGACGTGCGGGACAGCGAGAAGGCCCAGATGTCCGGCAAGGTGGAAACCCTGCTGGAGGACTGGATCGGATCCACCACCGGCATCCTGCGCAAATGCGGCACCGATAAGTATATGGTGGTCATCGAGCAGCGGCACCTTCAGGGGATCCTGGAAGGGAAATTCGACATTCTCGATAGGGTGCGCACCATCCAGACCGGCGAGCGGGCGGGGATCACCCTGTCCATCGGCGTCGGCCGGGGCGAAACCCTGCGGGAAAGCGAGGAAATGGCCCGCCAGGCCCTGGAAATGGCCTTGGGCCGGGGCGGCGATCAGGCCGCCATCAAGACGAAGAACGGCTTTGATTTCTACGGCGGTGCCTCCAAAGGGGTGGAGCGGCGCACCAAGGTGCGCACCCGCGTCGTGGCCTCCGCCCTCTCGGAGCTGATTCAGACGGCGGAAAACGTGCTGGTCATGGGCCACCGGTACTCGGATTTGGACTGCTTGGGATCCGCCGTGGCCATGGCGGCCGCGGTCCGCGCCATGGGCAAGCCCGCCAATGTCGTCACCCAGCGGAAAACCACCCTGGCCCCCGAGCTGCTGGAGCGGTACGGCAAGGCCGGCCGGGGCGATTTGTTTCTTGAGCCGGACAACGCCATGCTGCTGGTCTCCCGGCGCACCCTGCTGATTATCACCGATACCCATAACCCCAACATGCTGGAATGGCCGCCCCTGTATCAGGCGGCCCAGACCGTGGTGGTCATCGACCACCACCGCAAGATGGTGGACTTTATCGACAACGCCGTGATTTTCTATCACGAGCCCTATTCCTCCTCCGCCTCCGAAATGGTGGCCGAGCTGGTGCAGTACATGGCGGGCAGCAGCCTGACCCGCCTGGAGGCCGAGGCCCTGCTGGCCGGCATCATGCTGGATACCCGCAGCTTCGTCATGAAGGCGGGGGTGCGCACCTTCGAGGCCGCCGCCTATCTGCGCAAGCAGGGGGCGGACACCGTGGAGGTCAAGCGGATGTTCTCCGGCAGCATGGAGGCTTACCGCAAGAAAAGCGCCATCGTCGCCGGGGCGGAGCTTTACCGCCATACCGCCATCGCCAGCGATGAGGAAGGCGGGCCGGAGGTGCGGATCGCGGCGGCCCAGGCGGCCGACGAGCTGCTCTCCATCAAAGGGGTGGAGGCCTCCTTCGCCCTGTTTGTGGACGGGGAGGACGTGAATATTTCCGCCCGTTCCATGGGGGACTTCAACGTCCAGCTGGTCATGGAGGCTTTGGGTGGCGGCGGTCATCTGACCATGGCCGGCGCCCTGCTGAAACACACGTCCATGGAAGAGGCCAAGCGGCGGCTGATGGAAGCCATCGATGGCCATCTGGAAGCCAGGGAGCGATCTCTCGCCGCCCAGCTCCAGCAGAACGATACCATATGAGGAAAGGATGTACACGCTCTTATGAAAGTCATTTTGAAGGAAGACGTCAAGGGCCAGGGCAAAAAGGGCCAGCTGGTCAATGTATCGGACGGATACGCCCGCAATTTCCTGCTGCCCCGGGGGCTGGCCATGGAGGCCGACGCCCAGGCCATGAACGATCTGAAAAATAAAGAAGAGGCCGCCCGGCACCACGCGGCCATGGAAAAGCAGAACGCCGAGGAGGCCGCCAAAGCCCTGAAGGGTAAAACGGTCAAGCTGACCGCCAAGGCGGGCAGCGCCGGCCGCCTGTTCGGCTCGGTCACCACCAAGGAGGTGGCCGAGGGGCTCAAGGCCCAGTTCCAGGTGGAAGTGGACAAGCGGAAAATCTCCATGGCGGACGTGAAGGCCTTCGGCAGCTACGAGGCCGAGGTCAAGCTGTATCCCGGCATCAGCGCTAAGATCACGGTCATGGTCGGCGAAGGCTAAGCGCCAATATCACTGCCGGGATGTTTAGGAAAGGAATGTGGGGCCGATGGCTCAAACGGCGTATAACGACGGGCTGAACCTGCCCTACAGCCTGGAGGCGGAGCAGGCGGTTCTGGGCGCTATTCTGATGGATCCCGAAAGCATCAACCAGGTGGCGGATATCCTGCGCCCCGATTATTTTTATCTGCCCGAGCATCAGGCCATTTACCGGGTGATGAGCCAGAAGATGATGGAATCCCAGACCATCGATTTCGTCACCGTTCTGGAATCGCTGAAATCGGAGGGCTTTTTCTCCGGCGAGGAGGGAAAGGCCTATCTGTTCAAGATGGCCCAAATCGTCCCCTCCATTTCCAATATCGGCAACTATGCCCGCATCGTGCGGGAAAAGCACGATGTACGCTCGCTCATCCACGCCGCGCGGGAAATCATCGACGACGCCATGGATCCGGGCAACGACCCGTCCCTGCTCATGGACGCGGCGGAGCAGAAGATTTACGAAATCCGCCAGGGACGGCAGCGGGGCGGCCTGGAGCATATCCGGGACGTGCTGGCCAGCAACTACGAGATGTTCTCCAAGCTGGCCTCCAGCGACCGGGATCAGTTCGTGGGCATTCCCAGCGGCATCGCCGCCCTCGACGAGCTGACCACCGGCCTCAACCGGTCGGATATGATCATCGTCGGCGCCCGCCCTGGCATGGGCAAGACCAGCTTCGCGCTGAACATCGCCCGCAACGTGGCGGTTAAGAGCAACCGCCCGGTGGCGTTCTTCAACCTGGAAATGTCGCGGGAGCAGATGGTCAACCGCCTGCTTTCGTCGGAAGCGCGGGTATCCAGCAAAAAGCTGCGGGTGGGCAACCTGACCCCGGAGGAATGGGGCCGGATCGCCATGGCCTCCAGCAGCCTGTGCAGCGCCCCCATCTACCTGGACGATACCGCCAGCATCACCGTGCCCGAGATGAAGGCCCGCCTCAGGCGGATGAAGGATTTGGGCTTTGTGGTGGTGGACTACCTGCAGCTGATGCAGTCCGCCAAAAAAACGGACAACCGCGTGCAAGAGGTGTCCGACATCACCCGCAGCCTGAAAATCATGGCCAAGGAGCTGGACGTGCCGGTTATGATCTGCGCCCAGCTGTCCCGCGGCACGGAAAAGCAGGGCAACCACCGGCCCGCCCTGGCCGATTTGCGTGAATCCGGTTCCATCGAGCAGGACGCGGATCAAGTATTGTTCCTCTATCGGGAGGAATACTATAAGAATGAAAAGGACGATCCCACGTCGGTGGAAACCGGCACCTCCGAGGTCATCGTGGCGAAAAACCGCCACGGTGAGCTGGGAACGGTCAAGCTGGCCTGGTCGGGCGAGTTTACGCAGTTCAGCGGTCTGGAGCTGCATCGCAACGAAGCGTAATTGCCTTGCCTACCGGCGCGGCAATTACCTCCAGCCTTGCCTACCGGCGCGGCAATTACCTCCAGCCTTGCCTACCGGCGCGGCAATT
>URCA01000053.1 GCA_900546265.1 uncultured Oscillospiraceae bacterium | reverse complement strand
GCCGGGCTTTTCACTCAGTACTTCTTGCGGCCCCGGCCCTCCAGCTCTCGCTTTTTGGGCAGGCGGCGGTAGTCGGGGCGGTTATCCCGGGGATAGGAACGGGGGGCCTGGCTGTAGCCGCCTCCGCCGCCCTTGTAGGCTTTGGTCACGGTGGGGTTGCCCCCGATTTGGCAGTCGGCCATGGCTTCCAGGGTTTCGTCAAACCGCGATTCCGGGATGGCCACCACCGTCTCGTTGTCGAAAATCTCGATTTTACCGATTTCCCGGCCATTCATCCCGGTTTTGCCCGCGATGGCCGCCACGATGTGGTTGGGGGCGATCCGCTTGTCCCGGCCGATGTTGATGCTGATTTTCCGATAGCCGCCGGCCGGGCGGGGCGCGAAGCCCGAACCATAGGCCGGCGCTTTGATTTCCTCCAGCCCCTGGCTTTCCTCGCCGTAATGGAGCTGCAGCGCGGCGGCAGCCACGGCCGCGGGATCGTGCCCCTGCTGGATCAGCTCCTCCACCAGTGCCGCGAAGGGGGAGGGTTCCTCCTTCGCCAGCAGTTCCTCCAGTTCGGCGACATGCAGCCGCTGCTGTCTCAGCCGGATATCCTCGGGTTTGGGGATATCCGCCCGGGCGATAGAGGTCTTGACCATCCGGCCGATCTGCATAAGCTCGCCGACCTGCCGCCGGCCGCTGCAGATGGTGATCGCCTTGCCCGATTTCCCGGCCCGGCCGGTGCGGCCGATCCGGTGGACATAATACTCGCTGCTCTGCGGGATGTCGTAGTTGATCACATAATCGATGCCGGTGACGTCGATGCCCCGGGCGGCCACGTCGGTGGCCACCAGAATGCCGGTGCGCCCGTGCTTGAAGCCCTCCATCACCTTGGTGCGCTGGGATTGCTTCATATCGCCGTGCAGCCCTTCGGCCATAAAGCCGTGGCGGTCGAGATAAGCGGCGATTTCATCCACCATCCGCTTGGTGTTACAGAAAATCATGGCCAGCTGCGGGTTCTCGTACCGCAGTATCAGGTTGAGAGCGTCCATCTTGCGGCCCATGGGTACGTCGATATACACCTGCTCGATGTTTTCCACCGTCTCCTGCCGCATTTGGATCTGCACCAAGACCGGATCCTTCTGATAGGTCCGGGTCAGGGCCAGGATGGCCGGCGGCATGGTGGCGGAGAAGAGGACGGTCTGTCTGTCCTCCGGGGTGTCGGTGAGAATGGTCTCGATATCCTCCCGGAAGCCCATGCTGAGCATTTCGTCCGCCTCGTCCAGCACAATCATTTTCAGGCGATCCAGCTTCAAGGTGCCCCGCCGCATGTGATCCATCACCCGGCCAGGGGTGCCTACCACCAGGTTGGCGGTTTTCAGCCGCAGGATCTGCCGATCCATCGGCGCGCCGCCGTAGACCTCCGCCGCCTGGATGCCGGGCAGGAACCGGGCCAGCTTGCGGATTTCCCCGCAGGCCTGCACCGCCAGCTCCCGGGTGGGGCAAAGGATCAGCACCTGACAGCCGCCGCGCATGGCGGGGTCGATGATTTCCAGCGCCGGGACGCCGAAGGCCAGCGTCTTGCCGGTGCCGGTCTGGGACCGGCCGATGACATCCCGGCCGCTCTGGATAAGGGGAATGCTTTGGGATTGAATGTCGGTGGCGGTTTCGAAGCCCAGGGCCTCCACCGCCCGGCGGATTTCGGGGATTAGGTTTAGCTCTTCAAAGGGAATGGAATTCATGCATGTCCTCTTTTCGGTAAAATCTGGAATGCCGCTTCGCCGTGAAAAAAAGCGAGACTTTCGCCTCGCTTCCGTGCACGGTTTTCGCGGACAAATGTCTTTCAGCTCGGTTCGGCCAAAAGGTGCAAACAAGTCATTATACCACACATATCAGAAAAGCACAAGGGATTGTGCGGAATAAAAAACCGCCCCTTTATAAAGCCAACGTGTTGGAGGGTGGCAGGCAGGCATGAGCCCGGCAGACGTAGTAGGTGGTGCGGCTGTTGAGCAGCGGGTAGTCCGCCGTCGGCCCGGGCAGCACCCGAACGGTCGCATAAAGGGGCCGCCGCTTTTTCACGCTTTCCCATTCGCCGTCGCTGCCCAGGACGACGGTGACCGAGGGCGGCGGGTTGTCATGCAGCAGCAGGGCCAGCAGAAACAGGCTGTGCCCCGCCGGAAAGCTCGCCGCTTCGCCGGACAGGAAGGCCAGCTGCCGAAGCGCGGCCTGCTCCCAGTCGTCCTCCTGTGTCAGCTGGGACAGGCGGACGAAATTGAAGGCCATGACGGCGTTGCCGCTGGGCAGCGCGCCGTCATAGGTTTCCTTGGGCCGGATTACCAAGCGCTCATTAGCGTCCCCCGTCAGGTGGAAGCCGCCGGCGTCCGGGTCGGCGAACGAGGCCGCTTGCCGGCAGAACTGCTCCGCCCGGCGAAGATAGGCTTCCTCCAGCGTGGCATCAAACAGCATGAGCTGGGCGGCGGCGGAGAAGGCGTATTCATCCAGGAAACCGCGGGCCGTCCGTTTCCCCTCCCGGGAGCTGACATACAGGCCGTTTTCATCGGACAGATGGGTGTCCAGAAACCGCTGCGCCGTTTTCGCGGCGTCGAGATAGCGGGGAGCGCCGGTGATCCGATAAAGAAAGGCCAGTGCCGCTATCATCAGCGCGTTCCAGGCGGTCAGGATTTTATCGTCCAAATGAAGGGAGTCCCGCTCCTGGCGGTAAGTGCGCACGGCCGGCAGCACGTCGTCGAAAGTGCCTTCGGGGCCGGTCGGGTGCAGGCGGTTGGGGATGCTGCCCCCTTCGAAGTTCCCCTGCGGCGTGATGCCGTAATACGCGTTGAACGCCCGGCCTTTTTCGTCTCCCAGCAGGGTGAGGAGCTCGTCGTAGTGGAACAGGTAATACCGCCCCTCCACGCCGCCGCTGTCGGCGTCCTGAGCCGCGTAAAACGCGCCGGCGGGGCTGGTCATCTCCCGCAGGACATAGTCCGCGGTTTTCTCCGCGGTGTCCAGGTGGGCAGCCGAGCCGGTTGCCGCATAGGCGGCCGCGTAGGCCAGGATCAGCAGCGCGTTGTCGTACAGCATTTTTTCAAAGTGCGGCGCGAGAAAATACCGATCGGTGGAATACCGGGAGAAGCCGTAGCCGATTTGGTCAAAGATACCGCCGCGGCGCATCTGGGTCAGGGTGGTTTCCGCCATGCGAAGAGTGCGGTCGTGCGCCTTCAGCTTACTGTAGGCAAGCAGAAACAGAAGATTGTGGGGCGTCGGGAATTTGGGCGCGTCGCCGAACCCGCCGTATTCCTCGTCATAGGCGGCGGAGAACCACCCGACCGCCCGCTCCGGCAGATCGGAATGGGGAGCCGCCTCCCCGGCGGGTGGCAGGGCGGACGAAAGCTGCGCCAGCGCCTCCTCGGCGGAGCGCAGCAGCGCCGGCCGGTTGTCCGCCCACTGCCGGGCAATGGTCCGCAGCAGATCGCGGAAACCGATCAGCCCGTGCCGCGCACGCGGGGGAAAATACGTGCCGGCGAAGAACGGCTTTTGATCCGGCGTCAGGAACAGGCTCGTGGGCCAGCCGCCGCTGCCGGTAAACGCCTGGCACACCGTCATGTACACGCTGTCGATGTCCGGGCGTTCCTCCCGATCCACCTTAACGGCGATGAAATGGGCGTTGAGCAGGCGGGCGGTTTCCTCATCCTCGAAGCTCTCATGGGCCATGACGTGGCACCAATGGCAGGTGCTGTAGCCGATGCTGAGAAAAACCGGCTTGTTTTCCCGCTTAGCCCGCGCGAAGGCTTCCTCCGACCACGGATACCAGTCCACCGGATTGTCGGCGTGCTGCAGCAGATAGGGGCTCGTCTCCCCGTGCAGATGATTCATGCGATACCAGCTTTCATGGAGGATTTTTACTAGTAGTATGCGCGGATTCGCCTGAGATATGGGCGCGGAGCCACCGCAGCCGATGAAAAAACACCGGATCGCTCATGGAAGAAGCGATCCGGTGTTTTTTTATACGGTATGAATGCGATATTCGCCGGAGGCGGCGGGTTTTACGGCCAGGCCGTCGTCGAAGACATAGCCCGGCTCCAGGGAGATCCGCCCGGTCATGTCGGCGGGGAATTCCACCGTCAGGCGGATCTCTCCGCCCTCCCGGACCCAGGAGGAGGCGATTTTACCCGCCGGGGCGAGATGGAAGCCGCTGGCGCTGTCCAGCTGCGGCACAAAGGAGGGGCGAATGTCCGCTTCCAGCAGGCTGCGGCGGTGGGGATTGAACCGGATGCCCGCCAGCGCCTGAATGAACCAGCTGCTGATGTCCCCCCAGAAATGGTGGTTGTGGGAGGTGACGTCGCCCCCCTCGGGCTGGAAATCCTCCCACAGGCTGGTGGCGCCGCGGGCCACCCAGTTACCGTAAGAGGGGAAATCGGGCCGGACGATCATATTGAAGGCCAAATCGCTGCGTCCGAAATCGGTCAGCACATGGAAAATTACCCGGCCGCCCAGGACGCCGGTGTCCATATGGCCGTCTTGTTCTTCGATAAGGCGGAGCAGCCGGTCAAAAGCGGCCGGCCGCTCGCCGGGCTCGAAAATCCCGTAGAACAGGGCCATAGCCTGAGAGGTCTGGCAGTTCCCCGCCGCCGTCATGGTGGAAAAATCCACCAGCCGCTCCCGTACCGCGGCGCGGAATTGGGCCGCCAGGGACGCGGCGAAGGTCTGTTGGGGTGCCATGTCCAGCACGCCGAATATGTACGCTGCCTTCTCGGCGATGTCCATGGACAGCACCGTGTCGGTAAATTCCAGCGGCGCTTTGTACTGATCGCTGCCCCGGGCCGGCGGACACCAGTCGCCCAGGCCAATTTTAATCAGCCCCTCTTCGTTCACCCGGGTGGTCAGGTAGTGCAGATACCGCAGGATGGACGCGGCGCTTTCCTCCAGGATCGTTTTGTCGCCCCGGTACAGGTACACGAAATAGGGCAGATATAAAAGCACGTTGTCCCAGGCCGGGCCGTTGCCCCAGTGGAAGCCCCAGCCGCCGGTGGGTACGATGCCGGGCAGCGCGCCCCGGTCGTCCATGGCCTTGCAGATGTTCCGCATCCATTCCCGGTAACTGGTTTCGGGCGAGAGGTTGAGCAGCAGATGCTCGCTGGACAACGCGGCGTCGGCCGTCCAGCCATTTTTCTCCCGCTGGGGGCAGTCGGTAGGGAAGTAATAGAAGTTAGCCAGATCCGAGCGGCGGGTCAGCTCCTGGAGCGTATTCACTGTGGGATCGGAGCAGGTGAAGCCGCCCCGCTCCTTCAAATCGGAGTTCATGACCACATAGGTGAGCAGATCGGGCGTGGCCTGCTCCGGGGTGATGCCGGTGACCAGCACATACTGGAAGCCGTGGTAGGTGAAGGAGGGGGTGTAGGTCTCCTCTCCCTCACCCTTGCAGATATACACGTCCCGATGGACCAGGGGGTTATCGCCAAACCAGATGTTGCGCACGGTCAGCTTGCCGTCCTCCAGGTATTCGCCGTGGAGCAGCTCCACCCGCTGGCCAGCCTGGCCGCGGATGGTCAAGCGGCAGACACCCGCGCAGTTCTTTCCGAAATCGTAGCGGTAGCCGTCCCCCTCGGGGAGGATGGATACGGGTTTCAGCTCGTCGGTGACCACGATAGGCTCCGCCTCGCAGAGACGGGCCTCGCCCCGGGGCATGGGGGCGGGCAACGCTGGCTGCCAGCCGCTGTCGTCAAAGCCGGGGGCGTTCCATCCCGGCAGCTCCAGCCGGGCGTCGTAGTGCTCGCCGAACCGGTAATCGTCGAACAGCACCGGGGAGGGCGCGGTGCGGAAACTGTCATCGCTTTCCAACGTCCGCTCCGTCCCGTCGGGGCCGGTGTAGGTCAGCCGGAGGGCCACCTGGGGCGCGCCGCGGAACCGGGCCTTGTCGAAGTCCCAGATATGGCCGCCCGGATTGTTTTGGAACCCGTTGCCCAGCCACAGGCCCAGCACGTTCTCGCCCGCCTGCAGCGCCAGCTCGTAGGAATCGTAATAGACGATATCGTCGGGATTGCTGATGTAGGGGGCCAGCGCCCCTTTGGTGATCCGCCGCCCGTTGAGGTACAGCTCGTAAAAGCCGAGCGCGCCGATGAGCAGACGGCCCTGGCACGCCTCCTTGACCTCAAAAGCCCGGCGCAGATACGGGGCGGGAACCGGCGCCTCATGCGTCCCCGTCACGCTGGTGGCACGAATAAACTGCATAGGAAACTCCATAGAATCCTCTCGCTTTCTCCTTATCACTGTCGGCTGGAAAATGATCCCCTACATAGTAGCACAGCCGGGGAAAAAAGAAAATAGCCGATTTTCACCAAAATGGATGATTTTCCTGAAAATCGCGGGCTGCGGTCGCTCGCGCCCCGCCGGCGAGGGCCGGACGGCCTGTGTCGCGCCGTCCCGCCGCTTGCATTTTCGCCGGAGGATCCGGTATGATAAGGGCAATATGGGCAAGGAGGCGGTTGGCATGACAGCCGGTCTGGTTTCGGTTTCATTTCGGGGCCTGTCTCCCAGCGAGGTAATCCGCGCCGCCCGGGAGGCAGCATTGACGGGCATCGAATGGGGCGCGGACGTCCACGTCCCCGCTGGGGATGTTTCCGCCGCCAAACGGGTGGGCGGGGAAACGCGGGCGGCGGGCTTGCGGGTGCTGGCCTACGGCTCGTACTATAAGCCGGGGGTCAGTCCCGCCGAGGAGTTTGACGGCGTGCTGGCCAGTGCGGCCGCGCTGCGGGCGCCGGTCATCCGGGTATGGGCCGGAAACAAAGGCTCCGCCTCCGCCACGGCGGAGGCGTGGCGTCGGACAGCGGAGGACGCCGCGCGTATTGGGCGCATGGCGGCCCGGGAAGGATGCCGGGTGGCGTTCGAGTGCCATCGCAACACCCTGACCGACGACTACCGCGCCGCGTTGCGGCTTATGGAGGCGGTGCGGGAGGCGGGGGTCGGCATGTACTGGCAGCCTGACCCGTCGCGAGACTTGGCCTATAATCTGGAGGCCGCTCGTTCCCTGGCTCCGTATACCGAGAATATCCACGTGTTTTACTGGGAAGGGCCAAACCGCTATCCTTTGAAGAAGGGGGTGCCGGTCTGGCGGGAGTACCTGGCGGTTTTCCGGGAGCGGGGCTGGGATGGGGGCTGTCTGCTGGAATTCATGCCTGACGACCGTCCGGAATCCCTGCCCGCGGAGGCGGCCGTCTTGCGGCGGCTGATGAAAGAATAGGAGACAAGCGTATGGAATTGGTGCTGACCGGCATCCGGAAGGATTTCGGCGAAAAAAAGGTGCTGCGAGACGTGTCCTGCACCTTTGAAAAGGGAAAAATCTACGGCCTTCTGGGCCGCAACGGCGCGGGGAAAACCACCCTGTTCAACTGCCTGGCCGGGGAGCTGGATCCGGACGGCGGGACGGCCCGGCTGACGGAGGACGGCCTGTCCCGCCCTCTGGACGTGGAGGATGTGGGTTATGTCTTTTCCACCCCCATCTTGCCCGAGTTTCTCACCGGCTACGAGTTCGTCCGGTTCCTGATGGACATCCACCGCCAACGGGTGCTGCCGGGGAAAACGGCGGACGATTACTTCGAGCTGGTGCAAATGGCGCCGGAGGATCGGCACCGGCTGATCAAGGGCTACTCCCACGGCATGAAAAACAAGCTGCAGATGCTCAGCTTTTTCATCACCCGCCCGCCGATCATCCTGCTGGACGAACCGCTGACCTCCTTTGACGTGGTGGTGGCGCTGGAGATGAAGAAGCTGCTGCGGGATATGAAGCAGGATCACATCCTGATTTTTTCCACCCATATCCTGCAGCTGGCCACCGATCTGTGCGATGAAATCGCCGTGCTGCATCAGGGGGCCCTGGAGCTGGTGGATCCCGCGGCCATCCACAGCCCCGCTTTTGAGGAGAAGGTTGTGGAAATCCTGAAGGACGAGGGGGACGGCGGATGAAACCGGTGACCAACCGCCTGCTGCCCGTTTTGCAGGCCTCCATGGAAATCCGCACGGCCACGAAAGTAAACGGATGGTTATATTTTATCAAAAAATTACCCATTGTTGGTAAGCGAATACCCGATCGGGTCTATCGCTGGCAGACCTTAAAAACCGTCCTGGCCTATATCACCCTGCCGGCCCGGTTCATCGGCCTGTGGTTCGGAAAAGCGCTGTATGTGCTGCTGATGGCCGCGCTGCCGGCTATTCTGGCGGCGGGGGAGGAAAATCTATCGGCCGCGTATCCCTACGCGTTGCACGCTCTGGTGTTTCTCAGCCTGGTGTCCGGCACCTTTCAGTCCCGCGCGCTGCTGAGCAGCGATGCGGATCGCTATGTCTGCCTGCGGTTGATGCGGCTGCCGCCCCGGCCGTATCTGCTCGCTCAGTATCTGGTGGAGATCGGCAAGGATGCCGTCGGCTTCCTCCCGGTGCTGACCCTGGGGGCGTTTCTGCTGGGCGGTTCCCCGTGGGACGGGCTGCTGTGCGCGCTGGAAATCACGGCGCTCCACGCGGCGGGGGAGGCGGCCCATCTGGCATGGTTCAAGCTGCGTGGGGGCGCGCCCGGGCGGCTGGGCGGCTTCAAGCTTCTGCCCATCGCCGCGGCGCTGGTCCTGGCCTATCTGCCGCTGATGCTGGGCCGGGACTGGGGAATCGGCCGGCTGGCGGTCAGCCTGCCCATGGTCCTCGTCTGCCTGGCGGCCGGCGCGGCGGGCTTTGCCTATGTCTGGCGGTATCCCCGTTTCACTCTGGTGGCGATGCGCACCGCCAAGGCGGAGGATTTGGCCGACCTGGAGGAAGCCAAAACCAAGGCCCATGCGGCGGATGTCCAGCTCAAGGACAAGGATCTGGAGCAGACCGACAGCCGGAAATTCGCCCGGCTGCATGGCTACCGGTATCTCAACGCCGTCTTTTTTGAACGGCATAAGCGGCTGCTCTACCGCCCGGTGCTCATCCGCCTGGCCATTATCGGCGCGGTGTTCGTCCTGGCGGTGCTGCTGCTCCTGCTGGCCCCGGAGGCGGGGCGAAAGGCCGCGGGAAAGGTGCCCACCCTGCTGCCGGTGATGGTGTTCGTCCTGTACCTGCTGACCTCGGTCAGCGATCGCACCTGCCGCGCGTTGTTTCATAACTGCGACGCCGCGCTGCTGCGTCAGGGGTTTTACCGCAAGCCCTCCGCGATTCTTGTCAATTTTCGGATCCGGCTGGGCTATATGCTGGGGCCCAATCTGCTGCTGGGCGGGGCGGTGGCGGCCGGTTGCGTCGGCTTCGCCCTGCTGGGCGGCTTGGCCTGGCCGCTGGCCGACTGTATTCCCTTTGTGCTGTCCCTGCTGTTGCTGGGCGCTTTTTTCTCGGTGCATTATTTGTTCCTATACTATGTATTCCAGCCGTACACCTCTGATATGACCATGAAAAACCCGTTTTATTCCCTCATTCGGGGCATAGTTTATGCGTTGTGCCTCATCTGCCTGAACATGGACGCCGCCCCCGCCCGGTTTTCCCTGATCGTCCTGGGCGCCACGGCGGCGTACATTGGCATGGCGCTGGTGCTCATCCGCCGTTTTGCCCCGAAAAATTTCCGGGTCAAATAAAAGGACAGGAAACTTTAAGAATTTCGACCGCTTCTCTTAACACCTGGCGCGGCGCGTGTGCTACAATGGAGACATGACAGACAAACAGGAGTTGGTGTCCATGGCAACCGAGTGGAAAGACGGCGGGTGGCTGAAAAGCGAGGAGGCTGCGCCGGAGGAGCAGAGCCGAACCCCGGAGGAAACGGCCTATCACGCGCCCCGGGGGCGCTGTTCCTCCCGGGTGCAGATAAGGCGGCGGGACAGAAAGAGGAAACAGCGTCTGGCCCTGGTGCTCTCCCTGGCCGCGACGGCCCTGGCGGCGCTGGTGGTGCTCGTTGTTCTGGCGGTGCGGGGCCTGTCCTCCCTACTGGGCGGCGAAAGCATCGATATGGGCGCCATCCCCTGCCCGTCCTGGATCGATCAGCAGTTCATCGATTTGGGCGGCGGAAGGGACGGGGCGAAAATCGACCGGGTGAAGGACATCGCCATCCATTACGTGGGCAATCCCGATACCACCGCCAAAGCCAACCGCAACTATTTCAACACCCCCGGAGTGGAGGTCAGCTCTCACTTTATCGTGGGGCTGGAAGGGGAAATCGTGCAGTGCGTACCCCTGGACGAAAAATCCGCCGCCACCAATCAGAGGAACATCGACACCATTTCCATCGAGGTCTGCCACCCGGACGAAACCGGCCGGTTCAACGACAAGACCTACGCCTCCCTGGTGAAGCTCTGCGCCTGGCTCTGCCAGCAGCTGGATTTGGACGAGACGCATCTCATCCGGCATTATGATGTCACGGGCAAGTCCTGCCCCCTCTATTATGTGGTGCACGAGGACGCCTGGGCACAGCTGAAAAAAGACGTGGGCACCTATCTGAAGGAGCATGAGACCATCTCATAAAGAAGCGCCGGAGGCAATCCGGCGCTTCTTTATGAGCCATATAGCCGTTATCGCTCTGTTTCCGCCAGATTGATCACCGGCAATCCCTGTTTTCGGGCATAACGGACGGTGTAGGCGGTGCCGCCCGTTTCGGCGGTGAGATAACACAGGCAGATTCCGCTGCCGTCCACCAGCCGCCGATTGCGCTCAAACAGGCACCCTGGACCGTAGGTCGAGGCCACATACATCACCTTATTGGCCCGCGCCCGGATAGCCTCGTACCGCCGGACATTGCCGGAGGACCAGCCTCGGGTTTGGTCGGGACTGGGAAGCACGAGAATCAGCTTCACCTGCGGGCGCGTCCGCTGAAGCCGGATCACAGCCTCGGCGGCCAGGGTGTCGAAGCCCAGAGCGCCTCCCGCGCCGAAATAGATGACGCCCCGTGCCGCCAGCGCCTCCAGCTCTTCATTCAGCCGCCTCTCCAGCCGCGGCAGCGCCTCCTCCGGGATGCGCCGATGCCCGGTGAAGCAGCAGGTTTTCGCGCGCAGATCCTCCGTCATAGCCTCACTCTCCCCCTGTCAGATGCTCCTAGTATACACATCCGCGTTTCAAAAATCAAACTTTTGTTCGGATTTGTGAGGCATTATCACAACGCGGTTACCGGCAGGTAGTCTGGTGTCTCGCAAGTGCTTGCTTGTCAAACCTGCCGGGCAACGGGATGCTGGAGGCATAGATCAGACAACGGAGGCCATGGAGCATCGCATCCCGGGAACCGAACGAGCGAGAACGCGGCACCCTGCACGCCCGCTGCCCCGTCCTGTTGACATAAAAAGCGGCCCATCCAGACCGGAGGGCCGCTTTTTCACACGGTTTTCTCTTCTTTTTTCTGTCCGAAGTTGATGCGATAAAACTCGTCCGACGGGGCGAACAGGAAGAGCTTGTGCCGGCCCCGCAGGTGGATGGCCATCAGCACGCACAGGATCATGGCCCCCACCAGGCAGAAAAACATGTCCTCCATGCTGTCCTTTACCCCGTTCGCGATATCCTGGGCGTCATGGCCGAAGAACAAGAAGCCGGCGTACTCGATGAGCTCCCAGACGGGCGCGGTCATCATGGCGAAGCAGAAGGAGAACCCCACCGCCGTGCGCCGGTTGTGCCCCGGCCCGTGGCCCTTGTCCTCCTCGAGCACATAGAACACGCACAGCCCGATGAGGGCGAACACCGCCCCGCTCAGGCCGTGAACAGCGTTGTCGTACCATGGAATGCTGCCGTACAGCCGCAGGGCCACCCCCAGGTTGAAGGCCAGCAGGATGAAAATCATCAGCACCATATCAATGAGATAGGTGGGCTTGAGGTGGAAAATCCGCCGGTACAGGGGCGGGATGAGCAGGTACAGCACGGCGATGAACCCCATCCACGCCACCCCGATCCCTCGGGTGGTCAGCTGATAGAACCCCACGATGAGGGCGGACAGGAAGAAGGTCAAGATTACCACCCGGTTGGCCAGTTGAAACCGCGGCGCTTTTTTCGGCATGGCAGGGCATCCTTTCTCCGCAAAGGCGGCGATGTTGTCTGTCTCCTATTATGCCCTTGTTTGCTCGCCCAGTCAAGATGCACGCGCAACTTCCGTGAAACCGCCGCCCGCAGACGAAAAAAGGCGGAAGGCGGGAAAATTCGCCCCCTTTCCTGGTTGAAAAGGGAAAAACCTTATGGTATAATTTATCATTGCTTGCAATTTGCCTCGTTTTGGGGCATAGTAAAAGATGGTTTAAGGATGCTTCCTTAAGAAAGGCCGCGGAGCGCTGCCTCCGCTTACGTAATGAAACGGGGTTTTCCCGGCGAAAAGGATTGAGAGTGAGCCATGATGTTTGAAAACCAGTACCGCACGCATACCTGCGCGGGCATCGACGAAAGCGTAATCGGTTCGGAGGTGCGGGTGGCCGGCTGGGTGGAGAATATCCGCGACCACGGCGGGGTGCAGTTTCTGGATCTGCGGGATCACTACGGCGTGGTGCAGGTCGTGGTCTACGACGAGGCGCTGCTGCACGGGGTGACGCGGGAATGCGCCGTCACCGTTTCCGGCCCGGTGGTTAAACGCAGCGAGGAAACCTATAACGATAAAATCGCCACCGGCACCGTGGAGGTCAAGGCCGCGTCCCTGACCGTCCTGGGCCGGGTGCGGGAGCCTCTGCCCTTCGAAATCCCCGCCTCCACCGAGACCAAGGAGGAGGTGCGGCTGAAATACCGCTTCCTCGATTTGCGCAACCGCAAGGTTCACGATAACATCGTGCTGCGTTCGCAGGTCATTTCCCACCTGCGCCGCAAGATGACCGAGATGGGCTTCCTTGAGCTGCAGACCCCCATCCTCTCCGCCTCCTCTCCCGAGGGGGCCCGGGATTACCTCATCCCCAGCCGCAAGTTCCACGGCAAGTTTTACGCCCTGCCCCAGGCGCCCCAGATTTTCAAGCAGCTGCTGATGGTGTCTGGCTTCGATAAGTATTTCCAGGTGGCCCCCTGCTTCCGGGACGAGGACGCCCGGGCCGACCGCTCCCCCGGCGAGTTCTACCAGCTGGATTTCGAAATGGCCTTCGCCACCCAGGAGGACGTGTTCCGCGTGGCCGAGGACGTGCTGTACGACGTGTTTTCCACCTTTTCGGACAAGCCGGTGTCCCCCGCCCCCTTCAAGCGGATCCCCTATGCCGAGTGCATGCTCAAATACGGCACCGATAAGCCGGATCTCCGCAATCCCCTGGAGATTATTGACATCAGCGACCTGTTTGTTTCCACCGATTTTGCTCCCTTCCGGGGCAAGACGGTGCGGGCCATCAACGTGCCCGGCTGCGCCTCCCGCTCCAAGAGCTTTTTCGAAAACATGCTGAAATTCGCCACCGATATCGGCATGAAGGGCCTGGGCTACGTCAAGGTCACGGACGACATGAGCTTCCAGGGCCCCATCGATAAATTCCTTACCGCCGACGATCGGCAGGAGCTGATCCGCCGTGCGGGCCTCGAGCCCGGCTGCGTGCTCTACTTCATCGCCGACTCCAAGGAGCTGGCCCCCCGCCTCGCCGGCCAAATCCGCACCGAGGTGGCCCGCCGGATGGATCTCATCGACGAGAACCGGTACGAGCTGTGCTTTGTGGTGGACTTCCCCATGTACGAGCGGGACGAGGAGAGCGGACAGCTCATCTTCACCCACAACCCCTTCTCCATGCCCCAGGGCGGGCTGCAGGCCCTGGAGACGATGGATCCCCTGGATATCCTCGCCTACCAGTACGACATTGTGTGCAACGGCGTGGAGCTGTCCTCCGGCGCGGTGCGCAACCACGATTTGGACGTGATGGTCAAAGCGTTCGCTCTGGCAGGATATACCGAAAGCGATTTGCAGCAGAAATTCTCCGCTTTGTATAACGCATTTAAGTACGGCGCGCCGCCCCACGCGGGCATGGCCCCCGGCATTGACCGGATGCTGATGCTCCTGACCGGGGAGGAGAGTATCCGGGAGGTCATCGCCTTCCCGATGAACTCCAACGCCCAGGATCTGCTTCTGGGCGCCCCCTGCGAGGTCACCGAGCAGCAGCTGCGGGACGTGCACATCAAGATCCGCTGATCAGGGGGCCTGACGCGATGCGTCAGGCCCGCGTTCGCTTTTTGACCGGAGCGACGAACCACCATTTTATTCCAGAGAGGAAGGGATCCCAATGGTCACCCGCGAAGAGATCCTGAAAATCGCCAAGCTGTCCAAGCTGTCCGTTACCGAGGAGGAGCTGGACGGCCTGACCGCCGCCATGGGCGAGATCATCGCTTTTGCCGACACCATCAACGCGGCGGGAGCCGCCGCCGGCGAGTTCGACAATATTAACAATCTGCAGAATGCGTTCCGTGAGGACGAGGTGGTTCCCTCCTATCCCCGGGACGAGATTCTCAAGAACGTGGACGGCGGGGAAGACGGCTTCTTCCCCGTGCGCAAGCGGCAGTAAGGAGGCGGCGGTATGAGCGACAAGAAAATAAGCGGCATCCGCGCCCTGCGGGACAAGCTGACCACCAAGGCGGTTTCCTGCGCCGAGCTGACCCAAGCCTATCTCGACGCCATCGCGCGGGACAATGGACGACTCAACGCCTATGTCCGCGTCACGGAGGACACGGCTCTGGAGACCGCCCGCCGGGTGGATGAAAAAATCGCCCGAGGCGAGGCTCTGGCCCCCCTGGAGGGCATCCCCATGACCCTCAAGGACAACATCTCCACCTCCGGCATCCCCACCACCTGCTGCTCGAGGATCCTGGAGGGGTATACTCCCATCTATGACGCCACTGTCTGGAAGCTGCTCAAGGAGCAGAACGCCGTCCTGCTCGGCAAGACCAATATGGACGAGTTCGCCATGGGTTCCTCCTGCGAGACCTCTTGCTTCGGCGGGGCGAAGAACCCGCACAACCCCGCCCACGTGGCTGGGGGAAGTTCGGGCGGCGTGGCCTCCGCCGTGGGCGGCCGCCTGGCGGCCTACGGCCTGGGATCCGACACGGGTGGATCCATCCGTCAGCCGGCCAGCTTCTGCGGCCTTGTCGGTCTCAAGCCCACCTACGGCGCGGTTTCCCGCTACGGCCTCATTGCCTACGCCTCCAGCTTCGACCAAATCGGCCCCATCGCCTCATCGGTGGCCGACGCGGCCGCCGTGTACGACGCGATCTCCATTTACGATCCCATGGATTCCACCTCCCGGGGCCGGGTGAACGCCCCGGCCTGCGACGGCTTGGAGCAGGATATTCGGGGGATGAAGATCGGCATGGCCCGGGAATACATGGAGGGTCTGCGCCCCGAGGTGCAGGCCGCCGTGGAAGCGGCGGTGAAAACCTACGAGTCCCTGGGCGCCGAGATCGTCTGGTTCGACCTGCCCGAGCTGAAGTTCGCCCTGCCGGTGTATTACATCCTGGCGTGCGCCGAGGCGTCCTCCAACCTGGGGCGGTACGACGGCATCCGATACGGCCGCCGCGCCCCCCATTATGACGATGTGAACGATATGATCTGCAAAACCCGCAGCGAGGGCTTCGGAGACGAGGTCAAGCGCCGCATCCTGCTGGGCACCTATGTGCTCAGCTCCGGCTACTACGACGCGTATTACAAGAAGGCGCAGAACCTGCGGGGGGCCATCGTGGCCGCGTTCGAGCGGGCGTTCGCCTCCTGCGACGTGATACTCGCCCCCACCGTGCCCATGACCGCCTTCCCCGAGAACCAGGCGGCCCAGGATCCGGTGGAAACCTATCTGACAGACATCTGCACCGTGCCGGTGAACATCGCGGGCCTGCCCGCCGTCTCCCTGCCCTGCGGCATGGACGCCGCCGGCCTGCCCATCGGTATGCAGCTTATCGGCGGCCGCTTTGAGGAAGGGAAAATCCTGCGCGCCGCCTATCAGTACGAGCAGGCGGCGGGGCCGATCCTGTCCGCCGTGGAAGGAGGGGTCGCCCTGTGAGCCGGCAATATGAAATGGTCGGGGGCCTGGAAACCCATATCGAGCTGTCCACCGCCACCAAGATTTTCTGCGGGTGCACCACCGCCTTCGGCAGCGAGCCCAACACCCACTGCTGCCCCATCTGCATCGGCCTGCCCGGCACCCTGCCCAAGCTGAACCGCCAGGCCGTGCGGTACGCCATCATGGCCGGCCTGGTCACCCACTGCACCATCAACCCCATTTCCAAAATGGATCGGAAAAACTACGTGTATCCCGACCTGCCCAAGGCCTACCAGATTTCCCAGTTTGACAAGCCCCTGTGCGAGCACGGGTATGTGGAGCTGGCCTCTGGCAAGAAAATCCGCATCACCCGCATCCACATCGAGGAGGATGCGGGCAAGCTGGTGCACACCCGGGGGGACACCTTTGTCGATTACAACCGGGGCGGCGTGCCGCTGATCGAAATCGTCACCGAGCCGGACATCCGCAGTGTTGAGGAAATCCGGGAATACCTTGAAAAGCTTCAGCTGATGATGAAATACATCGGGATTTCCGACTGCCGGATGCAGGAGGGATCCATGCGCTGCGACGTCAACGTGTCCGTCCGCCCCGCCGGGGAGGAGAAGCTGGGCACCCGCACCGAAATCAAGAACATGAACTCCTTCACCTTCATCGAGAAGGCCGTGGCCTACGAGGTGGAGCGGCAGATCGACCTGCTGGAAAGCGGGGAAGAGGTGGTGCAGGAGACCCGTCGGTACGACGACGCGCGGGATGTCACCGAAAGCATGCGGGGCAAAGAGGACGCCAACGACTACCGGTATTTCCGGGAGCCGGATTTGGTCACCATCGCCACCGCGCCGGAGGAAATCGAGAGCATACGCGCCGCCCTGCCCGAGCTGCCCGACAGCCGCTATGCCCGGTATACGGGCGAGTGGGGCATCCCCGCCGCCGACGCGGGCCTGCTGGTCAAATACCGGAAGGTGGCGGAATACTTCGAGGAGGCCGCGCAGGGGGTCACCCCCAAGACGGCGGCCAACTTCATCCTTGGCCAGATTTTCCGCCGTCTGGTCACCGACGCGGACAAGGAGGCCTGCGAGGTGTCCGTTCCCGCCGCCTATCTGCGGGAGCTGGTGGCCCTTATCGACAGCGGCAAGCTGAAGATGAACCTGGCCAAATCCACCCTGGAAAAGATGCTGGACACCGGCAAGCCGGTGGGCGAGCTGCTCACTGAGGAGGACATGGCCGGCGTGGACGAGGGGGCCCTGCGCGCCCTGTGCGAGGAGGTGGCGGCCGCCAATCCCGGCGCGGTGGCCGATTACCTGGGCGGCAAGGAAAAGGCCCTGAAAGCCCTGCTGGGCGGCGTGATGAAAGCCACCCGCGGCGCCGCCGACGCGCAAACCGCCGAACGGCTGCTCAAGGACATCATCGCCCGGGGGTGACGCCCCGCCCGGCGTTGTCTTATAACAAAAACCAAAAAGCGGCGCAGAAGCACTCTGCGCCGCTTCAGGCTGTCAAAAAAGGGGAATCCGCCGTTCGGAAAACGAAAAAAGCGGGGGCGGGTTACCGATCGGTGTTTGCGAGGACATGTGCCTCGCAAACACACCTTATA
>URCA01000052.1 GCA_900546265.1 uncultured Oscillospiraceae bacterium | reverse complement strand
TTTATCGCCCGGCAGCTGGAGAGCCATGGCTACGGCGCGAAGCTGTGGGTCATCTCCAACGGTGTTGCGGACGCGTTTCGTCCCGCGCAGGTGCCGCGCGCACCGGAGCTGGAGGGAAGGTTCACGATTTTGATGATCGGCCGCCTTTCCGGCGAAAAACGGCAGGATCTGATCATAGAGGCTGCGAAACGCAGCAAATATGCAGACAGGCTCCAGCTGGTATTTGCGGGCAAGGGCCCTAAGGAAAAGGCATACCGCAAGCTTGCCGCGGGGCTGGCGCATCCGCCCGTGTTCGGCTTCTACGGCCAGGACGAGCTGCGCCGGCTCATCAATATGTGCGACCTTTACGTCCATGCCTCCGACGCCGAGATCGAGGGTATCAGCTGTATGGAGGCGCTGGCCTGCGGGCTGGTGCCGGTCATCTCGGATTCGCCGCTTTCCGCCACCGGCCAGTTCGCGCTGTGCGCGGAGAGCCTGTTCCGTGCGGGCGACGCGGATGATCTTGCGCGCAGGATCGATTACTGGGTGGAGCATCCGGAGGAAAAACGCGCTTATGCCGAACAGTACGCGCTCCGGCAGGATGAGAATCGTGTGGAAGCCTGTGTGGCCCGCGCCGAGGAGATGTACGCCTCGGCGATCCGGGACAAGCGGCGCAAAGGCTACCGCAAGGTGCCCCTCAGCCGCTGGCGGCGCTGCACAAGCCCCAGCTGCGAGGCCATCCGGCGCAATTTCTGTCAGGGCGGTACAGTGCGCACGCTGTTGTTCTGGCTGTTCACCACGCTGCTTTCTCCCATCCTGTGGCTGCTGGACCGCCTTTGGCTGGGCGCCAGGATCGAAGGCCGGGAAAATCTCGACGCCGTGCAGGGCGGTGCGGTCAGCATAATGAACCATGTTCATCCGCTGGATTGCACCATGGCAAAGGTGGCGCTGTTTCCCTACAGGCTGTGGTTTATCAGCTTGGCGTCCAACCTGCAAAAGCCATTTACAGGCTGGCTCATCCGCTTCTGCGGAGGCGTGCCGCTGCCGGAGGATATCCACGGAATGGCGGCGCTGGAGCGCGGCATGGAAGCGCGTATCCGCGGCGGCGCTTTCGTGCATTTTTACCCGGAGGGCATGCTGGTGCCGTACCATGAAGGCCTGCGGGCGTTCCATCCGGGTGCGTTTGCCACCGCGGTGCGTGCAGGCTGTCCGGTGGTGCCCATGATGCTGTGCCGGCGTCCGGCCCGTGGCCTTTGGGCGTGGCGCAAAAAGCCCTGTTTTACGCTGCGCATCGGCGCGCCGCTGTACGCGGATGCATCGCTGCCGAAAAAACAGGCCGCGCGGGATCTGCAGCTGCGGGCCGAAGCAGCTATGCTTGCTTTGGAACGCGGCGAAACGCCTCCTTTGGCCGTAGGGGAACCTGCGTTGGACGCGGAATGAAGTGAAGCGGCCGGATGGCGGTTTCGGGCATGCGGGCTGTCCCGGGGCTGTAGACATCAGGAAAAGGTTTTATTTGCAGCGCTGGAAAATCAAGCGTCCGGCTGCTTTGGCGGTGTTCCGTCAAAGCAGCCGGACGCTTTTCGTTTTTTGTTTTTACAGTGGGGCTTACGAGAGCCTTGCACCTCCCGGATACAGAGCGGACGCATCCGGCGGCGCTTCGCTGAGCACGACTGCACGGCGTTCCATTTCCGCGTAGCGCAGCAGGAAGGTGCCGCATTCGATCTGCAGCGCGCCGTATAACGGATCGCGGATATAAAAATAGTCCGCGTCGTAGCCGCATACCACAAGACAGTGCAGGTTTTTGTAGGGATGGTAGACGGAGCTGTCTGAATACAGCCGCCAGGAATAATCGCTGTACACCAAGGGCTCAAAGCCGATGGTCGCCCAGACCACCACCGGCCGTCCCTGAGCGATGCTCCTTCGGAGCACGTAACCGTCCGCGCCGCTGATATCCACCGCGCGCAGCGTGCTGTCCTGTTCCGCAAGATAACGGTTTGCTCCTTCGGCCACGGCAGGGGCCAGGCAGTAAAAGCCGAACAGCGCCGGATCGCCTGCGTAGGCGGAGGCAGGGTCCGGCCCGTAGGTGGAAAACCAGGTGTAGGTGAAGTCCGAGCGGGGGATATAATCGTATGCAACGGAGAGCTTATCGGCGGCAAATCCATAATATTGCAGCAGCATTGTCAGCGCGGTGGCTTCGCAGCCGTTGGGCATTTCGGGCCACTGGTAAACAACGGGGACGTCCAGCAGAACGGCCTCCGGCAGAGGCGGACCCAGAGATTCTTTCCAGGCGCGCAATGCTCCTGCGAAGGAATATCCCGTCGCGGCATAAGCGGCGGCGGGCAGGGGGCGGGGACGAAACCCGGCGCCGAACAGCACGGCACAGGCCAGTATGAGCAGAATGGATTTTATTCCGGCGCGCATGCCGCGCACCCTCCTTTCCGTGGCCGTCCGTCCGCCGCAGTGCGGCGCGGGGGCCTTCCTTTTAACATAATACAAAAAACGGCGACACACAAGCAAGCGCGGGGGATTTCCACATTTTTTCACAGATCTTCAGTATTCACGGGCACAGAAAAGCCCCGCCCGAAATGCGCGGGACGGGGCTGCGGCATTTTGATTGAAAACGGAGGCGCTCATTCGGCCAGAGCTGCGGCGCAGCGCGTGCCGTCGAACGCGCCCAGCACCGCGTGCACGATGCCGCCCTGTCTGTGCCCGGGGGCCTTCAGCAGGACGGGGACATACTCCCGGGTGTACCCGGTGAACAGCGTGTTGTTCACCGGCTTTTCCAGCAGCACCTCGACAGGGCGTCCCGCCATTCCGGCGATGACCCGGGCGCGCACAGCGTCCGCCTCGGCCTGCAGCCGGTGGCTGCGGCGCGCTTTTTCTGCTTCGTCTATCTGGTCCGGCATATCGTAAGCGGGCGTGCCGGCCCGGCGGGAAAAACTGAACACATGCACCTTCAAAAAGCCGATCTCACGGACAAAGGCCGCGCTCTCCTCAAAATCCGTCTCGGTCTCGCCGGGGAATCCCACGATGACGTCCGTGGTGAAAGACGCGCCCGGGAACGCGGCCCGCAGCTTTTCCACCACTGCGCGGTAGCCCGCGGTGTCGTAAATGCGGCGCATGCGCCGCAGCGTGGCGTCGCAGCCGCTTTGCAGCGCCAGATGGAACTGGGGGCACAGCCGAGGCTGCGCGGCCAGGCGGCGCACCACCTCCTCCGACAAGGCGTCCGGCTCGAGAGAGCCCAGGCGCACCCGCTCGATCCCCTCCACGGAGCAGGCGGTCTCCACCGCGTCGGCGATGGACAGGCCCCATTCCTGGCCATAGGCGGTCAGGTTGATGCCCACCAGCACCACCTCCCGGAAGCCCCGCGCCGCCAAGGCGCGCAGCTCATGGGCGACATCCTCCGGCGGCTTGGAGCGGACGCGTCCCCGGGCATACGGGATGATGCAGTAGGAACAAAAGCGGTTGCACCCGTCCTGGATCTTGACGAACGCGCGGGTGCGGCCCTGGAAGTCGTCGATCTCCAGCGGCTCCAGCCGCGCGTCGTGCTCCCCGATGTCCACAATCCGCCGGCCGCTTTGGAAGAAGGCGGCGAGATGGCGGGGCAGGGCGCGGCGGGACGCGTTGCCCAGCACGATGTCCGCCTCGGCGAAGCCCTCCGCCTCCTCGGGGAAGGCCTGGGGCATGCAGCCGGTGAGCGCCAGCACGGCGTGGGGGTTGTCCCGCCGGCAGCGGCGCAGCAGCTGCCGCAGCTTCCGGTCGCTTTCGCCGGTCACGGTGCAGGAGTTGATGACCAGCCCGTCGGCGGACAGGGCCGCCTCGTCGCCGGGGACAAACTCCCCCGTCTCGAAGCCCTCGGCCTCCAGAAGGCGGCGCATGGCCTGGGTTTCGTATTGGTTCACCTTGCAGCCCAAGGTGTGAAAGACAATTTTCATAAGAATGAACAGCCCTTTCCGTGCAATCCGTCTATGTCATGCGGTTTGCATGTTCCTCACACTTTCACCATTATAATCGAAATATGCCGCAATTTCAATCAACAGTTTGTTCCCTTTCCCGGTTGTTTTCCGTGTGCTTTGCGGATATAATGAACAATGGGTTACAGGTGCTACTCCCCATTACGCGGGTCTTATCCCCGCCTCCGGAAGCGTAAACCTTCAACAACATGAACAGGAGAGGGGTCTTTCAGATGTATAAAGCGACCGTGCATTTTGAAACCGTGGTGGAAGCCAAGGCTTTTGTCACCGCCAGCAACGAGGTGGACTTTAAAGTAGAGTTGGTGTCCGGCCCGTATATCATCGACGCCAAGTCTATCATGGGCCTGTTCAGCCTGGATTTATCCAAGCCCATCGAGCTGCAGGCCTACTGCAAGGACGACGGCACCTTCGCCGCGTACAAGGAAAGAATCAAGGAATTCCTCCTCGAAGAATAAAACCCGCCGCCGGCAGCCGCCGGCGGCGTTTTTTTGCCCATAAGCGAGATAAACGGCGGTTTTTCCGCATATGCTGTACCGAACAGGCGGGAACCCGTGAAGGGGACTCCCGCATTTGGCAGAAAGGGCGGAGAAACACATGAAACACAACAAGCGGGCGCAGCGGCTGCTGGCGGCGCTGTGCTGCACAGCCCTGCTGGCGGGCTGGGGCGGGCTGGAGGCCTTCGCCAAGGAGGCACCGGCGCTGATGACCGACGAGAGCGACGGCGCCACGGCGGCGCAGCTCCTCCAGGAAACCGACGACGAATGGGTGACCACCGCCACCCAGCCCGCCGACGCCGGCTCCCTGTCGGTGGCGGGCAAGGGCGCGGTGCTCATGGAGCTGTCCAGCGGACAGATCCTGTTCGAGCAGACCCCCCATGAGAAGGTGGCCATCGCCTCGGTGACCAAAATCATGACCCTGCTGCTGGTGATGGAAGCGCTGGACGCGGGGCAGATCTCCCTGGACGACAAGGTATCCTGCTCCGCCACCGCGGCCTCCATGGGCGGCAGCCAGATCTGGCTTAAGGAGGGGGAGGTCATGACCGTCCACGAGCTGACCAAGGCGGCGGCGGTGGTCTCGGCCAACGACGCCTGCGCGGCCCTGGCGGAGCATATCTGTGGCTCCATTGACGCCTTTGTGACCAAAATGAACGAACGGGCGGCCCAGCTGGGCATGGCGGACACGAAATTCCTCGATTGCAGCGGCCTGAGCGACGACGCCTATTCCTCCGCCCACGACGTGGCCGTCATGTCCCGGGAGCTGATGAAGCACAAGAAAATCACCGAGTACACCACCATCTGGATGGATACCCTGCGGGACGGCAAGTCCCAGCTGGTCAACACCAACAAGCTGGTGCGCCACTACAAGGGGGCCACCGGGCTGAAAACCGGCACCACCCAGAAGGCGGGCCACTGCCTGTCCGCCACGGCACAGCGGGACGGCATGGGCCTGGTGGCGGTCATTCTGGGCTGCTCCACCACCGACGAGCGGTTCGGCGGCGCGCGCAAAATGCTGGACTACGGGTTCGCCAGCTACGGCATCCACACGCCTCAAATCGACCAGAACCAGCTGCAGCCGGTCAAGGTGCTGCGGGGGGTGGAGCCTCAGGTGGACATCACGGTGGAGACGCCCGCCCCCGTCCTGGTCAAAAAGGGGCAGGAAAAAGCCATCGTCACCACCATCGAGCTGGCCGAGGACCTGGAAGCGCCGGTTCTGCAGGGCCAGGTGGTGGGCGAGGTCGTCCTCAAGCTGGACGACAAGGAGGTGGCGACCTACCCCATCCGGGCGGCCAAGGCTGTCGGCGCGGTCAATTTCGGCGTGGCCTTCCGCTGGCTGTTCGACGCCCTGCTGGGCTGACGCGCGGGAGGGAATCCCCTTGCAGCCATTTGAAAAAGACCTCCTTCATGCGCGGAAAGCCGCCCCTTTGATGGGGCGGCTTTTTTTATGCCTCTTCCCGCTCCTCCGCGAATAGAAGGACGAAGGCGGCGGCCAGCAGGACACAGCCGGCCAGGGCCGCCCGCACGCCGAGCAGGCGGCCAAGCAGCGTGCCCCCCGCCGCACCGGCGACGAAAAACAGGAGGATGCCCGCGTATTGCAGCCCGGCCCGCAAATCCTCCCGCCGCCGCTGCGCCGCGTACCGGCACAGCCGTTCGGTGGCGGAACGCAGGTTGCCGGTGCACATGGTGGTGGCGAAGGCGTTGCCCTCCAGGGCGCGGAAGGCCTGCACCTGCATGGCGCACAGGAAGGAAATGGCCACGTTGGCCGCCATATCCCACCGCCCCGCCGGGAGGAAGGCCACCGCCAGCAGGATGGCGCACTCGGCCCCCAGGACGATTTGCCGCCAATGGAGGCGGGCGGCCCGTCCCCGCGGCGAGGCGGCCCAGCGGCGGCGCAGCCCCTCGGTGGCGGCCACGCCGGCAGCGAAGGCCAGGATAGGCACGAGATACCCCAAGGCCCGGCCGGGCTCCCCCTCGGCCAGCCGCATGCCCAGCAGCACGATGTTGCCGGTCTGGGCGTTGGCGAACACCCCGCCTCGCAGCAGGTAGGTATAGGCGTCCAGGAAGCCCCCCGCCGCCGCCAGCAGGGCCCCCAGGGCAAAGGTTTCGGACAGCGGGGGCCTTCGCGCCCCCGCGGGTTGTCTGCGCATGGTTTATTCCGCCTCCTCGCAGCGGTAGACATAGGCGGCGCGGCGGATGAAATCCTCGGTCAGGCCGAAGCGCTCCGCCAGCTCCCACACCTCGGTGCAGCCCTCCTTCACCGCCCGCTCCAGCTCCTCCTTCGGCAGCAGGGCGTGCACCGCCCATTTATCCGCCCGGTACTCGTGCCGCTCCCGCACGTCGCAGGCGCTGCTCCGGCTGTAAAAGCTGCCGGTGACACAGTGGCCGATTTCGTGGGCCAGCTTCACCCGCCCATCGGCCATGCTGCCGATAGCCAGGGGATCCAGCGCGATGTAGCACCGCCCGGCCAT
The DNA here is from genome assembly GCA_900546265.1 of uncultured Oscillospiraceae bacterium. Taxonomy (GTDB): domain Bacteria; phylum Bacillota; class Clostridia; order Oscillospirales; family Acutalibacteraceae; genus UMGS856. The sequence goes on along the minus strand of URCA01000052.1, from coordinate 11,684 downwards.
GGTCAGGGACAAGCACCCGCAGGCCGGCAGCGGGCCGTAGTAGACCTCGATGTCCCGCCCGGCCGCGTATTCCAGCAGCCCCGGCTCCCCGGCGATTCCGGATGATTGGCGCAATGCATTTCACTTCCCTTACTTCTCCGGCCGCGCCCCCCGCAGCCTCTGGCTCAGCGCGGTGAGCAGGTCGGACATGAACAGAATGTTTTGTCCACCCGTATGGTCGTAGGCTCTTTCTCTTAGGAGCGCATCGACGGTCACGGTCAGACGGCACCGCCCCTCCCCCAGCCGCTGAACTGTGAGGATACAGACGTAATCGTTGGTGCGCAGATACCGGCGGGTGATGGACGCCTGGGCGTATAAAAGCGCTGGGTCGATGCTAGGCCGTGCCCATTTCGGGCAGCGGCCCATGGACAGCAACGCCTCATAGGCGGCGGACAGCGCCGTTTCGGCCGCTTCCGGGACCTCGATGCTCACCTGTGTGTTCATAAAGCTCTCCCCCCTTCCGGGTGAAACTATCTCGCTCCGAGAATACGCCCCCTTTTATTCCTCTTCCTTCTGGCGCGCCTGGATGAACTGGGCGAAGCGCTTGACCTCCGCATACATCTCGTCCGTCACCGGGCCGCTCCCCTGGAACAAGGCGAACTTGATATCCTCGTCGCTGACGACGCCCAGATCTCCGCCCTCCCGGCGTTCGGTTTTCCCCAGCAGATAATCCACCGACACATGGAAATAGTCCGCCACCCGGGACAGCGTCTCGGCGTCCAGCGTCCGGTTCTCGTTCTCCCAGTTGGAAACCGTGTTCTGCGCCACCCCCATGTCCTTGGCAAACTGCGCCTGACTGATCCCCGCCTGGGTTCGCATGGTCTTGAGCCTGAGCATATTGACCGCCCTTTCTTCCGTGAAATAGTTTTCTGCACTGCCAGAATATCACTTCACGAGAAAAAAGTAAAGAAATATTTCCGAAAAATTCAAATATGGGATTGACAGGCATCTCACAGCGTGCTATAATCACGTCATGAGATACATTCCATCTCAAATATTCGAACTGGGAGGTTTTGTATATGCGAGGTTGGCTCAGGCAGCTGCGCAAGGATCGGGGACTGACACAGAGGGAGGTGGCCGCGCGGCTGGGGATTTGCCAAAGCTACTACGGCTACATCGAGACGCGGGGGCGGCAGAAGAAAATCGACCTGCCCCTGCTGGCGAAAATCGCCGGGGTGTTCCAGGTGCCGCTGATGGCCCTGGTGGACATCGAGACCAGCGCGGCGGAGGACATGGAAAAGAAGCCGGGGGAACGCTCATGAGCGGGACGGCGGCCCCTTCCGAGGGGGCAAGTACCAATATATACCAATGCCTGTCCAATAAAGGGGACACACGCGCCTTGGGCAAATCCGATTTGCTGGGCGGGCCGATCATCGATGCGCTGCTGGACATGCCGGAGGGGACGGACAAGATCCTGCGGCAGGTGGAGCTGGAGGAACGGGCCAGGGATTTGGGCATCAAGGCCGCGTTTGACCGGCTGCTGAACAGCCGGCGGAAGGAATGGCAGGCCGCCATGCGGGTGCGGCGGCGGGAGCTGAAGGCCGCGAAGCGGCCCATCTCCCTCCAGGCGGGGGAGGACGGATCGCTGGATCGCATCGAGAACTATCTGCGCATTCTGACCGAGGACCCGGCCTGGAAGAACCAGCTGTGGTTCAACGAGCTGACCCACGCGCCGGAATGGCGGAGGCCGGGGGAACCGGCCCAGCGCTGGGCCGAGAACCTCGAGGCCACCCTGAGGCTGTACATCGAGAGCGTCTATGGCCTGCACAACCCGAAAAAGCTGACCGACGCGCTGCAAATCGCCTTCCACCTGCAGCCCTATCACCCGGTGCGGGAGGCGATCACGGCCCTGCGGTGGGACGGGAAGCCCCGCCTGGAGGAGATGCTCATCCGGTATCTCGGCGCGCCGGACACCGCCTATACCCGGGAGGTCAGCCGCCTGATTTTCGCCGGCGGCATCCACCGGGCCTTCCGGCCGGGCTGCAAGTTCGACGTGATGCCGGTGCTGGTGGGCCTGCGGCAGGGGGAGGGCAAATCCACCTTCGTGCGGTGGCTGGCCATGGACGACGCCTTCTTCCGGGAGGTCACCGTCCTGGAGGGGCAGAAGGGCTCCGAAGCCGTGGAGGGGGCCTGGATCTGCGAAATGGCCGAGCTGCTGGCCCTCCGGCGGGCCAAGGACGCGGAGGCGGTCAAAGGCTTCATCTCCCGCCAGTCGGACAGCTACCGCCGGCCCTATCAGCGGCACACCGAGGACGTGCCCCGCGGCTGCATCTACATCGGCACCACCAACCGCGCGGAGTTTTTAACGGACGTTACCGGGAACCGCCGTTTCTATCCCATCACCTGCCGGGGAGACGGCTCCGACCTGTTCGCCCGGGAGGAGGAGGTCCGTGCCGACATCCGCCAATGCTGGGCCGAGGCATACCAGCGATTCCGAACTGATTGTCTGCCGGAAGTTGCAAATCGCAACATTGAGGAGGAAGCGGAGACGGCGCGGGAGGCAGCCCAGGCGGAGGATGTCCGGCGGGGGCTGATCGCCGACTATCTGGAAAACCGGCGGGAGGTCTGCATCCTGGAGCTGTGGCGGGAGGCCCTGCAGGAGCCGGGAAAGCCCGCCCTCAAGCAGAGCTTGGAGATTGCCGACCTCCTGCAGGGGCTGGAGGGCTGGGAGCGCGGATCCGGCAGCCGCCGGTTTTCCGGCTATGGCGTCCAGAAATATTGGGCAAAACACACAAAGAATTTGTAACCGGAGGCCATCGGGTTACAATCCGGTTACAGGCCGGTAACCCGCATGGCGCCTAGGTTTTTCTCCATTGTAACCCATGTAACCAGTTTTATATAAAAGATGTACCTATAGGAACGGTACAGGAAAAGAGGGTAAGAGAACCTATTGAAAAATACCGGTTACACCGGTAACACAGGGCCGGCCGAAAGGAAACGAGCGGCGATTTAGCCTTTGTGAAAATAACTATTGTTTATAATAGCTGTTGATAAATAGAAAGGAGCCATTTTTATGCCGATGAAAAAGGATTTGAAGCTGGACCAGTATGACATCAGCCCCTACGCTTACCGGGAGCTGCACAATTTCTGCCTGCAGTATCCGGAGAAGAAGCGGCGGCTGCGGGAGCTGGAAAGCCCCTTCGGTGGGCCGCGGGGCAGCGACCCCACCGCCGGACGGGCCACCCGGGCGGCGACCCTGGCGGCGGACATCGCCCTTATCGAAAAAACGGCCCGCCAGGCGGCGGGCGCGCAGGCCCCCTATCTGGTGGAGGCGGTGACCGAGGACATGCCCTGGCACTACCTGCGCATGCGCAAGGGCCTGCCGCTGGGCGAAAAAAGCTTCAACGGCATCCGGAGGCAGTTCTACTATCTGCTGGCCAAGGAAAAGCGGATCGTGTGAAAAATCCACACAATTCACTTTGCCCTTGCAGGAGTCATCCGTTCAGAGACGCGAAATACTCATCTGGGGTTATGGACTCGACCGGGGGAATATCGAGAATAAAGACGGCGGATGTACCGGTAGCGTCATCATCATCGATTCGGACTTCTAGATTTTGTGCGCCACTGGGAACGTTGGCCCCGACATAGCCCCTCGTCCGTTTACCAGGTGCAAGTTTAGTGGCATTTAAACGCTGTTCAGCACCTTTTTCCACACCGTTTAAAAGATTCTCCGAAACCGCTATATCATCAACGTATAGGTCACATGAACCTACATAATAATCTTTTTGAGATGCCGTATTCTTAATTTCAAAACCCACGACAACCAAAATTTGATTGTTTTCTTTAAGTGCAGGAGTTTCAAACGCTTTGATATCATAGGCCGTTACATCTACCCAGGAACCTTTACATGTTTTGTTGATTTCCAAGACAGGTTCCGTCTTTTTCGGCCAAGTCGCAATGAAGAATGGAATCAAGAAAGCAGCACCAATAGCAAGGCAAATAATCGGCACAATAAGTCGGAGAGTTTTATTCATATTCTCAACCCTTTTCTCGGTTTTTATCATTCTATAAGAAACAACAGGACTGGTGGGCAATGAAGCAGCGGGTGGAGGATTATGCGAAGGCGAAAGAAAAGTTGAGGCCTGCCGTCATTTAATAGACGCGGCATATTTCTCCAGCGTCATGGTCTCGACCGGCGGCACGTCAAAGTTGAACACCGCATATTTATCAGGAGAAATGCCGTTCTCATAAACGTATACCTCGATGCTTTTGGTGTCCGCAGGGATACGCGTGCCCCAATAACCTTTCGCACGTTTTCCAGGGGCCAGATTATTAATGCCAATAAACATGTTTGTTCCAATTAAATAATCTTTTGAAGTGACCACTACGTCATCAATGAACACATCATAGGCTTCTGTTGTCAACACATAATCATTTGTCGAGGACATGTTTTCAATTTCAATCCCCATAATTATCAGAACCTGTTTTTTCCCTTAAGCTCGGCGGATGTAAATGTCTTTAAATCATATACCGTAGCATGCATATCGGAGCCTTTATACAGTTGATTCAGCTCCGTTATAGGTTCAGATATAGGTTCAGAACTCGTTAATCCTTGACTTGAATGAATCGAAGAATTCGGCTTTTTAGTTGGCAGGAGATTACAGGCCGAGCAGGAAAGCACGGCCATAGCGCAAATCATCGTCACAAGAATCCGCTGGAAATTTTTCAATGTTCTCAACCCTTCATTTTAGCTTTAGCCCAAATACATATTCCCTCTTCTTTTCATGCGGTATGCACCTCTAGTAAAGGCTTCGTCTTCCAGGCTTTTCCATTACCTTCAGTATACCTGACTGGGAAGCGGGCTGCAAGCGGTAACGTGTGTAAATTTTTCACAAATGCCAAAAAATTTCCCCAATTTTATAGCATGGGTGCCGGTCATGGGTCCGACTTGGGTGGTAAATTGAATACAGGAGCCGGACGGGAAGGCGAGGCGCGGAGGGTCCGCGGCCTCTTCCGGTTTCCGCCATAGGAAGGAAGTGAACAAGATGGAATCTATCCGCGTCACCTGCCTGCTGGACAGAAGCTGGGATATCACGGCCAAGGAGTATATCGGCACGCAGAAAGCCGGCCTGCTGCTGGATACAGCCAGCGAAGAGGAGGACGGCAAAACGGTCCCGACGGGAATCGTGCTGCTGGACGACGGCGCCTTCGCGTCCGTTCCTTTGGAGTTCATCCGCAAAGAAACCACAGCCAATTAAGAAAGGATGTCATGACCATGAACAGACTGTCTGCCAACAGCACCAAGATCTCCTACAAAACCGGCTCCGACGATTCCGCCGTCTTCAAAGAGCTGGAATTCCTGATGGAAGTCCCGGAATTCGGCGGCGCCCCGGAAAAAATCGACGTCACCGTCCTGTCCGACAAGGTCAAGAAGTTCGTGCCCGGCACCGTGGATCTGGGCGACCTGGTGTTCAAGTTCCTGTACGACAATTCCAGCGCCGATTCCAGTTACCGGGTGCTCAAGGGGCTGGCCGACGCCGGCACCGCCGCCACCTTCCAGCTGACCTATCCCGACGGCACGGCCCATGAGTTCGACGCGGTGCCCGCCGTCAAGATGGACGCCGGCACCCTCAACGGCGCGCTGACCTTCAGCTGCACCATGGTGCTGCAGAGCGACATCAAGGTGACCAACCCCGCCTAAAGAACCACGACACAAGCGGAACGGGGCCGGCGATGGCCGGCCCCGTTTTCTACCACGATTCACACTTACAAAGGAGCGAGACGCATGAATAAATTCTATACATTGACCGTCGGCGGCGAGGACTACAAGCTGCGCCTGACCGCGAGCGCCATTATGGCCATCGAGAAGAAGCTGGGCAAGTCCCTGTTCGCGGCGCTGGAGCACATCCAGGACAACATGGTGGAGACCATCACCACCATCCTGTGGGGGGCCATGCAGCCGCTGAACGCCGGGTTCTCCATGGAAAAGGCGACGGCGCTGTTCGACGATTACATCGACGAGGGGCGCTCCATCGAGGAGCTGATGCAGGAGGTCAACGGCCTGTTCGAGGTCTCGGGTTTTTTCAAAAAGGGTCAGGCGTAGACGCGCCTGACCCGCATGAACACTACCCGGAATATCTCTATTACACCGCCTTAGCTTCCGGTGTTTCTTGGAGAGATATCGGAACCATGAGTGTCGAGGAGATTGCCCTAGCCTCTCAAGCCCATCAGGAACGAACACAAGAATTTGCCCGGCTTCTCGCCTGGATCGTATACAATGGCGCGGCACTGGCAGGTATAGCTATGAACGATCCCAAAAGGTATCCAACGCTTGAAGACGCGTTCCCGAAATTATTCGAGAAAAAAGAGCAGCAGAACTGGTGGGAAATTAAAGAACGTGTCAATACTTATGCAAAAGAATGGCGAGATGTTCACAATTCAAATTAAACTAGTAGAGCGGCGACATATAGTATGGAAACGGCTCAAATTTAATTAACCATGCGTTATTAGTATTTTCTCTAAAAGTTAAAATACCACATTGTCCAATCGGTAATGCAGAATATAAATTTTCTGGTACAACGATCTCCTTTGAAATCCCATTTTCAAAAACACACAATACAACATAAGCACCGGCAGGAGGCCATCTAGGTGAATGTAGATCAAGTACAGGCACACGTCTTTTGCCATCAATTCTGGCATTTACGCGGTACTCAATAGAGTTCCATAGCATTTCCTGCTTACGAAACCATCTCATATAAAGAGCTAGTGCTATCACCACAATAGAGTTTAATATGACAAACAGCATGTTGATTTCATAAGGGATTTTCCCAGTAAGAAACAATACTAAACACACTACTAATATTACTAGCATTATGCATTGTAATATGATAAGGCCATACTTAATCCATTTATATTTTTTCGTTACAAACAGCCCCCTACTAATCTAAATTTTTAATAATAAAGAAAGGAGAATCGTCTTGGCCAATACATCATTCGATGTCAATGCTCTATTGAGTAGCCTAACACAATTTGAGCAAGCCGCAGCTACATCCGCTAATGTTTTTCGAGCCACATTCGAAACACAGGTGGCTGGGCTATCTCCGGTTTTCGATCAAACTGCTATTGCCGCTACAACTGCATTTGATACATCAGCCTTATCAGTGGGCACATCATTTAGCACCGCCTTTGCCGGTATTGATGCCTCCGCTGCTACATGTGCTTCAAATTTCGTGGGTAACTTCAGCTCGGCAACACTTTTGTTGGATACAGGCTGTCTACAAACATCTATAAACATAGGATCTTATTTTCAAAGTACCGGCCTGCTTATCTCAGATATGTTTATGGCAACCATTGCTGCCATGTTGACGGGCACAATGTTATTAAACGCGGGGGTTGGAGCCAGTTGTCTTATTCTAGAATCGATTTTTTCAGTTAGCTTTAGCAATATCAGCGCTGCATTCGGATTAACGATTACCAGCATGCTGCTCGGAATTACAACCGCATTCGCCTTTATGAGTTCTGGCAGTGCAATAACTGCTACCGCCATCTCAGGCTGCTTTGCCACCGCTTTTGCCCTCATTGGAGGGGCTGCTACAATCATGGGAGGAACTGTATGTCTTACTTTCGGGGCCATAGAAAAAGCTTTAGGCCCTACAGTTTCCCAAATATCTCAGCTTTCGGGTGGATTCGGGGATGCTTTAGGAATCATTGGTACCCTTTTAGGCATAGCCTCTTCTGTTGTCGGCATGATTACGGCGCTAGGAGGCGCTGGTTCAATCTGCGGCACTGGTATGCTATATGCTGGAGTAGGCTTATTAGCCGCCGGTGCAGGCCTTTTGTTTATAGCTACAGCAGCTGTGATCGCGGCAAAAGCCCTCTATCTTGTTGTAAAACTATCTGGACATTCTACCAATGGAGTAACCTCTGCCGATTTCGGTATCAATATTAATGTAAATCCACCAGATATAAAAAGAGCTGCCTCCGGCGGCTTCCCCTCTATGGGCCAGATGTTCATTGCCCGGGAGGCGGGGCCGGAGCTGGTGGGAACCATCGGTTCCCGCTCGGCGGTGGTCAACAACGACCAAATCGTCGAATCGGTGTCCGCCGGCGTTTACCGCGCGGTGAAGGCCGCCATGGGCCAGAACGGCGGCGGGGTCATCCAGCTGATCCTGGACGGCACGAAGGTGGCCGAGGTGGTGTCGGACAACGTCAACGCCATCACCCGCCGGACAGGCCGCTGCCCCATTCTGGTCTGATTTTCCCATTGATCCCGCGCAAAAGCGGATTCCAGCATTTTCCTATTTACCAGTATACTACAAGCCGGGCATTCCGGCAAGTCGGATTTTGGAAATTTCTACCGGGAAAGGAGCCACCTATGCGGTACTACCCAAAATTTTTGCTCATCGGCGATTCCATCGGTGAGGACACCTGGAACCTGACAGATTTGAAGACCCCCGCCGCCTTCAACGTCAGCCTCTCCGACCTGACGGCTTCGGAGCAGCGCAGCGCGTCGGGGCTGGTGGTGCGGGACCGGATCGGCACCAAGCGCACGCTGTCCCTGTCCTACAACGCGCTGACAGACAAGGAGCTGCGCACCATTTTACAGGCCGTCTCCCCCCTGTACGTCTACATCACCTATCCCGACCCCCTGGAGGGGGAGGCCACCCGGCAGTTTTACGTGCAGGATCGGGGGGTGGACATGGTCCGCTATGACCCGGCCAAAAGGCTGTGGAACGGCCTGAGCCTGACGTTTGTGGAAAGGTAGGCGGGCGCTTTTGCAAAATGCAAGATTTTGCAAAAGCGCCCCTGTCCCTGCGTATATTTATACGTTGTGCAACCGTTCCAATATCGTGCGAAAGGATGGAGTAACCATTATGGTATCGGTATCCCCAGCGTTTCAGGCCGCCGCGACCGCCGACGAGCGGCGGGTGGTGGGCTATCTTTACAGAGGCAATGAGAAATTATACGGCGGCGACGTGATCCAGTCCATGAAAATCACGGAGCTGTGCGGCGGCGGGGAGGATCTCGTCCCCGGGGTGTGCGCCTGCTCGGAGGCAGAGGCGGTGCTGCTGAACCTGGACGGGGCGCTGGACGGCGTGTTCCAGACCGGGCAGGAGCTCATCCCCCATCTGGGCTTCCTGACGGAAAACGGGGAGGAAACGGTGCCCATGGGGGTGTTCGCCATCACCTCGGTGGAGAACCAGGACGGCAAAATCACCCTGAAGCTCAGCGACAGGATGCTGCGGCTGGAGCAGCCGGTGACCATCGAGACGCAGGGGGCGAACCCCGTGCTGCGCTTCGGAGAGAAAGCCAGAACGCTGTACCTGCCGTACACCCTGGCCGCCTTGTTTTCCGGTTTGTGCTATGTGATGGATATGGAGTTTACCAGCATTACTTTTCCAAACAACACCTATGTGCCCGGCAACGTTCTTGAGGGCGAAACCAGCGGGCGCAATCTGCTGGCCTATATCGCCCAGGCGGCGGGCTGCTTCGCCCGGATGGATCGAAACGGCAGACTGGAGCTGAAATCCTATACGGCCGCGGACGCTCCGCTGGGGCTGGACGACTATTTCACCGTGAAGGAGGCGGGCTTTTCGGTGCCCGCCATCACCGCGCTGACAGTGCGGGCGGAGGAAGGCGACGTGGGCCGCACCATCGGCGAGCCGGGGGTGAGCTACGTCATCACCGGCAACCCGCTGCTCTACCGGCTGAACAGTATGAGCGATTACGCGCCGATTATGCAGAACATTCTGGACGGGATGGGGGCGCGGCCCTACGCGCCGATGGAGATCGAGGCCCGGGGCAATCCGGCCGTCCAGGCCGGGGACATCCTGACCGCCGCGCTGCGGGACGGGCGGACGGCCGCGCTGCCGGTGATGACCCACACGCTGACCTACAACGGCGGGCTGCGGGACACCCTGGCCTCCACCGGCAAGGCGGCGGAGGCCGGCGAGCAGAAGGGCGCGATCGGCGAAAGCCTGAAGGCGCTCAACCGCAAATCCCACGTGCTGGAAACCGACGTGGAGCACAGCAAATCGGTGATTTCGGAGATCGTCACCCAGGTGCCGTACATAGGCCCCGAGCCGCCGGAGAACCCGGAAGCCGGGCGGCTCTGGCAGGACGAGGCGGATCCGCCGGTGCTGCGGGAATGGAACGGCAGCGCGTGGATAACGGCGGCGGACAAGACCACGGTGATTTCCTCCGCCGTGCAGCAGACCAAGGACGGCATCACCATGGATTTCCTCAACGACAAGGTCAGCAGCTACATGGAGTTCACCGCCGAGGGCCTGGCCATCTACGACAGCCCCAAGGGCACCGAGGGCCGCAAAACGGTGTTCGGCTACGACACGGTGGAGCAGGTGCTGAAAATGGTGGGGGAATTCGCCACCGAACTGAAAAGTAGCAATGGCGATCACACTGCTAAGATGACCTCCTATCGGGAGGAAATTGCCGGAGGGTATTCCTTTGATTTTGTCGGGCTGGATATTTCCAACGCAAGCAATACCAATCAGCGCCTAACCTTTGGTAAAGCACCCAACTCAGTTACAGCCTTGTTACGGCACACAGATAAAAGTCAATACGGCAGTCCTTGGGTATACATACAATCCCTTGGCGATCAGCCACATGTTACTCTGCAAGCCATGCCGAATAGCTTGGATGCTGACGACAGTGCGGTTATCAATCTGTCCCGTTATGACGGCGGTAGCGAAGTCGACATATCGGCTGACAAAGTTACAGTCAATCACGAGCCGGTCTGGCACGCGGGCAACCTGAAAATCGCGCATGGCACGGTATGGATTGCGCCGCAAAGTGCCGGGGTGCCGGTATATGTGGATGTAAATTACGCGTCCACGGGCTTTTCCGGCGTTCCGGCGATTTTAGCAACCCCTTGGACGGCTATCCCGCAAACCACCTACGTCGGTATCAGCAACCCGACCTCTACAACCTGCAAGGTGTATGGCGTACGCACCGGCGGCACCGGCGGATTCACCGTCGCGTGGCTGGCTATCGGCGTATAAGGGAAGGCCTGTTCTCCTTTTTCACGCACTTCACCGACACAGCGGCATACATTATAAAGTAAAGGACTGCTTTTTCAGTTTACCCGCGTTCCCTGTTCCACGAAAGGAAGGATCGGTTTTATGGTACACACCTATTCCCTGAAAAAGGACGGCGCCACGCAGCTTTCGCCGCATTTTAAGGTGCGGGAGTTCGCGGAGCCGGGCAACGACAACATTCTGATAGACGATACGCTCATCGACCAGCTGGAGGCACTCTACGCCCGGCTGGACTGCACCAAGATCATCATCACCAGCGGCTACCGCACCGACGCGAAGGCCAGCCGCCACGCCGAGGGGCGGGCCGCGGACATCAACTGCTGGCACATGGAAAACGGCAGGGAGGTCCGCTACCAGGGCAAGCCCATCCTGCTGGCCGCCGAGGACGTGGGGTTCACCGGCATCGGCTGGAACGTGGGCAGCGCGGTCAGCCGGGCCGCCGTCCACGTGGACACCCGGGAGTCGCCCTATCGCTTCGACGAGGAGGACGGCAACCGGATGGTGAAGGGCAACAGCTGGTACGTCTACTTCGGCGTGAACAAGCCCGTCCCGCCGGGAGAAGCGCCCGACATCCTCTACCAGGTGTACACGGCGGCCAACAAATGGCTGGCGGAAATCACCAACTACGGCGCGGGGAGCCTGGGCTACGCC
>URCA01000051.1 GCA_900546265.1 uncultured Oscillospiraceae bacterium | reverse complement strand
TTTTGTAGGGGCCACCGCTTCGCGCTGTCCCCTACATGCTTAAGCATAGGAAAAGGGACGGCAATCTGCCGTCCCCCTCTCATCTCTTTGTATGTTCGTTGTAGAACTCCTGGAGATCCGCCTTTACCTCGTCGGGCAGCATGATTTTACGCACCCCGTGAAGCGCCCCCTCCAGCGAACAGAGCCGGTGGAAGCAAGCGGACGGATCGTTTTTCTGAATATCCAGCCAGGCCTGCTTGCTCCCCCTGCGGCGCAGCTCCTCCACCGTATCGACGCCGATCAGATGAAGCTGACGTTCCAGCTCCGGGCCGATATTGGGCAGCTTGACCAGCTCTCCCATATTGCACCCCCCTTTTCGCCGGTTCTCATCGCCCGGCTATCGCGAAATATATCCGGCCGTCCATGCGGCCTCAGTCTCCGATGGCCTGCTCGATAAGCTGATCCATCTGCTGCGTGTCGTCGTATCCCTGTATCGCCACCGCGATTTTCTGGGCCGGCGATATGTACAAAAACTGGTTATGCGCCCCGCCGCAGAAGAAATCCCCCGACGGGCGGCGGCTGAAGCCGAATCCATAGGGCGTGCCGCTCGTGTTGGGATACGGCGCGGCGGCCATTTCCACCCATTCCCGGCTGAGCAGCTGCCTCCCCTCGTAGCTGCCGCCCAGCGCGTACAGCCGCCCGATTTTGTTGAGATCCTCCAGCCCCATGTAGCAGCCGGTGGCTCCCATTGTATGCTCCAGCGGGCACCGCTCCCAGGCGAACTCTCGGATGCCCATCCGGCGGAACAGCGTGGTTTTCAAGAACCGATCCAGCGGCAGCTCGGTCACCTTCTCCACGATACAGCTGAGCATGTAATAGTTCCCGTTGTCGTAGGTGAACACCGTCCCCGGCTGGTGCGGCATGGCCCGGCCCAGCACCCGGGCGATCCAGTCTTCCCCCGTGCCCAGATACCGGTCGGCCTCGAACAGGCTGCCCTGCCCGATGCCGGAGGTCTGGGTCAGCAGATGCCGCACCGTCACCTCGCGGATTTTCGGATCCGCCTCCTCAGGCACGTGATTGCCCAGATATTTGACAATGGGATCCTCCAGCTTCAGCAGCCCCTCGTCGTAGGCCAGCCCCACGCCGGTGGAGGTCAGCACCTTGGAGATGGAATATAGATTGCTGCACGCGGACATGGGCAGAAACTCATGGGCGAAATACGCGCCGTCCTGCCACAGCGCCATACGGAAAAATTCGGCGCCGGATTGTTCAATGGCGTCTCTCAGCCGGCAAAACTTGGTCTGTGCGTCCATGTTTCAACCCCTCCAGCAGACTAATATTATATCAAGCGTACCACAATTCTGCCACGGCGTCAACCATCAAACCGGTGAAAGCGCCTCCTCCGATTGCCCCAGCCCCGCGGTTTCCAGGTAATGCCCCGCCCGGGTGGCGGCCACCGCCCCGTCTGCCGCGGCGGTAATGATCTGCCGAAGCCACTTGGTGCGGGTGTCCCCCGCCACGAACACCCCCGGCAGCCGGGTGGTACAGCTTTCGTCCGCCTGGATATACCCGTTCTCGTCCAGCCCCGCGGCCGCGAACAGCCCGTTGTCCGGCTGCATCCCGATGGCCACGAACACGGCGCTGATCGGCAGCTGCGTGCGTTCGCCCGTCACGGTGTCCAGCAGCGCCGCCCCCTCCACCGATTGGCCGCCGTGGATGCTTTCCACCGTCTTGTTGAACAGCGGCCGGATGTTCGGCCTTTGCGCGACGGCCTCCGCCAGCACCTTTTCTCCCCGGAAGCTGTCCCGACGGTGCACGAGATACACCGTCCGGCACAGGTTGGCGAGAAACAGCGCGTCCTCCAGCGCCGTGTTGCCGCCGCCCACCACCGCTGTGTCCTTTCCCTTGAAAAAGGCCCCGTCGCAGGTGGCGCAGTAGGAGACGCCACGCCCCAGGAATTTTTCCTCCCCCGGGCACTGCAGCTTGCGCCGCTGGACGCCGTTGGCGATGATAACCGCACGGGCCTCATATTCCCCGCCGGAGGTCGTCACCCGCTTGACCGGCCCCGCCAGATCCACCTCGCTCACGTCCTCATAGCGTACGTCCGCCCCCAGCGCCGCCGCCTGTTCGTAAATCCGGTTGGCCAGATCCGGCCCTGAAATCCGGTCGATGGCCGGGTAATTCTCCACCTCGTTAGTCACCGAAATCTGCCCGCCGTGGAACAGCTTTTCCAGCACCACCACCCGATGCCCCGCCCGTGTGGCGTAAATTGCCGCCGTCAGCCCGGCGCAGCCTGCGCCGATGATCAGAACATCCACCATGTCCCATCGCCATCCTTCCTTATTTCCCTATTAGTATAGAAGGATTCCGCCTAAAATATGTACCCTATCGGTATCCCGTCAGCACCCGCCGGTAAAACGCCACCGCCCGCGCCAGCGCGTCCACCGACAGGTTTTCGTTGCGCGCGTGCATGCTGGCCAGCTGCTGTGGGGTCAGGACGGTGGGCGCGAACCGCAGCGCACAGTCACAAACCTTCGCATAATGCTTGGCGTCGGTACCGCCCAGCATGACATACGGCGCAATTCCCGCCTCCGGGAACACCTCCCGGACGCACTGCCGGATATAAGCGTACCCCGCGCTGTGCACATCCACCACCGGCGAGCAGTCGCAGGCGTACAGCACCTCCATGCGCAGCCCGTACTTGTTCGCCAGCTTCTCCAGCGCCTGAAGAGACGCCTCCCGTCCCTGATGCACCATAAACCGCAGATTGGCCGTCACGCTGGCCTCCGTCGGGATGACATTGGGCGCGTCGCTGCCCTGCGCCATGGTAAACGCGCAGGTGGTGTGCAGCAGCGCCCCCGCCTGCCCGCTGACCTTGGGAATGACCCGTTTGAGCAGCGGCCCGAATAGCCATAAGTTGCCGAACAGCAGCCGGAAGGGAAACGCCATATCCGGCGCCATGGCCGCGAACATCGCCTTCACCGGCGGCGTGATTTTTACCGGAAACGGCGGCCGGGTTTCCACCCGGTTGACAAAGGCCGCCAGCCGGGCCAGCGGGGTGCCCTTGGGCGGCGTGCTGGAATGCCCGCCGGCCGACACGGCGGTGAACCGCACATCGGCGTACCCCTTCTCCAGCACCCCCAGCATGGCGTATTTGCCGTTCAGCCCCGGCATGGGGGCCTCGATGACCGCGCCTCCCTCGTCCAGCACCAAATCGAGCTTCACCCCGTGATCCGTCAGCCACGTGACGGTGTTGGGCGCCCCGTCCCCCATGATCTCCTCGTTGTTGGAGCTGGCGAGATACACGTCGCAGGGCGGCGTGTATCCCTCGGCCAGCAGCTCCTCCACCGCGTTGAACAATGCGCACAGCGACCCCTTGGTGTCCATAGCTCCCCGGCCCCAGACACAGCCGTCCGCGATTTCCCCGGCAAAGGGCGGATGATCCCACTCTCCGGCCGCGGGCACCACATCGGAATGGGCCATCAGCACCACGGCCCCTCGCGCCGGATCCGTCCCCCTCCACTTGAACAGCATCGCGTCCCCGATCAACGTCCGCTCCAGCCTTTCATGCACCAGCGGGAACAGCTGCTCCAGCTCCGCCCGGTACCGGGCGAACTTCTCCGCTGGGCCGCTCTCCCGCACGCTGATGGTCTCGCAGCGGATCATCCGGGACAAATCCTTTGCATATTTCGCCGCCTTCTCCCCATCCACCGGCTGCGGCTCTCCCCGCTTCTCTGGATTTTTCAGCAGCGCCGCCCGCACGCAGGCCGCTCCCAGCAGCCCCGCCAACAGGATGAGTACACCTAAGCCTATCCACCAGCCCATGCCATTTCTCTCCCTTCTGCCGCGTCAAGCCGGCGCGGACCTTTTCCTCTCTCTTATTGCAGCACGCCCTTGACATACAGCAGCCGGGCCGCCCCGATGGAAATCAGCGCCGACACCGGCACCAAAATCGCCACCTGGGACGCCGCCGCCGGCACCAGCAGGCACAACGCCGTCATGCACAGAAACGGCGCCACCGCCACCAGGGGCGTCTTGCTGAAATATTTGTACCCCAACGCCCCGAACAGGGCGGGCACCACCGTGTTGAACGCCGGCTGCAGCACCGGGCTCTGCAGGATCGGGGTCAGCGGCGCCAGCAGCAGCACCCCGAGGATCAGCACCGTACAAGTCACCAGGGAGGACACCGCCACCGAAATGGTGGAGATGATCTCGTTTTCCTTGGTGCCGTACTTGGTGCCCACAATGTCCCGCGCCGTCATGCAGCAGGGGATTTTCAAATTGGTCAGATTGCCGGTGATAAAGGCCAGATACGTGGCCCCGGTGCCCAGCATGGGCGCGTAGGTAATCACCTCGATGATGCTTGAGGGCAGATAGATGATACAGATGCTCAACGCCCCCATCAGCATCCCCTTCATGTCGGGGGAGGCGTGAAAATACAGCGCCACGAACAACGGCACCAGCAGCATCAGCGTCAGCGCTATAAGGGTGCCTATCCGGCCGTAAATATGCATGGTATCGTCAAAGGTGCGTTCTTTTTTTATCTTGGCCATAAATCCCATTCCTTTCCGCCGCTCACAAGCGGCCGCACGGATCTGTCACGCTACCGGATGCCGGCGGCGTTGGCCCCGATGGCCGCCGCCATCCCCAGCACCATGCTGAAGGACAGCGAAAAGCTCTCCATCCACTTCTGGTTCTTCTTTTCCGTCAGCCAGGTGAACAGCGCCATGAACAGCGCGGACACCACGATGACGATGAGGCTTGTCACGCTCCCTTTGCGCAGGTCGGCGAACCCCGCCCCGATGAAGGCGCACACCATGCCCACAAACATGGCGTTGAACAGGATGGTGCCCCAGCGGTTGTCCTTCTTGCCCACCCGGCCCAGTACCCGGCTCTGGTACTTTTTCAGGCCGAAGACGCAGAACACCCCGCCCCAGATAATGCCGATGGTCATCACGAAAATCACGGACACGAACACGTCCCCGTTCATCAACTGTCCCGACAGCTCGCTGAGCCCCGCCGCCTTGGCGGCCACGTCCGCCGCCATGGTTTCGTAGTGCAGCGCCCCGATGACCGACAGCCGCAGCCACGGAATCGGTATGCCCAGCGAGCCCGACAGCGCGATGACCCCGATGAGGATGCTGACCGAGGGCACCACGGTAAAAGCGATGCTCGAGGTGATGGCCTTGTGCATCTTCTTTTTGTCCATCCCGATTTTCACGCCCTCCCGGTAGGCCTTGACCAGAAAAACCGCGGCGAGGATCATCACGAACGCGATAACCACGCCGGCAATCAGGTACAGCATGCCGGAATTGGCCATTGCCATGAAGTTGTCCATAAACACGCTCCTTTTCTCTTTTCTCCGTTCCCATTGTACCGAAAAAGCCCCGTATGGGCAAGATCAAAAAGAAGGGGCTGCAAAACGAAAAATGTTGCAGCCCCTCTATGCTATTGGTGGCAGACACCGAAAAGAACCCGCCGGATTATCCCTTGTCCTCCGGCATGGGAATGCTGCCCGTCGGGGCCGCGATCGGCCCGCCCTTATAGGCGGGCGCGCCCAGCACGTCCCGGTAGAGAATCTCCATCAGATTGCCGGTGAGGGTGTACTTGCCCTTGCGGTTCTTGGCGGTGGAGGCGCTGTTGGTGATGAAGACCACCCCCGTGTGATCCACCGGGTCGAAATACAGCCCCGCGATCATCCCATACGCCTGCCCCGAATGGCCGTAAATCAGCCGCCCGTCCGCCAGATCCTTCGTCATGCTCATGTTCAGCCCGATGCCGTCCTTGCCCGAATGGCTGTAGACGGTGTTGATGGCCTTCACCGATTCGGCGGACAGAATCCGGTGGGTTTTCGTGGAGCCATCCCCTGCCAGCGCGATAGCGAACTGGGCCAAATCCTGGGCGGAGATGATCAGATCCCCGTGCCCAAGCAAGTACATCTGCCCCAGCGGAATGGTATCGTAGGCGCCCTCCACCCGCTTCCAGTTCGGCACGTCCGCGCTTCTGGCGGGGGAGATGGAGGCCGTGTCCTTGATTTTGGTGCGCAGATAGCCCGCGTCCATCCCCAGCGCCGCGAACTGCTCCCCGGCGTAGTCGTAGAACCGCTTGCCGGTCACCCCCTCGATGACCCCGCCCTCCATGGCGGCCCCCATGTTGCTGTAGCGGAAGCTTTTTCCCGGCCGGCTCCCGGTGAAGCATCCGCTGCTCCCCAGCACGGCGGTCAGCGGCTGATAGGGGGGATCCCCCGTGTTTTTGTCATAGGCGGCCCCGCCGATGACGCCGGACGTGTGGGTCATCAGCATCCGGGTGGTGATTACCGCGTCCGGGTATTTCGGCGACCGGACTCTCACCCCCATGTAGGCGGAAATATCCTTGTCGATGTCCAGCCGTCCCTGTTCCTGCAGCTGCATGGCCAGGATGCCGGTGATGGTCTTGGATACCGATGCAATCCGGTATTTGGTGTTCGCGTTGACCAGCTTGGTCTTTTTCGCGTCCATGTACCCGTCGTAAAAGGAGAATACAATCTCCTTGTCCCGGAATGCCACCAGGGACAACCCTCGCACGCTGCTGGTTTTCATGGCCGCCCGCAGCTTCGCCTGGACTGACGGCGCCGCTGTGCTCGCGCCGCTGGTGGACTTGGTGCGCGTGGTGGTGGTCTTGTCGGTCGTCGAGGCCGCGTCGAAGGCAATGGAGCCGCTTGTCGCGTCGGTTCCAGCCGTCGTGGCCGCCGTGGTTGTCGCCGCCGCTGTCGAGGTGGTTTGCGTGCCCGCCATGGTTTCCTGGGTCTCCGGCCGGCCGCAGCCGGGCGCCCCGGCCAGCAGTCCCGCCGCCAGCAGCCCCGCCAGTCCCCGTCCCCACGTCTTCAATGCCGAACCGCCTCCCTTGTCGAACCCTGTCGGAATCTCGATCTGTAGACATTGTAGCACGCCTGCGCCGGATTTGGCAAGCCGCCGGAGGGATTTCCTTCTCTTCCCTTCTATGCTACAATGATAAACAGACGCCCCGTTGTCCGGTTTTGGCTGGTATACTGTCCTGGACGGGCAAAGCCCGGCATCCTGCCAAGGAGGCGCGCTATGGAAACCATTCCCGCAAAAACCATCCTGTCCGGCTACGCGGATACCGCCTGGTTCGGCGCCAATTACAACATGAATCTCTACAAGGGCTGCTGCCACGGCTGCATTTACTGCGACTCCCGCTCCTCCTGTTACCGGGTGGAGCGCTTCGACACCGTGCGGGCCAAGGAAAACGCCCTGGAGATCCTGCGCCGGGAGCTGCTCGCCAAGCGGCGCAGCGGCATCGTGCACACCGGCGCTATGAGCGATCCGTATAACCCCTTCGAAAAAGAAGCCTGCCTGACCGCCGGCGCCCTCGACCTCCTTGCCCGGCACGGCTTCGGCGCCGTGCTGGCCACCAAGTCGGATTTGGCCGTCCGGGACGCACAGCGGCTCCTGGCCGTCCGGCGGCACGCCCCGGCCGCCGTCAACTTCACCGTCACCACGGCGGACGACGTTCTCTGCCGCGCCATCGAGCGGTGTGTCTGCCCCACCAGCGCCCGGCTGTCCGCCATGCGCGCCCTGACGGGGGCGGGCGTGCCTTGCGGCGTGCTGCTGATGCCCATCCTCCCCTTCATCAACGATACGCCGGAGAATATCCGCGCCGTCGTCCGCCGGGCCGCCGACGCGGGCGCCTCCTGGATTTACGCCGGCCCCGGCTTCGGCGTCACCCTGCGGGATAACCAGCGGGAATACTTTTACGACCGCCTGGACGAAGCCTTTCCCGGCCTGCGCCGCCGCTACGCCGAGACCTTCGGCCTCCGCTATGCCTGCGTCTCTCCCCGGCACAAGGAGCTGTGGGCCCTGTTCACCGCCGAATGCCGGGCCGCCGGTCTTCTCTGGCGGATGAAGGACATCGCCGCCCGCATCCGGGAGGGCTACGGTCCCCAAGAACAGCTGACCCTGTTTTAAATAACTAACTGAAAGGAGGAACGCCCCATGTTCAGCCTGAAAACCCGCCGCCTTCTGCGCTGGCTTCTGCCCGCCGCCGCTCTCCTGACGGCGGCGGCCGTCCTTGCCGCCCTGTTCTTTACCGGCGTCCTCAAGCTGAATACGCCCTCCCGGGAGCGGTACCCCGTCCGGGGGGTGGACGTCTCCTCCTGGCAGGGGGAGATCGACTGGCCCACCCTGGCGGGGCAGGGCCTCTCCTTCGCCTTTATCAAGGCCACCGAGGGCAGCGGCTTCACGGATCCCCGCTTCTCGTACAACTGGGAGGAGGCCCGGAAAACCGCCCTGCGGGTGGGGGCGTACCATTTCTTCAGCTACGACAGCCCGGGGGAGACGCAGGCCGATAACTTTATCGCCGCCGTCCCGCGAGAGCCCGGCGCGCTTCCTCCCGTGGTGGACGTGGAATTCTATGGCGATAAGGCGGCGGATCCCCCCGCCGCCGCGGATGTTCATCCCCAGCTGGACGCCCTGCTCCGCTGTCTGGAAGCCCATTACGGCGTTCGCCCCATCCTGTACGCCACCGGGAAAGCCTACCGCCTCTACCTGGAGGGCAGGTATGACGATTACGACCTCTGGATCCGGGACGTTTATTTCACCCCCAGCCTGCCGGCATCCCGCCCCTGGACCTTCTGGCAGTACGCGGACAACGCCCGGCTGCAGGGCTATACCGGCCGGGAGCCCTGTATCGACATGAACGTCTTTTCCGGCACCCCCGAGGAATTTGCCGCCTATGTGGGCTCCCCGGCATAACCGGAACCGTCTCCTTGATGCCTTCTCACCCTTCCCGATGCCAAACCGGGCCGGACGAAAAATCGTCCGGCCCGGTTTTTATAGAGAGGTATCCTCCGGGAACAATCGGCTCTTGCCGAAAAAATTCTCCTGCGGGAAATGCGCCGCCCTCCATCCGGGATCGTAGGTGTGCGCGTACCGCGACAGCGACCACGCTTTCGTCACTCGCGTACCATAAACCGTTGGAAACCGCTCAGCATGGTTCCAATTGTCGAAATACAGAAGGAACAGCGTCAACGTCTCCCCAAGCGCCCGGTATTCCTCCAGCAGGTACAGCTTATACCGTTCCCGATTGTCCACCACTGTTAGATAATGCTCCACAAGGGCGATTTGCCTTTCGTCCCGGTAGATGGACAGGTACTCAAAACTCCCTTTGGACAGAAAATACACCGAAAAGCTCTCGCCGCCATTGGCGATGACATACCGGCTCTTCCATAAGCCATCCCGCACAAGGAAAAAGCAGCCTTCATTTTGTCCCGCCCGGCCATACCGCAGCCCTTGGGACAGCCGGTATCCCGGCAGCTTCCAGCGTTCCGCCTGGCGCTGAAGCTCCCACGCGGGCAGGTATGTCCCGGTAAGCGTCCGCCCGTCCTTTCCCTCCAGCACGATTTCCTGGCGCTTGCTTACCGCTCCCAGCCTTCCGGTGAACACCAAACTGTCGTCAGTATAGACGTCGAACGTCTGCGCTGTCCCGGCGCGGGTCTGCTCGATTCGCAGAATCATACGTTTCCTCCTTATGCTCCCGGCCCCGGCGTCATCTGCGCTGTTCCGTAATCGCAGTCCGCCCCGCCGTAGTTCCATTTGATCCGGTACTTGTCCCCGGTGTGGGAACTGACCGCCGGGGTGCCGTCCCCCAGATAGCCCACGCATAAGGCGGTATGGCTCCATTTGCTGTCGCCCACATAGCCGCCGCCCCACCGGTAAAACACCGGGCTGCCCGGGAACAGCAGCCGCGCCGCCTTTACCGTCTTGCCCCCGGCCGCCGCCTGCCTGCCCGCCGGATCCCTCTGGCGGATAACCGCCATACCCCGGCCCGCTCCCCCCGGCCCGGTCAGATAGGCGTACAGCCGGGTGGAATTGATATAGGCCAGGCTTCCGGCCTTCCAGTCTCCCTCCTCCGGCAGGCCGCCCGCCGCCAGGCATTGGGAAGCAAAATGGCAGCAGTCTCCGCCTTCCAGCGAGTAATCGTGCACCGCCGGGTTGCGAGATAGGGCCCACTTCTCCGCGTAAGCCAGCGCCTGGCCGGGATCGTACCCCGCCGAAAACCGCGGCCGGTTGACGGGCAGCAGAG
This sequence comes from uncultured Oscillospiraceae bacterium, assembly GCA_900546265.1. GTDB lineage: Bacteria > Bacillota > Clostridia > Oscillospirales > Acutalibacteraceae > UMGS856. Next base: position 8,905 of record URCA01000051.1, on the reverse strand, counting down.
GCGGCCGCCCCTCCACCGCCTCGGGTGGAGGCGATACCCGCCCCGCATAGGCGATGTAGGACGGATCCGTCTCAAAATCGCCGCTTTTCGCTCCGGTAGGCCGCCCCTCGTGGTAGATATCCGCGGCCACCCGGCCGTCCTCAATGCGCAGCACATGCTTGACTCCGTTGCCCGACCAGTCCGCCTTGTCCGGCCCCGTGTAGCCGGGATACCAAGCCGCGAAATACCCCGCCTCGTAGACCCACAGCTCGGTGTACCGCCCGGCCCGCGCCGTTCTGTCCACCCGCAGCGTGGTTTTCGCGCCGGAATAGACGCACCCCCACCCGTCCATCATCGTTTTCAGGCACTCCCGTCGGCTCGCCTCCGCCGCGCTTACCGCCTCCGCCATGGCCGGAGCCTCCGCCCATCCCTCCGTCGGCACGGCTCCCGCCGCCCGGCCGAAGCTGTCCGCCCGCCAGGCGAAATAGGCGCGCAGCAGCGCCCGCGTGTCGGTATCCGGCACAGCCTCCGCCGTTTCCAGCGTGACGCCTTCAAGGAAAAAGGTCCGTTCCACCTCTTCCCCGCAGCCGCTAAGTGCCGCCGTCAGCACCACTGCCAGCAGCACCAGCCAAGCCGTCCGTCTCCGCAGCCCCCGCATGTCGTTCATAGCCTCCCCTTCGCCGCCCTAGGCGGCTGCACAAATAAGCCGAGCCGCCGCAGAATCTGCGGCGGCTCTCCTCAATTGCCCTTCTTCTCCTCCGGCGTTCCCGCCTCCAGCGCCTCCCGGAGGGTATCCAGCGGCGTAAGATTCCGCCCAATCTTCACCGCGAAATAAGGCTTGGCTCCCGCGCTGACCATCACCCGGCCCTTCATGGCCGCCGACATTCGCGCCCCGACCTCTAAATCCAGCTTCCGCTGGTAGAGCAGCAGGCTGTCCTGCTGCTGCTTGACCTCGTAAATGCCCAGCTCGGCCGCCATGTTGCGCAGCAGGGCCACGTCGATAAGCCCCTGCACCGCCGCCGGCGGCTCGCCGAAGCGGTCGATGAGCTCGTCGTACACATCCAGGCTGTCCTCGTGGGTGCGGATATCCGCAATCCGGCGGTACACGTCCAGCCGCTGGGCGTTGGCCGCAATATACGACTCGGGGATATGGGCGGAAATCTGCAGGTCGATGAGGCATTCCGCCTCCCGGTCGGCCACGGTCTCGCCCTTTTCCTCGCCCACCGCCTCGGCCAGCAGCCGCAGATACATCTCGTATCCCACCGCCTCCATGTGCCCGTGCTGCTGGGCGCCCAGCAGGTTGCCGGCCCCCCGGATCTCCATGTCCCGCATGGCGATTTTGAACCCCGCGCCGAACTCGGTGAACTCCCGCATGGCCTCCAGCCTCTTGGACGCCACGTCGGTGAGCACCTTGCCCCGCACGAAGGTCAGATACGCGAAGGCCCGCCGGGACGACCGCCCCACCCGCCCCCGCAGCTGGTGCAGCTGGGACAGGCCGAACCGGTCGGCGTTCTCGATGATCAGGGTGTTGACGTTGGGAATATCCACCCCCGTCTCAATGATGGTGGTGCATACCAGCACGTCGATCTCGTTCTCCAGCACCTGCCGCCAGATTTCGGAAAGCTGATCCTCCGTCATCTTGCCATGGGCGAAGCCCACCCGCGCCTCCGGAATCCGCATCTGGATCCCCGCCGCGCACCGCTCGATGGTCTCCACCCGGTTGTGGAGATAATACACCTGCCCGCCCCGGCGCAGCTCCCGCCGGATGGCGTCGGTGATAATGCCGTTGTCGTGCTCAAGCACATAGGTCTGCACCGGCCGCCTGTCCTGTGGCGCCTCCTCGATGACCGACATGTCCCGGATGCCGCTCATGGCCATGTTCAGCGTGCGGGGGATCGGGGTGGCCGACAGGGTCAGCACGTCCACGTTGGGGGCTATTTCCTTGATCCGCTCCTTCTGCGCCACGCCGAACCGCTGCTCCTCGTCCACGATGAACAGCCCGAGATCCTTGAATTTCACATCCTTGGACAGCATCCGATGGGTGCCGATGAGGATGTCCACATCCCCCGCGCGCACCCGGCGGATGATCTCCTCCTGCTGCTTCGCCGTACGGAAGCGGGAGAGCATTTCCACCTTCACCGGGAACCCCTCGAACCGCCGCACCACCGTGTTGTAATGCTGGAACGCCAGGATGGTGGTGGGCACCAGCAGCACGCATTGCTTGCTCTGGGACACGCATTTGAACGCCGCGCGCAGCGCCACCTCGGTCTTGCCGAAGCCCACGTCCCCGCACAGCAGCCGATCCATCGGCACCGTGCGCTCCATGTCCCCCTTGATTTCCTCGATGCAGCGGAGCTGATCCTCCGTCTCCTCGTATTCGAACCGCCGCTCGAAATCGTACTGCCACTCCCCGTCCGGATCGAAGGCGAACCCCGGGGTGGCCATCCGCTTGCCGTACAGGGCGATAAGCTCCTTGGCGATGTCCCGGACCGCCGCGCGCACCCGGGTCTTGGCCTTCTGCCACTCCTGGCCCCCCAGGCGGTGGAGCTTGACCTTCACCTCGTCCTTGGTGCCGATGTACTTGCTGACCAAATCCAGCTGGGTCACCGGCACGTACAGGGTGTCCCCCTTGTCGTACTGGAGCTTGAGGTAGTCCTTGACCACCCCCTGCACCTCCAGCTGGTGGATCCCCTGGTATACGCCGATGCCGTGGGCCGCGTGCACGATGTAATCTCCCGGCTTCAGCTCCGCCAGGCTGTGGATCTCCGCGCTCTTGTCCCGTTTGGCCCGCCGGGCGGCCCGCCGCGCCGACACCCGCCCATGGGTGATGACCGCAAACCCCGCCTCCGGGAACTCCGCTCCCGACGACAGCCCCCCCTGCATGACCAGCACCCGCTTTTTCACCGGTGCCTCCGGCGCGGGGGCGTATAGGGCCGGGATTCCCTTCTCGGCCAGATCCGCCGCCAGGGTCTGGGCCGTCTTGGCCTCCGGCCCCGCCAGCACCACGCACGCCATGTCCCGGCGCAGCATATCCTCCAAATCCTCGGCCAGCAGCTCCAGCCCGCCCGACCAGACGGGCAGCTGCCGCGCACTGACGTTGTAGACGCCCCGTAGATGGATATCCTGCCCCGCGCGGGCAAAGGCGTCCAGCAGGATGCACTTCCCCCGCTCCAGCTCGTAAAGCATCCCGTCCTCGTCCAGGGCGTATTCGGTCAGCCCCCGGCACAGCTGCCCTTCCTCCAGCAGGGTCTTCACGTCCTCCTGCAGCTGCCACTGGAAGGTGCGCATCCGCTCCTTGACCCGCGACAGCTCCGAAACGAACACCATCGCCCCCCGCGCGTACTCGAACAGGGTCGCGGGTCTATCGAATATCAGCGGGATGTATTTGTCCAGGGACGCGGGCTGTCCCCCCGCCCGCAGCCGCTCGCTGTCCGCCAGCAGGTTCTCCTTCTGCGCCGCAGCCCCCCGGCCCCGCAGGCCCGCCGCCAGCGCCTCGATGGCCCCGGCCAGCTCTTCCGCATCGTCGTAGACGATTTCCGCCGCCGGCGTGATGGCCACCTCTTTCAGGCCCTCAGTGCGCCTCTGGGTCAGCAGATCGAAGTAGGAAATGGTGTCCAGCGTGTCGCCCCACAGCTCGAGGCGCACCGGCGACGGGCAGTCGGCGGGATACACGTCGATGATCCCGCCCCGCACCGAGAACTGCCCCGGCCCCTCAATTTGATCGCACCGCTCATACCCCGCGCTCACCAGCGCCGCGGACAGATTGCCGCAGGGCAGGGGCGTCCCCTCCCGCAGCCGCAGCGTCCGGCGCAGCAGCATGTCGGGCGGCAGGGTGAACTGGGCCGCCGCGTCGGCGCAGGCCACCACGCATTGGTAGTCCCCCGCCGCCATCTTCGCCAGCGTCCCCAGCCGCATCTGCTCGTATTCCCGGGAGGTGGATTCCACCCGCCGCAGGGATAAATCCCGCGCGGGCAGCAGCAGCGCCGTCGTCCCCAGACAGGCCAGATCCTCGCATACCCGGTTGGCCTCCGCCTCGTCCGCCACAATGAAAACCGCCTTGCGGCCCAGGCAGGCGCACAAAGCGTGTACAAGCATCACCTTATGAATATGTCCCAGCCCCGTCAGCGAAACGGGCAGCCGCCCATCCCGGATGTCGGCACACAGCGCGCCGTATTGGGGTAAAGAGGCCATCCCTCTGTCAAAAACGCCCATTGCTCAAGCCTACCCTTTCGGCGTCCCCGCCATGATTTTTCCTGCCTGGCCACTCTCATGGCACACAAAAGCAGGCGGTATTCGCCTGCTTTTGTTCTTCCTTCTAGGCCCTGTTTGGGAAATAGACAGTATTCTGGATTTTCCAAACAGGGCCTAGTTCTATAAATACGGGAACGGCAGCGCGCCCCGTTCCAGCGCGCCCGCCGCAATCAGCCCCATCAGCGCCAACCGCACCGCCGCCAGCAGGATCAGCACGATCCCCCCGGCCATGGCCAGCTTGTCGAAGACCTGCATCCCCCGCTCTCCCTGGTACCGGGTGACGGAAAAGCGGATGAGCACCGCCCCGGCGAAAATCCCCGCCAGGGACGCCATGATGGAATTCGGCCAAATGACCGCCAGGATGAGGAACAGCGCCGCCAGCACCGGCAGGAACATGTCCAGCACCATGGTGCGGATTTTATGCGCCCGCGCCCGCTTCTCCTCTGGGGTTTTCGGCTCTTTCGGGGTCAGCTCAGACACTGGCCGCTCCTCCTCCCTGTTTTCTGTCGGCTGTTACTTGGAAAACCGGTTCATCGCCTCGTCGATTCGGCCCTCTACAATCAGGCAGGCGGCCTGTGCCGCGTGATCCGCCGCCTCTCGGATCCGGGGCGCCTCCTCCTTGGTGAACCTGGACAGCACCCACGCCGCCAAATCGTAGTCGGGATGCGGCTTGGCCCCCACCCCGATTTTTACCCGGGGGAACTGATCGCTGCCGGTAAGATAAATAATGCTCTTCATCCCCCGCTGCCCGCCGTCGCTCCCCTTGCGGCGCACCCGCACGGTGCCCACCGGCAAGGAAATGTCGTCGAACAAAATGACCGTGCGCTCCGGCGGGATTTTATAAAACTGCATGGCCTCCCGCACCGCTTCCCCCGACAGGTTCATGAAGGTCTGGGGCATCAGCAGCAGCGTCCGCCGCCCGCCGATGTCCGCCTGGCCGCAGTAGGATTTGAACTTCACCCGATCGATTTTCACATGGAGCCGATCCGCCAGGGCCTCCATGCCCATAAATCCGGCGTTGTGGCGGGATCCCTCGTATTCCTTCCCCGGGTTTCCCAGCCCCGCGACGATGTACTCCACCGGCCCCGCGGGCATGGCCTTGCGAAACAGCATACTACCCATCCTATTCTTACCGCCTGGTTCGGCCCCATCCGCGGTTTTCCTGCTTGTTATCCATAACCACTCACCGGCGAGCGGTTCTTTCCGATCCCACATGTGGTTACCAGACCTAGTTACACAAACATGATAGAAACCGGCTTATCCTCATAAATCCGCTCGATGGCCTCGGAAAATACCGGTGCCACCGGCAGCAAAGTGAATTTATCCAGCCGCTTCTCCGGCGGCAGGGCGATGGTGTCCAGCAGCACCACGTTGTCGATGACGCTTTTGCGCAGCCGCTCGATGGCTGGGCCGGACAGCACCGCGTGAGTGGCCGCGGCAATGACGCTCTTGGCCCCGCCCTTCTCGACGATGGCCGTCGCCGCGTTGCACAGCGTGCCGGCGGTGTCGATCATATCGTCCACCAGGATCACCTTTTTGCCCTCCACGCTGCCGATGATGTTCATCACCTCGCAGACGTTGGCCTGCTGACGACGCTTATCCACAATCGCCAGCGGGCAATCCAGCCGCGCCGCGAAATTCCGCGCCCGGGTCACCGACCCGAGATCGGGAGACACCACCACGTATTCCCCCGGCTCCTCGGCCGTGAGCTTCTTGAAATAGTTCGCCAGCAGCGGCGCGCCCACCAGATGATCCACCGGTATGTTGAAAAACCCCTGTATCTGCGGGGCGTGCAGGTCCATGGTCAGCACCCGGTCGGCCCCGGCCGCGGTGATGAGATCGGCCACCAGCTTGGCCGAGATGGGATCCCGCGCCTTGGACTTCCTGTCCTGCCGGGCGTAGCCGAGATAGGGGATAACCGCCGTAATCCGGGCGGCAGACGCCCGCTTGAAGGCGTCCATCATGATCAGCAGCTCCATGAGATGGTCGTTGACCGGCGTGCTCACGGACTGGACGACAAACACGTCGGAGCCCCGCACCGATTCGTTGATGGACACCGAGATTTCCCCGTCGCTGAAGGTAGTCACCTTGGCCTTGCCCACCGGCAGCCCCAGCGCTTCGGCAATCTGCCCCGCCAGCATCCGGTTGGAATTGGCGGAAAAAATTTTGATGTCCTTGCCGTGAAAATTCATGCCGTCCCCCGTTTCTCCGGCTGTCCGGCCGGTTCGAGCAATTTTCATCTGAAACAACCCTACCCGCATTATATTATGGCAAAAAAGCCCGCTGTTTTCAAGCCTTTTCCCTGTAATAAAATCCACAGACTATCCTGGGAAAAGCGACGAATGGTTGTGGAAAGGGTAAATTTCCTGTGAATTCCTATAATAATCTGGAAATGTCAGGGATAGTTTGTTATAATACTAGACGGCTCTGTTCATACTGTAATCTGGAATCTTTTTCTTGGATCTTGAACAGACAGCAAGATGTGGGAAAGCAAAGGCCCAAAAAATACGTAGGAGGTCAATTACCACTATGAGTCACAAGTATGTGTACCTTTTCAGCGAAGGCAACGCCAAAATGCGCGAGCTGCTGGGCGGCAAGGGCGCCAATCTGGCGGAGATGACCGGTCTCGGTCTCCCGGTTCCCCAGGGTTTCACCATTTCCACCGAAGCCTGCACGCAGTATTATGAAGACGGCCGCAAAATCAACGACGATATCCAGGCGCAGATCATGGAGTACATCGTCAAGATGGAAGCCATCACCGGCAAGAAATTCGGCGACAAGGAAAATCCCCTGCTGGTTTCCGTGCGTTCCGGCGCCCGCGCCTCCATGCCCGGCATGATGGACACCATCCTCAACCTCGGCCTGAACGAGAACGTGGTGGAAGCCATCGCCAAGAAATCCGGCAATCCCCGCTGGGCGTGGGACTGCTATCGGCGGTTTATCCAGATGTATTCCGACGTGGTCATGGAAGTCGGCAAGAAGTATTTTGAGGAACTCATCGACAAGATGAAGGCCGAAAAGGGCGTGACCCAGGACGTCGAGCTGTCCGCCGAGGATCTGGCGGTTCTCGCCGGCCAGTTCAAGGCCGAGTACAAAGAGAAGATCGGCAAAGACTTCCCCGACGATCCCAAAGAGCAGCTCATGGGCGCCATCGAGGCCGTGTTCCGCTCCTGGGATAACCCCCGCGCCAACGTCTATCGCCGTGATAACGACATCCCCTACTCCTGGGGTACCGCCGTTAACGTGCAGATGATGGCCTTCGGCAACATGGGCGACACCTCCGGCACCGGCGTGGCCTTCACCCGCGACCCCGCCACCGGCGAGAAGAAGCTGATGGGCGAGTTCCTGATGAACGCCCAGGGCGAGGACGTCGTGGCCGGCGTGCGCACTCCTTCCCCCATCGCCAAGCTGCAAGAGGTCATGCCCGAGGTGTACAGCCAGTTTGTGGACATCTGCCACATCCTGGAGGATCACTACCGCGACATGCAGGATATGGAATTCACCATCGAGGACAAGAAGCTGTATATGCTGCAGACCCGCAACGGCAAGCGTACCGCCAAAGCGGCTCTGAAAATCGCCTGCGACCTGGTGGACGAGGGCATGATCTCCGAGGAGCAGGCGGTCGCCATGATCGACCCCCGCAACCTGGACACCCTGCTGCATCCCCAGTTTGACGCCAAGGCGCTCAAGGCGGCCACCCCGGCCGGCAAAGGCCTGGGCGCTTCCCCCGGCGCCGCCTGCGGCAAGGTCGTGTTCACGGCCGACGACGCGGTGGCCTGGAAGGAAAAGGGCGAGAAGGTCGTCCTGGTCCGCTTGGAAACCTCTCCCGAGGACATCACCGGCATGAAGGCCGCCCAGGGCATCCTGACCGTGCGCGGCGGCATGACCTCCCACGCGGCCGTCGTGGCCCGCGGCATGGGCACCTGCTGCGTCTCCGGCTGCGGCGACATCAAGATGGACGAGGAAAACAAGCAGTTTGAACTGGCCGGCAAGGTCTACCACGAAGGCGATTATATCTCCATCGACGGTTCCACCGGCAATATCTACGACGGCGTCATCCCCACCGTGGACGCCGAGATCGCTGGCGAGTTCGGCCGCATTATGGAGCTGGCCGACAAGTTCCGCCGCCTGAAGGTGCGCACCAACGCCGACACCCCCGCCGACGCGAAGAAGGCCCGGGAACTGGGTGCCGAGGGCATCGGCCTGTGCCGTACCGAGCACATGTTCTTCGAAGAGGATCGGATCGCCGCTTTCCGCGAGATGATCTGCGCCGACACCGTGGAGGGCCGCGAGGCCGCCCTGGCCAAGATCCTGCCCTATCAGCAGGGCGATTTCGAGAAGCTCTACGAGGCGCTGGAAGGCTGCCCCGTCACCATCCGCTTCCTGGATCCCCCGCTGCATGAGTTCGTTCCCACTGAGGAAGAGGACATCGCGGCGCTGGCCAAGACCCAGGGCAAATCCGTGGAGGACATCAAGGCCCTCATCGCCTCCCTGCACGAGTTCAACCCCATGATGGGCCACCGCGGCTGCCGTCTGACCGTGACCTATCCCGAAATCGCCAAGATGCAGACCACCGCGGTCATCCGCGCGGCCATCAACGTCAAGAAAGCCCATGCGGACTGGAACATCGTTCCGGAAATCATGATCCCGCTCGTCGGCGACGTGAAGGAACTGA
>URCA01000050.1 GCA_900546265.1 uncultured Oscillospiraceae bacterium | reverse complement strand
AATATCCCCCACTGCTGCCTCCCGTAGGAGTCTGGGCCGTGTCTCAGTCCCAATGCGGCCGATCAACCTCTCAGTTCGGCTACCGATCGTCGCCATGGTGAGCCTTTACCCCACCATCTAGCTAATCGGACGCGAGCCCATCCTTCAGCGAATAAATCCTTTGACAACAAAGTCATGCGGCTCCGTTGTGTTATGCGGTATTAGCGTCCGTTTCCAGACGTTATTCCCCACTGAAGGGCAGGTTGCTCACGCGTTACTCGCCCGTCCGCCACTAAGATACAAAAGCAAGCTCTCGTATCCCCGTTCGACTTGCATGTGTTAGGCATGCCGCCAGCGTTCGTCCTGAGCCAGGATCAAACTCTCTAAATATGGTATATATCCGCCGAAGCGGTCTATATCGTCTTTAGAGCTTCTAGCTCATTCGCAGCCTCTCTGCTGCTCGCACCGGTTTAGGCCCGGTGTGCCTTTAATTAACGGGTAGTTTTGGTTCTTTCCGTTTACGTTGTTTAATTTTCAAGGTCCCCACTCTACGGCCTTGGAACTCTCCTGCATGTCCGCGGTTTCATTGTTGCCAATGTTTCCCTGCTTTATGCATTTCATTCCCAGCCCATTCCCATCAGAGCCTCTCAACCCTTGATTTTCCTGGGTTTTTGGCCTCCCGCGGGTTCCCCCGCTCGAGAGCGCTTGACTATAATACCATCCCTCTCCTCCTTTGTCAACTACTTTTTTAATCTTTTTTTGCCTTTTTTCGAAAAGTGCGGATTTCCCCAAAAAGACGACACTTTTCGACTGTTTTTACTGGAAATTGCCTCCAGGCGTTTCCAGGCGGCATATTGCGCGTCAATTCTGCCAGACTATGGGTAGATTTCCAAGTTGGGGAGGACATGCAGTATGGATCGGATTCATATGGCCCGCATCACAGGGATGCGCACGACCCTGTGGCGGCTGGCCGCTTTGCTTATCACGGCTTTTTTCTGCCTCGGCCTTTTGTCGTCCGGGCAGACAGTGGACGTATTATCCAAGGAAGGCTCCCGCGGCGAAGAGGTGCGCCAAATACAAACCAAGCTGAACAACTGGGGATATAATCCCGGCAAGGTGGACGGTATTTACGGCAAGCAAACCAAGGAAGCGGTTATCCGCTTCCAAAAAAAGAACGGTCTGACGCCGGACGGCATTGCCGGGCCGGCCACTCTGAAAGCCATGGGTATTTTCAGCTCGGGCGGCAGCGGCGGTTCTTCTGGCGGCGGAGGCGGCGGCTATACCCAAAGCGACTACAACCTGTTGGCCCGCCTAATCTCCGCAGAATCCCGCGGTGAGAGCTACACCGGCCAGGTGGCGGTGGGCGCCGTGGTGCTCAACCGGGTGCAGCACCCCTCGTTTCCCGACACCATTTCGGGCGTAATTTATCAAAAGGGCGCCTTCTCCTGCCTGTATGACGGCCAGTTCGATCAGCCGGTGGCAGAAAGCAGCTACCGCGCGGCGCAGGACGCCCTCAACGGATGGGATCCCTCCGGCGGCGCCATCTACTACTACAACCCCAAAACAGCCACCAACAAATGGATCCGATCCCGTCCTGTCATCGCCACTATCGGTAAGCACGTTTTCTGCAGCTGAAATATCATACCGCTAAACTTAGAAAAACCACTTACGGGCCACGCCTCATGCCCCGTAAGTGGTTTTTAGCTTATAAAGGAATTGGTTGACGCCGTCAGGAAATGCCAATCTCACTCATTCCCGCTCGGTATCCCGTATGCAGATAGCGCAGTCCTCCGACGGCAGATGCAGCGTGTCCTCCGCGATCCAGCCGCCGCCCAGGTTCACCGTCCGGCCCCGCCATTCCTCGGGCAGCGCCACCGTCCTCTCCGCCCCCGCGCGGTTGACCGCGCAAAGCAGGGAACTGCCGCCGTCCTGCCGCAGGAAAGCGACCACCTCATCCCCGGCTGGAAGGGGATGGAACCGCCCCTCCCGCAGCGCCGGACAGATTTTGCGCAGCTGCCCCAGCTTTCGATACCAGTTAAGCAGGCCCGTATCCTCCTGGCCCCAGGGATAACAGCCCCGATTGAAGGGATCCTTGTACCCCTCCATCCCCGCTTCATCCCCATAATACACACAGGGCACGCCGGGCAGACAATACTGCAGCGCGGCGGCCAGCCGCATCCGGCGCAGTCCCGTTTTCCGCTGCTCCGCCGACAGGCTGCGGGAGGCCTGCCACTCCCGGCCCCAGCCGTTCACCGGCTCTCCCGCCAGAACGGTCAGCGCCCGTTCGGTGTCGTGGGTGCCGATGATGTTCATCAGCAGCCGCAGCACCTGCGGCGGATAGTTTTCCACCACATCCAGGATTTTGTTGAAAAAATCCGTCGCCCGGCAGCCGGTCAAAAAGCCCAGCACCGCGTCCCGGAAAGGATAATTCATCACGCTGTCCAGCTGCCGCCCCAGAAGATACCGACGGCGGTGGCCGTAGCTCTGCTTGTTGCTGGCGTCCTCCCAGACTTCGCCCAGCACCAGGGCGTCGGGCTTCTCGGCCTTGGCCGCCCGGCGCAGCGCGTCGAGAAATTCGTCCGGCAGCTCATCGGCCACATCCAGCCGCCAGCCGGCCGCCCCCTCGGCCAGCCACCGGCGGACAATCCCGTCCGCCCCGTTGATGTAGCTGAAGAAGGCTGGCGCCATCTCGTCCACCTCGGGCAGCGTAGGGAATCCCCACCACCCGCCGTACTCATGGGGCCAGTTCTTGAACCGATACCAGCTCGCATAGGGGGAGGACAGGGAATTGAACGCCCCTTCCTCCGGGTACCGGCGCTCTTTGTTGAAATACCGGCTGTCTGCGCCGGTGTGGCTGAACACACCGTCCAGCAGCACCCGAATACCGAGACGGGCGGCCGTTTTGGTCAGCGCCTCAAAGTCCTCCGCCGTGCCCAGCAGGGGATCCACCGCCGTGTAGTCGGCGGTATCGTACCGATGATTGGAATGCGCCTCAAAAATCGGGTTGAGATACAGGCAGGTAACGCCCAGCTCCGCCAGCCGGTCGAGCCGCTGCTCGATGCCTTTCAAATCCCCGCCGAAATAGTCATTGTTGCGGATCGTGCCTGTGGCGTCGGGCCGCCATTCCGGCTGTCCGCCCCAATCGCCGCGCAGCACCCTGTCGGTCGGCACGCCGGCCTTCGGCTCCTCTGACCTGGCGAACCGATCGGGGAAAATCTGATACATCACCCCACCCGCCAGCCAATCGGGGGTGGAAAATCCCGCTTCATAGCAGGTCAGCTGCCAACGCGCGCCGCCGGGCGTCCGCACCATGTCGGCGCTGCCGTCGGGCCGCCGGACGAGATATGCCGCCCCGTCGGCCAGCGTCATTTCAAAGCCGTACCAGTACAGGCCGGGCACGGCGGGCGTGTAGTGGCAGTCCCACCATTCCTGATCGTCTCCGTCCATGCCGGCCCAGAACATGTCCGCCCGCCGGTCGAGACCCCCGTCCAGGGCGGTGACCAGCCGGCACCCCGAGCACTGCCACGCCCGAGGCAGCCTGACCCGCAGATATATGGCCGTCCCCTCCGGAACGGCCCCAAAAGGCGAGCGGTACCGCTCGTCCCGTGATTGAAAATACATGCCAACCATCCTTTATCGTAACCTGTGCTTATTATGACAGGTTACGTCCCGGATAACAAGGGGAAAAATGCCTCATTCGTCCAGAGGATTTTTGGAAAACCTCTCGTTCCGGTTTGCGCGCTCCCTTTATCCAGAAAAAAGCGTCCGCTGCTGCCAGCGGACGCTTTTTATCGGAACTTATTTCAGGCGGGCGGCCAGGCCGTCCAGCTCTTCCCGCAGCTTGGCGGGGAGCTTGTCGCCGAACTGGGCGTAGAACTCCTTGATGCCGTCCAGCTCGCTGGTCCACAGGCTGGGATCCACCTGCAGAATGCCCTTGAGGGTCTCCAGGTCGAAATCCAGGCCTTCCAGATTGATGTCCTCGGCCTTGGGCACGAAACCGATGGGGGTTTCCTCCGCGTCGGCCTTGCCCTCGCAGCGCTTGATGATCCACTCCAGCACGCGCAGGTTGTCGCCGAAGCCCGGCCAGATGAAGTTGCCTTCGTCGTCGGTGCGGAACCAGTTGACATTGAAGATTTTCGGCGCTTTGTCGCCCAGCTTCTCGCCCATCTCGAACCAGTGCTCCCAGTAATCGGCCATGTTGTAGCCGCAGAAGGGCAGCATCGCCATGGGATCGCGGCGGACAACGCCCACGGCGCCGGTGGCGGCCGCGGTGGTCTCGGAGGCCATGATGGAGCCTACGAACACGCCGTTATCCCAGTCGCGGGACTGGTACACCAGGGGAGCGGTCTTGGCGCGGCGGCCGCCGAACACGATGGCGGAAATCGGCACGCCGGTAGTGGAGTTGAATTCCGAAGAGATGCAGGGGCAGTTCTCCGCCGGGGCGGTGAACCGGGAGTTGGGATGCGCTCCCTTGGAACCGTCGGTGCAGTCCCACTTCTCGCCCTTCCAGTTCAGCGCGTTCGTGGGCGGGTTCTTATCCAGGCCTTCCCACCACACGGTGTTGTCGTCCAGGTTGTGCACCACGTTGGTGAAGATGGTACCCTGCCGGGTGGAAGCCAGCGCGTTGGGGTTGGATTTCGCATTGGTGCCGGGCGCCACGCCGAAGAAGCCGTTCTCCGGGTTGATGGCCCACAGGCGGCCATCGGGGCCCTGACGCATCCAGGCGATATCGTCGCCCACACACCACACCTTGTAACCCTTCTCCTGATACGCCTTGGGCGGAATCAGCATGGCCAGGTTGGTCTTGCCGCAGGCGGACGGGAACGCCGCCGCGATGTACTTGACCTCGCCCTGTGGGTTCTCCAGGCCCAGGATCAGCATGTGCTCAGCCATCCAGCCCTCGTTGCGGCCCTGGTTGGACGCGATGCGCAGCGCAAAGCATTTTTTGCCCAGCAGCACATTCCCGCCGTAGCCGGAGTTGACGGAGATGATGGTGTTATCCTGCGGGAAGTGGCAGATGTACCGCTTCTCCTCGTCGATATCGCATTTGCAGTGCAGGCCGCGCACCCAGTCGTTGCTGTCGCCCAGCACGTCCAGGACCTTCTGGCCCACGCGCGCCATGATGGCCATGTTCAGCACCACGTAGATGGAGTCGGTCAGCTCGATGCCCACCTTGGCCAGAGGGGAGCCGATGGGGCCCATGGAATACGGAATCACGTACATGGTACGGCCCTTGTAGCTGTCCCGGGCGATGTCGTACAGCATCTCATACGCCTTGTCCGGGGCCATCCAATGGTTGGTGGGGCCGGCGTCCTCTTCCTTGTCGCAGCAGATGAAGGTGCGGTGCTCCACGCGGGCCACGTCGTTGACGGCGGTGCGGTGCAGGTAGCAGCCGGGCAGCTTCTCCTCGTTAAGCTTAATCATTTCGCCAGAGGCGCAGGCCTCGGCGCGCAGGGCCTCCAGCTGCTCCTCGGAGCCGTCGATCCAAACGACTTTATCCGGTTTTACCAGCTGGACCATTTTCTCGATCCAATCGAGAACAGTCTTGTTGTTGGTCATGTGCCAATCCCCTTTCAATCCATATCCATATCGGTGAATTTCTGTTAACGCCTCCTATTATAGCCTATGCCGATGGAGAAGCGCAATAGATGAATTGTGAATAAATTGATAATATTTTAACGTTCGGTCAGTAAGTTTGCATATTTGGTCGGCGTATCCTGCAAAACCTACCCCTGCATACGGACAGTATCCCCTTCGATGGGCATCGTGGCGCAAGCATTCAAATCCATTCCTGCCAAATGCCCGGACTGATATTCGTAATAACCCTGGGCCCCCACCATGGCGGCGTTGTCCCCGCACAGCGGCAGCGGCGGCGCGTACAGCCGGTATCCCAGCCGGGCGCAGTCGGCCTCCATCCGGCGGCGCAGTCCCGAGTTGGCGGATACTCCTCCGGCCAGCACAATGGTGTGCGCCCTGGTGTCGGCGGCGGCCCGCAGCAGGTTCCCGGCCAACAGCTCCACCACCGTTTTCTGGAAAGAGGCCGCCAAATCCACCCGGTTTACCTCTTCCCCCTTCTGCCGCGCGTTGTGCAGCAGGTTGAGCACCGCCGTTTTCAACCCCGAAAAGCTGAAGTCGTAGGCACTTCCCTCTACCCGCGGATGGGGCAGCGCATAGGCGTCGGGATTTCCCGAGGGGGCCAGCTTGTCCAGATGGATACCGCCGGGATACGGCATCCCCATGGCCCGGGCCGCCTTGTCGAAGCACTCCCCCGCCGCGTCGTCCCGGGTACGCCCCAGCACGGAAAAGCGGGTGTAGTCCTCCACCTGCACGATATGGCTGTGCCCCCCCGACACCACCAGGCACAGGAAGGGCGGATGCAAGTCCGGATGGGCCAGATAGTTGGCCGCGATGTGAGAACGGAGATGATGCACCGGCACCAGGGGCTTGTGTGCCGACAAGGCCAGCCCCTTGGCGAAATTCACCCCGACCAGCAGCGCGCCGATGAGTCCCGGCGCGTGGGTGACCGCCACGGCGTCGATATCCGCGAGAGCCGTTCCCGCCTCGTCCAGCGCCTGGCGAACCACCCCGCTGATGGCCTCCGCGTGGCGGCGGCTGGCGATTTCCGGCACCACCCCGCCATACAGCTTATGTTCCTCCACCTGGGAGGCGACGACGTTGGACAGCACCGTCCGTCCGTCCACCACCACCGCCGCCGCCGTTTCGTCGCAGGAGGATTCGATTCCTAATACTCGCATGAGGCCGTGTCTCCTTCTAGATAAGCGATGATGAAAGCCAGTGCTGGGGTGGCGCGGCCCCCCCGCCAACTAGGCTACAGATACAGGGAATAGATAAGCGCATCCTCTTTAGGAGAGTCGTAAAATCCGGGACGCACCCCTTCCTTTTCGTACCCCATTTGCTCATACAGCGCGATGGCCTTTTGGTTGGAGGCCCGCACCTCCAGCGTGATCCTGGTCAGATCGTGGGCCTTGCCATATGTCTCCAGCTCGGCCAGCAGGGCCGTGGCGATCCCCTGGCGGCGGTAAGCCGGATGCACCACCACGTTGGTGATGAAGCCCTCGTCCAGGATGTGGTGCATGCCCACATAGCCCACCGCGCTCTCGGCGTCCACATCCTCCGCCACGTAAAACACGGCCAGCGGGTTCTGCAGCTCCTCCGCCAGCGCGTCATAGGACCAGGGGATGGAAAACGCCAGGCTTTCCAAATCCGCCAGGCTGTCCAGGTGATCCGCGTGCATGGGGGTGATCATCATCCCCGCCGGAGGCTTTGATCGGTGCTCGTCCATAGCTCTTCCTTTCCTCGCGGGGGCGCTCCCCCGTCCTAAAAACTCCTCAGGTCTTTTTTATGTCAGAAAACCGGCTGTATTGCCGCCACCGCCCGCTCCAACGCGTCGCGGCATTGCCGGTAGTCGGCGGCGTCCCCGCCGTAGGGATCGGGAATCCCGCCGGATTCCTCCCCCAACACCACAATCTTTTGCGGATCCACCCCCATGGCCGTCAGGGCCAGCCGGTGCCGCAGGGACATCACCGCCACCAAATCCGCCGCCTCGCACAGCATGGCGGTCACCGGCCGGGAGTGGTGTCCCCTCAAATCGATGTCCCATTCCCGCATGACCATCACGGCCAGCTGGGACGCCGGCTCGCAGCTGGCCGCCAGTCCGGCACTCTCCGCCTTACCGGGAATGCCCTCCCGCTCCATCCGCCGCTTCATCAGCGCGGCGGCCATGGGGCTGCGGCAGGTGTTGCCGGTGCATACAAACAGGATGTTCATCTCGTTTTTTCACTCCGTCCGGGCCGAAAACACCCGGTTATATTACCTATTATTAATAGAACCACGCGGCGGCAGGCCGACCGCCGCCGCGCCCGTATTTTTCAGTATACCGCATTCTCGCCGGTTATTCAAGCGCGAGCCGGGGCGAAAACCGGCGGAGGACGGCCTCCCGCTCCCGGCAATCGGGAAGCAGCGCCGCCATCCGGGCATGAAAGGCCGGCGAATGATCGGGGTGGAGAAAATGCACCAGCTCATGCAGCATCACATAATCTACGCAGGACGGCGGGACGCAGACAAGCGCCTTATTGATGGAAATCCGCCCCTCCCGATGCGCGCAGCTTCCCCAGCGGGCCACCGCCCATCGGGTGGTCATCTTTGGAAAGGGAACCCCCAGCGGCTCCACCAGCCGGTGCATCCGGCAAAGCGACGCGGGAAGCACCTCCCGCCCCTCCTGCTCCAGAAAGGCCTTGACCAGCGCGAGCCACCTCTCCTCCTGGTCGTCGCCTGGCCGCAGGGTCAGGATTAGCACCCCGACCCCGGCTGCAAACCCGTCCCGCTCGCCCGGAACCACCGTCAGCCGCAGCCTTTCCCCCAACAGCCAGACGCCCTGGCCGTCGGCGGCGGTGCGGCGGGTTTCCTGCCTGCGGCGGGCCCGCTCCACCCAGTCCGTCTTCTGTCTCACCAGCGCGTCCACCTGTTCGGGCAAAACGCGGCGGGGGGCGGAAACCGCCAGCTCCCCGCCCGGCAGCAGCCGGAAATTCAGATTTTTCACCGCCTTGCGGGTCAGTTCGTAGGACAGCGGCCCTCCCGGTGTCTCAATTGTCCGCCGCATCCGGCCCCCTCCTTGCAGCATTTTGGAAATTTCTCGCCACTATCCCCACCATCGACATTGTCCAATCCGCCTTCACCGCCTGAGAAAAAAGCCGCGCCGGGCAGACGGATGCCCCGGACGCGGCTTCTTATTTCGGATACAGACAACCTATCCTTACATATTCTCTTCGATATAGGTGACCAAATCGCCCACGGTACGGATTTTCTCGATCTCGTCGTCGGGGATTTCCACGTCGAATTCATCCTCGAGCGACATCAGCATATCCACCACGTCCAGGGAGTCGGCGCCCAGATCGTCCGCGATATTGGTTTCGGGCGTGATGCTGTCCTCCTCCACGTCAAACTGGTTGCTGAGAATCATTTTCACTTTTTCCAGTACCATACCGTTCATCCTTCCAAAAATCGATAATGTCGGCCGCTGTCCTTCGTCTTCCCCTCGTCGTTCGGGAAGGCATTGCGCGCGGGAGGGGCTTTGTGCTATAGTAGAAGGCACAGACAGCAGGCCATCGCCTCGTCTCGGCACAAAACCACTACACCCAAAATATTATGCGTTATCCTTGGATTTGTCAATCACCTTTTTCCATTTCTTTTGAATTCTTTTAAATTTATCGGCGGGGCGCTCCGCCCGCCCGAAAGGTTGGTTTCGCAATGGCTCATATCCCGTCATATTTTGTCATCGGCCATCCCCTGGGCCACAGCATGTCCCCCTTTATCCACAGCCGCCTGTTCGCCCTCGCCGGCCGGCCGGCCGCCTACGAAGCCCGGGACATCCCGCCCGAGCAGCTGTCCGCCGCCCTGCGGGAGATGCTTCCCCAGGTGCAGGGCCTCAACGTGACCATCCCGCACAAGCAGGCGGTCATCCCCCTGCTGGATCGGCTGGAGGGCCGGGCGAAGCTGTACCGGTCGGTGAACACCATCGCCGTGACCGAAAGCGGCGCCGTGGGCTACAACACCGACGCCGACGGGTTCCTCTGCGCGCTGAAGGCCGGGGGGGTGTCCCTCGCCGGCCGGGTGGCGCTGCTTGGCTGCGGCGGCGTAGGGCGCACCTTCGCCTGCGAAGCCGCCCTGGCCGGCTGCCGGCTGATCAACGCCGTGCGCCCGGAGGACTTTGAGGCCTCCCGCGCGCTGAAGGATTACGTGCTGTCCCTCGTGCCCGGCGCGGCGTTCGAGACGGTGGAGCTGTCCCGTCTGTCCGGGGATTTTGACCTGCTGATAAACGCCACCCCCGTGGGGATGTATCCCCGCTGCGACGCGTCGCCGGTGGATCCCGGCGTCCTGGCCCGCTGCGCCGCCGTGTTCGACGCGGTATACAATCCCGAGGAAACCCGCCTGCTCTCCGCCGCCCGCGCGGCGGGGGCCCGCACCGTGGGGGGCATGCCCATGCTGGTCTGGCAGGCCGCCGTCGCCCATACCTGCTGGTACGGAGCGGACTTCCAAGCGGAGGCCGTCGCCTCCATCATCGCCGACGCCAACGTCTATATGAACCAACATTTTCGTCAGTAAAGGATGGATACCCATGCGTAACGTGGTGCTCTGCGGCTTCATGGGCTGCGGCAAAACCACCGTGGGCCGGCAGCTGGCCGCCCTGTCCGGCCGCCGTTTCGTGGATATGGACGAGTATATCGAGCAGCAAGCCGGCATGGCCGTGTCGGAGATTTTCCGGCAATACGGCGAGGACGACTTCCGCCGCCGGGAACGGGAGACCTGCCGCGCCCTGGCCGGGCAGACCGGCCTGGTGATCGCCGCGGGCGGCGGCGCGCTGACCTTTGCCGCCAACGTGGAGGCCCTGCGCCCCTCCTGCGTCATCGTGCTGCTGGAGGTGAAGCCGGAGACGGTGCTGACCCGCCTGAAGGGGGATACCTCCCGGCCGCTGCTCGCCCGGGAGGATAAGGAAACCGCCGTGCGGGAGCTGTTCGCCGCCCGCCTGCCGCTGTACCGGGCGGCGGCGCAGTATACTGTAGACGGGGAACAGCCCCCTCTCGCGGTGGCCAAAACGATCCAGGCCTTGCTGTAAATAAATTCTGGGGGGCATGATATTTCATGCCCCCGCATTTCTTTTACGCCTGTGCCGTGCTCCATCATTCATACCGTACCCGCATCTTCCGGCGCTCCTCCTCGACCACCTCGGGCGGAATATTCACCAATATGCAGCTAAAGCACCGACCCAGCTCATCCACCTCAATTTCATCCAACCAACAAGTCCCCGCTTCCCAATACACACAAAAGAAATTTTCACATTTCATATTTTTCACCTCTAAACCATTTCTATAGCTATATACATATTACAACTGCTGATTTTAATAATCAATAGTAATATGTAAAATACTATAGTGTTAGGAGGTGGTCATATGAGCGAATCGCTGGATTTGGCTGCGGAAATCGGTTTACGTGTGCGCAACAACAGGACTCTTCTAAAGCTATCCCGTGAAAAATTGGCCGAAGAAGCGGATATTTCTTTGTCCTTTCTCGCTGACATAGAACACGGGCGTAAAAATATGACTACTGTTACGCTATATGGATTATGCAAAGCCCTGCATGTTTCCGCCGATTACCTCCTGTTCGGCAGGGAAGCCGTTACCGCCGACAATATTTCCAGGGCGATTTTGGAGGCGAAACCCGAAGACCGGAAATATCTGGAGAGCCTGCTGGTTGCCACGGCGGAAATCCTCACAGAGAAAAAACCGTAAAATTTTTCCCACTGCCTTGACAAACCCGCCGGGAGCGGCTATCATAAAATTAACGTCACATCTTGGAGGAACCCATGAACCGAACCGCCGCCCACAATCGATTTAACACCGGCTATCGCTTCAGCTTTTTTGGCTGGGGCTATTTTTGCTGGGAAAAATCGAATACGGGCACTCCGTGAGCCGGCGGCTTTTGCCGTCAAAATTCTCCCGTGCAGTTGGATATTCAGGTGGAGCTCATGGAAATGGGCTCCACCTTTTTTATATCAAATTTTATAGAAAGCAGGCAATCCGTATGATCATCGTCTTAAAACCCGGCGTCACCCGCGACCAGGTGGAGGATTTCTCCAACCACCTGGCCAAAACCAACAGCGTCACTGTCAACGCCTGGTACGGCGAGCATTCCACCGTCCTGGGCCTGCTGGGCGACACCGCCGCGGTGGATATGGACTCCATCGCCGCCCAGGATATTGTTCAGAGCGTCCGCCGCGTCCAGGAGCCCTATAAAAAAGCCAACCGCAAGTTCCACCCGGACGACACCGTCATCGATCTCGGAGGCGGATCGGTTATCGGCGGCGGCAAGCTGGGCCTCATTGCCGGCCCCTGCTCCGTGGAATGCGAGGAGCAGATAAGCGAGGTGGCCGCCCGCGTCAAGGCGGCGGGCGCGGCCTTCCTGCGGGGCGGCGCGTTCAAGCCGCGCACTTCCCCCTACGCCTTCCAGGGCCTGCGGGCCGAGGGCCTCGAGCTGCTGCGCCACGCCCGCCGGAAAACCGGCCTGCCCATCGTCACCGAAATCATGTCCGCCGCCCACATGGTGCTGTTCGAGGACGTGGACATCATCCAGGTCGGCGCCCGCAACATGCAGAATTTCGAACTGCTCAAGGAGCTGGGCAAATGCGACAAGCCCATCCTGCTCAAGCGGGGCCTGGCCAACACCATCGAAGAGCTGCTCATGAGCGCCGAATACATCATGGCCGCAGGCAACGAGAAGGTCATCCTCTGCGAGCGCGGCATCCGCACCTTCGAAACCATGACCCGCAACACCCTGGACATTTCCGCCATCCCCCTGCTCAAGAAGCTGTCCCATCTGCCGGTGGTGGTGGATCCCTCCCACGCCGCAGGGGTCAGCTCCCTGGTGGAACCCTTGGCACTGGCCGCCGTGGCCGCCGGTGCCGACGGCCTGATCATCGAGGTGCACAACGACCCGCCCCACGCCCTGTCGGACGGCGCCCAGTCCCTGACCCCCGATCAGTTCGACAAGCTGGCCGCCCGTCTGGGCGAGGTGGCCGCCGTGTTCGGCAAAACTCTGTCCACCCGCGTTTGAACCGTACCGTTAAAGGGAGCCGCGTATGAATAAAAAAACCATCGCCATCGTCGGCCTGGGCCTCATCGGAGGCAGCATGGCCCTCGCCCTGCGGCGCAGCAGCCGCTATATCCTCTACGGCCTGGACAGCGATCCTGTCACCCTCATGAACGCCCTCAAGCGCAGCGCCGTGGACAAGGCCGGCGGCGCCGAGCTGCTGGCCCGCGCGGATCTCGTCATCCTGGCCCTCCCGCCCGAGGCCGCCCTGGCCTTTCTGCGGGACAATGCCGCCGCCATCAAGCCGGGGGCCGTGGTCACCGACGTCTGCGGCGTCAAGCAGGCCATTGTAGAACCCGCCACCGCCCTATGCGAGGCGGCGGGCCTGACCTTCATCGGCGGCCACCCCATGGCGGGCAAGGAAAAAGGCGGGTTCGACAACGCCGACGCCGCCCTGTTCGAGGGGGCCTGCTACATCCTCACCCCCACCCCGTCCACCCCCGCCGCCGTGGTTGACGGGATGAAGGAGCTGGCCGCCCAGCTGGGCTGCGCCCGCATGACCGTCACCACCCCGGCCCATCACGACCGGATGATCGCTTTCACCAGCCAACTGCCCCACGTGCTGGCCGGCGCGTATGTCAAATCCCCCTGCTGCCTCTACCACGCCGGCTTCTCGGCGGGTAGCTACCGGGATGTTTCCCGCGTCGCCGCCGTGGATGAAACGCTGTGGGCCCAGCTTTTCCTTCTCAACCAGACGGCTCTCTGCGCCGAAATCGACGGGCTGATGGAGCGCCTGCAAGCCTGCCGCGACGCCGTGGCCGCCGGAGATCGGCAGGCGCTGACCGCCCTGCTGCGGGAGGGCCGGGAACGCAAAGAAGAGGCCGACGGCGCCCTGCCGCCCCTTCCGGAGCATAGAAAGGAACGAACGCCATGACCACCCTGTCCGTCCATACCCGCAGCCGCGCCTATGACATTTTCGTGGGCGACGGCCTGCTCCGGCAGGCCGGCCCCCTCTGCCGCGAGGTCAATCCCCGGGGCGCCCGCGCCCTCATCGTCACCGATTCCAACGTTTATCCCCTGTACGCCGGGCAGGTTGCCCGCTCCCTGGAAAGCGCGGGCTATGCCGTGTCGGTGTTCGCCTTCCCCGCCGGGGAGGAGCAGAAACGCCTGGATACCATCGCCCGGATTTACGCCAAGCTGGCGGAGGAGAACCTCACCCGCAGCGATTTGCTGGTGGCCCTGGGAGGCGGTGTGACGGGGGATATGACCGGCTTTGCCGCCGCCACCTGGCTGCGGGGCGTCGATTTCGTCCAGATCCCCACCTCCCTGCTGGCCCAGGTGGACTCCTCGGTGGGCGGGAAAACCGGCGTGGATATCCCCCAGGGAAAGAACCTGGTGGGCGCCTTTCGGCAGCCCGCCCGGGTGCTGGCCGATCTCTCCGTCCTGGACAGCCTGCCTCCCTCCTTTCTCACCGACGGCATGGCCGAAATCATCAAGGCCGGCTGCATCCTGAATAAGGAGCTGTTCGCCGCCCTGGAAGCCGGGGACGCCCTGTCCCCCGCCCGGCGAGAGGCCACCGTCGTGCGGGCCATCGCCATCAAGCAGGGGGTGGTCGAACGGGACGAGACCGAAACCGGGGAGCGCAAGCTGCTCAATTTCGGCCATACCCTGGGCCACGCGCTGGAAACCTATTACCACTACACCGGCCTGACCCACGGCCGGGCCGTCGCCCTGGGCATGGCGGCCATCACCGCCGCCTCCGAACGGACGGGCCTCACCGCCCCCGGCACCCTGGATCGCCTGCTGCCTGTGCTGGAGGCCTATGGCCTGCCGGTAAGCGACCCGGCGGCCCCAGCCGATTATCTTCCCGCTGTGGCCATGGATAAGAAGCGCACCGGCGCGGCCATCGACCTGGTGCTGCTTCGCTCCATCGGGGACGCGTTTATTCACCGCCTCCCTCTGTCGGAGCTGCCCGCCTTCGTAGGCGGCTGACACAACGAAAGGAGTCCCGCCATGTCCCTCGCCGTCATCTCTCCCTCCGTCATCCGGGGAACCCTGACGCCCCCGCCCTCCAAATCCGCCGCCCACCGGCTGCTGATCGCCGCGGCCCTGGCCGGTGAAGGCCGGGTGCGGGGCCTCAGCCTTTCCGCCGACATGGAGGCCACCCTCCGGGCCGTGCGGGGCCTCGGCGTGTCCGTGCGTCTGGACGGGGACGCCGCCTGTTTCGCCCCCGCTCCCCCGTCCTCTTCGCCCTCCCCCCTGCCGGTGGACTGCGGCGAGAGCGGATCCACCCTGCGCTTTCTCATTCCCCTGTACGCCGCCCGGGGTATTCCCGCCGTCTTCACCGGCCATGGCCGGCTGCCGGAGCGCCCTCTGGGGGTGTACGCCGACTGTCTGCCCCCCCACGGGGTGACCCTCTCGGCCGCCTCCGGCCTGCCCCTAACCGTTACCGGCCGGCTGACCGGCGGGGACTTCGCCCTGCCCGGCGACGTGTCCAGCCAGTTCATCACCGGCCTGCTCTTCGCCCTCCCCCTCTGCCGGGAGGACAGCCGCATCCGCCTGACCACCCCGCTGGAATCGGCGGGCTATGTGGATATGACCCTCCAGGTACTGCGGCAGGCCGGTATCCGGGTGGAACCCCTGGAGGACGGCTGGTTCATCCCCGGCTCCCAGACCTATCGGCCCCTGGACACGGCGGTGGAAAGCGACTGGTCGCAGGCCGCCTTTTTACTGGCCGCTGGGGCCCTGGGCGGGGAGGTCACCCTCACCGGGCTGAACCCCGCCTCCGCCCAGGGGGATCGGGAAGCCCTTTCGCTGTTCCGCCGCTTCGGCGCCGCCGTCGAGGAGGCACCCGGCCGCATCGTCTGCCGGAAGGCCCCTCTGCACGGCATCGACATCGACGCGGCCCAGATTCCGGATCTGGTGCCCGTCCTGGCCGTCACCGCCGCCCTGGCCGACGGGGTCACCCACATCACCGGCGCGGCGCGCCTGCGTTTGAAAGAAAGCGACCGCCTGGCCGCCGTGGCCGACGGCATCCGCCGCCTGGGCGGCCGGGTGGAGGAGGGCCCCGATTCCCTGACCATTACCGGCGTTTCCCGCCTGGCCGGCGGCCGGGCGGAAGGATACAACGATCACCGCATCGTCATGGCCCTGTCCATGGCGGCACTGGGCTGCGAAGCCCCCGTCACCGTCACCGACGCCCAAAGCGTGGCCAAAAGCTGGCCCGCCTTTTTTGAAGACTATCGAGCGATAGGAGGAACCGCGCATGTCATCGACCATCGGTAACCGGGTGCGCCTCTCCATATTCGGGGAGAGCCACGGCGAAGCCATCGGCTGCGTTCTGGACGGCCTGCCCGCCGGGGAGGCGCTGGACATGGAGGAAATCCGCGTCCAGATGGCCCGCCGCGCCCCCGGCCGGGACAAAACCGCCACCACTCGCCTGGAGAGCGATATCCCCGCCATCTTGTCCGGCACCCTGAACGGCCGCACCACCGGCGCCCCCCTGGCCATGGTCATCCGCAACGAGAACCAGCGTTCGGGGGACTATCAGAATCTCGAGATCCTCCCCCGCCCCGGCCACGCCGATTTCACCGGCCACGTCCGGTACAACGGGTATAACGACGTGCGGGGCGGCGGCCATTTCAGTGGCCGACTCACCGCCCCCCTGGTGTTCGCCGGGGCCGTCTGCCGCCAAATTCTGCGCCGGCGGGGGGTAAGCGTCGGCGGCCATATTCTGCGCATCGCCGACGCCGCCGACGAGGCCTTCGATCCCGTGAACCTCTCCTCCCAGCTGCTGGAGGAGCTGGCCGCCCGCCCCTTCTCCCTCCTGCGCGCCAAGGCGGAGCCCGCCATGCGCAACGCCGTGGAAGCCGCCCGGATGGCAGCGGACAGCGTGGGCGGCGTGGTGGAAATAGCCGCCGTCGGCCTGCCCGCCGGCCTCGGCTCCCCCATGTTCGATGGGGTGGAGAACCGGCTGGCTCCCCTCTTCTTCGGCATTCCGGCGGTCAAAGGGGTGGAGTTCGGGGACGGCTTCGCCCTCGCCGGTATGCGGGGCAGCCAGGCCAACGACCCTTATGCCTACGACGCGTCCGGCCGGGTGGTGACCACCAGCAACCACAACGGCGGCATTCTCGGCGGCATCACCAGCGGCATGCCTCTCATTGTCCGTCTGGCCGTCAAGCCCACCGCCTCCATCGGCCAGCCCCAGAGGACCGTGGATCTGGTCGCGGGCCGGGAGGCGGAGCTGGTTGTCAAGGGGCGGCACGATCCCTGCATCGTCCCCCGCGCCCTCCCGGTGGCGGAAGCCGCCCTGGCCCTGGGCCTGCTGGATATTCTAGAGACCGAGGCCATCCCGGCTCATTGCGCCGACTGATTGAAAGGGGATTATCCGCCCATGGAACTCGCCGATATCCGTGCCGAAATCGACCGTCTGGACGACGAGCTGGTCGCCCTGCTCTGCCGCCGGATGGATTGTTCCCTGCAAGTGGCCGCCTATAAGGCGGCGCATCATCTGCCCGTGCTCAATGAGGAGAGGGAAAAGCAGGTGCTGGACGGGGTGCGCCGCGCTGCTGCCCGGTATGACCAACGGGGCGCCGGTTTCCCCGGGGCGGCGGCGGTGGTGTTCTCCACCATGATGGACACCTCCCGCGCCCTCCAACATCGGAAGCTGTCCGCCGGCAAAGCCCTGCGCGCCGCCATCGGGCAGGCCCCCCGCCGTCCGGTGACCGACGCCCCCGCCCGGGTGGCCTGCGCCGGCTGCGCCGGTGCCTATGCCGACGAGGCGGCCGGCATTCTTTTCCCCTTCACCAAGGACGCGGACAGCCGCCCCCTCTTCGTCCCCTCCTTCGCCGACGTGGTGGAGGCTGTGCGGGAGGGCCGGGCCGATTACGGCATTCTGCCGGTGGAGAATTCCTCCACCGGATCCGTGCATGAAAACTATGACCTGCTCATGCAGCATCGCCTCTCCATCGTGGGGGCGGCGGAGCTGCCTGTTCATCATTACCTGCTCACCCTGCCCGGCGCGGATCCCCGCCGCCTGAAGGCCGTCTATTCCCACCACCAGGGCTTGTCCCAGTGCGCGGATTTCATCGCCGCCCGGGGCTTGGAGCCCCGGCAGTACAGCAACACCGCTGCCGCCGCCCGTATGGTGGCCGCAAGCGGCGATCCCACCGCCTGCGCCATCTCCTCCCGGCAGGCGGCAGAGATTTACGGATTGGAAATTGCTGCAGAGAATATACAATCTGTATCCAACAATGTCACCCGCTTCATCGCCCTGTCCTCTCAGCTGCTGCTGCCACCCGCGGCGGATAAAATCAGCCTGATCTTCACCCTGCCCAACGTCACCGGCTCCCTGTATAAAACCCTGGCCCGCTTCGCCATGGAAGGGCTGAACCTGACCAAGCTGGAAAGCCGCCCCCTGCGCAACGGGGATTTTGACTACGTATTTTACCTGGATTTCGAGGGCAGCCTGGACAACAGCGGCACGGTGGATCTGCTCTGCGCCCTGTCGGAGGAGCTGCCGGTTTTCCACTTCCTGGGCAACTACCGGGAAATTCACGCCTGATCCCTGGAAAATCCTGCGGCTCCGGCGCGGGAATTATCCGGCCGATTTTTCCACAAATGCCACCGTATCGGTGGAAAAACTGTCAACCTCCGAGAATTCGACGGGTTTCGGTTGCGTTCTGTTTTTGGGGACGATATACTAATAGGAGACATCCTCTTTGTATACATAACCGGCTCCGTGCCCCGGCGAACATGGAGCCCTCCTTCCCCGTTTCGCCGGAGAAAAGGAGATACCGATGCAGAAAACCGTTCGGAAAAAGGTCTACGATACCGATACTGCCGCCCTGCTGGGCACCGTTACCTCCGGCCTGTTCGGCGATCCCGCCGGCTATGAGGAACGGCTTTACCAGACCCCCGAGGGATTCTACTTCCTCTATGGCCTGGGCGGGGACGCCTCCCCCTATCCCAAAGAAACCATCAAGCCCGCCTCCGCCGCCACGGCGGAAAAATGGCAGGCCGAACACGCTCAGTAAACAGATGAACCCGCCGGAGAAAGCAAAGTTTCTCCGGTGGGTTCTCTCCGATTTGTTGATTTTCTGTGTATTATACGAAACGGAGAAAAGGAACGCCGTGAAAAAAACATTGATTTATCCCTGTTCCCTGGATAAGGATATCCTGTACGATCGATTCGCCGCCCATCCGCTGGATTTACGGACCGCCGACGGCAGCATCCTAGATACTACCAGCCGCCAATACATCCAGCCCCACTATGAGCGGCAGGGAGACCGGGAAATCGTCCGGGTTCTCGAGATATTCCTATATAAATACACTGTAAACTATCTGGTTAACTGCCGAGATGGAGCGGTGATTCTAACCCGGAAGAAACAACCGTGGTTCGCTTTCGTCGACGCCATGGGGTGGATCGCCGTCGGCATGTTTCTGCTGTTTACCTTGAGTTCCTTTATCGCGCCATCCATCCCCTGGCCGGCCTCTCTAGGCTTAGCAGGCATCACTGGACTGGCGTTTGCCTGTCAGCTCTATCTTCTCCATACCCACCAGCGAACGGCCCGTAGAGTGCTGGACGAATATATGACCCTCGTCCTTGGAACGGAAAATAATAAGGCTACATACAAATAACGTTCAAGTGGCAGCACACCAAGGAGAAGCGCATAGGCATGCCCATGCCCGCTAGATGCCAAGCGCAAAAGAACCTCCCCCAATAGAAACGCCCGCCCCCGACGGTGTTCCGTCGGGGGC
>URCA01000049.1 GCA_900546265.1 uncultured Oscillospiraceae bacterium | reverse complement strand
TATACCACAAAGCGGTGCGCAAGGCGCAGCGCCTTCCTTGGTCCGAAACGGCTTTGACCGTTTCGGAGTGGTTCAATGTTCTCCCAGGCGTCCAAAGGCTTGTGTTGCAAGGCTTTGGAGAACGCCGTGAGGTTATTATACCATGAAAATTAGAAATGTCAATATAATAATTAATTATATTAATATTTATATTAATATAATTAATTCAAAAATAAAAACGGCACAGCCTGTTTGTGATACAGGCTGTGCCGTTCGGTTATCCGGGGATCAGCAGACGAGAAGCGATTTGGGCCACCACGCGGTAAAACCAGTCATTGGGATGGTTGATGTTGTTGGCCGTCATGTCGTGGAAACGCTTGATTTCCTGCAGCTGCAGGTGGGGACGGTTGATTTCCAGGGCCGCGGCGCCGGAAATCTCCTGTTCCAGCTCCCGGTTTTTCTGCGCGTAATAGGGCTGGAACACGTTCCACATGTAGCCGTCATCTCCCCGGGCGATAAAGCGGTTGGGGGTCAGGGGATCCATCAGGATGACTTCCGTGTCCGGACAGGTACGGCGCAGGTCGGCCACCATGGCGGCCAGCTTCTCTTTGTATTCCGCCGGGGAGAACCGGTCGTTGTTGCCGAAGCCGATGACGGCCAGGTCGGGATGGTAATCGGCCACCTCGGTCTGCAAATGCTCCAGGCCCCATTCCATGCGGGTGCCGCCCACGGCGGTGTCCACCAGGCGGATCGGCGAGCCGTAGGCCTCCTCCAGGCGGCGGCAGAACATCTCCGACCAAATAGGCGTATGAGGCTCCAGATTCAGAAAGCTGGTCACCTCGTCGCCGCTAACGACGCTGTCACCGTAAAAGACGAAGGTCAGCGGCTGGCCGCGGCGGAGTTTTTCCAGGGTGCGGGGCAGGCGGTCGCCTTTAAAGGCCGGTTTCTGCCAGCGCCAGGCGCCTTTGTGGGTATAAGTCACGTTGACGACGCGGGGCTGGAACACATGGCCGGGGCCCACCAGGATATGCCGGCCGAAGGCGTAGTTCATCACCGAATCGGCCGGCGGATTGTTCAGGCAGTAGAACTCCTCATAGGGGAAGCAGGGGAGGGGGGAGCCGGGGACGCGGCAGATTTGCCCGTCGGACACGCTCCAGTCCCTGCCGGGGGCATAGGTGGTTTTCAAGGTATAGTCCCGCACGGACAGGATCTCCTCCGGCGGGTAGAGCAGGGGGGCCTGCGCCCGGCCGTCGGCGTCCTCTACGAGCAGGACGCTTTCGTTATACAGGGTGTCGCCCTCCCACACCGGTGCCAGCGCCC
The DNA here is from genome assembly GCA_900546265.1 of uncultured Oscillospiraceae bacterium. GTDB lineage: Bacteria > Bacillota > Clostridia > Oscillospirales > Acutalibacteraceae > UMGS856. The sequence goes on along the minus strand of URCA01000049.1, from coordinate 18,834 downwards.
AGGAGGGGTCGTACCGGTCGAGGCAGGTCAGCGGGTTGTTGATCATCAGAGTCTCTCCTTTGCGGGGAACGGGGCGGCCAAGGCCGCCCCGTTTCGATAGTTAGCAGCCGCGCCGCCGCTTGCGGGTTCTTACCAGGAAGAAGGCGCCCGCCGCGCCGGATATGCCGAGGACACCGACGAGGATCACGGGCAGGAGGCCGCCCGCCTTGGTTTCCGCGGCCGGCGCTGCCGCCGCGCCGCCCGGCAGAGGAGCGGCCTGGTTGCCGGCCATCAGGGCTTTGTCCTGAGCGGCCTGTTCCGTCTGGGGTTCCTGCTGGGGCGCGGCGGCCTCCTGGTCGGCCGGCGCGGCTTGGGGCTGCGCTTCGGCCGGGTCATCCGCCGCATCTGCCGCGGGGGCGGCGCCCGTCACGGCTTCCACCATGTAGACGCCCAAATCGTTGTAGGCGACGGTGGCCTGGAAGTCATACAGGGAGATGCGATCGCCCCGGGCGATTTCTTTGCCGGTGCGCAGGTCGGTCACCTTGTACACCGCGCTTTCCGGGATGCCCATGTCTTCGTAGGGAATGCGGATGGTGAAGGGGCTGGTGGTATCGTGGACGTTGTTGTTGGGGACCACCAGGATGCCCTTGCCGTCCATGTACCGGGCGTAGCCGGTGAGGGTTTCCAGGCCGACGACCTCCACCTCGCAGATGTTGGATTCCCGATGGTTCTGCGGGAAGTAGTTGAAGATTTCCGGATAGGTGCGGCGGATGCGGATGATCTCCTTGACGCTCTCATAGAAGGCGCGGTTTTCGGGCTGCTCCAGCAGATCCAGCTGCAGGGGGGTCAGGAAGGCGGTGGAATTGCCGTACAGCGGGTTGTTGAACTCCTCGCCCATGAAGAAGATGGGAATGAAGGGGGCCAGCAGGGACTGGTAGCCGAAGTTGACCAGGCTGCCCTTGACCGAATAGGCCTGATCGTGGCAGGAGGTGTTGAAGGCGTAGAAGCGGGCGGTGCCGGATTCGTCCAGGATTTCCTGGAAATTGGTGCCCAGGCCGTAGCCCTTCTTGACCGATTCCACGATGTTGTAGTATTCGGTGTACATTTCCCAGTTGTTCCAGGTGAAGCTCTCGCTGGAGTGCTCGTCGAAATCGTAGGCGGGCTCCAGGCGTTCGTTGGTATTTTCGGAGAAGATGCAGACCTTCCGGCCGGCGGCAACGGCCCGTTCCCGGATATCCCGGAAGATGCCGTAGCCGGTGGTGCCGGGTTCGCAGTCGCAGCGCAGGCCGTCGAAGCCGATATTCGTTATCAGGTTCAGCGACTGCACCTTGAACCACTCCACAAATTCCTCGTTGTTCCAGTTGAAGCTGTAGCCGCCCCAGGCGTTTTCGCCGGCGAACCAGGCAGGCTTTTCGACATACAGGGGGGCGTTCCATTCCACGCCCCAGGTGATGATGTCGGAAAACACGCGGATGTTGCGCTTATGGCACTCGTTCACGAATTCCTTGACGACGGCCCAGCCCTCCTCATAGTCCTCCGTGCCGGTCAGGGCCGGATCTACGGTGTGGGGGCCGAAGTTGCCGTAGTGGCCGCCGGTGCCTTGGCTGGTGTCGAAGACGGGGGTGAGCCACAGGCCGTTGATGCCCATCTCCTGATAGTGATCCAGCACCTTGACCGCCGCCTGGAAGGTGCCTTCCGGCGTGCAGCGGGCGATGGTGATTTCCCCGATGATCAGGGTCTTCACCCAGTCGGGGCTCATGAGGCCGCCGCCCGAATCCTCCATGACCACCTGGGAATCGTCCACGATTTTCGGAATGAGGGCGGAGTTGTCGATGTAGGCTGTCGTCTCTTCCGCCGCCGAGGCGAGCGGAGTGAGCACGCAGGCGGCGCTGAGCAGCGCGGCCGCAGCCATCGAGACAAAGGGTCGTTTCATAGGGCTTGCTCTCCTTTCTGATGCGCCTTTCGCGGCATTCAGTGATCCCTGCGGGTGCGTTTGCCAAGCAGACTGACAGACAGGGCGGCCGTGCCGGTCAGGATGGCCAGCGCGCCGGCGGCCGGCAGGGCGGAACGTTCGCCGGTATCGGGGGAGCTGTTCGCATTCCCGCCGGACCCGTCGCCGGAGGAATCGCCGCCATGCAGGATTTTATCGATGTTCGCCGCCTTTTGCAGCTGGTACAGCTTCATGATGGCGGCATTCAGGGTATCGTAGTTGCCCACCAGGGGCCGATTGACCGCGCCGAGCAGCTTGTAGTCGCCGCGCACAGAGGCGATTTCGTCCGCGCTGTCCAGGGTGATTTCCCCGAGATTGTCGATGGCGCTGACCACGACATAGACCGTGTCGGCGGCCTCCAGATCCTTCAGGTTGGGCACCAGGGCCTTGAGCTGATCGTCCAGAGCGTTGTACGCGTCCCAGGCGGCGTCCAGCAGGGCGCCGGAGGCGGGAACGATCTGGCCCTTCTCGTTGTAGACCCGCTTGATGGCCGCGATGACGCCGTCGATGCTGGCCTGCATGGCGTCCGTCATTTCATCGGCGCAAACCACGTCGCCGCCATGGAGGGCGAGAAGGTTGTAGCTCATGCTGGTGGCGCCGCTGGAATCGTAGGGGCAGACGGTCAGATAAACCTCGTTCAGCTTGGTCAGCTTAGGCGCGGCTTCCAGCATGGCCGGGGTGATGGTGCCCTCGGTGTCCAGAATGCGCAGGGTATAGCTGCCGTCGCCCTTGGCGGTGATTTTGACGTCAAAGGGGATTTTGCTCAGAGTCTCATACTTGAGGCTGTCGCTTTCCATCAGCAGCGTGCCGTTGCGGTCGGCATCGGTCACGACACGCACCTGACCCCGCGCGGTATCCACCACGATGGCCAGAGGCCCCTCGGCCAGCTGGGAATACTGCTCCGCCCAGCCGTGGGTGAACAGATCCGCCAGATAAATCGCGAAGGATTTGTTGGTGGAGGTGATGGAGAGCTTGTCGAACACCAGGTGGAGGCCGTCCAGCTGCATGGGGCGGTTGACGCCCACGCGGAAGTCGGTGCCGGACTTGAACCAGGTGAAGCGCACGCCGCCTCCCGCGACGTTCTCATAGGAGAGATTGTTCGACCAGTGGTTGGTGCCCATCAGGTCGTCGGTGGTGATGGAATAGTAGTTCGGATCCTTATACACGCCGTCGGAGGTGAGCCGGTCGTAGACAACGCGGGCGGCCGTCAGCACGTCCTTATTGCCCACCAGGCCCTGCTGGACATTGGACAGAGCATTGAAGGCGTCTTCCGCCGCCTGGATGGCCTCCCCGCTCTCGCTGGTGACGGTGCCGATGGCGCTGATGAGAGCCATGACCTCGTCCACCTGATCGGCCTCCTCCTTAGACAGATCGTCGGCGCAGGTCTCCTTGCCGCCGTGGAGGCTGAGCAGGTCGAAGGACAGGGTGTGCACCGCGTCGCCGAAGGCGCAGATGGTCAGATACGCATTGTTGAAATCCGACAGCTTGTTCAAGCAGGTCAGCATCTCCGCCGTGATGGTGCCGGTGACGCCCGCGATGCTGACGGTGTAGCCGCCGTTCTTGGCCGCCATGCGCATGGAGATGGTCTTGCCCGCCAGATTCGCGGCCTTCAGGCTGTCGCTGCTGGCCAGCGTATGGACGGTGGGAGTGCCTTCCGTCGCTTCGGGGGAGTCGAACGCCACCGTCACGTATTCGATGGCGCCGGTTTGGGTGTTCAGGATAATGGCCATGGGGACATACCGCGCGCCCTGGTTGTACAGCAGCTGGGAATAGCCCTCCTGCGCGTCGTAATCGGCCAGGAAGAAAGCAATCTGGCCGCCGGCCGTGACCTGGAGATTGCTCATTTCCAGATGCAGGCCGTCCAGCTTCAGCGGGCGGTTGATGCCCTGCCGCATGTTGGTGCCGGAATCCTTGAAGCCGAAATGGATGCCGCCGCCGCTCAGCGGGGTGGCGCTGACGCTGTTGGTCCAGTAGTTGGTGCCCATCAGTTCGCTGGCCTTCACGGCGTAATATCGGTAATCGATCGATGCGCTCAGCTGGGTAAAAGCAGTTTCCGCGGCGGTGAGGGTTTCGTAGTTGGTGACCAGGGCCTTTTCGTCGCTGTTGAGCGCGTCATAGGCCTTCCGGGCCGCCTCAATGGCCGGGCCGCTTTCCTCGGTAACGGCGCCGATGGCGTTGATGAGGGTCATGGCGTTTTGCACAGCGGCCTCATCCACCAGGCCTTCCGCCGTACCGGTCTTGATGAGGGACAGGTTTTTGAGAGTGTATTCCGCCATGCCGTAGCCGCCGAAGCCGATGGAGCCGTTTTCCACCAGGGGGAACTCGTTGCCGGTTTCGGCGATTTTCTCCCCGTCGATGTAGACGGTCAGCTTGGTGGGCTCGGTGATGATTTTGAACTGATAATCCTGGTTGGGCTTCAGCTCCTTGGTGCCGATGCCAAGGAAGGGATCGCCGCTGTAGTGTTCGCTTAGGCGGAGCTGATTTAAGGAGAACCAGTCGGCCATCCACTGCCCGCCCGCGGCGGAGTCGTTGGGGGTTGTTATGCGGATGGGCATACGCAGCTGGACCGAATCGCCCTTCATGTTGAAGGTGAAGGAGTAGGTGTAAATCCCGTTTTTCTCCAGCGCCACGTCGGCGAAGGTGATGGCGTGATCGCCGCCCTCCTTGACGGTGATGGAGTTGGTGGCGGCGTCGATGCTGTACTTGTCGTGGGCGTCCCAGGTCAGGGAGAAGCCCTTCAGCAGGTTGTCGCCGGTGGGTTCGTCGGGTTCGTCGCCGCCCTGCTTGGTCAACGACAGGTTTTTCAAGGTATAGGCCGGCAGGTTATAGCCGCCGAAACCCACTTGACCGTTTTCATAGGTACTGGCAAAGTCGGCTTCATGCACCAGAGCGTCGTTGATGTAGATCGAGACTTTTTGCGGCTCTGAGACGATTTTAAAGCGATAGTCCGTCTCGGCGGCAAAGGTGAAGGAGCCGGCGGTGGCGTTGTTGTTGCTCCAGTAGTCGGTGCTCAGGCGCACCTGATTCAATTCCGGCCACAGGGACAGCCACTGGCCGTTTTGAGGGTCTTGTGCCCGGATTGGGAAGCGGAACTGGGGCGCGTTGCTGACGCTGGCGGTGCGGAAGGTGAACTCATAGGTATAGGTGGCGTCCTTGTCCAGGACGATGCCGTTGAAATACACGGTGTGCTCGTCGGCGTTGCTGACGCTGATCGCATGGTTGGCTGTGTCGGCCTGGTATTTCGTGTCGTCCTGTTCGCTGAGGGTGAAGGCGTCGAGCAGGTTTTGCACCGGCGGCTCGGCGCTCTGTTTGGACAGGGAAACGCCGCTGAGGGTGTACGTCGGCAGCCCATAGCCGCCGAAGCCCACCTGCCCGTTGGTATACAGGGAGGCAAAAGCCGCTTCGTGCACCAGGACATCGTCGATGTAGATGGAGGCCTTCTGCGGCTCCGAGACAATTTTAAAGCGATAGTCCGTCTCGGCGGCGAAGGTGAAGGAACCGGCGGAGGCGTCATTGTTGCTCCAGTAGTCGGTGCTCAGGCGCACCTGATTCATCCCCGGCCACAGGGACAGCCACTGGCCGCTTTGAAAGCCTTCCGCCCGAATGGGGAAGCGGAACTGGGGCGAGTTGCTGACGCTGGCGGCGCGGAAGGTGAACTCGTAGGTATAAGTCGTGTCCTTGTCCAGGGTGACGCCGCTGAAGTAGACGGTGTGCTCGGCGGCATCGTTGACCGTGATGGAGTTGGTCGCCGAATCCACCTGATACTTCTCGGTGTCCGACGAGCTGAGGGTGAAACCGCTCAGCAGGTTCTCCGGGGGAGCCGCGCCGACGAGAAGAGACGAGACGCCCAGCATGCCCGCGGCGATCAGTCCCGCGCTGGCGACGGCGACGCATTTGCGAAGCATAGTCTTTGATGACATGGATCTTTTCCTCCTAACATCCGAATGATAGCCTCAGAGCCATAGGCTCCGGCGGATTTGAATGGGCTCCTCCTTCCTTCTAATTGAGTATAGACGATGGTTGATAGCGATATAAAACCGGCGGCAGCCGGGTTTGCGCGTTACCAGTTCAGGGTTTCCTTCAAATACGCCGTCAGCTGCTCGGCCAGCTGGCGGTGGCCGGCGACGGAGGGATGACCGTCCGCCCCCTCGGCCACGTCGGCGTCGGTATAAACCCCGACGAAGCAGCCGACTCGGGTATCCTTGTCCCGCTCCCGGCACACATCGGCCACCCGCTGCAGCAGGTCCAGGTGGCGGGTGGTGCCGCCGCCGGCGGCCAGGACAATATAGGCCTTGGGGTATTCCCGGCGGATACGGCGGACAAAGGCCTGATAAGCGGTGTAAAAATCGGCGTCAAGGACATTCATGGCGTAATCGTTAGTGCCCAGGTGCACAATCACCGCGTCCGGGTCGGGAGCGGGAAAGGCATATGTCCGGCGGTTTTTATACAGGATCTGGTTGAAGTATTTCGGCACCACCTCGGTTTTGGAGCCGCTGAGGCTGACAAAGCAGCCGTGGCCCGACAGGGCGATGACGGTACATTCCGCGTTCAGCGCGTCGGCGGCCAGCATCCCATAGGTCAGGGAGGCGTTTTCCTCCTCCAGGCGAAAGCCGGGGGCGGCGCCCTCGTTGCCGTAGCCGGCGGATATGGAATCACCGTATACTTCGATGCGCCGGGCTTTGCGCGCCGGGGCCGGGGCGGGCTTGCCGCCGCCGTAGTCGAAGCCCTCGAACTGCAGCTGAGAGCCGAACTGCGCCTCGGTGCGCTTGGTGACCCGCACGGTGTGGTAGCCGTTCGGCAGGCCGGCGGCCAGGGGATACCGGACGGTGTTCTCGTTCACCTTCAAAACCGTGGGCGCGCCGCCGTCGATCGAGACATTCAGGTAATCGAGGCCGCCGTGAATATCGGGGGAGGGCAGCGTCATGCGCAGCCGGATGGCGATGCCGGTGCCGATGAAGCCGGCGGAGATGGTGCTGCCCGACCATTCGAATTGGTAGACGCCGGCCCCTTTTTCGTAAAAGCGGCCGATGAGCTCCACGGTGTTTTGACTTTGAGCGGGAGCCGGGGCGGTCTTGGAGGAGGGTGCGGTCGTGCTGCCAGCGGTGCTTTTTCCGCCGGAACCGGCGGTGGTAACAGCGGCGCGGGTGACGGTGCTGCGCCCGGCGGGGCCGGACGTGTCGGGCACCGTGGACGGCGCGGAGGACACGGTTTGCCCAGTGGAAGCGGACGAGACGGATACGGAAGAGGACGCACAGACGCTTTCGGCGGAAACCGGCGGCGCTTCCCGGGCACAGCCGCTCAATACAGCACAGCTCAACAGACATCCCACTCCTTTTCGTAACGCTTGGATTCTCATAGGGTTTCCTCCTCTTGGCTAGTTGGCCATGCCGGACAGGGCGATGCTCTTGACCAGCATTTTCTGACAGAAGCCGAACAGGATGAGCAGGGGAATGATAATCAGCATGGAGGCGGCGTTGCGGGCGATGTTGGTGCCCAGCATGTCGGCGTTGAGGCCCACCCGGATGTACAAGGACTCGATGGTGTTGGCGAACACCGGCATTTCGTTAAAATAGATGCTGGAATAGGTGGAATCCGTCCATTGCCAGCAGAAGGAGAACAAAAACACCGTCATCATCATGGTGCGGGCGTTGGGAAGCATCACCTGGAAGAAGGTGCGGATGGTGCCGGCGCCGTCGATGTAGGCCGCTTCCTCCAATTCGGCGGGCAGGGATTTGAAGAATTCCCGCAGTAAGTAAATGTACAGCCCTTCTTTGATGCCCAGGCCGGTAAAGGCGAGAATCAGGCTGGGCCAGAAGCTGTCGGTCAGATTGATGGTGAAGCTGCCGACGCCGAAATAGACGAAGCCCAGATATTGAGCGATGCTGATGACGTGATAGGGCACCAGCATGATGACGATGACCATGGCCATGGCCAGCTTGCTGCCCCGGAATTTGAAACGGGCAAGGCCGTAGCCGATCATGGTGCAGGAAGCCACCTGGATGACGCCGACCAGCAGGGACAACAGGCCGGTGTTGCGCAGCGTCTGGCCCAGATTTAGCCCCTCCAGGGCCGTCTTCCAGTAGTACAGGGAGAAGTGCCGGGGCACCAGGCGGACGGTGGAATCCAGCAAATCGTCCGGGCTCATGAAGGCCATGAGGATTTTATACACAAAGGGCTTCAGGATGATAAAAGCCAGGCCGAAAATGATGACAAAGCGTATCAGGGACAGAAGCAGGCCGGGAACCCGCTGCTTCAGGGGGATCCGACGAACAGCGCTCATACAACCATTCCAATCTTTCGATGAAACTGGAATTTATGCCCCCGGCGGCAGGGCCGGAAGGACAAATTCCCGCGTGAATGACGGTTTCCCATGGAGTCAGCCGGCCCGATCCTCGCCGCCGTACCGGATAAACCGGGTCAGGACCGCCAGCACAATCGCCACCATGGCGGCGATGCAGAGAAGATAAATCACATACATGGCCGTTCCCTGGGCAAACAGGTTGTTGCGGAAGGCCAGGCCGTTGATATAGCTGACCAGCTCGCCCCGCTCGTCCGCGAGGATGTCGATGATGGTATAGACGACGCAGACCTTGATCTGCGGGCCGATCATGGGGAAGGTGATTTTCCAGAACAGCTCCCATTTGTTGCAGCCCTCCACCTGGGCCGCGTCGTACAGAGAGCCGGGAATTTCCTGAAGACCGGCCAGCAGGATGAAAATCTGCATCCCGCTGGACTGGACAATCCGGTAAATCCCGGCGATGGAGGAGCTGATGAGGGAAACCAGGGCCTCCGGGAGATTGACCGAGGTGAGCAGGGAGGCGATTTCCATTTTGTCGCCGGCGGCAAGACCGGTGTCCAGCGACCGGCCTTCCTCCACCACGCTGATGATGTTGGTCGAGGCTTCCACGCTGGAGATGACGCCGGTGGCGAGAATGACCGGCACAAAGAAGATCACCCGCGCGAGGCCCCGGCCGTGGAATTTCGTATTCAAAACGCTGGCGATGAACAGGCTGAAAATGATGATGACCGGGATATCGGTGGCGAAGCTTTTCATGCTGGTGATGAGATAGGGGACAAAATGAGGATCGACCTGCAGCGCCTCCTTAAAATACGTCAGGCCCACGGGCTGCAGCGTATAGCCCTCCGGAGCCAGTTCGATATCGTTTATAGCGAAGCGGAAGGTCTGTACGAGATTCGGCAGAAACACGAACAGCACGCCCAGAATGAGGGGGAAGATAAAGAAATAGCCCGCGTAGGAGCGCCGCCGCATCAGGGTGGACTTTCTGCGCTTGTTCATGACGCGCCCCCTTTCGGATTCTGCCGCAGCAGGAAGCCGCGGGCCGGTATGGCGGCGCCGTCGATTTGCACCGTCGTGTCGCCGTAATTGACCAGAACCTGAACGCCGTTGCTGAAGCCGGACAGGGTGACCTCATCGCTGAGCCGTTCGTGGGCGGTGAAGGCCGCCTGCTTGGTGGCCTGATAGACGTCGTCCAGCTCGCGGTACCGGCGGATCACCTCGTCCAGCTGCTCGGCGCTGTTCATCGAGTAAAAGCCGGTGGCGTAGGCGGTGCCGCTGAGCATCCGATCGCTCCCCGTGATGAGGGAGAAGGAGAGGCCCGCGCCGTATTCCACCGAGCGGAGAAACGCGGTGTCCGCGTCCGCCGCCAGGTTCAGGGGTCCGCCGGTATAGGGCAGGCTGCCGTGCACCACCATGGGGTAGAAGGGGACGGTTTCGCTGAGCACGTCGAAGCCCGAGGAGGACAGCGGCATGCCCGCCAGCCGGGACAGGTAGGCAAGCGTGAAGGCGTTGCCGTTCTCCGAGAGCAGGGGCCGCTGCTTGGCCGCATCCCGCAGGGCGTCGGTGATATAGGCGGCGGCGCCGGTGCGGTCAATGTTCCGCTTCCGGCTGTAATCCCCCGGCACCAGCGAGGCCGCGGAGGCATAGGACAAGCCGACGGATGGGTCGGGCAGGGCGGCGTCCAGGCTCTGCCGGAAGGAGGCTGACAGGCCGCCGTATAGAAGAGGGGACACCAGATACCGGGTGAACCGGTCGTTCAGGAAGGCGCGGTCCACCGGATCGTACTGTTTCAGGGCGGTGAGGCCGCGGCTCAGGTTCTGGGCGGTATCGGCCCTCAGGGAGTATCCGTCGAACCAGGTGTCGGTATAGACCAGCTGGAAATCCGCCTCCAGGTACAGCCGGCCGCCGGACAGGGCGTTCGCCAGTGTCCGCAGCCCGTCCGCGTCGCCCACCCGGCGATCAATGGAAAAGGCGTTGTTGACGCCGTGGGTAATCCCCTCGCCGGAATAGCCGCGCAGGCGCAGATCCACGCCGGTGATTCCCTCGCTGGCCAGCCGTTCCATGTCTTGGCGAATCTCCTCCAGGGTGGAGAGGGTCAGCTTCTTGGTATACGGGACGCCTAGGAAGGAGGCGTCCTCGGCAGCCAGGCCGGCGTAATCCAGGAACAGGCCGCTGTCGGTGGTTTGGCCGGTCAGGCGGCCGTCCTCGAGCATGGCGCTGCGGGTGTAGGCGGCCATACCGGCGTAGCCGGCGGCGTCGCCGTTCAGGAACGCGTAGCGCACCTGGGGGCTTTCCCGCAGGAGATTTTTGCTGTACAGGTTGAACACCGGGATATTGCGGTCGGTGCCGATATCGGTCACGTCCATTTCCCGCACGGTGAAGGAGCAGAACGCGTTGTTCAGGGGATTGGCGGCGGACAGGGTGTTCGCGTTGATGGAGGCCGCCTGGGCGGCGTTTTCCACCATGGCGAGGATACCCGACTGGCCATAGGAAATGCCGAACACGGGAAGCAGGGCCTGCTGGGTCAGCTGGGTTTTCGTGGCGGATTTCTTGGAGGGCTCCTCGCCGTAAATCCGCTGGGAATAGCTGCCGGCCTCGCCGTTGAACTGGATGAGGGCGCCCACGCCGTCGGGAACGAGGAAGTAGCCGCTTTCCTCCTGGCCGGCGGAGCCGAAGAATTCCAGCAGGTCGATTTGCTGGAGGGTGAAACGGTCGCTCTGCTCGGTCACCTTGTCCATGAGGATGCGGGCGGTGAAGCCGTCGGCGGTCAGGGCGTATTCCACCGGTACCACGAAGCCGGCCTCGTCGGTCTGGGCCGCTTCGATGCCCAGAGAGCTCAGCGTCTTCTGATAGTCCTCTTGGGTATAGCCGCAGGCCTGCATGTATCCGTCGATTTCGATGCGCTTGAGCTTGTCGACGGTGTCCTTGAGGATATACAGCGCCTGGGTATCCAGTGCGGGGTAGATTTCCCGCATGGCGGCGTATTCCTCAGTCGGATCCTCCGGTGTGTACAAATCGTAGTACCGCTCGATGCGCCGTACCTGGCTGGAGCTGAGAGCGCCGGAGCCGCAGATGGTGTCTTCGAAGAAAGCCTTGGTAAAGACCTGGGGCGCCAGCAGCAGGGCGTTTTCGCTGCCCATGGTGTAGGTCACCCGCAGGGCGTTGCCCTGCCGGCGGACGACGAAGTTCTCGTTGTCCACGCTGTCGGCGGCGGAGGTCATATACAGCCGGCTGCTGTCGCTGTTGTAGTAGACCAGGGATACTTCGGAGCGCAGGCGGGCCAGCGCCTCGTCGGACACGGTGTCCCCCTCCTCCGGGGCGGAGGCGTATACCCGGCCGCTTGCCTTATCGGTGACGGTGAAATGGGTGGTGGCGGCGTCGAACCGGAAGGACACCCGGTCGTTCTCCATGAGTACCTCGCCGCCTTCGACCGTTTCCCACCCGCTGTCGTCGCCGGTATCGTAGGTGGCGGCGTCGGGAAGCGGGGATTCCTTGGCGCCGCAGGCGGAGAGAGGAGCGCAGACCAGCAGCGCCGCCAGCGCCAGGGTCCATGTTTGTTTGCCCGTCATGACGACGCCTCCTTTAATAGAATCGGAAGGACACTTCGGTGTAGATATCCCGGAAGAAGGACACCACGTCCTGCACCACGTTGATGAACAGCAGGCCGATGAAGATAATCAAGCAGATGCCCACGATGGTGAGCAGCATGGCCAGAAGAGCCTTGGACAAAGAATAGTCGTGGGTCATCATCATGCCGAGGAACAGCAGGGCCACCACCCAGATCCAGCACAGGGCGTCCGCCGTCTGATAGAACACGGCCTCGTTCTGGGTAAGCAGGTGTGAACAGAGAAACAGGGGGATGCTGAACAGCAGGTAGGGTTTCAAAGCGGTGCAGGAGGCGATGAAGATATCTTTGAGGCTTCCTTCGCCGTCCATGAGGGTGGTAAAACACCAGTTGGCCACGACATAGAAGGCCAGGGGCAGGAGGATCATGAGGCATTCGAACAGCACATTGACCTCGCTGCTCACCGTACCGGTGACGGAGTAGCCGCTGAACTGGGCGCGCACGGCGTAAAAGACAATGAAAATTCCCAGAATGAGCAGGGCGGACTTCATGTCGCCCCGGCCCTCCCGTTTGATATCCCAATAGCCGTCGAAGGGATGGAAGGCGCTGTAGGTGGCGTAGCGGAATTTCCGAACCAGCGGCGCGGCGCGCAGCCGCTGCACGGGGGCCCATTTTTTCACCAGGCGCGGAACCAGCAGCAACAAAAGAATGAGGGCCGCCGCCCCGCCGAGCAGCGGAAGAAAGTGATTGCGTATCCATTCGTTCCGTCCCTTTTCAAAGGCGGTGGCGTATACGTCCTCCTCCCGGATAGCTTTCAGGCGGGACATGGCGTCTGCGTAGCGGCCCTGGCGGATTTCTTCCTGGGCGATGCCCACCTCGGCGGGCGCGTAATGGGAGCAGCGGCGCGACACCTCCCGCCAATGGGCGTAGGCGTCCTCGTAGCGGCCCTGTTCCTCCAGAATGGTGGCATCCACCACGGCGGCGCCGAAGGCCGTCGGCTCCAGGATGGTGACGGTGTTCTTGTTGCTGTCGCAGACGTAGAGCAGGCCGCCCGCCAGCTCCATGGCGCTGGCGGAGTAGAAGCAGCCCTGCTGGGTGGCGTTGGCGCCGAAGGCGAACAGCAGATCACCCTCCTGCGTGTAGGCGTAGATTTTCCCCTGCTTGGAGTCCAGCAGGAAGACAATCCCCCGCTCGTCCAGGGCCAAATCCGTGAAATAGGGCTTATTTTCGTAAAATTCCGCGTCTCCCAGCTTTTGTGGGAAAAGCAGAACGTTGTTTCCCTGGTTGTTCAGCTTGGCGATAGGGGTGTTTTCCGCGTTTTTGGATACGGCGAAGAGAAAGCCGTCGCTGTCGATGGTCACCGCGTCGTATTCGGTGGGCACGTATTTTTCCAGCTGGGCCAGCTGCTCCTTGGTGGCGAATTTCCGCCAAATCAGTTCGAAAAAGTCCGGCGTCACCGAAGGCGCGCCCAGGAAGGTGGAGAAAGCGCCGGTTTCGTTCAGCTCGATGAGGCCCTGGTTGATCCCCTCGGCCACCACATACACGCGGCCCGCCGCGTCGGCGGTCAGCTTGAGCGGCTTATAGGTGTAATCCTCGCCCAGAGAGGGGATGGAGGGCCGGCTCAGCTCCCGGCGCAGGGTGAGGGTGGCGCGGTCGAAGAGAAGGATCCGGGCGTTTCCGGCGTCGGCCACATAGAGGTCGTTTCCCCGGACATAGACGCCGGTGGGGTTGTTGAAAGCGTCCTGCCGGCCGCCGTTGTCGAACGAAGCGAGAACCACCGGGGCGTTCCAGGCGGTGTCGGTCAGGATTAGGCGGTTGTTGCCCGCGTCGGCCAGCACCAGGAGGCCGTCGCTGCCGCAGAAGATATCGCTCAGGCCTTGAAAACCGCCGACACCCAGGCCCGCGCCGGTGACGATCTGTTGGGGGACGAAGGGGGCGGGCAGCTCGAGAGGGGTGCCGTCCGCGCTGAAAACATAGGAATCGTAAGGCAACTCATGGACGGCCGAGTCCGCCGCCATGGCCATGGGCGTCAGCAGGAGGGCACAAGCCGCCATGCTGCATATCTTTTTCCACATACGCTGCTCTCCTTTGTGCCGAATGGGCCGATCAGACGCGGCCCTCAGTCCTTCATACCGGAGGAGGCCATGGTGTCGATGATGTTGCTTTGGCTGAAAACGAAGATGGCGATGGGTACCAGCATCATCAGCACCGTCACGGCCGCGCCGACGCCGGCGCGGGCAATGCCGCCGCTGAGAATCTGGCCCAGAGCGTAGGGCAGGGTTTTCAGCTCCTCCTTATAGATGAACCGGTTGGCGCCGACGGCCCACAGGTTCTGCACGGACAGCAGCATGAGTGTCAGCCAGGCCGACTTGACGTTAGGCATCACGATGCGCCAGAAAATCGTCCACTGGGAAGCCCCGTCGATGCGGGCCGCCTCCAGCAGGGAGTCGGGCAGCTGTTCCATGAACTGCTTCATCAGGTACAGGCCCAGGGAGGAGGCGAAGGCCGGCACGATGATGGCCAGATGGGTATCGACCCAGCCCAGCTTGGCCATGGTGATGTAGTTGGGAATGGCCGTCACCGTGGTGTTGAACATCAGGGAGAAGACGATCAGATTGAACAGGATCGCGCGGCCCGGGAACTTCTTTTTGGCCAGGGGGAAGGCGCACATGGAGGCAAGGATGATGTGCCCCGCCGTGCCCACCGCTGTGATGAACAGTGAGTTGTAGATATACCGGAAAAAGGGCACCCAGGAGTCCGCCATGACATTGAACATGTCCCGGAAGTTCTGCAGCGTGGGAACGGAGGGCCACATTTTCGGTGGGAACACCCACAGTTCGTCCAGCGGCTTGAAGGCGTTGCCGATGATGACACCCATGGGAAACGCCATGAACAGCGCCAGAGCCAGCAGCACCAGAAACATGGCGGCCGTTCCCGCGCGGGAACGATTGACCCGCCGGCTGCGGTTGAGAGCTTTCAAATGTATCCGCATCTTCCGAAACCAACCCTTTCCGGCTCTCCGACGGGGAGAGCCCAGCTTTGCCGTGGATTAATCGCCGACCTTGCGCAGCAGGCGCTGGACGATTTGATTGGCGCCGACCATCAGAATGAACAGCAGCACCGCGATGGCGCAGGCGTAGCCCATTTCGAACCGCACGTTGCCGTAATCCTGCAGATGGTGCACCAGGGTGTGCAGGGCGTAGTTGGAGCTGGGAAAGCCGAACACACCTGTGAGCACGTCGCCCATGCCGAAGGATCCGGTGATGCTCATCACCGCGCCGAACATCAGCTGGGGCTTGAGCTCCGGCAGCGTGATGTACCAGAACTCCTGGTACCGGTTGCGGATGCCGTCCACCGCTGCCGCCTCATACAGGCGGGTGTCGATGTTTTTGAAGCCGGCGATGAAGGACAGAAAGCCGGCGCCGAAGCTCATCCACAGCACGACGACGACGGCGGCTGTCCACATGTAATCCACGTCGGTCAGCCACTGGATGGGGTAGTAGATGATCCCCAAATCCATCAGCAGGCCGTTGAGATAGCCGTAAGCGTCGCCGCTGAAGATAATCTGCCAAATCATATAGGCCCCGCCGCTGATGACCGGCGCGTAGAACAGCAGGGTCAGCACGGAGCGCAGCTTGGCGCCGAATTCGTTCACCAGCCAGGCCAGCGCGATGCTCAGCAGATAGCCGAGCGGGCCGGTGATCAGCGACAAAAACAGGGTGTTTTTCAGCGCCGTCATAAACAAGCTGTCGTCCAGCACCAGCTGTACATAATTGGAGACGCCCACAAAGGAGGGGGCCTCCAGCACGTTGAAATAGGTGAAGCTCAGCCCGATGGCCGTTCCCACCGGCAGGATGGTAAAAACAACAAAAATCAGGTAATACGGCAGGATGAACAGGTAATCCTCCGCATACCGCCGCAGAGGCCCGCGGCGCTTTGTCCTTCCCTGGATACGCTTCATGGGGAAACCATTCCTTTCTCTGCGGCGTAATGGGCGGACAGCCGGCGGGTCAGGTGCCGACGGTCAGACCGAATTCCTTCTGTTTTTTGCTCAGTTCCTTGTTGATGGCCTGGGCGGCTTCCTCCAGCGCGGTGCGGGTGTTGTCCCCGTAAAAGGCGATGTTGCGGAAGGCAAAATCGAATTGCCGGGAGGTGAAGTAGCCGCCGGGCGCCTCGGGCACGGCCAGCGCCTCGGCCGCCTGGGCCTTGATCTGCTGTTTGATGCCGTAGTCCCATTGGACGCTGTTCAGCGCTTCCTGGTTGGCGGTGTTGTACCGGGCGGCGGAGCCGACGACGCTTTCCAGAACCCGGCCGTAGCTGGACTGGATCTCCGCGCTGGTCCACCACTTCAGGAACTCCCAGCCCGCCTTCTGATCCGGCGCCGAAGCCATCAGCGCCGCGCCGGTCACCGTGCTGGGCGCCGCATGGGAAACGGTGCCGTCCTCCCGGACGGTGCCGGGGACGGGAAGCATCCCCCACAGGCCCTTGATTTCGGGAGCGAAAACCGTCAGCTGGTTATAGGACAGATAATCCGTAATCACCACCGGCATTTCGCCGCTGCGGAACCGGTTGGCGAAATCGAACTGATAGGGCAGGCCGTATTGGTTATACAGCATGGTGTACAGCTCCATGCTCTCGATGGCCTCGGGCGTGTCGAGACCGGAGGCGGTTTCCGTGTCGTTGTACAGGGTGCCGCCCCGCTGATAGAACAGCGTCAGATAGGTGTTGATGTTCAGCACGGCGCCGATGTTGAGGGCGTTTTTCTGCAGCACCGGCAGCGCCTTTTGCAGCAGGCTGTCCCAGGTGTTCAGGTCCTCCGTCGCCACGCCCAGCTCGGCCAGGATATCCTTGCGGTAAAACAGCATGGGGAAGCTCTGGGTTTCCGGCAGGGCGTAAATGCCGCCGGCCAGCTGGAAGGGGACGATGGCTTCGGGCAGGAACCGGCCGGCCACCTCGGTGTAATCGCCGAAGGCGGACAGATCGGTCAGCGCGTGGCGCAGAGCCAGGTTGAGAGGATCGGCCTGGGTCATGCCCAGGGAAATATCCGGTCCGGTGTCGGCCAGCAGAGCGGGCAGAAGCGCGTCGGCGGGCACCAGCTGCAGCGACACGCCCACCCCCGTTTGCGGGGTGAACCGATCGTTTATCAGCTGCCGGAGAATCTGGGCCTGATCCCGGCCCGTGGTCATCCAAACCGTCAGGACGGTGTCGGTTTCCGTGCCCAGGCTGCCGATGGCGGAATAGTCGTTGAAGAAGGAGGCGAAGAACTGTTCAAAATAATGCTTGAGAGAGCCGAAGAAGCCGGCCTCCCCTTTGGGCAGGGCCATCCCGGCCGGGCCGATGAACAGCCGGTCGATGGTCAGCGGCTGCTCAGTCATGGAGTTGCGCCAGGTGGCCAGGGAGGAGATGTTGTCCCGATACATCCGCAGCCGCTGGGCGATCTCGGCGGGATCTGCCGTCATGCTGTCCATCTGGGTGTACAGCCGCCGGATGGCGTCCGTCCCCTGGTTGCCGGAGAAGCCGGCTGCGCGGATGCTTGTTTCCAGCGCCTTCAGGCGCGCGGAGGCCGCCTCCATGTCCTTGAGCGTATCCGGAATCAGGACGTCGAACTGATAGTCTCGATAGATATCGGGTTCGCCTCCGGTGACCACGACGATCTGGCGGTAGAGACGGTTCAGCTCGTCGGAACAGGCATCGGTCTGCGTTAAAATATCCCGGTAAGCGCCCAGGCCAGCCCGCAGACGGATAGTGTGCCTGCCGGCGGTGAAATAAAACTGGTAGGGGGTTCCCTTGTCGTCGGACAGGGTGGCGGTCTGCCACCCGCTGTCATAGGCGAAGGTGAGGCTGTCCGCCTGCGCAAAGGGAAGCTGCCCGTCGATGGTGAGCTCCCGCACGCTCATGGCGTCAGTTTTCAAGTTCTGCTTGAAATGCAGGGCGATTTCGTACAGGCCGTCCTCGGGGATATCCACCGGCCATTCGATCCATTGGCCCACGGTTTTCCACTGCGCGCCTCCCACGGCGTTGTAGACGATCTTGGAGGCGCTGTACGGGGTGACGGTGGGAGAGGTGCGGTCGGTCAGCGGGTACAGGCTTTGATCGGATTTGATCGATTCGCCCTCCGCTTCGATTACGCGGGCGGAGGAGGCCGAGGCCGGCCGGTAGCCCTTCGCCTCATACGCGGCGAGAACCTGCTCGTAAGAGGGCACCGCGTCGGCAGGGCGGAAGGCGATCCGCCGCAGCAGCATCGGCTCCCGCTTGGCGGCCAGCGTCAAGGTATGCTGGCCGGCGGACAGATAATATTCCAGCGGGCCGGCCGCCGTGTCGGCCGAGGCGCGGGCGGCGGCGGTCAGCCATTGGGGCTCTTCCTTTTGCCGGGGGCGGATTTGGTTGCCGCTGCCGTCGAAGCTCTCCCGGTCCACGTTCACCCAGCGGCGCTCGAACGCCACTTCCTCCGATTCGGCAAAGGGGAGGGCGCCGTCCAGCAGGATGTCCCGCAGGATGGTGTTTCCCTGG
The DNA here is from genome assembly GCA_900546265.1 of uncultured Oscillospiraceae bacterium. Lineage (GTDB taxonomy): Bacteria > Bacillota > Clostridia > Oscillospirales > Acutalibacteraceae > UMGS856. The sequence continues at coordinate 492 of URCA01000049.1, read as the reverse complement.
CCTTCGACGGGATAGTAGAGGAATTCCAGCGTGTAGTATCCTTCCTGCTCCACGGTGAAGCTCCAGGTTACGGAGCCCTCGTCGGGCAACAGAAGGGCATCGCCCGGCTGGCCGGAAAAATCCGACCGTTTTTCCGGCGACGCGCCGGCGGCGGTATAGCCGGCGCCCGCCTCCAGAACAAAAGAGCCGGAGGGCGCAGGGGCCTGACGCTGCCGGTAGTCGGCATAGGAAGGGATCCCCGCCGCGGCGCTTTCGGCCTCCGGAGCGGACAGGGAAGAGGTTTCCTCCGCCTGCGGGCGAAATCCGCCGGCGCCATAGGCGGACAGCAGAAGCGCCAGCGCCGTCAGGCCGGTGGTCCATCGACGTAAGGGATGGTTCCTACGCTGCGTCATAGCCAAATACCTCGCTATTACAATAAATTTGGACAGGAAAGCCGAGCAGCCAGTCCGGCTTTCTTTCCATCTCGTGCCTAAGCTACAATAAGAGGAGCAA
>URCA01000048.1 GCA_900546265.1 uncultured Oscillospiraceae bacterium | reverse complement strand
CGCCGTGATCAGGCGTCCCCGTCCAGCAGCTTGTCGACTTTATCGACAAGCTGAGGGCGGAAGCTTCTTGCTTCCGCCCTTTTAAAATCCGGTGGAATTCAGTCCTCGTCCTCGTCATCCGGACGATCCCAGTTGTGCCAGACGTTCTGGACGTCGTCGTTGTCCTCCAGCATGTCCAGCAGCTTTTCCATTTTGGCGACCAGCTCGGGATCGTCGATGGCGCTGTAGACGTCGGGGATCATCTCCACCTCGGCGGAGACAAACGCGTAGCCCTTGGCCTCCAAGTCCTCCCGCACGCCGGTGAAATCGTCCGGCTCGGTGGTGATTTCAAACACGTCGCCGTCGGTGCTGAAGTCGGCGGCGCCGGCTTCCAGCGCGTCCTCCATCACCTTTTCCTCATCCAGGCCCTCGGCCTCGATGGCCAGGACGCCCTTCTGCTTGAACATAAAGCTCACGCAGCCGGTCTGCCCCAGATTGCCGCCGCACTTATCGAAGTAGTGCCGCATCTCGCCGGCGGTGCGGTTCCGGTTATCGGTGAGGGTTTCCACAATGACGGCGATGCCCGCCGGGCCGTAGCCCTCGTACTGCAGGGCCTCGTAGTTGTCGGCGTTGCCCTCGCCGGCGGCCTTCTTGATAATCCGCTCAATGTTGTCGTTGGGGACGTTGTTGGCCTTGGCCTTGGCAATGGCGTCCTTGAGCTTGGAGTTGGAGGCGGGATCGGGGCCGCCGCCCTCCTTGACCGCCACCGCCAGCTCCCGGCCGATTTTGGTGAAAATCTTAGCCCGCTGGCCGTCGGTCTTCTCTTTCTTGCGCTTAATATTATTCCATTTGGAGTGTCCGGACATGGATAAAACCCCTTTAGCTAAATTATAGTCTATCCCTGACTATAGCATATTTTCGTCGTTATGGCAAGCCGGGGCGGAAATACTGGCGGCGGCGCGTAAAATCTGCTATACTTACAAAATACAAAGGGAGCCTTCGTCTCCCCCGCTCCCCTGCCGCGGACAGCGAGGCGCGGATGAACGCTAGAAATCGGTGAAATATTCCGCGGCCCCTTGTGCCGGGCGGGGCGGATCCTGTATAATAAGGGGTACGGCCGCGATGGGCGGCACAGACAGAAAGGAAGGCCCTCTCCATGGAAAGCTTCTACCGCTGGAATCCCGACAGCATGACCCGTGTGTTCGCCCTGCCGGCGCAGGTGGTGGACAAGCACATCCGCCTGGCCGGAGCCAAACAGCTCAAGGTGCTGCTTTGGCTGGCCTGCCGGGGGGAGGGGCGCTTTGACGCCGACGCCTGCGCGGCGGACATCGGGGGCAGCGCGGCGGACTGCGCCGACGCGCTGCAATACTGGGCGGAGTGCGGTCTGCTGCAATCGGCCGAGGGGGACGGAGAGCCGGACAGGGCACCGGCGCGCGCGCAGGCGCCGGTCAATCCGAACAAGGCCGCTCCTCCGACGGCGCCAGCGCCCCGCCCCCGGGCGGTCAAGCCCCAGTTCCAGGAGGTGCTGAAACGCCAGAAGGAGAGCGAGGAATTCGCCTATCTGCTGGACACGGCGTCCGCCCGGCTGGGACGGCCCATTTCCCACGGGGACATGGAGACGCTGCTGTACCTTTATGACACGGCGGGGCTGCCCATCGAGGTCATCCTGATGGTGCTGGCCTACGCGGTGGCGGCGGGCAAGCTGAACATGCGGTATGTGGAGAAGGTAGCGCTGGACTGGGCCGATCAGGGCATCGACACCATCGCGGCGGCGGAGCAGCATCTGCTGCGCCTGGAGCGGCGGGATCAGGCGGGGGCCCGGGTGCAGGCCCTGCTGCAGCCCGAACGGCCCCTGACGGCGGCCCAGAAGGAGACAGCGGAAAAGTGGCTGCACGAATGGCGGATGGCTGACGGGCTCATCCAGCTGGCGGCCAAGCTGTGCCAGACCAAAATCGGCAAGCTGAACCTGGCGTATGTGGACAAGATCCTGGAGAGCTGGCACCTGGACGGGGTGGACACCCTGGAAAAAGCGCGGGCGCTGGTGGAAAAGAGCCGGGGCGGGAAGGCCGTGCAGGTGGAAAACAGCTCGCTGAATTTGGACGATTACGAAAAGATGGTACTGGACTTCGTGCCGGTATTCAAGGAGGGATAAGGGCCTATGGGATACAGCCGGGAGATATACGACGCGGCCATGGCGGAGTTGGAGAGCCGCCGGACCAGGGCGGGGACCGAGGCGGCGGCGCGGCGGGAGACGCTGCTCCGCCGGCGGCCCCGGCTGCGCGAAATCGAGCAGGAAATGGCCCATTCGGCCCTGCGGGTGACCCGGGCGGTGCTGGACGGCGGCGACGTGACGGCGGCGGTGGAGGCCATCAAGAACGACAACCTGGCCCTCCAGGCGGAAATGGCGGAGATCCTGGCGGAGGAGGGGGTGCCCTACCCCAACCTGGAGCCGCAGTACACCTGTCCCGTCTGCGCCGACACAGGGTATGCGGGGGGGAAGATCTGCGCTTGTCTGCGCACGCTGCTCAAGGAGGAGTCATGCCGGCGGCTCAGCCGGATGACGGCCATGAAGCTGACCACCTTCGAGGAGATGGATCTCGCCTATTACCCCGACACGCCCGATCCGGCAACGGGGGTGACGCCCCGCAAGCGGATGGAGCAGGTACTGGCGTACTGCCGGCAGTACGCCGCCAATTTCGCGCCGGGGGCGGACAATCTGCTGCTGCGGGGGCCGACGGGGGTGGGCAAGACCCACGCCTCCCTGGCCATCGCCCGGCAGGCGGCGGAAAAGGGGCACGCGGTGATATACGGCCCGGCGCAGGTGCTGCTCCACCAGTTGGAAAAGGAGCATTTCGGCCGGGCGGAGGGGAACAGCGAGGACATGCTGCTCGCCTGCGACCTGCTGGTACTCGACGATCTGGGGGCGGAATTCTCCAGCCCCTTCTATGTCTCCTGCTTATACAACCTCATCAACACCCGGATGCTGGAGGGGCGCACCATTATCCTGAGCACCAACCTCAACCAGAACCAGCTCAAGGAGCGGTACGGCGACCAGATTACCTCCCGAATCACCGGCACCTTCGTACCGCTGCTTTTTATGGGGCGGGATATCCGGCAGCAGAAGCGGCAGGAGAAGCTGTAGGGGCGCAATTGATTACAAACCTGTAGGTTTTCTTGACAGGCGGGCTGGAAATGAGTACAATGCGGTATGGAAGCCAACAGCGGGAGCAAGAGCGGCCCGCGTCAACCCATGGGGAGTATGGCCGGCCGAGGACGCCGGCTTACATAACGGGTGGGCGTGAGCGGCTGCATAGGCTCCCCGGAAGAAAGGACATGGATGCGCAATGGCCAACACACATCCCTATTGCATGGGCTGCATGAATCCCCTGCCCGAGGGGCGGGCGGAATGCGGCATCTGCGGCTATCCGGTGGACAAACAAAACCCGCCTCTGTATCTGCCGGCCGGCACTGTGCTTTCCGACCGGTATCTGGTAGGACGCGTGCTTTACGCGGGCGGCGATCTCGCAGAATACATCGGGCTGGACCAGGTGTCCAAGTCGCCCATCGTGATTCGGGAGTTCCTGCCCGACACCTTATGCACCCGGGGAGACGCCGGGGAGCTGCAGATTCTCGGCGGATGCGAGAACACCTTCGCCGATTATCTCGGCAAGTTCCGCAGCCACGCGCGGGCGCTGGCCCGGATGCGGGATCTGCCGTCCGTCATTCCGCTGTACGACATTTTCGAGCAGAACCATACGGCCTACACGGTGGCTGAATACTGCGAGGGTATTTCCCTGGAGACCCGACTGGCCCAGGCGGGCGGGCGGCTGCGCTGGGACGAGGTGCGTCCGCTGTTCATGACGCTGATGACCTCGCTGACCTCCCTGCACGCAGCGGGAATTCTGCATCTGGGCATCAGCCCGGAGAACATCCTCATCGGCACCGACGGAAAGTTCCGGCTGCGGGGCTTCTCCATCGCCGAGGCCCGGCAGGTCAGCACCGATCTCAAGCCCCAGCTGCTGGCCGGGTATTCCGCGCCGGAGCAATACGGCTTTGACCAGACCTGCACCGCGTCGGCCGACGTATACGCCATGGCGGCCACGATTTTCCGTACCGTCACCGGCAACCCGCCGCCCGAGGGGCCGGCCCGCGCCAAGAATTCGGCCGACCTGTTCGTGCCGGCCGATGTGGCGGACAGCCTGCCGGACAATGTGGCGGTGGCTCTGTTCAACGGCTTGCAGGTGGATCCGGAGAGCCGGACGGCCAGCATGGCGGCCCTGCGGGATCAGCTATCCGCCGCGCCGGCGGTCAGCGCCCTGCGGCAGGACGCGGACAAGGAGCCGGTGCACACCGCGCCTGAGCCGGCCCCGCAGCCGGAGGAGCCGGAGGAAAAGCCGAAGAATCCCCGCACCAAGTACGCGGTGTTGATTGTGGTGGCGGTGTTTGTGGTGCTGCTCCTCTTCGCGGGGGGCGTGCTGTTGATCCTCTCCGATTCCCTATTCGGCGACGACAGCTCCTCGGAGGTATCCACCGACGGACTGCCCACCATCTCCACCTCGCAGCAGGGTACTACCGCGCCGGTGGAGCATGAGAAGATGTACGCCGTGTCCGACGTAATGGGTAAGAATTACTACAAAGAGAAGGACAAGGAATTCAACGGAAAGATGAAGCTGGAGGTGGAGTATCTCGCCTACAGCGACAAGCCCAAGGGCACCATTCTCAGCCAGAATCCCCCCAACCAGGCCAGCAAGCCGGAGGGAACCATCATCAAAGTGGTCATCAGCGCGGGTCCGGAAAAGGTAACGGTGCCGGACGTGGCGGGCTGGAAGCAGGAGCACGCCCAGAAGCTGCTGGAGGCCCTCGGCTTCAAGGTGACGGTGGCTAAGGTGCAGGTGTCGCAGTTCGAGCGCGGGCTGGTGGAGGACACCGATCCGGTTGCGGGGTCATCCCTGGATTATGGTTCCGCCATCACGCTGCGGGTCAGCGACGTGGAGCCGACCACCACGACCGAGGCGACCACGGAAGCGACCACCACCACGACGAATTTCTGGGATAGATGGCAATAAGCAGCAAGGCAGGCGGCCCGGCGGAAAGCCGGGCCGCCTTTTTTAACCATTTTTTGTCCGCTTGCATATACTGGGAATAAAACCGGCAGGGGAGGAAGTCGGATGTTCGTATTGGAGCTGTTTTTCAAAAGCCTGTTCATTCTGGGCATGGCCGTCTGCTGGGCGCTGTCCATGCTCGTGCTGTCCCTGATGCGGTGCTTCTGCTCACGGCGCTGACACTCCCCTGGCGAGCGGAAAGGCGGCAAACGGGATATGGGAACAGGTATGTGGCTGCTTGTGCTGTGGCTGTCCTCCGCCGTCAGCGCGGCGACGGGATTTCTGCTGTGCGCCTGTCTGCGGGCGGGAAAGAGACAAATGGCATGAAAAAGGCGATCTCCGGTGTCGGAGATCGCCTTTTTTATTTTTCCATGAATAGAACGCCCAGAGTATTGGGGCCGCAGTGAGAGGAAATGGTGCAGCCCGCGCGGGTGACGAAAAGCTCCTCAAACCGGGCGTATTTCTCCACCAGGGAACGCACTAAGGCGATCCGTTCCTCGGAAATGCCCGAATGGGTGATAAACGCCCGGCGGTACACGATGTCGGTCCGGCCTTCCAGCCGATCCTTCACATACTGCTCGAGGGCCTTTTCCAGGGAACCGCGGTATTTCTTGCCCACGCTCATGCAACCGGAGGTGTTGTCCACCTCGATGCAGGGCTTCAAATGAAGCACGTTGGCCCCCAGCATCTGAAGCGCCGAGCAGCGGCCGCCTTTATAGAGGAACTCCAGAGTGTCGATGACAAAGCTGGCGTTGACCTTACCGGTCAGGGCCTGCACCTCCTCGGCGACCTGTTTAGCGGGCAGACCGGCGGCGATCCGTTCCGCCGCCTCAATGACCAGGTGGCCGGATCCGGTGGACAGGTTCCGTGAGTCAACGGCATAGACGCCGGGCAGCTCCTCAGCAGCCAGGCGGCAATTGTTATAGGTGGCGGAAAGGCCAGATCCCAGAGTAACATGAACCACCTCGTACCCCTTGTCCGTCCACTGTTTGAAAAACTCCACATATTCCGCGGTGTTGATGGCCGCGGTCTTGGGCAGCACCTTTTTCTCCTCGTATACCTGATAAATCTGATCGGGGATCAGATCTACGCCATCCCCGTAGGTCTTATCCTCCAGGATGACATGAAAGGGATAGTAATTTACATGATAGCGTTCGACCAGCTCCGGGCCGAGATCGCAGGTGCTGTCCGCGCACAGGATAACCTTGTTCGCCAAAGAATCTCCTCCCTAACGTTAAACGACTGCCGGAAATCCTGTTTATCGTACCACAAATGTATGAATTTTTCAAGATGGGAGGAAAAGACGGTTAATTCCCAGCGGCTGTATCGGGCAGCCGCTTTCTGTTTTTCCGCCGAAGCATCCATAGGCCCGCCGCAAAGGCCAGCAGTACGCCCAGAATGCCGCAGGCTATATTCAGCAGGGTTTCGCCGGTGTTTTGGTTTCCAATAGAACTCTTCTTTTTTCAAATTTAAATATATAAAATTTGATTATAAAACTATTCTAAAAAGTCTTCTTTTTAACGTGCCATATGACTACAAATAGCCGGAATACAAACACTAGCACTTCTGACAGCGATGACAAAAGGCAAATCGTGTATATATTGAGTAAGCCAGTAACAAACAGTAGTATCAGTCCGATAAGCTGCGTACATAACCCAACAATATTTGAAAAATTGGCCCATTTTGAAAGCCCAAGCGGAACCATTACTGGGAAGCATAATACATATGTAGGAAAGATAACCAACATAATCGGCAATAAGCATCGAAGAACTTTGCCTGTTCCCTGGTAATTTCCCCCAAAAATCCAGATGCACAACGGATCGGCAAATATAAATACAACTGTTACGCCAATAAAGATGAGCGGCATCAATATCATTAATATTTTCTTGACAAAACGGAAGTTTTTTTCTTTCAGCATATATGGATATAAGCTATCGGCAATAGGGCTACTTGCAGACTTGCTTAATGAAACCAATTTATCTGCCGAAGTATAATATCCAACTACCGGAGAGTTACCATATATGAAATTTAAAATTATAGTATTTAAGCCTTGATAAGCTGTAGAGGCCGCACGAGAAATAAAAAATGGCAACGTATCTTTGATAACCTTATAGGTATATCCTCGATCCGGTTTTCGAAAAATTACATGATGCTTATTCGCCATATCTCGGTACATCACACCGACTGCCAAAATGTTTCCTAACAGCTGAAATGCAGGAATCATCCAATAGTCTTGTTCCGTATGAACAAACACAAACGTAAAAGCTGTACACAGTCCTTTTACAGAAAATGTTCTTAATGTAATAACCTTCATCGCCTCAATACCGCGATAAAAGAAATCTGGCATCAAAGCATTTACGATTGTGGCTATCATAAAAAGCACAAAGAATACCCAGTCTCCACGCATTGACGGATTGATAAAAATATATGTTACAAAAATCGAGGATACTAAAACACTTAATAATACCTTCGAAACTGTCACCGATGTTAGCAACTTTCCCAGTGCAGCCTTGTTCTCGCGATTCTCGACAACCTTTTGCGTTGCAGATAAAATAAGTCCAAAGTCCAATATAATTTGTACGTATGACATATAGGCCTGTGCAATACCAACTTTTCCAAAAACCGTTGGCCCCAATACACGGCTGAGATAAGGAACGGTTATAAAGCTAAACAACTGTGTCGAAAATGTTAACAAATACAGAAAAACCGTATTACTAAACAATCGCTTTTCCTGCGGTCGTATTCCCTTACCTTCGCCAAATCCAATCATGAGTCAATTTCTCCTCAAAACACCAATAACCTTGTAACGTAGTTTATACGGTACATGCCAAATGATGAAATGCTTCAGCCGCTCTTTTGCCGTTCGCTTGGGACAATACTTTTTCCTTAACTGTTCAATAGGCAACGCTTTTAGATCATAGTAAAATTCATCTCTTTTATCTGTTCGCTTTACGGGGATATGTAGCTGCTTGTTTAAACGCGTTTCACATTCATAATCAGCATCAACATAATCAACAGAACTTTGTATCGCTTTCCACAGCCGTTCCCCTTGAGCACTGTTGATAATCATAGAAGACAATGCTCTGCCCATCAAAGAGGGACACGCTTTGGTATTGGCGCAATCTCCAATCGTAATATCTCCCACTCTTTTTGGAGATGCATAAACACAATGGTAGCAGCTTTCCCTATAGTTATGTCCGTCAAGGAAAGCTTGATAAAAAGGATCATTAAATGAATCGATACAAACCTGCTTATCCGTGCTTTTTTTATTCTTATACGAATAAGAATAAGAAGTTAAGACATACTTATTTCTTTGCCTAAATGTAAAATTATCATATGGATAACAACCATATACTGAATTTATATATTCCGAAAATTTCTTTGCACTAGGAACCCCATGGCAAATTAAATCCAAGGTGAACAGATTATCTCGTCCCTCTTTAACCACACGATTAACCGCCGCTATCTGACAAGGCGTACCACATACAAGAACTTTCCTACCAGCAGCAGCATATTCCGCTATTTCTTCCAGACATCCTCCAAGATTGCTTTGGATATACTTTGAGCCTTGCATACGAGTTACTCCAGTCATATTGTCAGTAATTTCGTGTTGCAAGCTCAAATCTTCGTTCAAAACAGCGCCACATACTAATCCATGAAGCTGCTCGATCACATATTTGGCGCACAAATAAAAGGCTCCGCCTGATGAACTATTACAAACCTCTGTTGCATCTTTTCCTGTTGCTGCCAATGCTTTTAATGGAGTTCTTAAATCAACAGGTTTATTGGCGGGACATTTATTTAGACATTTCCCACATTCGATACATTTTTCCACATATATGTCCGGATATAAAAAGCCTTCTTCATCCGCCGTCATAAATATACATTCCATAGGACAAACCGTCATACATGCGGTGCATCCCGTACATTGATTCTTAGCAATAGCCCGAATATTCATATATGTCCTTCCAATTTATCGTTTTTATGTTTCGTCTTTTAAAGCATGCAGAACCCAATTTTTAGAATCTTCCCGCAGCCCCTCTAATTTCGGATTTACCAAAGAATAATTTACATTTTGGTACTCCGATGCTGCCATATCCAATCGTTCGCCAATACCAAGCTTTTGCAAAAGATCAATGATTCTAAGGGGGTTAGCAGAATGGCGGAAGGGCACAAAATCCTTTTGAAGATTCAAGGAAAAAGCCGTGCCATGAAAGGAATCCGTAAGAATGAGCGCGGCATTTGAAACTAAGGCGATGAAATCCTCAATTGAGGCTCCCAGAATTCGCTTAGATGAAACTTTCCAATGATAATTACTGAACTGTATAGACCATACTGGCAAACCGAGCTTATCCGCATACGCTTTCACACGTTGTTGATAATCGGCCTTATTCGATGCAATAAAATATGTTAAAATATATTTTTCGTTGCTGTTATAGTATTTTGAAGCCTTTCCTAGCATATTCAGCCATTCATTTCGGCAAAATAAAAATGTAGGATCCATCAAGACTTTTATCTCTTTTTCTGTCAACGGCTGTAAACATTGCTTAGCAAACTCTTCCCTTACACTTATTGCTGAAAAATTTTTTAATGCTCGAGTAAAGTTTTCCTTATCTGTATCCTTGAGTTCCTGACTTCCAAGGCTTGAGGCAAGGGAAATCCTCTTTTGAGCTTGTCCAAATTGAAGTAAAAACACCTCATCCAAGCCACCAGTAATTTGAGGATTCCAGATCTGATCACTACCTGCAACCAACACATCGTATTCTAATGCATTCATGGTATCTTTCGCTTTATGTTCACCGCACGAAAGATCATAATGATCCGTCACATGAGAAAAGCCCCGCTTATAATAATGTTTTTTCCCCAATAAAATATTCTTGGCCAAGGAAGATATATACCCTATGGCTCTCCCGCCCTCTTTATATGCCCATTTAAAGATACGATGTTCATACGGATTAATATAATTTATGATTTCCACATCATAACCATTTCTTCTGATGAATTCATATGTAGCAAAAGCCTGCAAGCATACGCCAAAATTATTGGCCTTGAAAAAGGTGACAATTCCAATCTTTTTCATTGTTCCACCCCACTTTTTTCTCCTATTGTATAAAATTCAACAAATAAAACAGATAAAATAATGAAACTATACAAATGATGCTGATACGCATAGAAACCATTTAAGAAAGCGGGTAATATCATATAACAAATCAGCAATATAGCACTAAACCAACTTCTATTTCTTCCACGCCAGATTTGCCTGTTGGCCCAGAAAACAGAAAATAAATAGGTTATTGTACCAACTGCCCCCACGCTGATCAGACAATTTATTAAGTCATTGTGAGCCCATATGCTTAAGCCAAAATTTTTCAAGTTTATATTGTATACATAATCAAATCCAAAGCCGAATATTTTATGAAAGAAATTTGATTCTAAATAGGTACGTATATCAAGTATCCAGAACTCCGTACGACCATTAGTAAGTTTCCCGAGATAGTCCATATTCGAATATTCATTATTGACAGAAAATAAAAATTTTGTCATCATACTAGAATTTAAAAAGGCATAGAAGGCAATAACAGCCGCCACGGGTAATAACAGTACTTTTAAAGAAACTTGTTTTATATGAAAAATATAAAAAATAATAAGAAGGATAACAAGAGACACTAAATAAGTTCTTGCGCCACTTTGTAGGATAGCAACAGCACCTGGTACAAAAAAAGCGAAAGTTAAAATATTTGTCTTTCGGCGGAGAAAAAATAGTGTTAATACAAACAGAAGACAAATTCCAGAACAAAGTGTATGACTAGCGTTGGTATACCCTAAAAAGTATGTGCCATCCCACTGTGAAGTATCGTAGCATCTACTATCAAAGAAACCTATGCACAACAATAAATTACAGACTAATACTACCAAACGTACTAGATTTTCTGACTGTTCTAAAGCCTGGTATAATCCGCTAGTAAATCTTTTACAGGAAAGGGAAGCCAGCAAGAACACACCAACTAAATAATATATGCTATCAGTTAAATTCAAATAAAACGATGATGCCTGAACTATAGCAATCATTACACAGCTTATCGCCATTCCCGCAATAATTAACTTTTTAACATTAAGTTGATCACAATATACCCATAAAACATTAAGAAAAATCAAGATGCCTACAACCTTATTGGGCGCATCTATAGGCCAAAGTGTATAGCTCAATGTTGTAACCGTATATAGTAAAATCAAATGAACAAGCGATTTATACCTGTCAATTTTAAACATATGTTCCTCTCATAACACATTATAATCTCCGCCTACAAAATCCCTTTAGCCAACTAAGCTTTGTATTTAAGCTTCTGCTTTTCACTCCTGCATCAATTCCTTATGCTTAACCAGCGTCTCTTGATCAAATCTTTCCGCTATTCTGCTGGCCGGGACTCCGGCATAGATGCCAAAGGGTTCGGTGCTGCGGGTTACAACGGCCCCCGCCGCTATAACGCACCCCTCTTCAATGGTGACCCCTTTCAAGATGGTGGCATTCGCACCAATCCACACATCGCGTTTAATGATAACATCTTCATCGTCGGAAGGCTCCTTTTCCGCAGCCGTTACATCCGCCATGAACTTGCCTGGTATATTCGTCCTGTGATTGCCGGTAATGATAGTGATATGGGGGCCTGTTATCACCTTTTCGTCAATCAGAATATTGGCCCTGGTAGTCCATAATACGGATCCCGGGCCAATAGAGCTGCCCGCCCCTATAGAAATATTCTCTATCCCTTTTATATCGCAGCATTGTGCAATATGCACCCATCCCCCGCAACTTTTTAGCGATTTTTTCAAAACAACTTCTCTGAAGCATTTATATGCCGCTTTTCTTACCATTTCCTGTATACGAAACACTGTCCTCATTGCCGACAATTTTAATCCCCCTGTTTCTCTAACAGCAAACCATTTCGTAAATCTCGCCTAACTTCTTAATATGTTCTTCCAAGGAATATCGGTTCTTAACAATTTCCAGGCTCTTTCTTCCCATCTCCAGACTCTGTTTTTTATCGGATAAAAGAAGCGTGATTGCCTGGGAAAATCCATCTATATCACCGGGGGAAAATAAAAAGCCATTAACTTGATCGATAACCAGCTGCGGAATTCCTCCCACCTTTGTGCTTATTACCGGCAGGCCATATCCCATTGCTTCCAAAATAGACATAGGCATGGCTTCACCATAAGAAGGAAGAAAATATACATCCGCATTTTGCAGCAGCAAATCCTTTTCCTCGCCCCGCACCCAGCCCGGCATATCTATATAATCCTTGACCTGATAAGTGCTGATCAGTTCCTGCAACTTTTCTTTATCCTCCACGGAACCATCGCCTGCTAATATAAATTTAACGTTGGGATATACGGCACAAACATTTTTTACCACTTGGGGAATATCAAAACAGCCTTTGGCTTCACTTAAAAAGCCCAAGAACAGAATGCTTCGAGACGGTTCGGGCCTATCTCTATTCACTATTTCGTGAGGTATACTATAATTCTCAAGAACTACAATTTTTTTCGGTTCAATAAATGACTCATACTTATGTTTCCACTCTTCAGACAAAACAACGATTTTATCACACTTGCCGAAGGTTTGAACCACCAGTTTTCTTTTTCTCTGGCTTGCGTTGGTATATAATTCATCTATGGCCGAACCGTGTATATGGTTAACGATCGGTATATGAAACCATGAGGACAGCCAGATAAATGGCAGCTTTCGGTAAAAGCTCGCGCCAAAGGAAGAATGAATATGTACCATATCCGGTTTCCAAAAGATAAGCAGGTGAATAAATTTAAAGTACGAAGCAACGGCTTTCCACAGCTTTTTTGCCTTGCTTACATCAGAATATGTTTCAATATAGCGAATATCGTACGCCTTTTCTAATGCCGAGCCCCGGTATCCGCTTACAACAGAAGCTATTCCGCCCTTGGCCGAAAAGCTAGGGACCACCATACATACCTTTTTCACCAAATCGACCTCATTACTTTTTATCTTTCAATAAATAATATATAAACTTGGTGTTGGTAACAACATATCTTTTCAATAGCCGTCTCGGCTCTTTTAGAAGACGATACAGCCATTCCAAACAACATTTCTGCATCCACTGAGGCGCTCGTGGAATGATTCCCGCCACCACATTGAATGCACCGCCGACGCCAACCCATACGGCGCTGGTTCTGCCGGAGAGCTCCGCGCAGAACTGCTCCTGCCGCGGCGCCCCCAATCCTATCCACACAAAATCCGGCTCGCACTCGTTTATTCTCTCGATAAGCTCATCTTTCTCCGCTGCGGATAACGGACGGAATATCGACGGCTCATAACCCAAAATGTTTAGTTTAGGATACGTTTTCTTTAGATAGTTGTAAAGAATACGGATATTTTCATCCGTGTTTCCATAAAAATAATGCGTCCATCCGTTTTGTTCTGAAAGGGAGAGCACTGTTTCCATAAACCCAGGACCGGTCACCCGCCCCATAGAGGGAAAGCCCCTCTTTTTTCCTACCATCGATAAGGGCTTACCGTCAGGAAGCGTCATATACGATTGATTCTGGATATTCCGATATTCCGCATTTTCATGGGCCATTACCGTCGTATGAACATTGGCTGCACAGATATATTTCCCCCTGGCTTGCCCCAGATTCTCCTGTATATTTGTCATGCAATCGTCCATATTGGTCGCCGTTATGTCCACGCCAATAATCCTTACTCTATCCACTATTTCTTTCTCCACACCATCTTATTGACCACGCCGGTATAGCTTTGAATGAGCTTGACAACCTTGGTGGACACGTTTTCATCGGTATAATTTGGAACCGGGATGCCGACGTCGCCGTTGTTATTCATTTCTACAGCCGTGTCCACCGCCTGCAAAACCTGATCGGTGGTAATGCCGGCGAGGATAAAGTTCCCCTTGTCGAGCGCTTCCGGGCGTTCGGTGGAGGTACGGATGCAGACAGCCGGGAAGGGGCTGCCCACCGACAGGAAAAAGCTGGACTCCTCCGGCAGGGTTCCGCTGTCGGACACCACCGCGTAGGCGTTCATCTGTAGGTAGTTATAATCGTGAAAGCCCAGGGGTTTATTCTGCAATACCCGTTTGTCAAACTGGAAATGTCTCTGCTGAATAAATTTTGCGCTGCGCGGATGGCAGGAATACAGGATCGGCATATCGTATTTTTCCGCCATGGCATTGACGGCGTTCATCAGCTGAAAGAAATTTTCTTCCGTATCAATATTTTCTTCCCGATGGGCCGATAGCAAAATATACCTGCCCCTCTCTAAGCCCAATCTGTCCAGGATATCCGACGCTTTAATGCTTTCCAAATTCTCATGAAGCACCTCGGCCATGGGAGAGCCGGTGACGTAAGTGCGTTCCTTGGCGGTTCCCTCGCTGTTCAGGTATCGTCTGGCATGTTCGGAATAACAAAGATTCACATCGGCAATATGATCGACGATTCTCCGGTTCGTCTCTTCGGGAAGACATTCGTCGAAGCAGCGATTGCCCGCCTCCATATGGAAAATCGGGATATGCAGCCTTTTGGCGCTGATAGCGGAAAGGCAGGAGTTCGTATCGCCCAGAATCAGCAGGGCGTCCGGTTTTTGTTCCGTCATCAGCTTATAGGATTTGGCGATGATATTCCCAATGGTTTCGCCGAGATCGGCGCCGACCGCGTCCAGATAAAAATCGGGGGCGCGCAGGGCCAGATCGTCAAAGAAGACCTGATTGAGCTCATAATCATAATTCTGGCCCGTATGAACCAGAATCTGATCAAAGTAGGTGTCGCATTTCTTTATAACGGCGGCGAGGCGGATAATTTCCGGCCGGGTGCCGACGATGGTCATCAGTTTCAAACGGGCCATTGTTACACTTCCTCAAAAAAGGTATCCGGTCTTTCGGGATCAAAGCATTCGTTGCACCACAGCAGCGTCACCAGATTTTCCGTTTCGCTGAGATTCACAATTCTATGCGTATATCCCGGTATCATATCCACCACCGTGATTTCATCGCCGCTGACATAATAATCCACCACCGGATAGGCGGAGCCGGTTGCCGGATCCGTACCGACTTTTCGAAGTTGAATCAGCCCTCGGCCCGATACGGCGACGAATTTCTCGGTTTTCGTATGATGCCAGTGCTGGCCTTTGGTAATCCCCGGTTTGCTGATGTTCACGCTGAACTGCCCTCTGTCGGCTGTGCGTATGATTTCCGTGAAGCTGCCTCGGTTATCCACATTCATTTTCAGCGGATAGCTGAAATTATCCGGGGCCAGATAAGACAGGTAGGTGGAATACAGCTTTTTGCTGAAGCTCCCTTCCGTCATATCCGGAACGCTCAAGGTTTTCCGGCTGTCTCTGAACTCGTATAACAAATCGACAATCTCCCCCAGCGCAGCCTGATGAACCTCGGGGACATAGCCATAGCCGTTTTCATCGCGGTGTTCTTTGCCGTCCAGGGCGCGGAACATTTCCTCCATCAGATCATCGATATAGACCAAATCCAGCCGAACGTTTCGATCGTTCACCTGTATCGGCAAGCCGTTGGCAATGTTGTTGCAGAAGGTGGCCACGGCCGAATTATAATTGGGTCTGCACCATTTCCCGAAAAGATTGGGGAAACGATAAATCAGCGTTCTGGTTCCGGTCTCCTCACCATACGCCTTAAATAAATTCTCTCCGGCCAATTTGCTTTTACCATATTCGCTGCCGGCGTATCTTCCCTCCAGCGACGCCTGAATCGAGGAGGACAGCATGACCGGACACGTGTTATGATAATTCTTCAAAGTATCCAACAATTTAGAGCCAAAGCCAAAATTTCCCTGCATAAACTCATCCGGGTTGTCGGGACGATTAACGCCGGCAAAATTAAATACAAAATCCGCTTTTTCGCAATACGTATGCAGCTGGTCTTCCGTGCCGTCCACATCGTATTCAAAAATCTCCAGTTTGCTTGGGTCACCCATGCTGTCCCAAGTATGTCTGCTGTCCCTGCCGTTTTTTATGGCTTTCAGGGCTTCCACAAAATTACGGCCGACAAACCCCTTGGAACCCGTCACCAAAATATGAAAACCCATTAGTCCTCAAACAATCCTTTCAAAGCGTTTTGGACATACTCCGTGGTCATAATTTTTTCTACCACCCCGTCCACATCCAGCCGTTTGGTATTGTGACTCGTATAGGCTTCTTCGCTTTGGGTCTTTACTTCGCCGTCCACGAAATATTTGTCGTAGTTTAAATCCCGTTCATCCGCCGAAATGCGGAAGTATTTCCCAAAGTCCTCGGAATTCAGCCGTTCCTCTCTGGTCATAAGGGTTTCATATAACTTCTCACCGTGGCGTGTGCCGATAATGTGGATCCCAGTGTCGCCGAATAATTTCTGTACGCCTTTTGCTAAATCTTCAATGGTGGACGCATCCGCCTTTTGAATAAACAAATCGCCGGGTTTTGCATGCTCAAACGCGAACAGCACCAGGTCGACCGCTTCGTCCAGGTTCATCAAAAACCTTGTCATGCTGGGATCCGTTATTGTTATTGGTTTGCCGGCGCGGATTTGGTCAATAAATAAAGGAATCACGCTGCCGCGAGAACACATGACGTTACCATATCGTGTGCAGGAAATCACTGTGCCGGTACCTTTGACCTCCCTGGCCTTGGCACGAATCACTTTCTCCATCATCGCTTTGCTGATACCCATGGCATTAATGGGGTACGCAGCCTTGTCAGTGGACAAGCAAACGATTCTTTTCACGCCAAACTGCACGGCGGCGGTTAAGACGTTATTCGTACCCTCGACATTGGTACGCACAGCCTCCATGGGGAAAAACTCACAAGAAGGCACCTGCTTTAAGGCTGCCGCATGAAATATGTAATCCACCCCGTACATCACGCCAGCGACGCTTTCCTTATTGCGCACATCTCCGATATAAAACTTCAGCTTATCGTTGTTATATTTTTTCCGCATATCGTCCTGCTTCTTTTCATCGCGGGAGAAAATACGAATTTCACCGATGTCTGTATTTAAAAAGCGCTTTAACACGGCGTTGCCGAACGAACCAGTTCCCCCTGTAATCAAGAGCGTTTTCCCTGTAAAAATCGACATGAGTTTGTCCTCCATTCAGTACTTCCTAAAGTTTTAAAACATTTTTTAAGCCTTGCAGGAAGACTTGGCAGCATGACTGCCACAATATTTCCTGTCTTTTTCTCGCGCAAAGCCCTCTTTTGCTTTCCTAATTTAATAGGAATACTTTTATCGGAAACATAACAATCAAATTTGAGCATACACGGATATCGACATTTTGTCAATAGTTCGGGGGTTAAGTCGATAATAATTCTACCCAAAACCGGCGAATTTGAGAAGGAGTCAAGCTTTCGGCGAAAAATTTCTTTTCCTCTAACAAATGCTGGATCTGGTGGACGATTTCCACGAGGACAGCGCGGGTTTCGAATTCCTCCCGGGTGGCGGGCAGGCGGCTATGCTGAAAGTGGGTACGCACCTCCTTTAGCTCCTCCAGCAGGACGGTGGCGTTGTTGCATTCATGCAGGGAGTAGGCCGTCAGCTTCATGAAGTTGGCCACCACGTTGGCTTGATAGGGTACACAGGACAGGCGGGGTAAATCCCGGTAAATGGCCGAGAGGATCCGCCACTGGCGGCGGCGCAGCTCGACGTACTGCACGAAATAGCGGGTGTCGGAGGAGAAGCTGTTGTTCTGGTAGGCGCTGGCCCGGCGGTGAGCGGTTTCGAGCTGCTTGTCCAGCTCTTCCAGGCGCCGGCCCGCGTCGATGCCCGCAGTGCTGGCCACCACCCGCTCGGACAGCTCGAGCAGGATTTCCCGGACAGTCTCGTCGATGCGCCGCTGGTCCGCCCGGATGGCGTCCAGCTCCCGCGGCATATACAGATTCATGACAATACCCATGACGATGCCGATAGCCATCAGGATCAGCTCGTTAAGGACGGCGGACAGGGTCATGGCGCCGGCGCTCCAGAAATGCAGCACCAGGACGGTGCTCATGGACAAGCCGTCCATCAGGCCGAAAAGGTGGCACAGCAGCGCGAACACCAGCAGGAACACCCCCAGGGAGAGGACGGTATAGCCGGCTGTTGAAAATACTGCGAAGGATACGGCCAGGGCGGTAAGGAAGGCGCAGCTGCGCCTTCCCGCCAGGCGGAAGGTGTCCCGCCGGGTGTTCTGAATGCTCAGCAGGGTAATGGTCACGGCCGACGTAGCGTACCGTAGCCCCAGCAGAGAGGCCGCCGTATAGGCCAGACAGCAGCCCACCGCGATTTTTCCCGTTTTTATAAGTTCCGCCCGTCCCAGCCGCCGCACCGGCACGCCTCCCCGCCGTCTGATTCTTTGCTGTTAGCGTGCGCCTTTTGGCGGCGTTTAGTCATGGGCGTCCTCTTTTTATAAGGATCTGCTGCACACGGCATTCCTATAGGAAAGGGATGAGAAAAAGCGCGGTTTTGCGTCTGTACAGACGCAAAATGCGGGCCACGCTTCATGTACCCACCGGCATAACGTGAACGCTATGATCGTGGTTTTTCAAGGGTGTTGCTAAATTATTCATTTTGGAGCACCTTCTTGTCGCATTTCGTCGAAGGGCTCGGGTTTGGCGGGATATCCAAAGAAAAAGGGCGGCCGTGGGGATCGACTGGATATTCTGCAATTTTGGCTTTTGTCCGGAAAAACGCCTGCACCAGATTTTTTTCGCTAAAGTCCTCCGTCTTGGGGGAAATGGATAAAGTTCGGCGGATCGACAAAATCTCCTATATTGGATCCGTTTTTTTGATTCGCAGGGTGTATACTACAGACATACCAACAAAAGGAGGATGTCAAAATGAAAAAGATCACTGTCCGCTTATCCACGCTTATGGAGATTCTCACACAGATGAAACACGACAATGTGGACTTCGTCGAAATGGATCTCGTGGGGGATGCCGTGGATTGCGGCCAGATCTGTCCGGCATTTGTAGAACTACTGGGCGTCCGGAAAACCTCCGACGCGTACATTGTCGATTACGGCTGCGTGGATGAAATCTCGCGGGAAGATTTAGCGAGCTGATCGCACGCGCTTCCGAACATATAAAGCAAGGCCCAGGCTGCACCCCCCATGCAGTCTGGGCCTTTTTTATTGGCAGTCCTTGAGGAACCGGGTAAAAATTTCGGCGTGGAGAACTTCATCCTGGGCGATCCGGTTGAGCACGGCGGCGACGCAGGGATCCGGGATGTCACAGGCCGCCGTCCGGTAGAACTCGGCCGCTTTTTTCTCGTCGGTAATATTATTCAACAGGATCTGACGCACGTCGTGGGAGTAACAGACCATACTGCCGCTCCACCAGGCGCAGGATCCCCGCTGATCGCAGCCAAAGCGGGGATCAGCGCCGAGCAGCACGATGAGCTGTCCCAGCATATCCAGATGGTGCATTTCTACCTTGGCGATGCGGAAGACGGTTACAGCCAATTCCGGGCGGCAGGAGGCCAGGATCCAATGCTGGTATTCATAGCTCATGATAGCGGTCATCTCGCTTTTGGCGCCGGCCAACGCCTGGGAGAGGCGGCACGCCGCCTGGATATTGGGCCCCGTGACTTTCAGCGGCGGATAGGGCGCGGAATCAGCGACAGGAAAAGCCTCGGACGAGGGCTGCTTGTTCTGCATGGACGGTTTCCCCCTTAATCATTTGGGACATATATATGCCAACGCGATAAGGCCTAGACCCATGCAAAAAAGGACGAGTTTTGGCGGGGGCGGCGCGCATATCCGGGAAAAACCGCCAATATAGTAGTAGCAGAGCGACAACCGGGCGCAGGCCGTCCGGCATGGAAAGGCAGGTAAGGCGTATGTATGTCATCCTTCGCCGTAAGCACATCGCGGCGGCGCTTTGCAGCGCCCTGGCACTGGTGCTGGTACCGCTGGGGCTGGCCCAGCTGCCCGGCGAGCACGTGTCCGCGTCCAAGGCGGCGAACACCAACTGGGGGCTGAGCTTTCAGAAGGAGGGAGAGCCGCCGGTGGGCAACGCCTCCGCCGACTATCTCAAGCAATACGGGGCGTATTACCTGGGGGACACCTCCAAAAAGACCATCTATCTAACCTTCGACGCTGGGTATGAGAATGGTTACACCCCGGCCATCCTGGACGCGCTGAAAAAGCACAACGTCAAGGCCACCTTCTTCGTGGTGGGCAATTACATCCAGACCAGCCCCGATTTGGTCAAGCGGATGGCGGCCGAGGGGCACACGGTGGGCAACCACACCTTCCATCACCCGGACATGTCCAAGATATCCGACGCCGCCTCCTTCGGGCAGGAGATGCGGTCGCTGGAAAACCTGTATAAGGAGACCACGGGCCAGGACATGACCAAATTCTACCGGCCGCCCCAGGGCAAATACAGCGAGAGCAACCTGAAAATGGCGCAGGAGCTGGGCTATAAGACCTTTTTCTGGAGCCTGGCTTACGTGGACTGGTATGTGGATAAGCAGCCGACGGCCACCGAAGCCTTCAACAAGCTGCTGACCCGGATTCATCCGGGCGCCATTGTGCTGCTGCACAGCACGTCCAAAACCAACTCGGAAATTCTCGACGAGCTGCTGGGAAAATGGGAGGCCATGGGATATACCTTCGGCACCCTGGCGGATTTGTCATAGGGAACAAAAAGGCGCTGCGGACGTATCCGCGGCGCCTCAGCGTGTCGACAAAGTCGACACGCTGCTGGACGGGGATGCCGGATCGCGGCG
>URCA01000047.1 GCA_900546265.1 uncultured Oscillospiraceae bacterium | reverse complement strand
GCACCCCTTTTCACGCCGAAAAACCGCGTTTCCCCTTGTCAATCGATGCTAAGCATCCCATACTAAACAGCAATAACGCACGGTCAGAGGAAAGGATGAATGCGGCGATGATCATCGATTGGAAAAAACGGCTGGCCGCCGGCGGCAGCGCCTTGCTGCTCGCGTGTAGTCTGACGGCTTGCGATCTCGGTAAAAAGGACCCCGCTTCCAACGCGTCCACGCAAACCACGGAGGGAGCCGGCACGACGGCCTCCA
This sequence comes from uncultured Oscillospiraceae bacterium, assembly GCA_900546265.1. Lineage (GTDB taxonomy): Bacteria > Bacillota > Clostridia > Oscillospirales > Acutalibacteraceae > UMGS856. Next base: position 23,276 of record URCA01000047.1, on the reverse strand, counting down.
CGGCTTCCACAGCCGCCCCCACCACGGGCACGACCGCCCCGACGCGGGACGAAACCCTGCCTTCCGTCGCTTGGGTGACAGCGGACTCGATGCATGTGCGCAGCGGGCCGGGCCGGGATTATGAGGCGATCGGCGGCACCAAGATGGGGGAACAGGTGCAAATTCTCGCCAAGGAGGGCGATTGGTATAAAATCCAGATTTTGCAGCTGGTCGGATATGTCAGCGGGCAATATCTGACGTTTGAGGATCCGAAGAACGCTCCCGCCGCCACAACGCCGGCGGCCACCACCACGACCGCCGTTTCCTGAGTGCCTAAAACAGCCCTGCGGCAATTCTGGCCGCAGGGCTGTTTTTCTGTAATACGAACGGAATCATCCCCAAAATTCAAGAAAAGCGGCTCCTTTTCAAAAATCCGCGAACCCCTGCCCGGCCCCTTGCGTAAGATGGGTTAAACAACAGCACAAGGGGGTAAGGCGGATGCTGGCTGTGCGAAAAAGTCTGAAATCCCACCGGGGCTGGCGGGCGCGCCGATGGCCGACGGGCGCTGGAAAGAACCTGGCGGTCTGGCGCTTGCTGGCTTTTCTGATCGCTCTGATTCTGCTCATCATTTTTCTTGACCATCAGATCCATCCGCTGGTCAAATCTTTCGGAGAAAATCAGGCGAAATTCACTTCCACCAAGGCGATAAACGAGGCGGTGACCCAGGTGCTGACCGATGAACAGATCCGTTATGAGGATTTGGTGACGGTGGCTCGAAACGAAGTGGGCGATATCGTATCGGTGGAGGCGGATATCAGCAAAATCAACCGTCTGAAAGCGGAAATTACCACCGTGGTGCTGGAGCGATTGAAGGAGTACGCGCATCTAGAGATGCGGATTCCCCTGGGCAGTATTCTGGGAGGGGAAATGTTCAACGATCGCGGCCCGCGCATTCCTCTGCGGGTGACCATGTCCGGCAACGCCCTCACTACCATGAACAGCGCCTTCAGCAGCGCGGGGATCAACCAGACCTCCCACCAGATCACACTGCATATCGAATCGCAGATTGTGACCACCATCCCCGGCTATACCAACTACATCAAGGTGGAAACCGACTTTGTGGTGGCGGAAACCGTGCTGGTGGGCAAGGTGCCGGATTCCTACACCGAGGTCGACGGCAGTCAAGCCGAGCTGCTTGGAAAAATATTCGCCTACGGCAGTGATTCCAAGTAGAAATTCCCTGGAAGTTTTGGTATACTAAAGGACATGAAACCAAAGGGAGGATCCAGTCATGGATTTTGAAGCGGCACAGCAGCGGGTAGAGGCGCTCAGGGAACGTATTGAGTATCACAGTAAACGATATTACGATGAAGACGCGCCGGAAATTGAAGACGACGAATTCGATGTACTGACCCGGGAGCTGCGTGAGCTTGAAGCGGAATATCCTCAATTAATTACTGCCGATTCTTACACCCAGCGGATACACGGAGAACTGTCCAATCTGTTCACCCCGGTTGCCCACGAGGTGCCGCTGGCCAGCCTGCAGGATGTCTTTTCTTTGGAAGAACTCCGTGAATTTGATGCCCGGGTAAGGGAAACCATCCCGGAGCCGGTGTATGTGGTGGAGCCGAAAATCGACGGCCTGTCCATCGCGCTGGAATACCGGGACGGCCAGTTCCTGCGGGGCGCCACCCGGGGGGACGGGCAGGTGGGGGAGGATGTGTCCGCCAACCTGCGCACCATCCGTTCCATTCCGAAAAAGCTGAAACGGCCCCTGCCCCGCATCATCGTGCGCGGAGAGGTGTATATGCCCCGCCAGAGCTTCGCCGCTCTGGTCGAAGGGCAGGAGCTGAACGGGGAAAAGCCTTTCAAAAACCCCCGCAACGCGGCGGCGGGTTCCCTGCGGCAGAAGGATCCCAAGGTGACCCGCGGCCGCAACCTGGATATTTTCGTGTTTAACCTGCAGCTGATCGAGGGGGAGACCGTCGCCTCCCACGCCAGTTCTCTGGAATGCATGAAGGAACTGGGCTTTCATATCATTCCGTTCTATACCTGCACGGCCTCTATCGACGATGTGATTGCCGAGGTGGAGCGGATTGGCACGGTGCGCGGCACGTTGCCCTTCGACATCGACGGCGCAGTTGTCAAGGTGGATGACTTTTCACAGCGGGAGCAGCTGGGCAGCACCTCAAAATTCCCCAAATGGGCCGTGGCCTATAAATACCCGCCGGAGGAAAAGGAAACCACCCTGCTGGATGTGGAGATAAACGTCGGGCGCACCGGTGTGCTGACGCCTACCGGTCTGTTCGAGCCGGTCACCCTGGCCGGTACCACCGTCAGCCGCGCCACCCTGCATAATGAAGATTTCATTCACGAAAAGCAGCTGGCCGTCGGCGATCGGGTGGTGTTGCGCAAGGCCGGAGATATCATCCCCGAGGTGGTGCGGGTGGTGTCTCACCAGGAGGGCGCTCCCGTCTACCAGATGCCGCATGTCTGCCCCTCCTGCGGCGCGCAGGTCGCCCGGGAAGAGGATGAGGCGGCGCTGCGCTGCACCAATCCGGAATGCCCGGCGCAGAAGCTGCGCAATCTCATCCATTTTGCCTCGCGGGACGCCATGGATATCGAGGGCCTCGGCCCCGCGGTGCTCGAGCAGCTGGTGAACAACGGGTTGGTCAGCTATGCCTACGAACTGTACAGCCTCGATCGGGAAGCCGTGAAAGCGCTGGAGCGAATGGGGGAGAAATCGGCCGACAATTTGCTGGCGGCCATTGAAAAATCCAAGGAATGCGATTTGTTCCGGGTGATCTTTTCCCTGGGGATCCGCCACATCGGCCAGAAAGCGGCCAAACTGCTGGCGGAACGGTTCGGCACCATGGAGGCCATCCTGAGCGCCAGCGCCGAAGACATCGCCGCCATCGATGGCTTCGGCGGCATTATGGCGGAAAGCGCCGTGCACTTTTTCTCCCTCCCCCAGTCCCGGCATTTTATTGAACAGCTGCGGCTGGCGGGGGTCAATATGACCTGCAAAGCCGAGCGGGCGGATGTCCGCTTCGCCGGGATGACCTTTGTGCTCACCGGCACCCTCCCAACTTTGAAACGGGAGGAGGCGGCCGCCCTCATCGAGCAGCACGGCGGCAAAACCGCCGGCAGCGTCTCGAAGAAAACCAGCATCGTCCTCGCCGGAGAGGACGCCGGCAGTAAGCTGACCAAAGCCCAGCAGCTGGGTGTGCGCATTATCGATGAAGAGGCATTTATGCAGATGCTGGAGGCCGAGCCTGACAACTGAAGCTCATACCAACCGGACGGGTTCTCTTTTCAAAAGAGAGCCCGTCCTATTTTTTTGTTCTAACCGGCGGGACAGGCACATAAGTATGGGACGAGGTGAGGACAGGCATGGGAGATTTTTTGAGTGGGGCGGCGTATCTGCCGCCGTCAATTCGCGATGTGATCATCGGAGTGCCGGCCAGGATTCAGACCGCGACACAGGAGATCCGGCTGCGCGCGGGGGCTCCGGTGGTATTGTCTACCCCTGCCGGCGAATTGCTGGTGACAAAAAGCGGACAAGTTACCGAATTATCCTCCGGCAGCCTGCTGACCTGCGATCCGCTTCAACTCGAGGACTGTTTTCAGCGGCTTTGTGAATATTCGGTACATACCCATCAACAGGAAATCAAGGACGGCTATGTCAGCACCCGCAGCGGCTGCCGGGCGGGGATAGCGGGCAGCGTCGTCACCGAAAACGGCGCGATTGTCACCATGCGCCATATCACGTCGATATGCATCCGCATCGCCCGGCGGCACGACGGCTGTGCCTCCGCCCTGGCGGCGGAGCTGATCGGTCCTTCCGGCCTGCGCAGTGCCCTAATTGCGGGGGAGCCCTCCAGCGGCAAAACCAGTCTGCTGCGGGATTTGGCCAGACAGTTGGCCGGCGGCCGGATGGGACGGCGTTACCGGACGGTGGTGGTGGACGAGCGGGGAGAACTCTCGGGAGAGGGGGGCCTGTCCGAGTGCGATGTGCTGCTGCACTGCCCCAAAGGCGCCGGTATTCAGCAGGCGGTGCGCTGCCTGGCTCCGGACGTCATTTTGTTCGATGAATTGGGATCGGCCGAGGAGGTGCAAGCCGTGCTGGCGGGACTCAATGCCGGTGTGGCGGCGGTTGCTTCCGCCCATTGCCGGGATATCCCCTCTTTGCTGCGCCGCCCCTGCGTCCGTATGGCCCTGGACAGCGGCGCGTTCGACTGTGTGGTGGCTTTGGACGGCCGCAAATCACCCGGTGTCTGGCGGCGGATTTACGAAACGGGGGAGCTGTATGATTATCAAAGTCATCGGTCTGCTGCTCTTGGTGGCGGCGGGGGCGTTTCTGGGCTTTTCGGCGGCGGCCGGTCTGAGTCGCCGGGCGGCTGCTCTTGAAAAAATCCAGCGGCTGCTGATCCAGCTGGGCTCTCAAATCCGGTATACAGCTGCCCCGGTGGGCGAATTGCTGGCCGCCGCCGCCTCCTCCCCGGAATTCCAGAGTCTGCCCTTTCTGAAAGCGGCGGCAGCGGATCTGCAAATCGACGGGGATTTTCATACTGCCTGGCGTCAGGGCGTCAAGGAGCAGGGGGAAGCCAGTGGCCTGACGGCGGCCGATCGGGAATTGCTGGTTCATTTCGGCGACGGCTTGGGCCGCACCGACGTGGAGGGGCAACTGACAAATTGCCGGCTGTACGCGGAGCAGCTGGGAGAGCGGCTGGAGGAAGCCAGGCGGGACGCGGCCACCAAAAGCCGGCTGTACGTAACCCTGGGGGTAACCGGCGGCATCGGACTGGCGCTTTTGTTGCTGTAACGCGGATAAGGCTTGCACGGATAAGAAAGGCTGGGAAATTGGATGGACGTGGATTTGATTTTCAAAATTGCGGCGGTCGGGATTATCGTGGCGGTGCTCAACCAGCTGTTGGTGCGTTCCGGTCGGGAGGAGCAGGCGATGCTGACCACCCTGGCCGGCCTGATTGTGGTGCTGACCATTATTGTCACGGAAATCGGTGATTTGTTCAGCACGGTCAAATCGGTCTTCGGGTTGTGACGCCATGGATATCGTGATGATTGCGGGCGTGGTGGTGGTGGCGGCTTTCCTGGCCGTCATGCTGCGCCAGCAGCGGCCTGAGCAGGCCATGGCCGTCAGTCTGGCGGCAGGTATCGGCATCCTGGCCCTGGTGCTGTCCAAGGCCTTACCCGTCATCGGAACCCTGCGGGAATTGCTGAGCACGGCGGCCCTTCCGGAGGAATATGGGGCGATCCTGTTCAAGGCGCTTGGTATCTGCCTGCTCACCCAGCTGGCTGCCGACGCCTGTAAGGATGCGGGAGAATCCGCGCTGGCATCCAAGGCGGAGCTGGCGGGCAAGCTGATGCTGCTGATGCTGGCCCTGCCGTTGTTTGAGAAAATCGCCCAGCTGGCCGCTTCCCTGATTAATGGGGAGGCGATTTCATGAAAAAGACGCGCTGGATTTTTCTCCTGGTGTTTGTGCTGCTGACGATGCTGCTGGCCGCGACGATTCCTGCGGCGGCGGAAGCAGAAGAGCCCAGTGCCGATGAGCTGTATCAGGAACAGCTGGAGGCCAGCGGCGCGCAGGAAATTTGGGATAAGCTGCCGGAGGAGACGCGGCTGCTGCTGGACAATCTGGGGATTACCGGACTAGACAAGGACAGCCTGTCCGGCCTGACGCCTCAAGCCTCCTTAAGCGGCCTGCTCGGTCTTTTGGCTGACCAGGCAGGCGGACCGCTGCGATCGGCGGGGATCCTGCTGGGCATTATCCTGCTGTGCGCCCTGATGGACGGCATGAAGCAGGCGGTGCGGGAGCCGGCAATTTCCGATGTGTTTCAAACCATCTGTACTCTCGCCGCCTGCGCGGCGGCGCTGATTCCGGTTTCCGGCTGTATCCGGTCGGTCTGCGAAGCGGCGGAAAGCACCTCGGTGTTTATGGTCAGCTTTGTACCGGTTTATGCCGGCGTCCTGCTGACGGGCGGACAAGTTGCCGCCGCCGCCTCCTACCAAACCATTGTGCTGTTTGTGGCGGAGCTGTTTTCGTGGCTGGCCACTAGCATCATCCTGCCCTTGATGACTATTTCCTTGGCGCTCGGCATGACCGGATCGGTCACCAGCGGCATGAAGCTGGACGCCGTGGCCGGCTTCATCAATAAAACCGCCGTTTGGCTGCTGAGCATATCGTCCACCCTGTTTGTCGGGCTCTTGTCCCTGCAGAGTCTGGTGGGGGCGGCGGCCGACACGCTAGGAGGGCGGGCCATTAAGTTTTCCCTGTCCAGCTTCGTCCCGGTGGTGGGAGGCGCCCTCAGCGAAGCCTTTAACACGGTGAAGGGTTGTCTGGGCCTTCTCAAGTCGACCCTGGGCGGCTTCGGCATTCTGGCCACCGTGCTCATCGTCCTGCCGCCCATGCTGGAATGCGCGGCCTGGTCTTTCTGCCTGAGCCTGTGCGTCATGGCGGCGGACATGCTGGAGCTGAAAACCATGAGCGGCCTGCTGACGGCGGTGCGGTCGGTGACCAATACCCTGATCGGCCTTCTGGCGTCCTGCTCGCTGTTTATGATTATCGCCACCAGTATTATGACCCTGGCGGGACGGGGAGGTTGAACAATCGTGCTGACGATACGGAGGGAGGGCAGACATGGACGGGATTAAGGCATGGGCCATTGCGCTGTGCGCGGCGGCGGTCGGCTGCTCCCTGCTGCATATGCTGGCCCCCAAGGGAGGCATGGGGCGGCTGTTCAAGCTGATTATCGCGGCCTTTTTCCTTTGCTGTATGATCGCTCCCCTGATGAATCTGAAATCCATGACCCAGCTGGATATCGACGCCCTGCCGGAGGATGTGCGGTCGGATGTGCTACAGGAACGGGTCAACGGGCAGGTGGAACGGCAAATTAACGCCGCGCTGCTGCGGGTCACCAACGATACTTTGAAAAATTATAACACCCAGGCGGAAAAAGTCGTGGCAAAGATGGATACTTCGGCGGATGGCGGCATATGTATTACACAAATCGTCCTTTACATGGACAAACAAAACATCCGAGACGCCATGGTCGCCAAACAGGTAATGGAAAAGCGGCTGGAGGTGGAAGTCATCGTCCAGTCGGCGGATTGACGGAAAGGATGGAAGAGTTCCATGGAAGAAAAAGAAAACGGCAGCGGGACGCTTACGCGCCTTTCGGCGTTTCTGAAAGGGGGAAAAGGCACCAAAATCATTGTGGCGGTTGGCCTGGTGGGAATGGGGCTGATTTTGGCGTCCAATTTTTGGACACCAAAATCTGACAAGCAGGTGGCCGCCGCCAAGGCCTCGGCCGAGGAGTTCGTCGCTAAGACGGAGGCCAAGCTGGCCGCCTTGGTGGGCAGCATCGAAGGCGCGGGAGCCTGCCAGGTGATGGTCACCCTGGAAAACGGTGTGGAGTATGTGTATGCCACCCAGGACAAGATCAATACCAACCGGGTGGAAGACACCAACGGCGATTCCAATAAGGTTTCGCAGAAGGACGACTCTGAAAAGTCCATCATTGTGGTGGATACCGATCAGGGGCGGCAGGGATTGCTGGTCACCGAGATTCAGCCCACGGTCAAGGGCGTTGTGGTGGTCTGCCAGGGCGGCGATAACGCGGCGGTATCCCAGCGTATCGTCGACGCCATCACCACGGCGCTGAATATTTCCTCCAAACGGGTATGCGTTACCAAATCCAATTAAACTGTCAGCAGGAAAGGAATGGGGAACAGTGAGCAACATCTTTGGGAAAAAACAGGTGCTTTTGGCGACTTTAATCGTGGCGCTGGGCGTGGCCGTATATTTGAATTACTACTTTTCCAACCAGTCGCCCGTTATCGATACGGGGGCCAGCGTGTCCGACACGTCCAAGAACATGGGAGACGCACAGTACGTGGGCGGCTCCGCCCAGTCCTCCGAGCCTGGGGACAAGGCCGACTATTTCTCTCAGGCTCGCAAAAACCGGGAGGACGCCCGGGCTCAGTCGCTGGAGCTTATCAAAGAAATGATGAATGACGTCAAAGCCACCGATGCCATCAAAAAGCAAGCGCTGGAAAAAACCGAGGCGGTGGCTGCCGCCATCGAGCAGGAAAGCAAAATCGAAAGCCTTATCAAAGCCAAGGGCTTTGCCGACTGCGTGGTGTACATTGAGGGAGAAAACTGCAATGTCGTGGTCAAAGCGGACAGTCTTCAGCCCCAGCAGACGATTCAAATCACCGAGATTGTCACCGCCCAGTCGAAGATTGTCGCACAAAATATTAAGATATCCAACGTAAATTCATAAAAAACAGTTGCCCCTTTCTTGGTTTGTGGTATAATAACAGGAAAGCGAAGGTTTGCATCCGTCCAGATAAACGGGCGGATGGGCCGGCTTTCCGCTATCAAGAAATAGGGGGTTCTCAAACATGGATGATAAAGGGTTGCGTCCTTCGGAAGGAAGCTGCATTATCTCGGAGGATGTGATTGCGACTATCGCTAGCACGGCGGCGCTGGAGGTTCCCGGCGTGGCGGGCATGGCGGCGCGCCCTGCGGATATTCACGGCATTATGTCCACCAACGCCGCGACCAAATCGGTCAAGGTGCTGAACAATGAAAACGAGACCATCGTGGACGTGTACATCAATCTGCGGCTGGGCACCCGTATCCCGGACGTAGCGGGGGATGTGCAGCACGGTGTCAAGGTCGCGGTTCAGTCCATGACCGGCAAACCGGTGACAAAGGTCAACGTGCACGTGGCGGGCATTGTCCTGGATGATGAAAAAAGCAAATAACCGGCTAAGCGGGCCCTCCGCAGAGGTGTGGAGGGCTCTCTTGTTGATCGGCGTGTCGTTTCCTGTCGGGAAACGGCCGAATACATAGGAAAAGGCGGGGTGCCGTATGACGAGGCGGGAAGCGCGCGAATTGGCGTTTATACTGTTGTTTGAAAAGACCTTTACCGAGGAACCGGTAAGCGAAATCCTCCAGCGCGCGGGAGAGGCCCGGGACGTGGAAGGGGACGCCTTCGCGCTGTCGCTGGCGCAGGGGGCGGAAAGCCGCACAGAGTCCATCGATCAGAGAATTGCCGCCTGTTCCTTGAAGTGGAGCAAGGATCGGATCTCCCGGGTGGCGCTGGCCATTATGCGTCTGGCGGTGTATGAGATGCTGTATGTGGACGACATCCCTGTCAGCGTTTCCATCAACGAGGCGGTGGAGTTGGCCAAAAAATACGGCGGCGACGAGGATTCCTCCTTCGTCAACGGCGTGCTCGGCGGCATTTCCCGCGAAACTGCCCCGAAGGATGACGCACAGGCATGAGTGTTTGTCTCGGACTGGATACCAGTAATTACACCACCTCGGCGGCCATCTGGCAGGACGGCGCTATTCATCAGGTTAAACGCCTGCTGCCGGTAAAGCCCGGGGAACTGGGGCTGCGGCAGAGCGACGCGGTGTTTCATCACGTGCGGCAGCTTCCGGACATCGTCGAGGAACTGCGCGGCCTCTGTGACGCGCCGATAACAGCGATAGCCGCTTCCGACCGCCCGCAGCAGCGGGAGGGCTCGTATATGCCCTGCTTTCTGGCGGGGATGGGGGCCGCCCGGGAATTGGCGGCGGTTCTCCATGTTCCCTGCTACCGGTTTACCCACCAGCAGGGCCATGTGGCCGCCGCCCTTTTCGGCTCGGAGCGCACCGCGTGGATACGCGAGCCGTTTCTGGCCTTTCATGTCTCCGGTGGGACGACCGACGCCCTGCTGGTGCGGCCGGACAAAGAGGATATCCTCCGCTGTGAGACGGTGGGGCGTTCCCGGGATTTGAAGGCGGGACAGCTTATCGACCGGGTGGGCGGCCTTCTCGGCCTGCCCTTTCCCGCCGGTCCCGCCCTGGAGAAACTGGCCTCCCGCGCCCCGGGATGGGGCTCCGCCGGCCGTCTGCCCCGCCCCTCTTTAGAAGGGGCGGACTGCCATTTGTCCGGGGTGGAAAACCAATGCCGTACTATGAAAGAAAAGGGCGCGCCCGACGAAGAAGTGGCGCTCTTTTGTCTGCGCAGCGTTCTGGCGGCGGTTAGCGGTATGACGCAGGCCCTGCTGCGTGTTTACGGCAATCTGCCGGTGGTCTACGCGGGCGGCGTCATGTCCAACAGTCTGCTTCGGCGGGAATTGGAGGCCGCCTATAACGGCACGTTCGCCCCGCCGGCCTATTCGGCTGACAACGCGGCGGGCATTGCCCTGCTATGCAGTCTGCGGGAGAAAGGAGCCAGCCGTTTATGAAGGTCATTTCCGTCAGTCAGCTGAACCGCTATGTCAAATCCATTCTGGAAGGCGACGCCAATCTGGCGGCCGTCTATATCGGCGGCGAAATTTCCAACTTTACTAACCATTACAAGTCGGGGCATCTGTATATGTCCCTGAAGGATGAGAACGCCATTGTCAAAGCGGTGATGTTCCGCGCCTATGCCTCCAAGCTGCAGTTTCGTCCGGAAAGCGGCATGAAGGTCATTGTCAAGGCCCGGGTGTCTCTGTATGAAAAGGATGGTTCTTTCCAATTATATATTGAAGAGATGCAGCCGGACGGCGTCGGTGCCCTCCAAATAGCCTTCGAACAGCTGAAAAAAAGGCTGGCAGCCGAAGGCCTGTTCGACGAATCGCGAAAACGTCCGCTGCCGCCTTATCCGACCCGGGTGGGCGTGATTACTTCGCCGACCGGCGCGGCGGTGCGGGATATTCTCAACATTCTGGGCCGCCGTTATCCGATGGCGCGGGTCATATTCGCCCCCGTTCTGGTGCAGGGGGAGGGGGCGGCCCCCTCTCTGGTGGACGCTCTGCGCCGCTTCAATGAGGCGGAAGCGGCGGATGTGCTGATCATCGGCCGGGGCGGCGGCTCTATTGAGGAGCTTTGGGCCTTCAACGAGGAGGCGGTTGCCCGGGCGGTGGCGGCGTCCCGCATACCCGTCATCTCCGCCGTGGGGCACGAAACCGATTTTACCATCTGCGATTTCGCCGCGGATTTGCGCGCGCCCACTCCCTCCGCCGCCGCCGAATTGGCGGTGCCGGATCAGCAGCAGCTAATCCGCAGGGTGGCTCAGCTGGAGCAGAATGCCCGACGGGCTGTCGCCGCCGGCGTGCAGGATGCCGCCAAGCGGTTGGAGGCCGTGCGCGCGAAGCGCTGCTTGTCCACGCCACTGTTTTACGTGGAAGAGCAGGCCATGCGGCTGGACTATATCACCAAAGCCTTTGTTTCTGCCGCACAGATGCAGACCGCCCGGGCGGATCGCCGCCTGGCCGCCGCCGCTTCCAAGCTGGATGCCCTCAGCCCGTTGAAGGTGCTGTCCCGCGGCTACGCCATCGGCTATGGGGCCGATGGTCGTGTCGTCAAGAGCACGGCGGATGTCGCCCCCGGCGACTCTCTGGATTGGCGCCTCTCCGGAGGCAGCATCCGCTGCACCGTGGACGAGGTGCGCGCACAAGGGGAAGACACATAAGAAAGGATGGCAGCCATGGCTACCGAATGGACTTTTGAAAAAGCGATGACCCGCCTGGAGCAGATTGTCTCTGTGCTGGAGAGCGGCCGCTGCACGCTGGACGAATCTTTGAAGCTGTTCGAGGAGGGGACCAAGCTGACGGCTTACTGCTCCAAGGCGCTGAAAACCGCCGAGCAGAAAATCGTCAAGCTGACCGCTGTAGAAGAGGCGACTCCCGCCCCGGATGAGCTGGTGGATAGGCAGGGCCAGGATATGGGCCAGGCGCTGTCCGAATAAAATTAGCAGGAAAGGCCGGGAGACACCGAGATGAGCGAACTTTACACCGAGCAATTACAGGAGCACCTGCGCGTATTTGAGAAGGAATTGCCGGCCCATCTGCCCGCCGCCGAAGGCCTCTGCGAGACGGTGGCCCGGGCGATGACCTATGCCTGCGAGGCGGGCGGCAAGCGGATTCGACCCGTGCTGACGTTGGAGTTCTGCCGGCTAGCCTGCGGCGACGCCGGGCGGGCCATGCCTTTTGCGACGGCGGTGGAACTGATTCATTCCTATTCGCTGGTTCACGACGATTTGCCCTGTATGGACGACAGCCCTCTGCGCCGCGGCAAGCCCTCCGTTCATGCCGCCTTCGGGGAGGATATGGCCCTGCTGGCCGGGGATGCGCTGCTGACTCTGGCCTTCGAGGTGATGCTGCGCGCCGATAACCGACAGGCAATCCCAGCTGAATCTGTACTGGCCGCCGCCTTTACACTGGCGAAACGTGCCGGATATGCCGGCATGGTGGGCGGCCAGGTGATCGATTTGCAGAGCGAGGGAAAGGCCATCGGTCTGCCGGTCCTGGAGAAGCTGCAGCAGGGCAAAACCGCCGCGCTGATGATGGCCGCCTGCGAGATGGGCTGCCTGGTCGGTGGGGCTTCCACTTCCAAGACGGCGGCCGCCCGCGCCTATGGGCAGAATTTAGGCTTGTGTTTTCAGATCGTTGACGATATACTGGATAGTACATCCACGGCGCAGCAGCTGGGCAAACCGGCCGGCAGCGACGTTGAAAATGAAAAAGTGACCTACGTGTCCCTCCTGGGGCTGGAAGACGCCCGCCGCCTGGCGGAACGGCGCACCCGGGAGGCTGTGGAATACCTGGAGCCCTTTGGCGCCGAAGCGGAGCATCTGCGGCGGCTGGCCCGGGCGCTTCTGGAACGGAAGAAATAAGTCCGGACGGGAAAACAGATAAAGGAACGGATGAGACAATGTCGGTTTTTAAAGAGTTTTTTGAAAACAAGGTGCTGTTTACCGCCGTACTGGCATGGCTGTGCGCCCAGGTGTTGAAGGTGCTTCTCACCCTTGTACTTTCCAAAAAACTGAATATTGAGCGCCTGTGGGGTGCCGGCGGGATGCCCAGTGCGCATTCTTCTATGGTATGCGCACTGACCATCTCCCTGGCACGGGTTGACGGTGTTAACTCTCCTTTGTTCGCTTTGGCCGTGATATACGCCTTCGTCACCATGTACGATGCAATGGGGGTTCGCCGGGAGGCGGGCGTTCACGCTAAACTGCTTAACAAATACCTCAATCAAATTGAGAATCAAAACGCCGATGTAGACGGTGACGGCATCCCGGATAAAGAAGTGGATGAGATTGAGCTGAAAGAGTTTATCGGCCATACGCCCCTGGAGGTGCTCGGCGGCGTGCTGCTGGGTATTTTGGTCGGCGTAACGGTGCCCATGTAGGTGGCAGATTTCTGCCCGCAGATGGGCGGTTTTGGAAGCGAGGCTTTTTGGCATGCCAGAGGAAACGATACTCAGCCGGATTAAGTCTCCGGCCGATTTGAAACAGCTGACCTATCCCGAGATGACCGCCCTGTGCGGGGAAATCCGGGACTTTTTAATTCAGACCGTCTCGCAGACCGGCGGCCATCTGTCCTCCAATCTGGGGGTGGTGGAGCTGACGGTGGCTTTGCATAAGGTTTTTGATACGCCGCTGGATCGCCTGGTCTGGGACGTGGGGCATCAGTGCTATCCCCACAAGCTGCTCACCGGGCGGATGGAGCAGTTCCATACCCTCCGCCAGGAAAACGGCCTGGGCGGGTTCCCACGGCCGAGCGAGAGCGAATACGACACCTTCATCGCGGGACATAGCAGCACCTCCATCTCCGCCGCCAACGGCATGGCCAAGGCGAAAACCCTGGCGGGAGAGGACGGCTATGTGGTGGCGATTATCGGTGACGGCGCCCTGACAGGTGGACTCGCCTACGAGGGGTTGAGCAACGCTGGGCGTAGCAAAGACAAGCTGGTGGTTGTGCTCAACGACAACCGCATGTCCATCAGCCGGAACGTCGGCTTCGTCGCCCGCTATCTCGCCAACCTGCGGGCCAAGCCCCGCTATGTTCGGTTCAAAAATGCTTTTGGCAATTTTTTGTCCCACATCCCCTTGCTCGGTAAGGGGTTGTACAACTGCCTGATTCGTGTCAAGACCAAACTCAAGCAGGCTGTCTATAAAAATAGCTCCATGTTTGAACAGATGGGCTTTCATTATCTCGGCCCCATCGACGGACACGATTTGAAGGATTTGACCCGGGCCATGGAGACCGCAAAAAAAATCAACCGTCCGGTCCTGCTGCATGTGGAGACAATTAAGGGAAAGGGCTATACCTTTGCAGCGGAGAGCCCGGATCGGTATCACGGCGTGGGCAAGTTCGACGTGGAAACCGGCCAGGCGCCGGAATCCGCACCCTCTTTTTCCACCACCTTTGGAGAGTGCCTCTGCCGCCTGGCCAAGGACGATCCTGAAATTTGCGCCATCACCGCCGCTATGAAGACCGGCACCTGCCTGCAGGATTTCTCCCTGCTTTATCCCGAGCGCTTTTTCGACGTGGGGATCGCGGAAGGGCACGCCGTCACCTTTTCCTCGGGCCTGGCCTGCGGGGGCATCCTGCCGGTGTTTGCCGTGTACTCCACCTTCCTGCAGCGCAGCTACGATCAGATTTTAAACGATACTTCGATCATCGGCAACCATATCGTGCTGGCTATCGACCGGGCCGGTATTGTCCCCGACGACGGCGAAACCCATCAGGGAATTTTTGACGTGCCGTTTTTAACCACCATCCCCCATGTCACCATCTACGCACCTTTCAATTTTGCCGAGCTGGAGATCAACCTCAAGCAAGCCCTGTATGACGTCAAGGGCATTGCCGCTGTCCGCTATCCCAAGGGCGGCGAGCTTCCCTGTCCGGCGGGCTATGTGCCGAATTTTAAGCCGTATACCTATCTGCGCTCCGGCAAGAAAGCCGTGCTGCTCATCACCTACGGCCGGATTTTCGCCAATGTCCTCTCCGCCGCCAAGGAGCTGCTTCGCCAGGGCCTGCCCGTTTCCGTGCTCAAGCTGACCCGTATCCATCCTCTCGATGAGGAATGCGTGCAGATCGCCCGTCGGTACAGCCATGTCCTCTTTTTTGAAGAGGGCAGCCGCCGGGGCGGGATCGGTGAATATCTGGGCTCGCGGCTGATGGCCGAACGATTCAGCGGCAGCTACCGGGTGCGGGCTATCGAGGATTTTCTGACCACCTGCTCCACCGCCTCCGGCCTCCATCAGGTTGGGCTGGATGTCGAGGGGATTGTGGCGGCTGTACTCGCGGAACGATCCAGCGACGCCCCCACGGAGGAACCCGATGAGCCCGCGTGAGGGGAGCCGGCTGGACGCTGTTCTGGTGGAGAGAGGCTTCGTCAGCGGCCGGGAAAAGGCTAAGGAATTGATTGCCGGCGGCCTGGTGCGTGTCAACGGCCATCCCGCGGCGAAACCGGCTCAGCTGGTAAAAGAAGCCGATGCGATCGAATGCGATACCCGGTCCCTTCTCTATGTGGGCCGCGGTGGGTATAAGCTGCAAAAGGCGCTGGATGTCACCGGCTGGCGGCTGGAAGGCGTCACGGCCATGGACATCGGCGCCTCCACCGGCGGTTTTACCGATTGCATGCTGCAGCAAGGGGCCGTGAGAGTCTACGCTGTGGACGTGGGCCATGATCAGCTCCATGAAAAGCTGCGCACCGACTCCCGTGTGATCAACCTGGAAGGTATAGATATTCGGAAAACCGAAAAAATTCAAAATTTTGTTGCGGAAAGTTCTGTACTTTTTTGCTCGGTTGATGTATCATTTATACCAGTAGAAGGAATTTTTGCTTCGGTTCTTCCATTCCTGGCCGATAGGGCGCGGATCGTCTGCCTGATAAAGCCGCAGTTTGAGGCCGGCCGGCAGGCGGTGGGGAAGAATGGGGTGGTGAAAGACCCCAAGGCGCATAAACAGGTGCTGCACGCCCTGCTCGCTTTCTTTGCCGGGCAGCGCTGCCGCCTGGAACAGCTGACCTATTCGCCGATTACCGGCGGAGAGGGCAATATCGAATATCTGGCCGCGCTGACCTACGCGCCCGGCTCACCGGTTCCCGTCAATGCCTGGGATGTGGATGGCCTGGTGGAACAGGCGCATCGCTGTCTGCGCGGACGCCCTAACAACTAAGGCTTGCGGGACGCGTTCCCAAAGCCTCGAAAACGCGGAACACAGAGGCATGGGGCCGCCGAAGCGGAGGTGCGTCTCCGTGACCGGCTCGCCGGCGCTGCCCTGTGGACAGCGTCGGCTTTTTTAACGGGAAACGCCCGGACTTGCCGGCGCGGAAAGGTATGGGAAGCATGTATGCGTGTGGCCGTTATCCCCAATTTTAAAGCCTCCGGCAGCGGTGAGTCGCTGGGCAGCGTCTGCGCTGCTCTGGAAAAGCTGGGCGCCGAGGTGCTGCTTCCCGCCGAAACGCAGCAGTTCCCCAGTGAGGAGACGGACGAAATCATCGCCGCGAGCGACGTGGTGGTGGCCCTGGGAGGGGACGGCACCATCATGCACACCGCCAAGCGGGCCGCCCGGTATTTCCGCCCTGTTCTGGGCATCAACGGCGGCCGCCTTGGCTTTATGGCCGGCCTGGAAGCCGATGAACTGGGAAAGCTGCCCGCCCTTATCCAAGGGCAGTATACGGTGGAGCACCGGATGCTCCTGGATGTGGTGATTCGAACCGCTGCGGGGGAACGGCGGTTTACCGCCATGAACGAAGCAGTTGTCTCCCGCGGGGCCCTGTCCCGCTTGATTGAACTGGAGGTTTCCAACCATGCCGAACCGGTGATGACGTACCGAGCGGACGGTATCATCGCAGCCACCCCTACCGGCTCCACCGCCTATTCCTTATCGGCTGGCGGTCCTGTGGTGGATCCGGAGGTGGACTGCCTGCTGCTCACCCCTATCTGCCCCCATTCTTTGTATTCCCGCTCCTATATTTTTCACGCGGACGCCGTGCTGTCCATCCGCCCGCTCATTCCAGCGGGGACCAGCGTGTTCCTGACCGTGGACGGGGAGGAGGGGGCGCCCATTACCGGCAGCGATCGGATTCTGATATCCCGCGCCGCCGCGGATGCCCATCTAATCAAGCTCAAGCAGACATCGTTTTATCAGGTGCTGAATCAAAAGCTGATAAACAGGAGATAGGTTTTTAAAGGGAAGCGCTGCTTGTCTTTTAAACGGGAACGACTGCGAAAGGATGGTTGTTGTGAAAACCAAACGGCACGCGAAAATCCTGGAAATCATCCACAGCACGCCGGTGGATACCCAGGACGAACTGCTCAAGCGGCTGCGGGAATGCGGCTTCGACGTGACACAGGCCACAGTCTCCCGGGACATCAAGGAACTGCGTTTAATTAAAACTCTGGACAGCGACGGGCGGTATCGGTATTCCACTGTCAAGCAGGAGAACGATCACATCTCCTCCAAATTTCATTCCCTGTTCAGCGACGCGGTCGTCGGGGTGGATTACGCGGGCAATATCGTGGTGATCAAATGCTTTGTCGGCATGGCTCAGGCGGTTTGTGCGGCCATGGATTCCCTGCATTGGGACAATGTGGTGGGGACCCTGGCGGGCGATGATACCTTCCTGTGCATCACGAAAAACGAAGCCCAGTCGGTCGAACTGGTGACGGAACTGAAAAAGCTGATTCGTACCCTCCAATAAGAAATTTGCCTGGAAAGGGGCGGATGCCTCGATGCTGGTGAGCCTGCATATTGAAAATATCGCCGTAATCGAGAAGGCGGATATCGTCTTCGATTCCGGCCTGAATGTCCTGACGGGCGAAACCGGCGCCGGTAAGTCCATCGTCATCGACTCCATTAACGCAGTGTTGGGAGAGCGGATCCGCCGCGATTTGGTGCGCACTGGGAGCGCACAGGCCCATGTCTCCGCCCTCTTTACCGGGATTTCGGAGGAGGCGGCCGCCCGTCTTGGCGAAATGGGCTTTGAGCCGGATGAGGATGGCACTTGGCTCATCCAGCGGAGTATTTCCTCCGAGGGGAAGGGTTCTTGCCGCATCAATGGTCGTCCGGCCACCGTCGCCATGCTGCGCACCGTGGGCCGGATGCTGGTCAATATCCACGGCCAGCACGAAAACCAGGCTCTGCTGGCGCCGGAAAAGCATGTGGAGTACCTGGATCGGCTCGGCGGTCTGCTGCCGGTACGGGCGGTCTACGAGACGGCCTACCGCCGGTACTGCGATATCCGCCATCGGCTCAAAAAGGTGGATATGGACGAGACGCTCAAGGAGCGCCGTCTGGATTTGCTCCGTTTCCAGCTGGAGGAGATCGAAGGGGCCGCTCTGCGCCCGGGAGAAGAGGAAACCCTCCTGTCCCAGCGGACGTTGTACCGGAACGCGGAACGGGTGGCCTCCTCCCTGCAGGCCGCCCGCGCCGCGCTTAGCGGCGACGAGGAAACCGGCGGCGCGATTGCGGCTCTGTCCGGGGCTGCGTCGTCCCTTGCAGATGCGGGCCGCTTCATGCAGGAGTTGCAGCCGGTTTCCCAGCGGGTGGAAGGGCTGCTGTACGAGCTGGAGGAATGCGCGGAGGATCTGCGCAGCTATGCGGATCAGCTGGATTTCGACGCGGAGGATTTGGAGCGGACTGAATCGCGTCTGGAAATCATCCGCCGTCTGACCACGAAATACGGCGGCTCCGAGGAGGCGGCTCTGGAATTTCTGGAGCAGGCTCGCCAAGAGTTGGAGACCATTGAAATGTCCGACGAACTGGCGGCCCGTCTGCGGGCGGAGCTGGAAACTGCCCGGGAAGACCTCATTGCCGCCGCGGAAAAGCTGACGACTGCCCGTCGGGACGCCGCCGCCCTCTTTACCCGCCGGGTGGGGGAGGAACTGGCGTTTTTGGACATGCCCGGCGTAACTCTGGAGGTGTCCATGGAATCCGCTCCCCTGACCGCCGTCGGCGGGGATCGGGTGGAATTCCTCATCGCGGCCAATCCCGGGGAGCCGGCCAAGCCCATTTCCCGCATTGCCTCCGGCGGCGAGCTGTCCCGGATTATGCTGGCTATGAAATCGGTGCTGGCCGAGGTGGACGATATCGATACGCTGGTTTTTGACGAGGTGGACACCGGCATCAGCGGTCGCGCTGCCCTCAAGGTGGGGATTAAGCTGCGTCAGACGGCGAAAAACCGGCAAATTCTCTGTGTCACCCATCTGGCGCAGATCGCCGCGCAGGCGCATCATCATCTGCTGATTGCCAAGCAGGTGCGGGACGGCCGCACTTATACGCAGGTCGCCCCCCTGGACGAGGAAGGGCGCGAGCTGGAGCTGGCCCGTATCATCGGCGGCGAGGTGAGTGAGGCCGCCCGCGTGGCCGCCCGGGAGATGCTTTCCCAGATGTAGCCGCCGGTTGAATTTCCAGAAATCCGGGGCTTGACTTTTCCGGCGAAATGTGCTTTAATGCCCTCATAGGCAAAGAAGGGAAGAAGTACTCCCGGCTTGTCCGCGCAGAGAACCGCTGGCTGGTGAAAAGCGGAGGGACGGCAGGAGGAAATACATCCCGGAGCCGCGAACCGAACCGCCTGAAAGGCGCAGTAAGGGAGCCGTGCGCGCACGTTACAGCGCAGGGGCATTGGTCTGAAAGATGCCCGTGAGGCCTGTTTCGTAAGGAATGGGTAAATAGAGGTGGTACCGCGGTATTTCCGCCCTCTGCTGGTTTGGCAGAGGGCGTTTTTTGTTGTCTGCCGGCCCCGAACGAACGGAAAGGAATGGTCAAGACATGAATGTGTACGACGAACTGAAGGCCCGCGGCATGATCGCCCAGGCCACCAACGAGGAGAAAATCCGCGAGCTGCTGGGAGGGAGCGAGCCGGTCACCTTCTACATCGGCTTTGATCCCACGGCGGACAGCCTGCACGTGGGCCACTTTGTGCAGATGATGGTGATGGCGCATATGCAGCGGGCTGGGCATCGGCCCATCGCCTTGCTGGGCGGCGGCACCGGCATGGTCGGCGATCCCACGGGAAAGACGGACATGCGCAAGATGATGACCGTCGATACCATCCAGCACCACGTGGACTGCTTTAAAAAGCAGATGTCCAAATTCGTGGATTTCTCCGATGGTAAGGCCCTGATGGTGGACAACGGCGACTGGCTGCGGGATTTGAATTATATCGACTTTCTTCGGGAGGTGGGCGTTCATTTCTCGGTCAACCGCATGCTGACCTTCGAATGCTTCAAAACCCGGATGGAACGTGGCCTGTCCTTTCTGGAATTCAACTATATGCTGATGCAGAGCTACGATTTCTTCTACCTGAATCAGCACTACGGCTGCCAGCTGGAGCTGGGCGGCGACGACCAGTGGAGCAACATCATCGGCGGCGTGGAGCTCTGCCGCCGGAAGGCGGCCAAAGAGGTGTACGGCATGACGTTCGCCCTGCTGACCACCTCCGAAGGCAAGAAAATGGGTAAGACCGAAAAAGGTGCCGTTTGGCTGGATCCGGAGAAAACCTCTCCGTATGAATTCTATCAGTATTGGCGCAACGTGGACGACGCGGACGTCATCAAATGTCTGAACCTGCTGACCTTTGTGCCGGTGGAGGAGATTCGGGAGATGGCCAAGGCGGAGGGCAGCGCCATCAACGCGGTCAAAGAACGGCTGGCCTATGAGGTGACCGCCCTGGTGCACGGCAAGGAGGAGGCGGACAAGGCACAGGAGGCCGCCCGCGCGCTGTTCGGCGCCGGTTCCGCCAGCGCCAACATGCCGTCCACCACCGTTGGCGAGGACATCTTTGCGCAGGATGCCGTTTCGGTCATCGACCTGTTGGTGCTGACCAAGCTGGCACCATCCCGCGGCGAGGCCCGCCGCCTGATCGAGCAGGGGGGCATTGCCGTTGACGATGTCAAGGTGACCAGCCTGACGGAATCGGTTAAAAAAGCCGCCTTTGATAAAGGCTATGTGGTCTTGAAAAAGGGCAAAAAGGCCTTTCATAAGGTGATTCTGGGATAACGAACGCCATTTATGGGGGGCGGAAGCAAATTTTCATGTTGCTTCCGCTCCTTTTCTCTTTATTTTCACGCTGTAGTGTGCTAAAATACAGAAGGGAGATGCGGGCCTCCCTTTTGGGGGAGTCCTATGGAAAGATAAGGCGAAAAATAGGGGGATAAACCATGAATTCAAAAATCAAGGATACGAATACGGATTTTTTGTTTCAGGCGATTCTGCAGCTGCACACCATGGAGGAGTGCTACCAGTTCTTTGAGGATTTGTGTACCGTGGCGGAAATCAAGGCCTTGTCCCAGCGGATCGTGGTGGCCAAAATGCTCAGCGATAAGCGGGTGTACAGCGACATTGTGGCTGCTACCGGTGCCTCCACCGCCACTATCAGCCGGGTGAATCGTTCCCTGATTTATGGCTGCGATGCGTATGATATGGTCTTTTCACGGATGCTGAAGGAAGACGGGGAGTAAAACGCTGCGGGAAAGGACGGGGAACCATGGGCGGTTACGGCGTGTTTGCGGAATTCTATGACCGGCTGACCACCGATGTGGCTTATGGGTCGTGGGCGGACTATCTGCTGTCTTTGTTTGAGAAGCATGGAAGGGGACGCCCCGAGACGCTGCTCGATCTAGCCTGCGGTTCTGGCAGCCTGTCGCTGGAGCTGGCCTCCCGGGGCGTGGATGTCATCGGCGTGGACGGCTCGGAGGACATGCTGTCCCTGGCCATGGCCAAGGCGGCGCGGGGGGATCTCGAGCTGATGTTCCTGGAGCAGGATATGCGGGAGCTGGATTTGTTCGGCACGGTCAGCGGCGCGGTCTGCCTGCTGGACAGTCTAAACCACATCACCAATACCGCCGGCTTGGCAGAGGTGTTCCGTCGTCTGGGCCTGTTTATCGAGCCGGGAGGCCTGCTGGTGTTCGACGCCAACACCCCGTATAAACACCGAGAGATTCTGGGAGACAATGCCTTCGTGTTCGAGGAGGAGGATTTCCTGTGTGTCTGGCGCAATCGCTTTATCGGCCGTACCTGTGAGGTGGAGATGACGCTGGATTTCTTTGTGGAGGAAGGCGGCCTGTATGAGCGAATGACCGACGTAGTCAGAGAACGCGCCTACTCGTTGTCCACCTGGGAGCGGCTGCTGAAGGAAGCCGATTTCGAGCTGTTGGCCGTGTATGGGGAGCGCACCGAGGAGCCGCCGACGGAGGATTGCCAGCGCTGGGTGCTGGTGGCGGCTAACCGCACGGCCTATTACCAAAAGAGCGTTTAGACGCAAGAAGACAAAAAATGGTTGTAACCAATTGGAAAAGGATTGTATACACTATGAGTAAAGTGATTCGCTGCCTGACGACCGACGCCACTGTGATGGCTATGGCGATGGACGCCACCGACATGGTGGCCGAGGCGGAACGCATCCACCATCCGTCCGCCGTCGTGACTGCGGCGCTGGGCCGCCTGTTGACCGCTTCCTCCATGATGGGAATACTGCTCAAGGGCCGGGACGACTCAGTGACCCTGAAGCTCAGCGGCAACGGCCCTGCCGGCACGGTGATGGCCGTGGCGGACAGTGAGGGGAACGCGCGGGGCTACGCGGCCAATCCTGTGGTGGAAATCCCGCTGAAGACGAATGGCAAGCTGGACGTCAGCGGGGCCGTAGGGACCCAGGGGATGCTCTATGTCATGCGGGACTCGGGCGGGGCAGAGCCCTATGTGGGCTGTACCCCCCTGGTTTCCGGCGAAATCGCGGAGGATATTACCCAGTACTATGCGGTCAGCGAGCAGACCCCCACCGTCTGCGCCCTGGGGGTTCTGGTGAATCCCGATTTGACCGTGCAGGCGGCGGGTGGGCTGCTTATCCAGCTGCTGCCCTTCTGCCCGGAAGCGGTCATTGATCAGGTAGAAAAAAACGTGGCGGCACTCGAGCCGATGACGGTGATGCTGTCCAAGGGGATGACGCCTGCGGATATCTGCGCCAAGGCCCTGGAAGGCATGCCTTTCGATATTCTGGATACCTATGAGCCGGCGTATCGTTGCACCTGCTCCCGGCAAAAGGTGGAGCGCGCCCTGCTGTCCATGAAACCGGAGGAACTTCTCCAGCTGCCGGACGACGAGGGAAAGGTGGAGGCCACCTGTCAATTCTGCGACGCTGTATACCGGTTTTCCGCCAAGGATTTGGAGGTTCTGGCAGCGGAGTCGGCGCGTACCACGAAATGAGAAATTATTCAAAAAAGTTTGCAGAAACCTGTTGACAAACCGCCCCATCCGTAGTATTATATACAGCGTCGCCGACGGCGGCGCCTTCGGGAGCATAGCTCAGCTGGTAGAGCACCTGCCTTACAAGCAGGGGGTCACAGGTTCGAGCCCTGTTGTTCCCACCAACGCGGGGTGTATCCCCGTTGTCAGCGTCTGCGAAGGGGGCAACCCGCCGCCGCGTTGATATCTCTTATTTGGATTTGGCCCGGTAGTTCAGCTGGTTAGAACGCTAGCCTGTCACGCTAGAGGTCGACGG
>URCA01000046.1 GCA_900546265.1 uncultured Oscillospiraceae bacterium | reverse complement strand
CTATGCCCTTCTAGGGCTCCTTCATGCCACCCGTTTTACGGGTGGTCATGACTGTTATACCAATCCGCCGGCCGCCATCACCGGACAAATTCCTGGCTGCGGTTTTCCAGAAATGTAAAGTCAAACAGCGTATTCATGTCCGGAATAGATCGGAAAATCCCCATTTGGACAAGGTAATTGCAGAGATTCCGGGTAAACATGACATACTCTTCCTCCATATCCCAGACCCACTGATAATTGTCCCGCTCCTGGAGTATTCCCTGTGAATCGAGGCCAAACTCCGCCGCCGCGGACAGGCCGAAATCCTCCAACGGCGCTGCCATCTCCATAACCTGATAGTTGGTATTGACCATTTCTTGAAGCCAGGCCCGCTTTTCCTGAATTTTAGCTTCGGTGGTCACGAGAACCAGATTGCCGTAACCCAGATCATCGGCATAGGGATAGGCCAGAATTTTCCCATAACCCTGCATGAAGGCCGTGCCGGCCAGCGCCGCATCGCCGCAGTACGCGTCGATTGTTCCCGCCTTCAGGGCGGCGTTGAGCTGTAACGGCGCCATCTCCTTCCAGGTGATGGCGTTTGCATCCATCTGCCGGTTATATAGGTCCGCCCGCAGCTGCGCATATTCCATGGTTCCGTCCGTATACCCGACGGTTTTTCCGGCCAGCTTTTCAATCGAGTCTATTCCCTTCGTTGCCGCTGTCACAACGGCGGAGCCCTTTTGATAAAAATTGCACAGGATTTTCACGGTGTGTCCATCCAGCTGCGCCTGCAGCACAGAAGGAAGCGCCGCCACACAGATATCCACCTTCCCGGCTGTCAGCGCCTCAAGGGGCTGCGCATACTGCGAAAATTCCTGTATCTTGCAGGAATAGCCGGCGCTCATATACTCCGGATACTCCCGCACCGGCAGGGTGGGGAAGGAGGAATAGATACCTATGCATCCTTGTTCCACCATCTGCGAAGAGGCTGCGGAGCTATCCGATACGGGCGCTTTGCTGTGGCAGCCGCAGAGTGCCGCGCTCCATACAACGGTAGAAAAAGCCATGGCCAAAAACCTTTTATAGCTGTGTTTCATAGTTGTTTCATCCTTCCAGCACCTCTTATTTTTACCATGATTGAGAATAGCACATTTCCTCGAGCATCGGAAGGTAGTTTACCAAAGTTTAAAGTAAGCTTAACGCAAACTGCCTTGTTGCTCCTTGGCCCTTTCATTACTATGGTAGATGCAAACACATAAAGGAGGATGAACAAGTGAAAATGACGCCCAATAAAACAGGCGGCAAAGTGCTGGCCGCCTGCTTGGCAGCCCTTCAGCTGCTGACGCTTGCCGCGCCTGTGAGCGCGGCCGGGGGAGCGACGGTGCCTGACAAAGCAAAGTAATGTGGATCCTGGCTTCGTGTACGGCAGCAAAGCTGTCGACTATATCGCCGGGCAGGATTACTACTACCTGGAAAATCAGTATATCAAGGCCCTGATTGGCACAACGAAAGCGCCTAACGACAAACAAGGCCCGATGTCCAACGGCGCAATTATGGATGCGGTGACCCAGGAAGCCAAGCGGGAAAACCTGGACTGGACGCAGTTTGTTCTCTCATCCAAAATGAACGGGACCTGGCAGACGGGCAAAAAAGCGTTTGATCTTAACGAACTGGAAGTGAAAGGAAACACCGTTGTCGGAAAGGGCGCTTCCGAAGCCGCGCCCTCCATCCAGGGGGAGGTTACCTACTCCATCCTGGAGAACACGCCTCTCATTCAGATGCAGGTGAAACTGACCAACACCGGTGCAGAGGACTATACCGGCTATTTTGAGTATTTGGTCGATCCGGATGAATCCAACGAGGACGACACCTATGTTCCGGGCGTGGGCTGGACCACCTCTACCATCAACACCGTTCTGACAAACCACGAGTGGACGGAAAACTATATGTTTGAAGGCTATGCCAGCAAGTATACCGGCAACACCGCCCATGCGATCCTGTGGGACGAGGCGGATGCGGTTCCCAGCGGGCTGGTAAACGATGGTTACATTTTTGGTATCTGGTACGATGCTTCCCTGGAAGTTGGTGAAAGCAAAACCCTGACCTTCTACCATCTGCCGCACCAGCCGGGCGGCGTCGGCGAGCCGTATGCCGAAGCCGCTTTCTGGGCTAAGGTTGTCCGCGGAGAAGTGGATATCGATGATTACGGTGTAATCAACGGCACCGTCACCGATATGGACGGCAATCCGATTAAAAATGTGGACATCACCTGCCAGTATGCGACAGGGGAGCACGCGGGAGAAAGCGCGGGAACAGCTATCACGGATGCGGACGGCAACTATTCCCTCCGTGTGGAAAAAGACGTCTATACCCTGACCGCCTCCATCCCCGGCTATGCGCAAAGCTCCCAGTCGGTGGATCTGAACACCCAGGCGGATCCCCGTGCGGACATCATCTTGGACTCCATGACTGGCACCCGCATCCTTACCACCACCAGTATGCAGTCTTTCGGCGGCCTGGTGGAATGCAAGCCTGGCGATTACACCCTGGAAAACGAAACGCTGACCATGTCGATTGCCGGGTTAACCAAGGACAGCCAGCTGAAGGATTCCTCCGCGGGCCGTATTCTGGACATCGCCGCCAATGGCAAGTCGGATGTCATGGACTGGATCTTCACCAGCTGGGTTACAGACGTTAAGCCTCATCAGGAAACCAGCCAGGGCGGTACGCTTCCGGGCGATTCCTGGGCGCAGCTGGATACCCGGTTTGACAGTCTGGAAGTGGTGTCCCAGTCCACCAGCAAAATTGTGCTGAAAGCCACCGGCGTCTACCATCACGATCTGGCCAACGCCCCCGATGCCGAGGAGGGTGTGATAGAGCAAATCCTTACCCTGGAGAGCGGCAAGCCCTATGCCGAGATCGAAACCACCGTCCGCAACACCAGCGGGCAGGAGTTGCAGGTGTATGTCGGCGACGTCATGGATGTGGACGGCAGCACGCAAAAGACCTATGTGCCGGGGCTTGGCGATATAACCGCGGCCTATAATTCGCCGGTTGATGAAAAGCCTGCTCAGCCGTGGTTTACCCAGTATGCAACCAGCGAGCCGGCAGCCTATTCGTTCTTGTATGAAGACGGCTTTGATTTTCGGGTGTTTGGCAGTTCTAACTGGATGATGGGCTACGCGCCGGTGACGCTGGCGGCGGACGAAACCTTTACCTACAGCCGGCAGCTCATCGTGCTGGATACCGAAGGCTATACCCAGCAGCCAGAGGCCATGGTCGCCTACTACAACGCTTATAAATACGGCATGGAAGCCCGCATGGATGCGTATGACGGCAAAGTGCAGAAGGGTGACGTTTTCCCGGTCAAGGTCACGGTGGAGAATTCCGCCGGGGAACCGATCCGGAACGTGCAGGTATCCCTGGATCTCCCCTATCAGATGTACTGCGTTGGCGAATCGGAAGTCATCATTCCGGAAGTCCCGGCAGAGGGTAGCGAAACCGTGGAGTTCCAGGTGCTTGCATTGGAGGGCGGCCGCGGCATGATCCAAGCGGATGTCAGGACGGCCGACGATGTAGCCCTATCTTTCTCCGAGGGACTGTCCATCTCCGGCCAGGGCTATTATGCCGGCGACAACCACACGCACTCCATCCACAGCGACGGCAAAGGGACCATCCGTGAGAATGTGGACTCCGCCTATGAAGATAAGCTGCTTAACTGGTTGTACAGCACCGACCACAACAAAATCAGCCAGGGCCCCGATACAGTCGAGGAAACCAATCGCCTTGCCGGTAATTTCATCAGCATCACCGGCACCGAAATCACCTCTTCCGGTAAAGGCCACGCCCTGGCCTACGGTGTGGGCACCTTTGTCCCGGAATATCGCATTGGCAAGGAAATTGATGGTAAAATCTGGACGTGGCAGGATACCATCGATCAGGTCAACGACAACGGCGGCGTCTTTTATGTGGCCCATCCCAACTATCCGGGCCTGGTATTCTCCGATCCCTATGGCATCCGGGATTATGTCGGTATCGAGGTGTGGAATGGCTTCTATCACGCCATCGATCCGGATAAAAATGTCAATACTTTCGCCTTTGATTACTGGGACAACGTCAACCGCCGCGGCGAGCAGAAGTACTTCGGCATCGCTAACTCGGACGGCCACAACTCCGCTAAGATGGGCGACCCGTACATCAAAACCGAAATGGATAACCTCACCTACGAAAACGTCCACGAGATCCTGGCCAACGGCAGCTACTATGGATCCAACGGCCCGGAAATCCGCTACAACATCGAGGGCGTGGGTATGGGTGAAACCCTGACCATTAAGGAAAGCGGAAAAGCGGACTTCAACATCACGGCCTTTGATCCGAACTACGATCTGGTGAACGTCAAACTCATCAAAAACGTCATTACCGGCAGCGCGGACGAAGGAGAAGCGGAAATCATCTTCAACAAAGACCTGGAGGGCCAGGGGCTGAAAGAGTTCAAGACCACCCTGTCTCTGGATGTTAAGGCGGGCGAGTTCTACCGCATCGAGGTAACCAGCGAGCAGGGCACCACTGGCAACGGCGGTAAGGGCGAAGGCCAGGGACTCGGCTTTGCCTTCTCGAACCCCATCTGGATCGGCAGCGGCGCAAAATCCAACGCCGCCGACATTAAAGAAATCACCTACGACGGCGGGCAAGTCATCGAAACCGTCGGCAATACCATGGTGATTGCGGCAGCAGACACCTTCTCGGTCGATAAGCTGAACGTGAAAGTATCCAAAGGCGCCACCGTCAGCACCGAAGTCATCGACGCGGTGGATGGCGAGCTGGATACGGCGGCGGCCGTAAAAATCACGGTGACAGCGGAGGACGGCACAAAGGCTGTGGAAACCGTGTTCCTGACCAAGGGCGAGCCGGGTGAATCCACGGCGGAAATCGTTTCTTTCGCCACCACTTTTGTGAAGACCGAGGAAGGCAAACTGCCGCAGATGCCGGAAACGGTGGAGGCCACCTACGACGATGGCTCCGTCAAGACCGTGGCGGTCGACTGGGCGGAAATCACCGGGGAAATGGTCGCCAATCCCGGCGTCTTTAAAGTAGAAGGCACGGTAGCTGGAACCGCCATCAAGGCCGAGGCGTTCATCCAGGTCGTGGCTGCCGGAAATGTCGAGGACATCCGTGGCCTGCTGCAGGAAACCTACTCGTTTGCCCTGAACCTGCGTACCGACGGCGTGACCGACAGCGCTAAGGCGTTTTTTGAGAAGGCCAAGGCCAAGGCGAAGGCGGCGCTGGATAATCCGGCCGCCACCCAGGATGAACTTACCGCTGCGTGGGATACCCTGCTGGAAGGCATCTGGGGGCTTGGGCTGTATCAGGCGGATAAGACCAACCTGGGTCTGCTGATTGAAAAGGCGGAGAGCCTGGTTGCGGAACAGGATAAATATGTCGCGACTAACTGGCAGAAGCTGTTGGATGCCCTAGCAGCGGCGAAAACCGTCATGAATAATGGTGACGCTATGGCGGAGGACGTGGCCACAGCGTCTAAGGAACTGCTGGATGCTATTCATCTGCAGTTGTACAAGGCGGACAAGGCCATTCTTGAAAACCTGATCGAGAAGGCGGAGGGGATGGATTTGTCCGGGTATACGGCGGAAAGCGCGGCGGTGCTGAAAACAGCTCTGTCCACAGCCAAAACCATCTACGCCAATGCCGCCCTGAGCGTAAACGACCAGGCGACGGTCGACAAGGCCGCCGAGGCTCTGAATGAAGCGCTCAACGGCCTGGTGAAACTGTCGGGCGGCGACACGGATGGGGATGGCAAGGAGGAGCCCCAAATTCCACAGACCGGTGAGAACCAAACGGGGCGGATCGCTCTGGGCCTGGCCGGTATTTCGGCAGCGGCACTCTTCTTTGGCACCGGAAAAAGGAAGGCAAATCGGAAATCGTAATGGTAAAGAGAACACGAATGGATCGAGTATAAAACCCCCTCCGGTTATAGAATAGATGCTACAACCGGAGGGGTTGTCCTGTCCGGAACCGATGGACGTTGTGGAAAAGCAGGGGCCCTCCAAGCCCTGAAAATTGCTGTTTTCCGCTGGATAAGGCTCAAAGATGACGGGAATCATAAAAAGGGAAAAAGGGCGCGTTGCAAAATGCAAGATTTTGCAACGCACCCCTGAAAAACCGCGGGCATAATGCTCGCGTTATGCCGGTGAGCACATGAATTGTGGCCCGCATTTCGCGTCTTTCAGACGCGAAACCACGCTTTTTCTCAGTCTCTGTGTATGTTCATACATTGTGCAACAGTCCCCTTCCCTTTGTTGGTCCGCCGGTCGGCATTCTGAACCGGAAGGATTCGAGTTCCCTGGCAGAGGGGATAAAAAAAGAGCATCGCACGCTGACGCGCACGATACTCTTCTTGTTGTAAGGGTGAGACAAAATGAATCTCCAGCGCCGCAAGGCACAAATCCGCAAAAAGTTGGTAGCGACAGCGAGCCGTCGTGATGGGCGAGGTGGCTTTACAAGCCACTGCAACCGAACAGGCGAGCCGAGCGTGACTTTTTGCGGAGAGGAGGAATGACGGAGCGGTATGAGAAATCCCCAGCCATTCGGCTGGGGATTTTGGATGGAACGCAGTCCATTCCGACGTGGAGCGGGAAACGGGATTCGAACCCGCGACATTCAGCTTGGGAAGCTGACGCTCTACCACTGAACTACTCCCGCCTATCTCGTTTGTCTGGGCGTTATTATAGCATACGCTTTCAAAAAAATCAAGCCCATCGGCCTGGATCGTTGCAAAAGAAATTTTTGAAAACCCGCTTCCATTTTGTTATGCGGATACCGACGCCGGCGCGGCGCACAATAATGGGGACGATGCGATTCGTCACAACAATCTGTCCCATGCGGAAAGGAGAACCGAACATGAGCCCGAAAGAACTGCTCTATATCGAGGATGCCCTCGGCCATGCGAAATTTATGCAGACCAAATGCCAGGAAACCGCGCAGCAGCTGCAGGACGCGGAGCTTAAGAACTGCGTGCAGCAGATGGCGACCAAACATCAGGATTTGTTCAACCAGTTTTATCAGCTGGTGTAAGAGAAGGAGGCTGCAACATGGATGATAAATGTTTGATGGAGAACCTGCTCCTGGTGGAAAAAGGCGTGTGCGATCTGTACATGCACGGCACCATCGAATCCGGCACGGCCAATGTCCGCTCGGCTTTCAACAAGGCCCTGGGCGACAGCCTGTGCATGCAGGACGATATCTATAAGAAAATGACCGCCAAAGGCTGGTATCCCACTGAGCAGGCGGAGCAGCAGAAGATTCAGCAGGTAAAGCAGAAGTTTGCCGCGCAGCAATAAGCGGATCAAAAAGCAGACGGGGCTTTTCCCCGCCTGCTTTTTGATTTATTCGATTTGCAGCCGGGAGATATGCGCCGTACGCCCCGTCTTGTCGTCCAGCTCCAGCAGCACCGCGTCCATCCGGCAAGGGCCGTCCGCCGTGGCGAACCGCACCGGCAGCTTGTCCTTCATCTTGGCGATGGACTGATCCGGCCGCACCCCGAGTACGGAGCGCTTCGGCCCGATCATTCCCACGTCGGTGAGAAATCCCGTCCCGCCCGGCAAGATCTGTTCGTCCGCCGTCTGGGTGTGGGTATGGGTGCCGAACAGCGCCGAAATCCGCCCGTCCGCGTAGTAGGCCAGGGCTTTTTTCTCCGCCGTGGCTTCCGCGTGAAAATCCACCACACAAAACTTGGGACGTCCCGCTTCCTCCAACAGCCGATCCAGCGTCTCGAACGGGCACGCCAGCGGCTCCATGTATACCAGCCCGATAAGATTGATAACCGCCAGCTGGTACCGGCCCTTATCCACTACATACAGCCCCCGGCCCGGCGCGCTCGCGGGATAATTGGCCGGCCGCAGTATATAGGGCGTCTCGTCCAGCACTTCGTAGAATTCCCGCCGTCGGAAGGTGTGGTTGCCGCCGGTAATCACGTCCGCCCCGCTGTCCAGGATGTGGGCGGCCGCCGCCGGCGTGATGCCGTTGCCGTCGGCCGCGTTTTCGCCGTTGACGATGCAGATGTCCACGCCGTACTGCCGCTTTACCACCGGCAGCACCCGGCGCAAATGCTGACAGCCCGCACCGCCGACCACGTCGCCGACACATAAGATGATCATGTGGTTTCCCCTTTCCCAAACCGGCTTAGGCCGGGCCTCTGACGTAAAAACGGCGCCCTGCCGGGCGCCGTTTTCCAAACTATTTGGCAAATTCTACGGCGCGGTTCTCGCGGATGAGATGCACCTTGATTTGGCCGGGATAATCGAGGTTGGCCTCGATCTTTTTGGCAATATCGCGGGCGAGCAGGGTCATTTGGTCGTCGTTGACCAGATCGGGCCGCACGATAATGCGCACCTCGCGCCCCGCCTGGATGGCGAAGGACCGCTCCACGCCGTCAAACTCGTTGGCCAGCTCTTCCAGCTTCTCCAGCCGTTTGATGTAGTTTTCCAGATTCTCGCGGCGGGCGCCGGGCCGGGCCGCGGAAATCGCATCCGCTGCCTGCACCAGGCACGCCACCACTGTGGCGGCTTCCACGTCGCCGTGGTGGGCTTGAATGGCGTGTACGACAGCTTCGCTCTCCTTGTACTTGCGGGCGATATCCACGCCGATTTCCACGTGGGAGCCCTCCACCTCGTGGTCCACCGCCTTGCCGATGTCATGCAGCAGACCGGCGCGGCGGGCGATGACTGGGTCGATGCCCAACTCGCTGGCCATCATGCCGGACAGGAACGCCACCTCCATGGAGTGGTTGAGCACGTTCTGCCCGTAACTCGTGCGGTAACGCAGCCGGCCGAGCAGCCGCATGACCTCCGGATGGATACCGTGCAGCCCGGTCTCGAGCACCGCGCGCTCGCCCTCGGATTTGATGGTGGCCTCCACCTCGCGGCGGGCCTTTTCCACCATTTCCTCGATGCGCGCCGGATGGATGCGCCCGTCGGAAATCAGCCGTTCCAGCGCAATACGGGCGATTTCCCGCCGCACCGGATCGAAACCGGAGAGCGTGATGGCCTCCGGGGTGTCGTCAATGATCAGATCCACGCCCGTCAGGGTCTCGATGGCGCGGATGTTCCGCCCTTCCCGGCCGATGATGCGGCCCTTCATCTCGTCGTTGGGCAGCGGCACCACCGAAACGGTGGTTTCCGTCACCTGGTCCGCAGCCACCCGCTGGATGGCGTGGGAGATGAGGGTGCGGGCCCGCATGTCCGCTTCGTCCTTGAGCTGGGCCTCAATCTCCGCGATCTTGACCGCCTTGTCATGCATCAGCTCGTCCGTCAGGTTGCTGAGCAGATACTCCTTCGCCTGCTCCTTGGTGAAGCCGGAAATGCGCTCGAGCATTTCAAATTGGCCCTTTTTGAGGTTTTCGACGTCCTCGAGACGGGCCTGGATGTCCTTCTGCTTCTGCCCGATGGCTTCCTCTTTTTTCTCGTAGTTTTCAATCTTGCGGTCCAGGGTTTCTTCCTTTTGCTGCACGCGGCGCTCCTGCCGCTGCACATCGCTGCGCCGATCCTTCAGCTCCCGTTCCGCTTCGGAACGCAGCCGGTGGATTTCGTCCTTCGCCTCCAGCAGGGCCTCTTTCTTTTTGGAATCCGCCTGCAGCTCCGCATCCTTGCGGATCCGCTCCGCTTCGGCCTCCGCCGAACCGATGGCCACCTCGGCCTCTTTTTTCCGGTGAGCGATCCCCGCCTTGAAAGCGACCAACCCGGCGACTACGCCGCCGACGATCAGCCCCGCCACGCACAGCAGGATCGCGACAATCAACTGTACCTCCATACGGAATTCATGCACCTCCTACGTTTTCTAATTTCTATTCTCTAAGGAATCGAGGCGGCGCTTTGCTCCCGGCAATCTCCGGAAAACAAAAAATTCTGCCGCCCCTTCGCCGTCGGCCGAAGGCCGACAAAAGCCCTCTCCCACCCGTCCCTAAACGGAACCGCGCGGGATAAAGCCTTGCAGATGGGCGCAGAATCTCCCTGTGTGCAATATGTAGGTTTTCAGCTTTTTCACATGGCTAGGTTGTATATTCCACCACTATCAGCCGCTCGCGGAGACGCGGCGGCCGCTCGTAATATAGGAACACAGCTTCCGTATACCAAAATCCGCCAAAACCAACAGGCGGCGGATGAAAACCCTTGCGGGGAGATTCCAGCCGGCCAGGAGTTCCTGTCCGGCGGCTGGGATAGTGCAGGATCCGTTTCCCTGGGGAAACAATAAAATCCCTTAGCATATATTGTATATCGCATCCGCGCCTCGTGTCAAGTATTTTGTAAAAAATTTGTAAAGAGACTTGTCGAAGAAGGCGGATTCCTGGCGGTAAGAGTGCACCCGCCGGCTGTCAAAAAGCCCGCCGCGCTCCCTGCAGAGCGTACGGCGGGCTTTTTCTCTTATTTTTTCCGGCGCTTTTTCCGGAAGGTATCCACCAGCAGGTAGCCCATCAGGATGAGGGCGATGAAAAATCCGAAAGCGCCCAGCATGGGGATGCCCAGCAGCTTCGGTTTCATGTCGGTGGTGCAGATGAGGCTCGAGCCCACCAGCAGCGCGGCGGACAGCAGGGCCAACACCAGCTTGTTGACCATCCGATCCACCTGGGCCAGCGGCTCGTCCCACCCCCTGGATGGTCAGCATGCCTCGGGTGAGCATGGTCACCCCCTCCGGCATGGAGATACCGTGGCTGTTGGCCAGCCCCAGGAACTCCTCCAGCATCCGGCCCAGATCCATATCCGCCAGCCCCATGCTGCCGTACTGGGTCAAAAGATCCTCGATATCTCCGTACAGACGGGTGTGGTTGATGCGCCCGTTGTGCACCCCTAGGGTGAGCAGGACGTCCTTGAGGGCGTTCACGTTGTGCTCCGCGATGGCCCGCACCGCCTGGCGGAACAGGGCTTTGTCCCGCTGGCTCAGCCGGCCCATCATTCCCAGGTCGAGAAAGACGATCTGCCCCTCCCGGATGCGGAGGTTCCCCGGATGGGGATCCGCGTGGAAGAAGCCGTCGTCGATGATTTGCTTGACATAATTGTCCGCCAGCTTGAGGCCGATTTCCTCCAGGTCGTAGCCGTTGTCCGTCAGAATGTCCGGCCGATCCAGATCGAAGCCCTCGATGTATTCCATCACCAGCACCCGGGAGGTGGTGACCTGACTGTGGATTTGCGGGCAGGTCACATAGGCCACGTCCTGGTTGAGCTTGTAGAATTCGCCGGCATTGCGGGCCTCGATAAGGAAATCCATTTCCTGCTGGGCCACCGCCCACATTTCGTTGAGGATAACGCCGAAATCCAGGGCGTTTCCCGCGCTCGACGCCGCCTTGAGTATGCGGGCCGCCTTGCGCAGCAGCTGGATGTCCCGGGCCATTACGTCCCGGATGCCCTGCCGCTGTACCTTCACCACCACCGGCGAGCCGTCCCGCAGGACGGCGGCGTGGGCCTGCGCGATGGAAGCGGCGCCCAGCGGCTGCCTGTCGAAGGAGGCGAAAACCCGTTCCAGCCGGGTGTCATACTCCTCCTCGATGACCTGCCGCACCTCGTCGAAGGGCATGGGGCTGACCTCGGTGCGCAGCTTGGACAGCTCCCGGCAGTAGGCCGCCGGGAGCATATCCTGCCGCATGGACATGATCTGCCCCAGCTTGACAAAGGTGGGCCCCAGATCCTCCACGATGTTCCGCAGCTTTTCGGGGGTCATCCCCTTGACGATGTCATGACGGGCCAGCACCTGCAGGATTTCCTTCAGGCGGTTTTGGGTTTCCTCCGGCCGTCCGGCCGGGGCGGCGTCATTCGCCGTCGGCGGTGTCTCCTTCGGCTGCTTCATCGGCGTCCTCCATGGCGGCCAGCTTTTCCTTCAGGGCCTGCCTGTCTTCCCGGCTCATGCTGTCCACCTGGCCGAGAATGTCCCCCTCCGGGGCTTCCTTCACCACCTGAACGGTGACCGTTTCCTTTACCTTTTCCTTGATGTCCCGTTTGAGCTCCTCGTTGAGCACCTTGCCCTGCTCCATCGTCAGCTCGCCCTTTTTGACCAGATCGTCGATGATTTCCTTGGATTTTTCGGCAGTGACCGCCACGGCGCCCACGCCCGCTAAAAAGATGGTTTTCAAGCCTTCGCTGAGTGTCGTCATGTTCATCGGCTCCTTTGCCTTCATAATGATGCGGCGCGGGGCAGTGCCCGCCCGGCAAGTTTACTATACCACAAAGCGGCACGTGCAGCGTGCTGCCTATCTTAGTCCGGAACGGCTCCGACCGTTCCGGAGTGGTTCAATGTTCTCCGTACCGGAAAGCGTCGCTTTCCGGCAACCGCGCAGCCGCGCGGTTCGGCGCGTACCACCGCGCCGGTTACGGAGGTTATTATACCACAAGGCGGCGCGGAGCGTCGCCCTCCTTAGTCCGAAACGGCTCCGACCGTTTCGGAGTGGTTCAATGTTCTCTCAGGCGTCCAAAGGCTTGCGCTGCAAGGCTTTGGAGAACGCCGTGAGGTTATTATACCACAAAACCCGGAGAATGTAACTAGACAACCGGCCGCATTTGTCCGGATTTCCGCCGGACGCGGCAGGAGAGGATGGACATTTTTCTTCAAAGGCGATATAATAAAATACCGATCGGGGGACGGTGCGCCCCTATAATGGAATCGTGTCCGCATTCCAAATACGGCGGCCTGCCATGAGCGTCATGCTGTGAGCGGCCGGAAAGGAACCATGCATGCGCAAGCTCTCGGTCGTGATTCCCTGCTACAACGAACAGGAATCTTTGCCCCTTCTGTATAAAGAACTATGTGCGGTGGCCCAGTCTCTGCAAAGCCGTTATGAGTTGCTGTGTGAGTTTGTCTTTGTCAATGACGGTTCCCGGGACGGAACGCTCGGTCTCCTGCGGGGCCTGAGTGAGAAGGACGGGCGGGTGCATTACCTCTCCTTTTCCCGCAACTTCGGCAAGGAGGCCGCCATATACGCCGGCTTGCGCCGGGCCGGCGGCGACTACGTGGCCCTGATGGACGCGGATTTGCAGGATCCCCCAGCCATGCTCGAAGAGATGGTGCGGACGCTGATGGAGGAACCGGTGGACTGCGTGGCCACCCGGCGCGTCTCGCGTAAGGGAGAGCCCCCCATCCGGTCCTTCTTCGCCCGAATGTTTTACCGGCTGATCAATCGGATTTCCAATACCGAAATTGTAGACGGCGCCCGAGATTTCCGGATGATGACCCGGCAAATGACCGATGCGATCCTTCAGCTGAGCGAGTATAACCGCTTTTCCAAAGGCATATTCAGCTGGGTTGGCTTCGATACCAAATGGCTGGAATACGAGAACGTCGAGCGGGCGGCCGGGCAGACAAAATGGAGTTTTTGGAAGCTGTTTAAATATTCTCTGGAGGGGATCACGGCCTTTTCCGCCGTGCCCCTGGCCATCTCCTCCTTCCTAGGCATCCTGTTCTGTATCGTCTCCTTCATTATGATCTGTGTGTTCATTTTGAAAACCCTGATATGGGGGGATCCGGTGGCCGGGTACCCGTCCCTGGTCTGTATCATCTTTTTCATCGGGGGTGTCCAGCTGTTCTGTGTCGGCGTGCTTGGACAGTATGTGTCCAAGACCTATCTGGAAACCAAAAAGCGGCCGCTGTATATCGTCAAGGAATCGGATGCCCAGGAAGAAAAACGGCAGAAGCCCTGAATTTCCCGCCCGGATTGCCGCGCTTTGCGACAGCCCGGGCGTTTTGTCTATAGCCTGTCTGGCCGTGTCGGCGTTATCATGAAGAAGGATCGCCGGCGGGATGGCGGTTCGACTAAGTGGCAAGGGGATGAGGGGATGACTCTGGAGGTTAGGCTCAAGCAGGCGGCGTTGAAAACAGCGGTGACCATCACGCTCGGCGGGCTGGAAAAAGCGCCCGAGCGCTGCGCCCGCACCCTGATGGAGCTAGGGCGGGCCGCCTTTCCCGAACGGGTAAAAGCGGAGGAGGAGCCGTCGGCGCTCCGGCGGCTCCTGAAAGCCTGCCGGGAGCTGGACGCCCCGGCCGTGTGGCGGGTCTTTGTGGAGATATATTTGTAGGAACGGAAAGGGGGGCGGAGCCCATGCGGCTGATTCATCTGGGCGATCTGCATTTGGGCAAATTTGTGCTGGAGGTGTCCATGCTGGAGGAGCAGCGGGCATTCCTTCGCTATCTGGCGGATTACGCCGCGGCCAACGCCGTGGACGCGGTGCTCCTGGCCGGGGACATATACGACCGGTCGGTGCCGCCGGCCGAGGCGGTGCAGGTTCTGGATGAGTTCTGGTGCGCCCTGCACCGGGCCGGCATCCCCGTGCTGGCCGTGCCGGGCAATCACGATTCGCCCGAGCGGCTTGCCTTCGGCAGCCGTCTGTTCGCCTCCGAGGGGATTCACATGGCCGGCCCCTATGACGGCACCCTGCCGGTCGTGGAGCTGCGGGATGCCTATGGGCCGGTGCGGGTATACCTGCTTCCCTTTTTGAAGCCGGTGATGGTGCGCGCCGCCTTGGGGGAAGACGTTGCCACTACCGACGAGGCGGTGCGGGCCGCCCTGGCGGTTTCCCCGCCCGATCCCGCCTGCCGCAACATCCTGGTGGCCCATCAGTTCGTCTGCGCCGGCGGGCTGACGCCGGCCGTCTGCGATTCCGAGACCCCCTGCGTCGGGGGGAGCGAGCCGGTGGACGCGTCCGCCTTCGACGCCTTCGACTATGTGGCCCTGGGGCATCTCCACCGGGCGCAAAAAATGGGGAGAGAGACGGTGCGCTACGCCGGGTCCCCCTTGCGGTATTCCCTGTCCGAGGCCGCTCACGTCAAGAGCTTCCCGGTGGTGACGCTGGGAGAAAAGGGGCGGGTGGACATCGAGCTGGTGCCCATCGTGCCTCGACGGCAGCTCAGGCGGATCCAAGGGGAGCTGACGGCCCTCATGCAGGCCGGCCTGGAGGATCCCGACGGGCGGGAGGACTACATCTGGGCCGTGCTGGAGGAGGATGCTCTCAACCCGGCGGAACGCCTGCGGGCGGTGTATCCCCATCTTCTGCATGTGGAGACGGCGCAGCCCGCCGTCTGCGCCGAGGAGACCGGCGAGGCCGAGGCCGCCCCGCAATCCGTCGGGGAGCTGTTCGCCGCGTTTTACGCCGATATGACCGGCCGCCCCCTGAACGGGGAGCAGCGGGAGATTGTGTCGAAAACCCTGAAGAATCTGGAGGTGGAGCCATGAAGCCCGTGAGGCTTGTCCTGTCCGCTTTCGGCCCTTACGCGGGGCGCACGGAGGTGGATTTTTCCCGTCTGCACGGCGTGTTTCTCATCACCGGGGATACCGGCGCGGGCAAAACCACCCTGTTTGACGCCATCGCCTACGCCCTGTTTGGGGAGTGCAGCGGGGAGAACCGGCAAACCGGCAGCCTGCGCAGCGATTTCGCCGATCCCCGGGCTGAAACGGCCGTGACCCTGGAGTTCACCCACCGGGGCCTCAGCTACACCGTCTCCCGCAAGCCCGAGCAGCTGCTTCCCAAGCGGCGGGGGGAGGGCTTCACCCGCCGGCCCGCGGAGGCCGAGCTGCTGCTTCCCGACGCGCCGCCGGTGTACAAAGCCCAGGAGGTCACTCGGCGCATTGAGGACATCCTGCGGCTGACCTATCCCCAGTTCAAGCAGCTGTGCATGCTCGCCCAAGGGGAGTTTCTGAGGCTGCTGCTCGCCGAGCAGAAGCAGCGGGAGGACATCCTGCGGCGGCTGTTCGGCACCCAGCTGTACCTGGATGTCCAGGAGGATCTGGCCCGGCAGGAGAAGGCGCTGTGGCAGGCCGTCGAAGAGGACAACCGGCTGGCCGCCGACCGCTGCCGCTGGATCCAGCGGGACGAAGGCACCCCTCTGGATGCCGCCTGCGAAAAGGCGGAGGCGGCAGGGGAGGCTATCGGCCCGGTGGCGGAGGACACGGGCCTCTGCGCCCTGCTCGCCGCGCAGAACGGGCGGGAGGAGGCCGCGCTGGAGGCGCTGGGCCAGCGGCTGGCCGAGGCGGATCGCCGCCAGCAGGAGCTGGCCGCCGCCATCTCCCAGGCGCGGCAGACGGCGGAAAAATGCCGCCAATTGGCGGCCTGCCGTGAAAAGCTGGCCGCCCTGGAGGCGCGCGGGCCGGCGCTCGAGGAGGAGCGGCGGGCCTTGGAGCTGGCGGAGAGGGCGGCGCGGCTGGAGGGGGAGGCGGCGCGGCTGCGGGCCGCCCGGGATCTGCGGGCGGATTTGCAGCGGGATCACGCGGAAAATGCCGGGCGCCTGGAGGAGGAAAAGCAAGCGTTTATGCGGGCTGAGGCCGCTTTCCAGGCCGCAATCGAGGAGGAGCCGGTACGACGGAAAGCTGGAGAGACGGAGGCGGGGCTGCGGGCGCTGCTGCCCCGGTATGAGGCGCTGCTCGAGCGGGAAAAAGCGGAGCAGGACGCCTTCCTTCTGGCGGAAAAACGGGAAGAGGAAGCGGCGGAACTGCGGGCCGCGATGAGCGAAAAAGCCAGCATTTATGCGGGATTACAGGCCGAACGGGAGGCCCTGGAGGGGGAACGGGCGGCCTTGGCGGAGGCGCGGGAGGCCCGGCGGGAGAGCGAGGCCCGGCGGGCCCTGC
This sequence comes from uncultured Oscillospiraceae bacterium, assembly GCA_900546265.1. Taxonomy (GTDB): domain Bacteria; phylum Bacillota; class Clostridia; order Oscillospirales; family Acutalibacteraceae; genus UMGS856. The sequence goes on along the minus strand of URCA01000046.1, from coordinate 7,719 downwards.
TGGCCGACTGCCTAGAGCGGGAAACCACGGAAAGACGGCTGATTTTATCGCACAAAAGCGCGCAAAAGCGCGCCGAAGCGGCCCGGGAAGAGGCGGCGCGCGCACAATACCGCCTGATTCAGCTCCAAATCGCCCAGTTACAGGCCCAGGCCGGGTGGCTGGCCCGGGATTTGCAGGAGGGGACGCCCTGCCCGGTGTGCGGCAGCCCCCACCATCCGTCACCCGCCCCCCTGCCGGGGGAGGCACCTGACGAGGCGGCGGTGGAAACCGCCCGGCGGGAGAGCGAGCGGGCGGGGGAGGCAGCGGCCCTGGCCGACCGGGAGGAGGCCCAGGCCCGCACCCTGTGCGAAAGCCACCGGGAGGCCCTGGAGGAACGGCGGGAGGCGGCGGGCCTCGCCGCCGGGGAGGAGACGGCCCCCGCTCTGCGGCAAGAGGAGGAGCGGCTGGCGGCGCTGACCGCCCGGGAGGCGGCTGGACAGCGGAAGGCCGAACGGCTGGCGGCGCTGCCCGCCCGGCTGGAGGAAGCCCGCCGGGCGCTGGACGAGGCGGAAGCACGGCGGGGCGAGGCGGAGGAACGGCTGGCCACCGCCCGGGAAGCCCTGGCCGCCGCCCGGGCGGCCAGGGAGGAGGCTGGACGGAGCATCCCGGCGGCCTACCCGGCCCGCCGGAACGTGGAAGCCGCCCTTGAGACCGCCGTCCGGGAGCGGGAGGCCCTGGAGAACCGGCTGGCCGCCGCCCGGCAGGGCCGGGAGGAGGCCGCGGCATCCCTGCGGGCCCTGGAGGGCCGGGGCGAGGAGCTGCGAAGCCGCCTGACGGGAGCGGAGGAAGCCCTGGCCCGGGCCGCAGCCGCCTGGACGACCGGGCGGGAGGCGGCGGGCTTTGCCGACGACGAACAGGCCGAAGCCGCCCGGATGGCGCCCGAAGAGCGGGACGCGCTGCGCGGGCGGCTGGAGGAGGCGGAGATCCTTCTGCGTCACACGCGGCAGGAGGCGCGCCGCCTGGAGGAGGAGACCCGGGATCAGCCGGCGGATCCCGCCCCTCTGGAGACGGCCCTGCTGGAGGTCACGGCCTCCAGCGAGGAGCTGCGCGCCCAGGCGGGCCGCGGCCGAAGCCGCCTAGACAGCAACCAGCGGATTCTCCGGGAGCTGCGGGACATTCTCGCCCGGCTGGCCGAACGCCTGCCCCGACACAGGACGGTGCAGGAGCTGGCCCGGGTGGCGGCGGGCAGTGCCAAGGGGGTGCGCAAGGTGCGTTTCGAAGCCTATGTGATGGCGGCCTTCTTCGACCAGATCCTGCGGCAGGCCAACAAACGGCTGACCCGGATGACGCAGGGGCGCTACCAGCTCATCCGCTACGAGTTGGACACGGATCTGTCCAGCCGTGGGCTGGAGCTGGGGGTGCGGGATCAGTACACCGGCAAGCCGCGATCGGTGCGCTCCCTGTCGGGCGGGGAGAGCTTCAAAGCCTCCCTGGCCCTGGCGCTGGGCTTGTCCGACGTGGTGCAGCGGCGGGCGGGAGGCATTTCCATCGAGGCCATGTTCGTGGACGAGGGGTTCGGCACGCTGGACGCGGAAAGCCTGGACGCGGCGGTGAACACCCTGCTCAGCCTGGCGGAGGATGACCGGCTGGTGGGCATCATCTCCCACGTGGACGAGCTGCGGGAACGCATTGACCAGAAAATCGTGGTGAGCAAGACCCCGCAGGGCAGCAGCCTGCGGGTGGTAGAAAACGGCGCTTGAAGATACGTGAGAGAATCCCCCATACAGGCCGTGAAGCGCGGCCCGTATGGGGGATTTTATCTGTCAGCGTTTATTCAGGTGGGTGTTGACGTACAGGCTGCGGTATTGGGTGGGGCTCATCTTCTCATGATACTTAAAGTAGTGGGTGAATTGGTTTTCGTTTTCCCAGCCCAGGTAGGCGGCGAGCTGCTTGATGCTGTAATTGGAGGTGAGCAGCAGATTCCGGATATACTGCAGACGCTGCTCATCTATGTATTGCTTCAGGGGGGTGCCCCGCCATTTTTGAAACAGAGCGCTGAGGTGATCCGGATGATAACCGAACCGCTCGGCGGCCATGGCCACGGTGATGCGCCGGTCGCTGTTGATACGGATCCATTCGGCGCAGTCCTTGAGCAGAGCCGCCTGGGGCATGTCGTCGGCGCTGGAGGCGGCGGCCTGCGCCAAAATCAGCCCCACCGCCAGATCGGCGGCGTGAAACGGATAGGGCGACGGGGCGCCCGCGATATGCAGCAGCTGCTTGAACAGGGGGGTGAACCGGTAGCCGTCGGCAAAGGCCATGTGGGTGGGGAACCGGGCCATGGCCGCCGCGTCCGAGACGAGAAAGTGCACCCAGTAGAACGAGACGCCCGGCGGGCTGCTTTGAACGCCGCCGTGGGGAACGCCCGGGCGCAGCAACAGCAAATCCCCCTTTTCCAGCGTGTAGGAGACGTCCGCCTGCCGCATATAAACGGCGCCGTTTAACATATAGATCAGCTCCCACGAGTCTATGACCCGGTCGGCGTGTATCCATTCGTCGTGGGCCACGAACAGGCCGGAGGACACATAGGAAAGGGACACAGGGGGAGAGGAAAGGGTGATCATACCGGATTTTCTCCTATCATCTCGTTTTTTCTCTCTTGTGGCGTGCAGGCGGCCCGTCTATAATAGTACTATAGGCCTATGTCAAATGCAAGAAAATTCCCTGTTTTTGGCGGGAGAGAGGAGCATGAGAGTGAAAAGATACCAGGCGGTTCCCTTTCAGCAGGTGGATTTGGATCAAGGATTTTGGCAGGAACGGCAGCGTATCAACCGCGACGTTTCCATTTGGAACGTGTATAAGCGCTTTCAGGAAACCGGGAGGTTTGACGCTTTCCGCTGCGACTGGCGGGAGGGAATGCCCAACAAGCCCCACGTTTTCTGGGATTCCGACGTGGCCAAGTGGATGGAAGCCGCTGCTTTCCTCCTGGAAAAGAAGCCGGATCCCCAGTTGGAGGCGGCGGTGGACGAATTGGTGGATCGCATAGCGGACCATCAGGACGCGGACGGGTATTTCAACACCTATTTCACCGCTTGTGAGCCGGAGGCGCGCTTTACCCGCCGGACGGATCACGAGCTGTACTGCGCCGGGCATCTGTTTGAGGCGGCGGTGGCTTACGCCCACGCCACCGGCAAGGAGAAATTCCTCGGGCTGATGCGCCGGTATGCCGATTATATCGAGCGGGTATTCAAGGACGAACAGTCGGCCGCCTTTCTCACCCCCGGGCATGAGGAAATCGAGCTGGCGCTGGTAAAGCTGTATCGCCACACCGGTGAAAAGCGATATCTGGAGCTGAGCCGGTGGTTTGTGGAGGAGCGGGGGCGGCATGAGGAAGGGCTGTATGAGATGTTCCCATCCAAACATGCCCAGGATCATCTGCCGGTGCGTCAGATGGAAACGGCGGAGGGACACTGCGTGCGGGCGCTGTATCTGTACAGCGCCATGGCGGATTTGGCGTATGAGTATCAGGATGAGGAGCTGCTCGGCGTTTGCCGCCGGATTTTCCTCAACATCGTGCGGCGGCGCATGTACGTCACCGGCGGCGTGGGCTCCACCGCCCACGGCGAAGCGTTCACCGTCGATTACGACCTGCCCAACCGGACGGCGTATGCGGAAAGCTGCGCCTCCATCGCGCTGATTTTCTTTGCCCGGCGTATGCTGCGCCTGGAGGCGGATTCCCTATACGCGGACACGATGGAGCGGGTGCTGTATAACGGCTTTTTGTCCAGCGTTTCCCTGGACGGACGAAAGTTTTTCTATGTCAATCCGCTGGAGCTCATCCCCCAGCTGCTGAATCCCGACCAGCCGCAGCGGGAAGACGCGGTGCAGCGCGTCGAGGTGTTTAGCTGCTCCTGCTGCCCGCCCAACATCACCCGGCTGATGGCGTCGGTGGGGGATTTGCTTTATACATTGGACGAAAGCACCGTGTATGTCCATCAGTATATGAGCGGCCTGGCCACGCTGCCCATGGGAGAAAGAGAGGTCGTCATCCGCCAGGAGACGGCGTATCCCTGGGAGGGCCATGTCCGCCTGGAGGTTTCCGGGCTGCGGGGAGGGCGGCTGGCGCTTCGCCTTCCCGGATGGTGCGATAAGGCGGCGCTTACCCTGGACGGCCGGGAGGCCGCGTATACCCTTCAGGGCGGGTATGCCGTTCTGACGGTGGAACAGGATGCGTGCGTGCTCGAGCTGGACATGGAGATGACGGCCCGATTGGTAGAGGCCTCGCCGCTGGTGCGGGCGGACGCGGGAAAATGCTGTGTGCAGCGGGGGCCGGTGATCTATTGCGCCGAGGCGGTGGACAACGGCGAGGGCCTGTGGGCGCTGGAGCTGGACGAGGACGTTTCGGCGGCGCGGATGGAGTACGCGGAGGAGCTGGGGCTGAACCGGCTGGTGGTCAGGGGCTGGCGCAGGCAGCCGGAGGGGGACGCTCTGTATCAGCCGGCGCGGCAGCCGGTCAGGACGCCCTGCGAGATTCGGCTGATCCCATATTTTGCTTTTGCCAACCGGGGGGTCAGCGAAATGGCCGTCTGGCTGCACAAGCGGCAGGGATGAAGCAGGGGCGGAAGCCTTGTAAAACGACCCGCGCCGGAAGCTCTGGGCTTCCGGCGCGGGTCAACGTTTATTTGGTATCAGGAATATACACCAGGATATCTTGCAGCGTGCAGTCCAGTAGCCTGCACAGGGCGTCCAGCGTGTTGGTGGACACCGATTCATTGGCCTTGAGCCGCCGGATGGTAGAGCTGCTGATTTCCCCTTTCACCTGCAGCGTGTAGGTAGTGGCGTGCTTTATCTTCATGGTTTCCCATAAGGGGGCATACGAAATCATATGAAGATTTTCACTCCCCTCCCCTTTACTATGATTCCATTATTGTCTATAATCAGGCAGGATCAATTAAGATATAAATTCATCCTTAAGCAAAAACCTAATGTACTTCATTAAATCCTTATACGCTGCTTCAGATAAGCTATGTGGTAAGCGAATATAAGGATTATCCTCATTAAGCGGACGCGGCCGGTTGATGACGCCGAGTAGGTAATCTAAACTCACGTTGAAATATTTGGCAATGGCAATTTTTACGTCGTCGCCCGGTTCTGTTTCCTCACGTTCGTAACTGCTGTAGGTTCTGTAATTGACATGAAGCTCCTCGGCCAGTTGTTTCTGAGTTTTACCCTTATCCTTGCGAAGCTCCGCTAATCTTTCACCTACAAACATTTTTATCGCCTCTTTCAAACCGCTATGTACATCTTAAATGTAATTTATCATGGTTTTTCAGCACAGAGACGAAACTACATTATAATCAGAATATCATATTGAAATATACATTTTAAATGTATATAATGGAGTTGGCGAGAGGGGAGGGAACTCTATGGAAGCCGACTCCATTCCTATATATTTTTCTACCAACCTACGTTTTTTACGCAAGGTAAATGGATTTACACAAAAAGAACTTGCAGTATTACTCCATATAGATAGAAGTACCTATGCGTATTATGAAATAGGAAAAACAAAGCCATCGTTTCATGCTGCGGCTTGGCTGGCACGCTTTTACCAAGTCACTTTGGACGAACTTCTGACAATTAATTTAAAAAACCATTTTTGACATTAGGTGAGCCTAAATTGGCCAAGATGTATCCAGTCTCTCTCGAAATCCTGCTGGACTTGGAATAAACCAAGCGCCGGAGGCCTGACGGCCTCCGGCGCGGGCGCGGTGGAATTTACTTCTTCAGCTCGAAGGATTTGCAGTCGGTGCACTGATCCATGGTCGGATTGGTCTCGTGGGTACCCACGGTGATGCAATCCAGCGCGCAGTAGTTCTGCGTCTGGCAGTGGTTGGCGCACTGCTGCACGGTGCATTTGATGCAGTGGTTCGCTTGGCATTTGTCCATGATTGGCAGCTCCTTTCCAGCTTGGGGAATATTCATGGCCCGCCCGCCAGAGACGGTTTCCCGCGATTCCCGGCGGACGGGCCTCTATCCATAACTAAATACCGTTTTACGCGATCCGGCGTCGGCCCGATCGGGCAAAGCTGTATTTAGCTGCTATTAGAATGCCCGCGCCGGGCGGATTTATCAGCGGATGCGGCGGTATTTTTCGGGAAATACCAGGATGGGCTGGATAGCGCTTCCAAAAAATTCACGAACGGCGGCTGAGGGCGATCCTATAAAAAATAAAAAGAGCGGCCGCCCGGTTTATTCCGGGCGGCCGCTGGCTTGTTCTGCCGGTTATTTCAGGATTTCGCCCATGGTGCCGGGGGCCACGCCCGCGGCGTTGGACTCGTCGGTGTCGATGTGCATGGCCAGGGCGAACTTATCGCTGACCCGCACCACCACGTCGCCGAAGGTCAGGGCCCGGCCGTTGGCGGAGGGGACGCGCACGCTCACGACGTCCTTATCCCGCAGGCCCATGGCCGCCGCGTCGGCGGTGGTCATGTGGATGTGCCGTTTGGCGGCGATGACGCCCTCGGACAGCGTGACCTCGCCTTTGGGGCCCACCAGCTTGCAGGGGGCGGAGCCGGCCACGTCGCCGGATTCCCGGATGGGGGCGCTGACGCCGATGGACCGGGCGTCGGTGAGGGACAGCTCGATTTGGGTGGCGGAGCGGACAGGGCCCAGAATGGACACGCCCGTGAGGGTTTTCTTGGGGCCGACAACGTCCACCCGCTCCTCGCAGGCGAACTGTCCGGGCTGAGACAAATCCTTTTTATGGGTCAGGGCGTAGCCCTTGCCGAACAGGGTTTCCAGGTCTTCCTGGGTGACGTGCACGTGGCGGGCGGAGGTTTCCACCAAAACGAGGTTCTCCATGGTAATCTGACACATCCTATACTTGAAAAATTCTGTAAACATACAGGCCTGTTGTTTATTGTACCCCCAACCCCCTGTTTTTTCAAGGGGAAATTGCATGATAAACAGGCGGTTTGCGCGGGGCTTTGCATTTTGCGCCTTGGCAGGGCGGCGGGTTTATGCTAAACTGGAGAGAAGACTGAAAAAGAAGGGGACGACGCCATGACGCCGGATATGGACTGGAAAACGCTGGAGGAGACGTGTCGGGGCTGCACCGCCTGCCCGCTGGCGGCGACCCGCAAAAACGTGGTGTTCGGCGTGGGCAATCCCGCGGCCGAGGTGCTGTTCGTGGGCGAGGGGCCGGGGGCCAACGAGGACGAGCAGGGGGAGCCCTTTGTGGGCCGGGCCGGGCAGCTGCTGGACAAGATGCTCGCGGCGGTGGGGCTGTCGCGCCAGCACAATATTTACATCGCCAACATGGTCAAGTGCCGGCCGCCCCAGAACCGGGATCCGCTCCCGGAGGAGCAGGACGCCTGCCTGCATTGGCTGAAGGCGCAGACGGCGCTGCTACGGCCGAAGATACTCGTGTGTCTCGGGCGGGTGGCGGCCTGCCGCCTGATTGCGCCGGATTTCAAGGTGACGAGGCAGCACGGGGAATTTTTCGAGAAAAAGGGGATGCTGCTGATGGGGACGCTGCATCCGGCGGCCCTGCTGCGCACCCCCAGCCAGAAGCCGGACGCGTTCGAGGATTTTCTGAAGCTGCGGGAGAAAATCGGGGAGGTCTGCGAACGGACCGAGCTGGTATACCCGGAATAAATGAAGAAGGGCCGTCCGAATGGGCGGCCCTTCTCAGCGTGTCGACAAAGTCGACACGCTGCTGGACGGGGATGCCGGATCGCGGCG
>URCA01000045.1 GCA_900546265.1 uncultured Oscillospiraceae bacterium | reverse complement strand
CCACCTAGGACGATAACGCGGCAGAATGGCAAAATACACCGGCTGAGGCGGGGGGGTTCGCTCCCCCTCACCTTAACCTGGGAGGAAGAATCGAGTATGAGTTTTGCAGTCATGGGCACGGGGAGCTACGTGCCGCCGCGGGTGGTGACCAACGAGGAGCTGTCCCAGTTTGTGGACACCACCGACGAATGGATCACCCAGCGGGTGGGGGTGAAGCAGCGGTATGTCTGCACCACCGAGACGGCGGCGGACCTGGGGGCCGAGGCGGCCCGGCGGGCCCTGGAGAACAGCGGGGTGAAGCCGGAGGAGCTGGATCTCATTCTGGCGGCCACGGTTAGCAACGAGGACGTCAGCCCCAGCCTCGCCTGCATGATTCAGCATCATCTCGGGGCGACCTGCCCCGCCTACGATATCAACGCGGCCTGCCCGGCCTTCATTTTCCTGCTGGAGACGGCGGCGGGGTATTTCGCCCGGAAAAAAGTGAAAAAGGTGCTGCTGGTGGGCGCCGAGCGGATGAGCCGCATCATGGACTGGGAGGATCGCAGCACCTGCGTCATCTTCGGGGACGGCGCGGGCGCGGTGGTCCTCGGGGAAGGGGACAACTACCTGACCTCCAAGCTGTACTCCCGCGGCGGGGACGACGTGATCAAAATCCCCCAGTTCATCGGCAAATCCCCCTTTTACGAGCGGGAGCCCATGAAGCCCTACATCCACATGAAGGGGCAGGAGACCTTCAAGTTCGCCGTGAACGCCATGTGCGCCGACGTGCGGGACGTGATGGCCGAGGCGGGCATGACCGGCGAGGACGTCGCCTGGGTGGTGCCCCATCAGGCCAACGTGCGCATCATCCATATGGCCCGCAAAAAGCTGGATATTCCCGACGAGCGGTTCTTCATCAACATCGACCGGTACGGCAACATGTCGGCGGCCTGCATCCCGCTGGCCCTTGACGAGCTCAACCGGGGCGGGCTGCTGCACCGGGGGGACAATCTGGTGCTCTGCGGCTTCGGCGGCGGGCTGTCCAGCGCGGCGTGCGTGCTGCGGTGGTAGCCGACAGGCGGTTTCCTGTTTTCTGAGCAGCAAAGGGCCATTCCCTTTTTGCTATATACAAATAAAAATCATCGGAGGAACACGAATATGGTATTCGAAAAAGTCGCGGAAATGCTGGCCAATCATCTGAGCATCGAGCAGGATTCCATCAAGATGGAGACCACCTTTGAAGAGCTGGGCGTCGATTCCCTGGACACCGTCGAAATGGTGATGGATCTTGAGGAAAGCCTGGGCATCGAGCTGGAGCTGGAGAAAAAGGTGGAGTCCGTCGGGGAACTGGTGGCCATCATCGAGGAGAAAATGGGCTAATCCCATTTCCCACAATACCATGCGGCCACGAGGGGGACGTTTCTGACGTTCGCCTCTTGGCTGCATATTTTGCACCTTTTTCCGGTGAAACACCCCCTTTTATCACCATATTTGGCATAGAAATGGAGCGGATGCAGGTTGATACACACACCGATTTGCGACATGCTGGGGATCGAATATCCCATTTTCCAGGGCGGCATGGCCTGGATTGCCGACGGGAAGCTGGCGGCCGCCGTGTCGAACGGCGGCGGGCTGGGCATCATCTCGGCCATGAACGCGGGCGGCGATTACCTCCGGGAGCAGATCCGCATCTGCCGGGAGCTGACCGACAAGCCCTTCGGCGTCAACGTGATGCTGATGAGCCCCCACGTGGAGGAAGTGGCCGCGCTGCTGGCGGAGGAGAAGGTGCCGGTGATCACCACCGGCGCGGGCAACCCCTCCAAATACATGAAAAGCTGGCTGGCGGCGGGCATCCGGGTCATCCCGGTGGTGGCCTCGGTGGCCATGGCGCGGCTGGTGGCCCGGGCGGGCGCGGCGGCGGTCATCGCCGAGGGCGGCGAATCGGGCGGCCATGTGGGCGAGCTGACCACCATCGTGCTCACCCCCCAAATCGTGGACGCGGTGGACATTCCGGTCATCGCGGCCGGCGGCATCGGGGACGGGCGCGGCGTGGCCGCGGCCCTGCTGCTGGGGGCCGTGGGGGTGCAGCTGGGCACCCGGTTCCTGGTGGCCGAGGAGTGCGGCGTGCATGAAAATTACAAGAAAAAGGTGCTGGCGGCGAACGATATCGCCACCATGACCACCGGCAAGCGGCTGGGCCATCCGGTGCGCAGCCTGAAGAACCCCTTCTCCCGCGCCTATCTCAAGGCGGAATACAGCAACATCTCGGACGAGGAGCTGGAGGCCATGGGAACCGGCTCCCTCTACCGGGCGGCCGTGGAGGGGGACGAGAAGACCGGCTCCTTCCTGGCCGGGCAGATCGCGGCCATTGTGAATAAGGAGCAGCCGGCGGCGGAGATTATCCGGGAAATCTTCGAGGAAGCCGAAACGGTGCTGAACGGAGCGAAAAAATGGGTAAAATAGCCTTGGTGTTCGCGGGCCAGGGGGCCCAGTATCCCGGCATGGGAAAATCCCTGTACGAGGTAAGCGCCGCCGCCCGGGCGGTGTTCGACCTGGCGGAGCGGCTGCGGCCCGGCACCCTCGCCCAGTGCTTCGAGGGCACAAAGGAGGAGCTGACCGTCACCCGCAACACCCAGCCCTGCCTGTACTGCGTGGATTTGGCGGCGGCGTGCGCTCTCCGGGAGGCGGGGGTGGCCCCCGCGGCCCTGGCGGGCTTCTCCCTGGGGGAGATAGCGGCCCTGACCTTTTCCGGCGCGGTGAGCCCGGAGGACGGCTTTTCCATCGTCTGCGCCCGGGGGGAGGCCATGCAGGCCGCCGCCGAGCAGACCGACGCGGCCATGGTGGCGGTGGTGAAGCTGGACAACGCCACGGTGGAGGGCCTGTGCGCCCGGTTCCGCCGGGTGTACCCGGTCAACTACAACTGCCCGGGGCAGCTGGTGGTGGCGGGCGCGCGGGAGGAGCTGGAGCCCTTCAAGGCCGCGGTGAAGGAGGCGGGCGGCAAGGCCCTGCCCCTCGCGGTGGGCGGCGGCTTCCATTCCCCCTTCATGGAGGGGGCGGCCGAGGCGTTTGCCGGGGTACTGGCGCGCTTCGCCATGAAGGATCCGGCCCTGCCCCTGTACGCCAACGCCACGGCGCGGCCCTACGAGGGCGACTATCGCGCCCTGCTCGTCCGGCAGATGAAAAGCCCGGTGCGCTGGCAGGGGACGGTGGAGGCCATGCTGGCGGCGGGGATCGACACGTTCATTGAGGTGGGGCCGGGCAAGACCCTGTGCGGCCTCATCAAAAAAACCGCCCCCCAGGCGGCCGTGCTCCAGGTGGAGGACGCGGACAGCCTGGCCGCGGCGGTGACAGCCTGCAAAGGAGAGGGAACATGCTGAAAGGGAAAACAGCCCTGGTGACCGGCGGGTCCCGGGGCATCGGGCGGGCCATCGCCCTGAAGCTGGCGGAAAGCGGGGCGGACGTGGCCATCGTCTACGCCGGGCGGCAGGACGCGGCGGAGGAAACCCGCCGGGACATCGAGGCCCTGGGCGTGAAGGCCGCGGCCTACCAGTGCGACGCGGCGGATTTCGACGCGGTCAAGGCGGTGGTGGCCGCCGTGGGCAAGGAGCTCGGCGGGGTGGATATTCTGGTCAACAACGCCGGGGTGACCCGGGACGGCCTGGTGTTCTCCATGAAGGAGGAGGACTTCGACAAGGTGGTGGACACCAACTTGAAGGGCTGCTTCAACTTCATCAAGCACTGCTATCCCGGCTTCGTGCGCAAGCGGGCGGGGAAGATCCTCAACATCAGCTCGGTCTGCGGCATCATGGGCAACGCGGGGCAGGCCAACTATTCCGCCTCCAAGGCGGGGGTCATCGGCCTGACCAAGGCGGTGGCCCGGGAGCTGGCCGGGCGGGGGATCTGCTGCAACGCCATCGCCCCCGGCCTCATCGAGACCGACATGACCGAGGCGTTGGATAAAACGGCGCTGCTGTCCTCCATCCCGCTGGGACGGGCGGGGAAGCCGGAGGATGTGGCGGCGCTGGCCCTGTTCCTGGCCGGGCCGGGAGGGGATTATATCACCGGCGAGGTGATCCGGGTCGACGGCGGCATGGCGATATAACCCTATCGGGTTTTATGCAGGTATGCGGGGTAGTACCCCGCGTCCCTCTCGCGGCTGTGAGCCGCCCGCACCCCTTCTTTTCTTTTTCTAGAAAAAGAAAAGAAGGGGTGCGGGCGCCACATTGGCGCAATAGGAACACGGGGTTATGCCCCGCATACCTCCACCAAGCCCGATAGGGCAAACCGACACAGGAAACGATTCAACAGGACTTGCCCCATAATCAAAGAAACCGAACGCAACCACTGTGATGGATAAAGATAGGTGACAAAAGCTATGGAAACGAGACGCGTGGTAATTACCGGGATGGGGGCGCTGACCCCTGTCGGCAACAACGTCCCCGCCTTCTGGGAGGGGCTGCTGGCTGGGAAAAACGGCATCGGGCCGGTGACCCGGTTCGACACGGCCGAGTATAAGGCCAAGCTGGCCGCCGAGGTCAAGGGCTTCGACCCCGAAACCGTGCTGGAGAAGCCGGAAATCCGCAAAACCGACCGCTTTGTGCAGTACGCCCTGGCGGCGGCCAAGGAGGCCATGGCCGACAGCGGCATCATCGGGCAGGTGGCCCCCGAGCGGCTGGGCGTTTACTTCGGCTCCGGCATCGGCGGGTTCGAGACCTTCGACAGCGAGCACACCAAGCTCATCGAAAAGGGGCCCCGGCGGGTGTCCCCCCATTTCATCCCCATGATGATCGCCAACATCGCGGCGGGCACCATCGCCATCAAGTACGGGGCCACCGGCCCCTGCCTGCCAGTGACCACCGCCTGCGCCACCGGCACCAACGCCGTGGGCGAGGCCTTCCGGGCCGTCCGATACGGCTACGCCGACGCCATCCTGGCGGGCGGCAGCGAGGCGGCCATCACCCCCATGGGCTTCGCCGGGTTCATCAACTGTATGGCCCTGAGCACCAGCGAGGATCCCGAGGCCGCGTCCATCCCGTTTGACAAGCGGCGGGGCGGCTTTGTCATGGGCGAGGGGGCGGGCGCCCTCCTCCTCGAGGAATACGAGCACGCCAAGGCCCGCGGGGCCAAGATTTACGCGGAGATCAGCGGCTACGGCTGCACCTGCGACGCGTATCATGTGACGGCCCCCCATCCGGAGGCGGAGGGCGGCGCGCGGGCCATCCGCCTGGCCGTGGAGGAAACCGGGAAAACGCCGGACGCGGCCCGGGTGTACATCAACGCCCACGGCACCAGCACCCCCCTCAACGACAAGGCGGAAACCGCCGCCATCAAGAAGGTCTTCGGCGCGGACGCTTACCGGGTGCTGGTCAGCTCCACCAAATCCATGACCGGCCATATGCTCGGCGCGGCGGGGGCGGTGGAGGCCATCGCGGCGGTGCTGGCTCTGCGGGACGGCGTCGCGCCGCCCACCATCGGGTACAAGGAGCCGGATCCGGACTGCGACCTCGACTATGTGCCCAACCAGGCCCGCGAGGCCGCGCTGGACATGGCGCTGTCGGTGTCCCTGGGCTTCGGCGGGCACAACGCCTGCGTCGCCTTTACGAAAGCGGAATAAAGCCCCCGGCGGGGGGCCGAAATTCCGCAGGAATTTTCAGTGGGGGGAAATTTGTATGAACGTGGAAACCATCGAACAGCTGGCCCGGGTGATGCGCGCCAACGGACTGACCGGCCTGGAATGGACGGAGGAGGGCTGCACGCTGAAGCTCTCCATGGGCGGCGGAAAGGAAGCGCCCGCCCTGCCCGCGGCCCCGCGGGCGGAAACGGCGGCGGAAATTGCCCCCGTCCTGCCGGCCGAGGCGGCCGGGCCCGTCATCAAGGCCCCCATGGTGGGCATGGCGTATCTGGCGGGCGCGCCGGGCGCGGCCCCCTTCGTCACGGTGGGCGACCGGGTGAAAAAGGGCGACGTGGTCTGCATCATCGAGGCCATGAAGCTGATGAACGAAATCACCGCCGAGGAAGACGGCGAAATCGCGGAGGTCTGCGTACAGAACGGCCAGGTCGTGGAGTTCGGCCAGCCCCTGTTCCGCCTGCGCTGAAAGGGCGGGAAAGCCATGAACAAGCAAGAGATTATGCAGCTGCTGCCCCACCGGGACAACATGCTGCTCATCGACGAGGCCGAGGTGGTGGACGGCGAGGCCCACGGGCGCAAAACCATCACCGGGGACGAGTGGTTCCTCCAGGGCCATTTCCCGGGAAATCCCGTGGTGCCCGGGGTGATCCTCTGCGAAATCCTGGCCCAGTCGGCCTGCGTGCTGCTGGCCGCCGGGGCCGCCGAGGGGGCCACCCCCTTCTTCACCAGCCTGGACAAGGTGCGCTTCAAGAACCCGGTGAAGCCGGGGGACGTGTTCGAGACGACGTGCACCCTCGTGAAGGCCAAGGGGCCGTTCTATTTCTGCACCGGCAAGGGAACCGTGAACGGCAAGCTGTGCGTCACGGCGGATTTCTCTTTTGCGTTAATAGGGAAATAGATCGCAGGTGCAAGTATGGAGTTCAGTTGCCTACGGGCGGTCTAGTGGCGTTAGGAAAGTGAACCCCACATGGAATTCCTCCTCGAAAGGATGAATACAGTATGTTTTCAAAAATCCTGGTGGCCAACCGGGGAGAAATCGCCGTGCGGATTATCCGCGCCTGCAAGGAAATGGGGATCGCCACGGTGGCGGTCTATTCCGAAGCGGACGAGGAGGCGCTGCACGTGGCCCTGGCGGACGAGCGGGTCTGCGTGGGCGCGGCCGCGTCGGCGGACAGCTATCTCAACCAGCAGAATATTCTGGCCGCTGCCCTGGCCACCGGGGCGCAGGCCATTCATCCGGGCTACGGCTTTTTGTCGGAGAACGCGGCTTTCGCGCGGCTGTGCAAGGAGCAGAACCTCGCCTTCATCGGCCCCGACGGGGACATCATCTCCAAAATGGGGGACAAGGACGCGGCCAGACGCCTGATGAAGGAGGCCGGGGTGCCCACCGTGCCGGGCAGCGAGCTGCTGGAATCGGTGGAGCAGGCCCGGGCCGAGGCCGCGCGCATCGGGTATCCCGTGCTCATCAAGGCCAGCGCCGGGGGCGGCGGCAAGGGCATCCGCCTGGTGAACGGGGAGGAGGAGCTGGAAAACGCCTTCCACACCGCGGCCGCCGAGGCGGAAAAGGCCTTCGGGGACGGGCGGGTGTATATGGAGAAGTTCCTCTCCCCGGTCAAGCACATCGAGGTGCAGCTGCTCGCCGACGAGCAGGGGCACGTGGTCTGCCTGGGCGAGCGGGAATGCTCCATCCAGAAGAACAACCAGAAGCTCATCGAGGAGACCCCCTCCTCCGCCATTTCCCCCGCCTTGCGGCAGGAGATGATGGACGCGGCGGCGGGGGCGGCGAAGGCCGCGGGCTACCTGGGCGCGGGGACGGTGGAGTTCCTGCTGGACGGGGACGGGCGGTTCTATTTCATTGAGATGAACACCCGCCTGCAGGTGGAGCATCCGGTGACCGAGTTT
The DNA here is from genome assembly GCA_900546265.1 of uncultured Oscillospiraceae bacterium. Classification (GTDB taxonomy): domain Bacteria; phylum Bacillota; class Clostridia; order Oscillospirales; family Acutalibacteraceae; genus UMGS856. The sequence continues at coordinate 19,413 of URCA01000045.1, read as the reverse complement.
GTCACCGGGGTGGACATCGTCAAGTGGCAGATCCGCATCGCGGCGGGGATCCCCCTGGATTTCACCCAGGAGGACATCCGGCTGACCGGGGCGGCCATCGAGTGCCGCGTCAACGCCACCGGCTGCGGCACGGTGGATTTCCTCCACGTGCCGGGAGGGCCGTGGGTGCGGTTTGACACCGCGCTGTACCAGGGGTGCGAGGTGCCGCCCTATTACGACCCGATGATCGGCAAGATGATCGTCTACGCCGGCACGCGGGAGGAGACCATCCGCAAGATGGAATCCGCCATGTGCGAGCTGGTCATTAAAGGGGTGCCGGTCAATATCGAGAGCCAGCTGGAGATTCTCGGGGACCCAGCGTTCCGGGCGGGGACGTATACCACCGATTTTATGAAAAACCGGTGATACGCCGGGGGTTCCCCGATTGCCCGCCAGGGCAATATAACCCTATCGGGTTTTATGCAGGTATGCGGGGCAGAATTCCTTACTCCTCTCGCGGCTGTGAGCCGCCCGCACCCCTTCTTTTCTTTTTCCGGAAAAAGAAAAGAAGGGGGAGAAAAGAAAAAACATGGCCAACAGACGCGCAGGAAAAGAACACGTCGAATCTTTTCCGTCCTATCTGCTTGAGATTGCGCTCGCCGTGGGGGAGACCCCCACTGGAAGAACGAGGCTACGCCCCGTTCTTCACCCCCCATGTAGGAAATAAATCCTGAAAAATATTCGGCGCTATAGTGCGCATCTACGCCTATCTTACCGGGAAACGTGTCCTTTTCCCGCGCTACGAGCGCGCTGACGCGCGTAGTATACTTGGGTGCGTACCCTAGTTGTACAATCCGGTGGGGTCTCCCCGTCTTAGGACGGCGAGCCCTATCAATCGAGCACGGATAAATTCTCACTTGCGGCTACCTTCCTACGGATCCCCGTATGGGCTCGGCGGCCTAAGCCGACGAGACCGGCAGGGGCAGAGCGTCCGCCCTTGTCCCTTGGTTCTCCTTATGCAGCGGAGCCCCTGGAGAGTTGGTCGCCCGACTTCCGCAACGTGTGGCTACGCACAGGCGAGGCGGGGCCGGTAGAAAGCAGAACGCTGCTGCCGCGTGGGCATTAGCGGGCGCACCAGCGGCGACACAGTGTCTAAAAGGTTTTATTTCTCTTGCGGAGGGCCAAAGCCCGCAGCGACACAGGGCTCGCCGCGAGGCACAATGTCGGCCTCTCCCCGCCGGAAAGGTACATAAGGCTTTTTCTTTCTCCCCCTTCTTTCTTTTTCACGTACGAAAAAGAAAGAAGGGGTGCGGGCGGCTTACAGGCGCAGACAGGGACGCAGGATTCTAGCCCGCATACCAACAGCAACCCCGATAGAATAATGTGAAATTTTACCACTTCTGCTGCTGTATTTGATTTTGTCGTTGACTTATTGAGTCCCGAATAGTATAATATTTTCGGGGCCTCAAAAGTGAGGTGATACAATGAGTCCCAGGACCGGCCGGCCAAAAGCAGCCAACCCCAAAAGCGTTGAAGTAAAAGTCCGGTTTACAGACAGCGACAACCAGCGCCTGCTTGCTTATAGCAAGGCGCATGGCATCACCCGGGCGGAGACTATACGAGAAGCGGTTCTGCTGCTTTTAGCCAACGAAAAATGAAGGAAGCGGTGCATCCCCTTGAAAGATGTACACCGCTTCCTCACACACCAGCCATGTTCAAAAGAACAGGAGGCATAAATATGATACCATATGCCGCCGATTCTTTCAAGCATGGCTGGACAACGACAGGAAAGGAAGAAAAAACCATGCATAGCTTTACGGCGGATATCGAGGAATTGCTGGAAAACCGGCTGGGCGAGGTGATGGACGATCTTCTGCGGCAGAAGGGCGAATACGCCATGGCCTGGGAACAGAGCCGGGAATTGTACAGCCGCATCGACCCGATTGTGAACCACGAGGAGGACCTGACCATCAGCGGCGGGGACTGCCTCAACCTCCGCGACTATCTGGAGGCGGAGGGCAAAGCGGCGGGCCTGCTTCAGGGCGCGCTGTACCGCCAGGGCTTCCGGGACTGCGTTCAGGCGCTCCACCTGCTGGGCGTGCTGGGGCGTGTACCGGCCTAGCCCCGCTCCTGCCCCGGGGTGCGGCCGGTAATCGCCTTATACAGCTGGATAAACCGGCTGCTCTGCCGGAATCCCACGTCCCGGGCTACCTGGGCCACGGTTCTATCGGTGAACCGCAACAGCCAACCGGCCCGGGCCACCCGCACGCGGTTGAGATACTGATGGGGCGTATAGCCGGTTTCCCTCCGGAATTGGCGGATAAAATGCGCCTCGGACAGAAAGGCCCGGGCGGCCAGCTCCCGCACGGGCAGCGGCTCGGCATACCGGGCCTCCATCAGACGGATGATGGGCGGGCTTATCCGGCCCCGGCCCTCCTCCCCCGCCCCGGCGGCGTCCCGCAGCAGCCGGTAAAGCAGCGCCGCCGTGCAGGCGGAGGATTTCCTCGATCTCCCGGGCATAGGGGGCGGTATCCACCGGCGAGAGGAAGGGCGGCCGGCCGGCGGGCAGGCGGGCCTGGATATACTCCAGCAGCCGCACCGCCGCGCCGCCGGCGGGATGCAGCCAGTAAAACTCCCACACGCCGCCGGGGGGAACGCCATAGGCGTGGGGGCGGCCGGCCGGCACGATCGCCACGCCGTCGGGCAGAAGGGGGTGGGTCTCCTCATCCAGGCGGAGGAAGCCCTCCCCGTCCACGGTAATCAGCAGCAGATACTCCCCGCCGCCGGCGGGACGGGAAATGCCATACCGATCGTTGACCCGGTGCCAGCCCGCCGCGCTCAAGCAGGCGGCCGCCTCCTGCATGGCCAGGGGAAAGACATGAGACGTGAGGCGCACCCGGCCGAAATCCCCGTCGGTCGCGTACATAGGCGAAGCCTCCCATATCAAAAAACTGCGGTTTCCTATCTCGAAAGAATCCTCTTTAACTATACCTCTTTTCACCTGCTTGTCAATGGAGTATGCTGAAACAAACAAGGAGGCGGAAAAATGGAAACGATGACTTCGAGAGAGCGGTTCTCCCGGATGTACGCGCACAAAGAGGCGGACCGGGTGCCGATCACCGACATCCCCTGGCAGGGAACCATCAGCCGCTGGCGGCGGGAGGGCATGCCGGCGGGCGCCGACTGGCGGGAATATTTCGGTGTGGACAAGGTGGAGGGGATTTCGGTGGACATCTCCCCCCAGTACCCCTGCACGGTGGTGGAGGACAACGCGCGGTATCAGATCGTCACCAGCCCATGGGGCGTGACCATGAAGCAGTTCAAGGAGGAGGACTCCACCCCGGAATTCCTGGATTTCAAGGTCTGCACCCCCGAGGCCTGGGAGGAGGCCAAGGCCCGCATGGCGTACAGCCCCGACCGGATCCCCTGGGACTATCTGCAGGACGCGTATCCCCGCTGGAAGGCGGAGGGGAGCTGGATCCAGGCAGGGTTCTGGTTCGGTTTCGACGTGACGCACAGCTGGATGGCGGGCACCGAAACCCTGCTTATCGCGCTGCTGGAGGAGCCGGAATGGGTGAAGGACATGTTCGACACCTATTTGTCCCGGTGCATCGCCTGCTTCGACGCGGTGTGGGACGCGGGGTATGTGTTCGACGAAATCTACTGGCCGGACGACATGGGGTACAAGGGCACGCCGTTTTTCTCCAACCAGACCTACCGGGATTTGCTGCAGCCGTTTCACCGGCGGGCGGTGGAATGGGCCCACGCCAAGGGGATCCAGGCCCATCTGCACTCCTGCGGGGACGTGATGCCCCTGATCCCCGACATTCTGGACACCGGGGTGGACGCGCTCAACCCGCTGGAGGTCAAGGCGGGGATGGAACCGCTCCGGCTGAAAAAGGAGGTGGGGGATCGGCTGGTGCTCCACGGGGGAATCAACGCGGTGCTGTGGGACGACAAGGAGGCCATCGTGGCGGAGATCGAGCGGCTGGTGCCGGCGCTCAAGGAAAACGGCGGCTACATCTTCTCGTCCGACCATTCCATCCCCAACACGGTCAGCCTGGAGAATTTCCGGGAGATCGTGGCCGCCGTCAAGCGGGCGGGGGCATATTAAGAGTATAGATAGGTATAGATAAGGGGAGGGACGTCATGTCCCTCCCCTTTCAGCGGCCACCGAAGATGCCGTCCATGATACCGCCCCGTTTTTTGCATTTGCGGGGCTCGCAGCAGGGCATGGTGTGGTTGACCAAAATGGTTTCCTCCCCGATGACCTCAATCTCCTTCCACCCGATCACAATATCGTCCTCATGGCCCATCAGCCCCATGCATTTAGGCCGGCCGTGGATGACGATGGCCACCAGTTGGGCGGTGCAGGTATCCACCTCCACGTCGTCCACACAGCCCAGGCGGGTGCCGTCGCAGACGTTGATGACCTCTTTGCTATGCATGTCCGTAATCCTGCAGAGCATACACGTTCCTCCTTTGGTTTCGTATTACAGCATATGCGGCGGACAGGCCGTTCATGCTTTTTTGATGGAGGCCTCTTGCCAATCCGGGGCGGGTGTTGTATGATGGGCCGGAAGACCGATTTTTTCTGGAGGCCGTTATGAAACCGTCGTACCGTTTGACCACGCTGTGCTGCATAGTGGGCACCTTCGTGCAGGCGATCATTGCCAATCTGACCGCCATTCTGTTCGTGCCCATGATGGGGCTGTACGGCTTCAATTTCATCCACCTGGGCATCCTGGTGGGAGTGAATTTCGGTGCCCAGGTAACGGCGGACATCCTCTTGAGCGGTACCATCGACAAGAAGGGGTTCCGCTTCTTTGTGCTGCCCGCCTGCCTGCTGGCGTTTTTCGGGCTGGTGTTTTTCGCGGCGGCGCCGCTGCTGTTTCCGGGCCACATTTTCGTGGGGCTGCTGCTGGCCACGGTGGTGTTCGCCTTTTCGAGCGGGATGCTGGAGGTGCTGCTCAGCCCCATCATCGACGCCATCCCGGGCGGCGACAAGGGGCCGGCCATGAGCCTGATGCATTCCTTCTACGCCTGGGGACAGGTGATCACCATCATCCTGACGACGCTGTTCGTGTATGCCGCGGGCAGGGAGAACTGGCAAATCATCACGCTTTTATGGGCGGCGGTGCCGCTGACCTGCTTTTTCATGTTCCTGCGCGCGCCTTTTCCGCAGGGGACGCCGCCCGAGGAGCGGCAGGGGATGCGGCAGCTATTGTTCCACCCCTTTTACCTGCTGGCGCTCGGGGCAATATTCTGCGGCGCGGGTACGGAAATCGTCCTCAACCAATGGTCCTCCACCTTCATGGAAAAGGCGCTGGAGCTGCCGAAGGTGGCGGGGGATCTGCTGGGCATGTGCGGATTCGCGGCGATGCTGGGGCTGGCGCGGCTGCTCTACGGGCTGTACGGGTCAAAAATCGACATCAGCCGGGTGCTGACGTTGGGGGCGGCGGTATCGGTTGTCTGCTATCTGACGGTGGCCCTTTCCCCCTTCGACGCGCTGAACGTGGCGGCCTGCGCGGTATGCGGCTTCGCGGCGGGGCTGCTTTGGCCGGGGACGCTGGTGCTGGCGTCGGAGCGGTTCCCCCTGGCGGGGGCGTGGCTGTTCGCGGTGCTGGGGGCGGCGGGAGACATCGGGGCTTCCTTTTCCTCCTGGCTGACCGGCGTAGTGGCGGACGGCAGCGCGGGTTCCTCCGTATCGGCGGCGCTGGCTGGTGCGCTTGGCGTGACGGGGGATCAGGCGGACATGCGCATCGGCATACTGGCGGCGGCGGTGTTCCCGCTGGTGACGCTGGTGTGCCACATGGTGCTGCGGCGGATGAGGCGGCGGCACAGACAAGGAGGAGCGGCATGATCGAACTGGAAAGCTGGCTGAAGGCGTATGCGGACCGTATGGAGGCGGCGTTCGGGGAGCGGCTTGTGCTGCTGGGGCTGCAGGGCAGCTACCGGCGGGGAGAAGCGACCGAGGAGAGCGATATCGACCTGGTGGCCGTGCTGAACCGGGTGGACGTGGAGGAACTGCGGCAGTACCGGGCGCTTATCCGGGAGATGCCGGAGGGGGAAAAGGCCTGCGGCTTCATCGCGGGGCAGGAAGAGCTGCGGAACTGGCCCCGGTGGGATCTCTACCAGCTGGCCGGGGACGTGCGGGTGCTGCGCGGGCGAGCGGAGGCCGTGTTCCCCGCCTTCACGGCAGCGGACGCGCGGCAGGCGGCCCGGGAAGGGGCGGCGGCGCTGTATCACGCGGCCTGCCATAGCTTTCTGTACGGGGAGGCTTCCGGCGGCGCGCTGGCGGAGCTGTACAAAGGGACGTTTTTCGTGCTGCGGGCGGCGCACGATGCCCGCGCGGGATACCGGGCGGTTTCCCGCAGGGATCTGCTGCCCTGGCTGGAGGGGGACGACCGGGAAATCCTGGCCGCCTGCATCGGGCGAAAGGCCTTTCTCGGGGCGGATCGGGCGGCGCTGGACGAGGGATATCGGGCGCTTATCCGCTGGTGCGGGAAAATCCTCAGAGAGTGCGGCGGGGCCGTTGCATCCGTGTAAAAAAAGGCGTATACTGGCAGGTAGAACTACATGGATTTTTAGATTTTTGATGCCTGAGGAGGATGTCTCTTGATTTGGCACAGCGAAGATTTGACCGCGATCTCCCGCGAGCTGGGGTCCGACACGCACAGCGGGCTGACCGCCGAGCAGGCGGAGGAACGGCAGCGGGAATACGGCCCGAACAAGCTCGATGAAAAGCCGCCGCGGCCCTGGATTCTGCGGTTTCTGGATCAGTTCAAGGATGTGATGGTGCTCATCCTCATCGGGGCGGCGGCGGTGTCCCTGGGACTGAGCGTATACAACGCGCTACAGGGGCGGGAGGCCGACTGGGCCGAGCCCATCGTCATCCTGGTCATCGTGGTGGTCAACGCCCTGCTGGGGGTGATTCAGGAGAGCCGGGCGCAGGCGGCGCTGGAGGCGCTGAAAAACCTGTCGGCGCCGGCGGCCAAGGTATGGCGGGACGGTGTGCTGACCAGCATGAAGGCCACCGATCTGGTGCCGGGGGACGTGGTGGAGTTTGAGGCGGGGGATCTCGTCCCCGCCGACTGCCGCCTGTTGTCCGCCGCCAGCCTGCAGGTCGACGAGTCGGCGCTGACCGGCGAGTCGGTGCCGGTGCTCAAGGACGCGGGCGTACAGATTGCGGATATTGCGCCGCTGGGGGACCGGGTGAACATGGCTTACGCAGGCTGCGCCGTGTCTTACGGGCGGGGCCGGGCGCTGGTGGTGGAGACCGGGATGCGCACCGAGATGGGCAAAATCGCGGCACTGCTGGAAAACGAGGGGGAAACCGTCACGCCTTTGCAGCGCAAGCTGGCGCAGCTGGGGAAATATCTGGGGATTCTGGCGCTGGTTATCTGCGCGGTCATCTTTGTGGTGGGGCTGCTGGACGGGCTGGATCCGCTTGACATGTTCATGACGGCGGTGTCCCTGGCGGTGGCGGCCATTCCGGAGGGGCTGCCGGCCATCGTGACCATCGTGCTGGCCATCGGGGTGCAGCGGATGGTGACCAAGAACGCGATCATCCGGAGGCTGCCCGCGGTGGAGACGCTGGGGAGCGCATCGGTGATCTGCTCGGACAAAACCGGGACGCTGACCCAGAACCGGATGACCCTGGTCAAGGTGTTTGCCGGAGACAGGCTCTCCGACGCGGAGGGCGACGTGCCCGAGGGGGTACTGGCGCTGCTGCGGCTGGCGGCGCTGTGCACCGACGGCACGGTGCGAGAGGAAAACGGGACGGAAATCCCCGTCGGGGATCCGACCGAGACGGCCATTGTGGCCTGCGCGCTGCACCACGGGCTGCGCAAGGAGGAGTTGACGGCGGAGCATCCCCGGGTGGGGGAAATCCCCTTTGATTCCGACCGGAAGCTGATGACCACGGTGCATCTCATCGAGGGGAAAACCGTGGCCATCGTCAAGGGCGCACCGGACATTCTGCTGAACCGGTGCACGGCCGGAAAGCTGCAGGAGGCTGCGGCCGCCAACGAGGAAATGGGCCGGCAGGCGCTGCGGGTGCTGGCCATCGGCTACAAGTATCTGGACGAGGTGCCGGTGGACTGCCGGCCGGAGGAGCTGGAGCAGGGGCTGACCTTCGCCGGGCTGGTGGGGATGATCGATCCGCCGCGGCCGGAGGCGATGGAGGCCATTAAGGTGTGCGACGGGGCGGGGATCCGCACGGTGATGATCACCGGCGATCACGTAATCACCGCCTCGGCCATCGCCCGGCAGCTGGGAATTCTGCACAGCGATGACGAGGCGGTGACCGGCGAGCAGCTGGCCGCCATGAGCGACGAGGAGCTGCGCGCGGGGATCCGGAAATTCCGGGTGTACGCCCGAGTGACGCCGGCGGACAAGATCCGCATCGTCAAGGCCTGGCAGGAGGCGGGGGAAATCGTCTCCATGACCGGGGACGGCGTCAACGACGCGCCGGCCCTCAAGGCGGCGGACATCGGCTGCGCCATGGGGATCACCGGCACCGACGTGGCCAAGGGCGCGGCGGACATGACCCTGACGGACGACAATTTCGCCACCATCGTCACCGCCGTCAAGGAAGGGCGGGGCATCTTCGACAACATCCGCAAGGCGGTGCACTTCCTGCTCTCCTGCAACCTGGGAGAGATTCTTACGGTGTTCGGGGCCATGATGCTGTGGCGGGAAAGCCCGCTGATGCCCATGCAGCTGCTGTGGATTAACCTCGTCACCGATGGTCTGCCCGCCCTGGCGCTGGGCATGGAGCCGGTGGAGGACGACGTGATGACCCGGCCGCCCCGCAAAAAAGAAGAGAGCATCTTCGCCCACGGGCTGGGCGCGGCGGCCATCTGGCAGGGACTGCTGGTGGGACTGCTGGCGCTCGTGGCCTACGTCGTCGGCTCCCGTTTCATGGGGCCGGCGGCGGGGAAAGGCTTCTTCGAGCGGCTGTTCACCGAAACGGCGGGGGCCAACATCCCGCTGGGCGAGACGATGGCCTTCGCCACCCTGGCCATGTCCCAGCTGGTGCACGCGTTCAACACCCGTTCCTCCCACTCTCTGTTCCGGGTGGGCTTCCACACCAACAAGTACATGGTGGGGGCGTTCTTCGCCTCCCTCCTGCTGATGCTGGTGGTGCTGCTGTTCCCCTTCCTGCGGGATATTTTCGGGCTGACCGTGCTGCCGGCCGCCGGCTGGTGGACGGTGGCGGGGCTCGCTCTGGCACCTCTCGCGGTGGTGGAAATCGTGAAGGGCGTTACCGCCCTGCTGCGCCGGAAGCCCCGTGAGGCCGGGGAGGAGAGCCGATGACCCCGGCTGACTGGATCGTTCTGGCCGCCGCCGTGGCGGTGGTGGTCGGCTCCATCGCCGCTTGGAGGATCCGCAAGAAGAAGGGAAAGACCGGATGCGGCGGCTCCGGCTGCGCCGGCTGTCCCCACGCGGGGAGCTGCGGAGAAAAGCCCGCCGACAAATCCGATACCGATCGATAACCATCGCCCGCCCTTCGGCCAGACCGAAGGGCGGGCGGTTTGTTAAGTGGCGATAGTTCACGGGAATGTGAAGCATTACCACGGCCGTTTCCTTGTAAATATCTGGAAGGATCCGTATACTGGATGGTGACGACGGATGGGGAGGAATGGACGTGTTCGCACGGGTGAAAAGCCTGGGGCTGCTTGGCATCGACGGCTTTTTGGTGGATGTGGAGGCCGATTTGTCCCAGGGGCTGCCGGGTTTCGATGTGGTGGGGCTGCCGGGGACGGCGGTGCGGGAATCCCGCGACCGGGTGCGGGCGGCCATGAAAAACGGCGGCTTCACCTACCCGGTGAGCCGCATCACGGTCAATCTGGCCCCGGCGGACATCAAAAAGGAGGGCTCCATTTACGATCTGCCGCTGTTCCTGGCCCTGCTGCGGGCCAGCGGGCAGCTGAAGAGCAGACGCGGCTGGGAGGAAAGCGCGTTTCTGGGAGAGCTGTCCCTGACCGGGGAAATCCGGCCGGTGCGGGGCGTGCTGCCCATGGTTATCGCCGCGCGGGACGCGGGGCTCAAGCAGGTGTTTGTGCCAGCGGCCAACGCGGCGGAGGGGGCGATCGTGGAAGGGATTGCCGTCTATCCGGCGGCGGACACGGCGGGGCTGCTGGCCCATCTGAACGGCGAGGCGGCCCTGGCGCCCGCCCGGCCGGTGGAGGCGGGGCCGGTGGAGGGCGCGCCACTCCCCGATTTCGCCGACGTGATGGGGCAGGCCGGGGCCCGGCGGGCCATGGAAATCGCGGCGGCAGGTTCCCACAACCTGCTGCTGATCGGGCCGCCGGGGTCAGGCAAGAGCATGCTGGCCAAGCGGCTGCCCTCCATCCTGCCCGACATGAGCCCGGAGGAGGCGCTGGAGGCCACCAAGATCCATTCCATCGCGGGCACGCTGCCCGGCGGAACAGGGCTGCTGCGGGCCCGGCCCTTCCGGGCACCCCATCACAACATATCCGCCCCCGGCCTGACGGGCGGGGGATCGGTGCCCCGGCCGGGAGAGGTATCCCTGGCCCACAACGGGGTGCTGTTTCTGGACGAGCTGCCCGAGTTCAACCGGATGGCCATGGAGAGCCTGCGCCAGCCGCTGGAGGACGGGCGGGTGACCATTACCCGGGTGGGAGCGACCCTCAGCTATCCTTGCAGCCTGATGCTGGTGGCGGCCATGAACCCCTGCCCCTGCGGGTATTTCGGCCATCCCAGCCGGGAATGCACCTGCTCCCCCGCCGCGGCCTCCCGCTACCTGGCCCGGGTATCCGGCCCGCTGCTCGACCGGATCGATCTGCATATCGAGGTGCCGCCGGTGCAATTCGACGAACTGGCGGCCCGCAAGCCAGGGGAAAGCTCGGCCGCCATCCGGGAACGGGTCAACGCCGCCCGGGTGGTGCAGCGGGCGCGGTACGCCGGCACCGGCATCGGCAGCAACGCCCGCATCCCCGCCGGGAAGCTGCGAACCTACTGCCCACTGTCCAATGAGGCGCAGGGGCTGCTGCGGGCGGCCTTTGAGCGGCTGGGGCTCTCGGCCCGGGGCTACGATCGGGTGCTGAAGGTGGCGCGCACCATCGCGGATTTGGACGGCGGAGGCGACATCCTGCCCGCCCACGTGGCGGAAGCCGTCCAGTACCGAAGCCTCGACCGGAAATATTGGGAAAACCGATAGGGCCGCCCGGAACATAGAAAAAGGACTAGAGGCGTTTTCAGCTTCTAGTCCTTTTCGCTTTCATCCGGTACATATTCCAGCAATTCGCCTACGGTACAGTGAAAAACTTTGCAAAGGCTGTTTATCTGATCGATTTCGATTCGCTTGGTGTCCTCATAATACATGTTAGAGATCGTCGCGGGACGGATGCCGGTCAGCTTTGCCAGCGTTTTCTGATTCATCTTTTCCCGGCCCATTAATTCCGATAACTTTATCCGCACCATACCGCTCACCTCTGCGGTTACATAATAACAGCTGCCGAAATTATTATAAACAGAATTCGCGCAATATTACTTCTAACGAATTTTAAAGTTGCATAGGAGTAATTAATGTGTTAAACTATCCTGGGAGGTGACAATATGAAGGAAGAGATTGTTCGCGTGATGGACGAATTGGGAAGGGTTGTTATCCCGGCGGAGTATCGCAGTGCGCTGGGCTGGGCACCTTCCTGCAAGCTATCCATGTCGCGGCAGGACGGCCAGCTGATCCTGCGGGCTTATGAAGACACCTGCCTTCTCTGCGGCGGCACGGAAAATCTGCGTTTCCTCCATGGGAAGGCGGTTTGCCACCGCTGTGTAGACGAACTGAACAACCGGGGATAGCGTATCAAAAAGCCCGCCCGCGATGCCAGGCATCGCGGGCGGGCTGCCGTTCGTTAGGAAAGCGAACCGAGGTGCTCCCGGTTGGCTGTGGCGCGGTCCAGAGGGGACAGGCCGAGGCTGGGGCTGTCCTGCTTCGCCACCAGCCAGAGGACGCCGGCGTCTTGGCGGTTATACCGCACAAAAAGCCGCGCGGCCATCAAAGGGACGCGCGGCCTTTGCGGGCAATGCCGCCAATTGAAAAAACACGGGCCGAAGGCTCTATACCAGAGTTTTCGGCCCGCGCTTACTTTACAGCGGCCGGCGTTTCCGCCCGCGCAGCGTCAGCACCGCCCCTCCGGCCACCGCCGCTGTCAGCAGCGCGGCCGCGGGCAGCGGCGATCCGGTGTCGGGGGCCGGCGCCTCGGTCTCGGAGCTGTCCGTCGATGGGACGGAGGGCTCGGAAGAGTCGTTTCCTTCCGGATCCGGCGGCACCGGCGTATCGGGTACCGGATCCAGCGCCTTGTCATAGGGGCCCATGACATAGGCGGCGGGATCCAGGTAAATGTTGTTGTGATCCACATTGGCGGTGGTTCCCTGGGCGCAGAAGCGTAAGGAGGCCCCCTCCTTCATGGCGATATGCAGATCGGGCAGCGCCACCGCGTCCAAATCGTCGTTCAGCTTCAGCGGCTGGCCGTCCGCCGGCCAGACCATGGCGCCGTCCACCTCGATCCAGACCTGAATCGGGTTGGCGCTCGCCTGCCCCTGCCAGATGCCGATCCGGTCCGTGGCCTCGCCGCCGGTGATGAAATAGGTGGCGTCCTCCGGCGCGACGAAGGTCAGGGCCGCCACCGGGTTCCGATCGTCCGCGATATAGCCGGAATTGATGGCGTTGACCATTTTCCCGCCCAGGAAGCCGGCGGACTGGATGGTGTTGGAGGGATAGGTGTTACCGTCCCGCAGCATATAGCCGCCCCAGTCGAACAGGGTGGCGGCGATAGCCGTCTCGAACTTCAAATCCCCATCCATGTCCCCGGTGATGCCCTCCGCCCGGTACTGGAACCGCCAGGGCAGATCGTAGGCATAGCCGGAGAAGTCGAACACCTTATTTTTGTCCACATCGCCGCCGCATTCCACAATGGCGTCCATCAGCGTGGCGGTGGAACCGACGCCTTCGCCCAGCACCGCGATGGTAACCTTCGCGGGCGCCGAGTCGCTCCGCCCGTCGTTGGCCGTAAAGGTGAAGGTGTCAAACCCGGTGAACCCTTCGGCCGGCGTGTAGGTGACCTTGCCGTCCGCCAGCGCCGCCGTACCCGAGACCGGCTGTTCCTTCAGCGCGTAGGTCAGCCCGCCGTCCAGCAGGCTTTCGGCGGACAGGGTGATTTCCACCGGCGTCCCCTTGGCAGTCTTGACCGTCTGTTCCGCGGCCGCCGGCGGCTCGTACTTTTTCACCGTTAGCGTCACGGTCACATCCACCGGGGATTTCCCGTCCGTCAGGGTCACGACGAAGGAGTCCGGACCGGAATAGCTATCGGCGGGCGTGTAAACAAAAGCGCCGTCCGCCTCCAGGGCCAACTCACCGTGGGCCGCATCGGTTTTCAGGGCCGCGGCGACCGAATCGCCATCCGCGTCGCTCAACTGCAAATTACCGGAGAGGGACAGCCCCTCCACCGTGTCGAACGCGGTCTGTCCCGCCGCCGGCTTTTTGTTGTCCACAAATTCAATGGTGACGGTGCCGTCCGCCGCCGCGCCGTTTTCATCGGTCACCGTGTAGACGAAGCGATCGGTGCCCTCCACGCCCACGTCGGCCGTGTAGGTAAAAGAGCCGTCCGCGTTCACCGCGGCGCTCCCCTTCTCGCCGTCGGTTTTCAGCGTATAGGTCAGCTGCGCGTCCTCGTCCGCGTCTGCGCCGTCCAGCGTGCCGGAAACGGATTTGCCGATGGTGCAGGTGTAGCTGCCATCCCCCGCGGTGGGCGGGGTGTTGTCGGTGCATTTCACCATGGGGAACATCGAGGCGGCCACCAGCCAGTCCTCCACCCCGTCGGTGCCGGCGCAATCGATGACAAAGCGCAGGCGTTCGCCGGCCTTCAGCGCGATCCCGGTCAGGGTGGGGAAGGCAAAGGACGTGACCTCCTTGGTCAGCAGCTCGTAATTCTTATCCGTGGGATACAGCCGGGTGGAGCCCGCCGGGTCATAGGTGTCCATGTCGGCGTCCTTCCCCATCTTGTGGATGGCGAACCCCATCTGGAAGGTGCTGGACGCGGGCACGTACTGCCCGTCTCCATACTCCGCGCCGCCGGGGAAATACTTGGGGTACATCACCCGGACATTGGGCTGGGCGGCGTTGGGGAAGATCTTATAGGTGCCGTCCTTGGGCGCGATAAACGTCAGGCACAGTGCGCCGACGCCCTCGCTCGCGTCGGTGATGAAATACGGGATGCCGCCCTGTATGCTGACCTGCCCCGTGGTCTGCAGCCAATCCTGGCCAAACACGTACTCGTCGATCCCGGTTCCCCAGCTGTTCGCCTTCATGTATTTGAAGGTGTAAAAGCCGTCCCAGTCGGGGTTGGCGTCGTAATACTGGGCGCGCCAGGCGAAATCCTCCAGCAGGGTTTCCTGGGTCGGGTTTTTGCCGTCCGTCCAACCGTGCGCCTTGCCGCCGAACAACTCATCGACGTAAGCGGTCATGCCCAGCGGGTTCTGGCTGCTGGGCGTCTTTTCCAGCGCCGTCCCGCCCAGGCCCGCAGAGGCGGTGAGAAGCAGGGACGCGGCCGCGGTCAGAGACAGGGCCTTGCTCTTGAAACCAAGCATGCGATAACCTCCTCATATTATCATGAATAAGCCTCTGCTTTTATTATACCTGCCGGAATTCCCGCATGAAATAATCGATTTTTTGGTTGGCATATAAGAATTCTTATGCCTTCACCGGGACACGGTCAACGGCTCCTTCCCCGGCTCCAGCGCTTTGATGCGCGCCGCGATGTCGGCCGCGCTGACACTCGCCCCCGCCACCTCGGCGTAATAGCCGGCCAATCGTTTGTCCATCTGGGCGACGTAGTACCCGTGATAATCCGCCGGGGAGAAATACACCCGTTCCCCCGCAATGTCCCGGGCCCGCTCCCCCGCCGTCGGCATATACGGGTTCAGTGCCCCGTCCCGGGACAGGAAGGGGAAGGACGCGATACCGGTCTGCCGCAGGAACTCCAGCGTGTTGGCGCGGATGCTGTCCCGCGTACTTTTCAGGGGCGTCACCTCCCCGTCCACCAGCACCCAGTTTTCATCCTCCACCCCGTAGAGGAAGGTGCGGCTGGCCTCGCGGGAAGACAGGGTTTCCAGCAAGGCGGCGGCCGCCGCCCGGTCACATTCCATGGACACAAACGTCTCGAAGCAGCCCAGCCGGCTCTGCGCCTCCAGATACCCGTCCGCCGCGAAGGGCGGCGCCGCCGGCACATACCGCAGGCGCGGGTTCTCCAGGTTGAACCGTTCAATAAAAGCGGCGGGTCCGATATAGGCGAATACGTTGGCCTTCAGCAGCTCCGCCAGCCGATCGGCGGAATACGCCTCAAAAATCCGGTACACGCTCATCCCGTCCAGGCGGTCGAAAAACCGCATGACCTCCTGAATTTTTGGGGAAAAGATACGGTGGTAGCTGCTCTCCCCATCCCGGTAGAGGGGGAGCACGCCGCAGATATGCTCCACGGTGGCCAGCCCCCGGTTTTCCTCGCCAAACACCACCGGCAGCAGCTCGTCGCTGCCGATAAGCCGGTTTTCTGTCGCTAGGCGCACAAACGCCTCCAGCGCCCGCGCGAACTTCTCTGGCGTGTCCATGGCCGGGTTTCCCAGCAAGGACGCGTATTCCTGCCGCACATACAGCCCCTCGGTGGCCACGGGGCGATACCCCTGCGCCGTATAGCCGCCGGGCAGGGAAAACAGCTCGCCGGAATTGTTCTGATACGCGCAGCGGATGTCCTCCGGCAGGCTGTCCGCCAGCGTCTCCGAGAGCTCCCGGATATTCCAAACCCGCCCGGAGCCGATAATTTTGCTGCGCAGCGCCCCGCCGGCCGGCACGGTCAGCAGGTCGGGCAGCTCGTCGAGCGCCAGCATCCGGGACACCAGCAGGCTCTGATCCCCCGTCAAGTAGGTGATGACGGGCGGCGTGTCCAGCGCAGAGAGCACGGCCGTCACCGCCTTGCCGGTGAAATCCCCCCGTCCGACGCCGCCCGCCTCGTCCACAATCGTCCAGGTAAGCGCCGCCGCCTCGCGGCTGACAGGGGCCGCCGGCGTTTTGGCGCAGCCTCCGGCAGCCAGCAGCAGCGCCGGCAGCATCGCCAGGGCCATTCCCTTACGGGCATGCAGCCGCCTCATAGGTCCTCCTCCCTTCTCTGGGGGATCGCAATAACGCACAGCGTTCCGTCCTCCGTCCCCTCAATCCGGATCCCATACGCCTCGCCGAACAGCAGCCGGATCCGCTCGTCCACGTTGCGCAGGCCGTAGCCCTGGGTCTTCTCCACGAACACGCTGCGCAGCACCTGCGGCTGGATGACGCTTCCCGTGTTGTATACCGTGAAGCGCAGATCCCCGCCCTCCCGCCGGGCCGTCAGCCGGATGAGCCGTTTGGCGCTCTTGTCCCGCAGCTTGTCCACCCCGTGCTTGACGGCGTTTTCCAGCAGTGGCTGCAGCATCAGGTTGATGGTGACAAATTCCTCCAGCCCTTCCTCGATGTCCTTTTCGAACTGGAAATTGTTGTCGTGCAGCTCCAGCTGGAGATTCATATACGCCGCGGCGTTTTTCAGCTCCTCCTCCACGGTGATGGTGTTCCGCCCGCGGTTGAGGCAGGTGCGGTAATAATCCGACAGCTGGGTGATGACATAAGAGGAATGCTCGTCCCCGCGCATAATGGCGTACCAATTCATGTTGTCCAAGCAATTGTATAAAAAGTGTGGATTGATCTGTGTTTGCAGCGCCTTGAACTCGGATTCACGCTGGGCCAGCTGGCTTTCGTACACGTCGTGAATGAGGGTCTCGAGCTGGGCGACCATCCCCTCGAACACCTGGCTGAGCTGCCCGATTTCATCCGCCTGCGTCCCGCCCCGCTCGATGAGCCAGTTGCCCTTGGACACCTTCTTCATCTGCCGGATGAGGAACTCGATCCGCTTGGCAAAATTGGAGGAAAGCAGCAGGGCGATTAAGGCAATCAGCCCTATACCGGCGGCAATGGCGACGACAGCCACCCGCACGATGTCGCCCGTTCGCTGGATGACGAACTGATAGGACACCAGGGCGTACAGCGTCCAGTTATGCGCCTGCAGGGAAACGGAACCGTACAAATACTGCGCGCCGTTGTACGAGACGATGCCGTCCGCCGCCCCGTCCAGATAGCTGATGGGCATGATGCCGGTGGTCATCACGTTCTTGACCAAGCTGATGACGCTCCCCCGGTTGTTGTCCGCGACAAGGATGCCGAAATCGCTGTTTTCCCCAGCAAAGGCCTCGCTGAAAAATTCCCGCTTATTCATGGTGACCACCATCCGGGCCGCCTCCCGCCGGCTGTACAGATCCGGCACAGTGCGCACGGCGTACAGGCTGTCCTCCGAGGCGAACCAGAACGCCCCCTCCCGCTCGAGCATGGCCGCGTTGTCGGGATGGGCGGCGACGGCCTCCTCCACCCGCTTCTCGAGCGCCTTATTGTTATACTGCAGCCCCGGATCGCCCCCCAGCAGGAAATCCACCCGCCGGATGGAGGCGGACACCGGCTGCATGGCCTGCCGCTGCGCTTCCTCGAACAGCCGCAGCTCACCGACGCGGATCCGGCTGTTCTGCAGCGCCACCACCAGGGTCAGCAGCTCGTCCCCGTACACCACCCGATCCATGGCCTCTTGGCAGCGCCCATATGCGGCGTCCAGCTGGGTACCCGCCCGGTCAACGTAATCCGCCACCCGGCTTTCCAGCTGATCCCGCAGCGAATCCCGCGCAATAACCGCGGAAAACGCGCCCATGCCGATCATGGGCAGAAGAGCCACCGCCAGAAAGCTGATGAACAGCTTGGTACGCAGCTTGGCCCTCTTGAGAAATCGGTAAATTCGTATCAGCATGCGGCTTCTTCCCTATACCGCGCCGGGGTCATCCCGGTGTAGTTTTTAAACAGCAGGCAGAAATAGGAGGAGTTAAGATACCCCACCATCTCCGAGATGGCGATGACCTTGATATCGGTGTTGCGCAGCAGCTCCTTGGCCTTTTCCAGCCGGTACACCGTTAGGTACTTGATAAAATTCCGCCCGGTCTCCTTCTTGAAATAGAAGCTGAGATAGCTCGGCGAAAGCTGCACCCTATCCGCGATTTGTTCGAGGCTGATGTCGTGCATGTACTCCTGCTCCACAATCTCGAGGATCTGGCGGATGGTGCTCTTGTCCTCCTCCCCGTCCTCCATGGCCTCATCCAGGATGCCTACGAGCACATCCTTAAGCGCGTAAATATTCGCGCAGTGGAACAGCCGATCCACATAGGCCGTCACCGTCTCCTGGCTGAGGTTGCGGTTGACCTCCGTGCAGTAGTGGATGAGGTTCCCGCCGATATACTTGATGTACAGAGGGGACAGCGCCCCGCTCTGCCCCAGCTCCTGGAACAGCCGTTCCACCTCCGCCAGGGCCCGCACCTTCTCTCCCCGCCGGATGCAGACCTCCACGTCCTGCAGCCTTTGATGATAATCGCCGGCTTCCCCTCCGCCCTCGCCCTGCGCGCGGATCACCTGGCTGTCCTTGGAGAAAAATTTGGCATCCAGGCAGGTCTCCGCCTGGGTATACGCCGCGAGCAGCTCCTCCGGCCCGGCCGCCCGGCTCCCCAGCACCACGGTGGTCACCGTGCCGGCGTCCCGTTCCACCCGCCGGCAGAAGGCCTGCGCCGCCACCTCCAGCTCCCTTTCCTCCCCGCCGGCCACCAGCACCGCCTGGTATTCGTTGAGGCTCACCCACACGGCTTCGCCGAACAGCTCGCCGATGACCGCCTCCAAATCGTAGCGGCTGTCCGCGAACAGCGGGCGGGACATGTCCGCGAGCAGCAGATGGCCGCCGATGTCGAATTCTCCCTCCGGCAGCTGCCCCAGCAGCAGCAGGCGCAGCAGCTGCTCCTTGCGCCGGTCGAGCCCGCTTTTCCGACAGTCCTCCAGCACCGCCTGGATGGTGGCGCGGAACTCCTCCAGCTTCAAGGGCTTGAGTATGTAATGGCGCACTCCGTACTGCATCGCCCTCTTGGCATAGTCGAATTCCCCGAATGCGCTGTAAATCACGCAGTGCAGCCCAGGCTGGTGCTCCTTCGCCTGCCGAATGAGCTCCAGCCCGTCCTGCTCCGGCATGCAGATGTCGGTAAACAAGATGTCCACCCGCTGGCTGTCCAGCACCTGCATCGCCTCCTCCACCGATTCCGCCATGCAGGTCTCGATGGGGAATTCAAATTTCCGGGTTAAGTAGGCCACCCCCTCCCGGTCAATGCGCTCGTCGTCCACAATCAGCATCCGTATCACGCCGCCACCCCTCCATTTTCTTTCGGAATCTCCACACATAAGGTGAGGGGGAGCGAATCCCCCCGCCTCAGCCGGTGTATTTTGCCATTCTGCCGCGTTATCGTCCTAGGTGG
>URCA01000044.1 GCA_900546265.1 uncultured Oscillospiraceae bacterium | reverse complement strand
TGGAACATCGTTCCGGAAATCATGATCCCGCTCGTCGGCGACGTGAAGGAACTGAAATATGTTAAGGACGTGGTCGTGGCCACCGCCGACGCGGAAATTGCCGCCGCCGGCATCGACCTGAAGTATGAGGTCGGCACCATGATCGAAATCCCCCGCGCCGCCCTGACGGCCGACGAGATCGCCACCGAGGCCGAGTTCTTCTGCTTCGGCACCAACGATCTGACGCAGATGACCTTTGGCTTCAGCCGCGACGACGCCGGCAAGTTCCTGGACGCCTACTACGACACCAAGATCTACGAGAGCGATCCCTTCGCCAAGCTGGATCAGAAGGGCGTGGGCGCTCTGATGAAGATGGCGGTCAAACTGGGCAAGGAAGTCCGCCCGACCATGCATTGCGGCATCTGCGGCGAGCACGGCGGCGACCCCTCCTCCGTGGAGTTCTGCCACGAGATCGGCCTGGATTATGTCTCCTGCTCCCCCTTCCGCGTGCCGATCGCCCGCCTCGCGGCGGCGCAGGCGGCCATCAAGGAAAAGAACGCGAAATAAGGTTTCCCCCTGTATACAAAGCGCCCCCGGCGGTCATCCGCCGGGGGCGCTTTCTCTGTGGAGCGTATACATTGTGGATCGTAGTCATTGCCGCCGTATACGGATAGCCTTGTAGGGGCGAGCATCGCTCGCCCGCTTGAGCTCATTCTTCGGGGGGAACCTGTCCAACCATTCCTTATGGGATCAGCTGCTTGACGCTTGGAATCTTCTTTAAAACACCGATGATAAATCAATCGCCCAACACAGGCCCCAGCCATCGCCACTTCAGGATCGTTCGAGCAGCTTTTCCAAATCGGCGACGGACACGTCCATCCGCACGGAAATTTCCTCCATCGTCAGGCCGGCGGAAAGGAACCGGCGGATCACCATGGGCATCGCTTCGCCTACTTCGATCATGTGACCGTCCGGGTCATAAAACCGGATGACCCGCTGCCCCCAGCTGTGCTCGATGACGCCGGTGACAAACTCCAGCCGCGGATAGCCCTTCAGCTTCTCCAAGAAAGCGTCGAAGGCCTCCTCCTCGAAGCACAGCTCGACGTTGTTGGGCTTTTTCCCGATTTGATCGGCGGGCAGCTGTACCAGCCAACCGAAATCCTGTTGCAGCGATATCCCGCAGGTAAACGTGATATTACGCCCATAATCCTGATAGACCTCCAGGCCGAACAGCTCCTCATAAAACCGTCTGGCCGCCCGGATATCCTTAACCGCTATCACCGTGCCTGTGTATCGCATAACGCCCTCTCCCTTCCGCCGACGCCTGAAAAGCCGCGCCGCATGGACTATCATAGCGTATCCAGGCCCAAATGGCAATCCCCTTGCCCTTTTCCTTGCATATCCGCCCGTCCCCGTGGTATCATGTAGGTATCTGACAAATTCCGGAAAGGGCTGACCTATCTTGCCGACCGACCTGTATCGGGCCCGCATCGCCGCCTGCGAGCGGGAGCTCGCCGCGCTGGACGCCCGGTTTACCCGCTGCTCCTGGCTGCGGGCCGCCGCCGCCCTGGCGGCCCTCGTCTTTTTCATTCTCGGGCTGGAGTGGAACGGCTGGGCCGGCTTTCCTCTCTGCCTGCTGGCCGTGGCCGCTTTCGTCCTCTTAGTCCGCCGGCACGACAGGATCGAGCGCCGGCAGCGGGCCGCCCGGGCCATGAAGCAGACCGCGCAGGACTATCTGGCCCGCATGGACGACGGCTGGAAAGCCTTCCCCATCACCGGCAAGGGCTATCTAACCCCCGATTTTCCCCAGGGCCGGGATCTGGACATCTTCGGCCGGGAATCCCTGTATCAGTTTCTCTGCGCGGCTCATACCGTCTACGGCCGGGATCGCCTGGCCTCGTTTCTGAAGGACGGCTGTCCGCCGGAGGAGCTGTCCGCCCGCCAGCGGGCGGTGGAAGAACTGGCCGGCAAACCGGAATTCTCTTTGAAGCTGCAAGCCCTGGGCCGGGACATGGCCGCCGGCCGCGCCAAGGAAGACGCCCAGGCCATCGCCGCCTTTTTAGAGGTCTGCAAGATCCCCTGCCGCCCCTCGAAAATCGGGACGGTGCTGTCTTGGGCCCTGCCCTTCGCCGCCCTGTTTTTCCTCCTCTCCGCCCTGATGGGGGTGAACCCGCCCCTCAACCTGGCCATCGGCGGCGGCCTCGTGGTGCTCCAGCTGCTGGCGGCCCTCGCCCGGTTTTCCGCCACCGGTCGGGTGCTGAATCCCCTGTTCCGCTTCGGCGCCTCCGTCGCTCCCTACGCCGCCCTCATCGCCCTTATCGAGGAGGAACCCTTTGAAAGTCCCGGTCTTGCCGCCCTGCGGGAACGCATCCGCCGGGACGGCGGCGCGGCCAAAGCCCTCGCCTCCCTCGCCCATATCGGGGAAGCGGTGAAAATGCGGCACAATTTCATGGCCTTCATCCTGTATAACGGCCTGTTTTTATGGGACTTTCACTGCGTGCGCCGCTTTGCCTCCTGGCAAAAGGCCCATGCCGCCGATATGCCCATTTGGCTGGAAACCATCGGCGAGCTGGAGGCTCTGACCAGCCTGGCCGTTCTCTGCCAGACACGGCGGACCGTCTTTCCCGACGTGACGGAGGACGCCGCTCCCACCCTCTCCTTCGCCGATCTCCGCCACCCTCTCATCCCCGCCGACAAGGCGGTGGGCAATGATTTCCGGCTGTCCCGCCGCACCTGCGTGGTCACCGGCTCCAACATGTCGGGGAAAACCACCTTCTTGCGCACCATCGGGGTGAACCTCCTTCTCGCCTACGCGGGCGGCCCGGTGCTGGCCTCCCAGCTGCGCGTCTCCCGGATGCGGGTGATGACCTGCATGCGCACGGAGGACAGCGTCAGCCAGGGGATTTCCACCTTCTACGCTGAGCTGCTGCGGGTCAAGTCCATCGTGGACGCCGCGGACGAGGGCCGCCCCCTGCTGGCCCTCATCGACGAAATCTATAAGGGCACCAATTCCCGCGACCGGATCCTGGGCGCGACCGAGACCATCCGCTGCCTGGCCGCTCCTCACGTCATGACCCTCGTGACCACCCACGATTTCGAACTCTGCGCCCTGGAAAACGACCCCACCGCCGACGCGGTCAACTACCACTTCACCGAGCGGTACGCCGGGGACGAAATTCTCTTCGATTACACCATCCACCCCGGCCGGTGCACCACCACCAACGCAAGGCACCTGCTCCGCCTGGCCGGGATCCTCCCAGCGGAACCCCCGGTTTCGCCTCCCGACAGATAGTCCTCCCGACGGTTTGTGCATTTTGCCTATGACATTCTGTTGAAAAATGTGCTATACTTTTAAGGAACTCAACGTGTCATGTGCTTCGGCTGTACCGGTTGGAGCGGATGGCACGTTTTTTCGGGCGTTTTTGTTCGAAAGAAAACGCTCAAAAACGGTTCTGTTCGGAAGCGGTCGGTTTTATGCGGAAAAAGCAGGAGGATTTATGCAAAAAAATGTAAGAAATATGCATTACCATGTCCAGGATACCGTGTTGTACGGCCAGAGCGGCGTCTGCCGCATCGCGGACATCGCGGAAAAGGACGTGGGCGGCGGCCTGCGGGCCTACTACGTCCTGCAGCCGGTTTTCGAGGAATCGGCCACCATTTTCGTGCCGGTGGGCAACGAGGCGCTGACAGCGAAAATGCGGCGGGTGATGTCCGAGGCGGAAATCACCGCCCTCATCGACGCCATGCCGGAGGAGGATTCCATCTGGATCGCCGACGACAACGCCCGCCGGGAACGGTATAAAGCCATTCTCGCCGGCGGCGATCCCAGCGATCTCATCCGGTTGATCAAGACCCTGTATCTGCGCGCCCAGACCCAGAAGGCCCAGAACAAAAAGCCCCGTCTGGAGGACGAGCGCTTCATGAAGCAGGCGGAAAAGCTGCTGTATGAGGAATTCGCTCATGTACTGCATATACGGCGCGACGAGGTGCTCCCCTATATCCTTCACCGCGTCAACGGCAGTACCCCTTCATAACATCAAAAAGGCCTCGCCGCTGGGCGAGGCCTTTTTGATGTTTTTTCGTATTATGCCACGCAGAATTTCAGCGCTTCATCCGCCGCGGAGGCCGCGTCGGCGGTATAGCAGTCGGCGCCAATAGAGTCGCAGAAGCTCTGGGTCACCGGCGCGCCGCCGATCATAATCTTCACCTTATCGCGGATACCTTTGGCCGCGGCGGCTTCCACCACGTGCTTCATTTCGCCCATGGTGGTGGTCAGCAGGGCGGAGCAGCAGATGATGTCCGCCTCGTTGTCGATGGCCGCCTGCACGAAGCGTTCCGGCTCCACGTCCACCCCCAGATCGATGACATTCAGGCCGCGGCCCTCCAGCATCATTTTGACCAGATTCTTGCCGATATCGTGCAGATCGCCCTTAACGGTGCCGATAACCGCCGTCCCCTTGGCCTCCACGCCCGCCTCTGTCAGATAGGGCTTGAGGATGGCCACACCGGCGTTCATGGCCCGGGCCGCGATAAGCACCTCCGGCACGAACACCTCGTTGTTTTTGAATTTCTCGCCCACCACGCTCATGCCGGACAGCAGCCCCTGCTCCAGCACGTCCTTGGCGGGGATGCCCTCGTCCACCGCCTGCTGTACCAGTTCCTTGACCTTGGGGGCGCGCCCCGCTTGCAGGGCCAGACTCACATCTTCCAAAAGGCTCATCGATATTCCTCCATATCCGCTTGATTTGTTTTCATTGTATCCGCTCGCCGGATGCAAATATAGAAAAATATTTCAGCTTTTGGCACTATTTTCTGTCCCGGTATTTTTTCGGCGACATCCCCGTTTCCTTCTTGAAAACCTTGGTGAAATAGCTCTGATCCTCGAAGCCGCACAGGGCGGCCACATCCACCAGGGCCACGCCGCTGTCCCGCAGATACAGCTTGCTTTTTTCCACCCGCACCTTATTGATATAGGAAAACAGGCTCTGCCCCGTCTCCTCCTTGAAGATGCTGCTGAGATAGGAGCGGCTGAGATAGACCGTGCGTGCAACGTCGTCCAGGGAAATTTTCCGGTGGAAATTCGCCTTGACGTATTCCATCACCTTATACACCACGTCGGAGTGCTTGACCTGGGTGAAATCGAAGGAATAGCTGATGAACCGGTGCATGATGCCGGTCAGCCAGACGCTCAGCTCCTCCAGGGATTGAAACTGTTCGATTTCGTGAAAATAGTTGTTATTGAACAGGAAAATTTCCTGCATGTCCGCCCCCGCGTCGATGGTGGCCCGGGAGAGCACCACCACCAGCTCCACCACCCGGGCCTTGATGGCGTCCAGGTCGAAATCGCAGGAGCAGTAGATGTGCCCGAGCAGCTCGTTGAGCAGCTCCCTGGTGCCGGTCTTGTCCCGGCTGCCGATGAGGGCCTGCAGCTTTTTCTCATACGCGATGGGGTAGACGGCGGCGTTTTCCTCGGTCAGCTGCTTCTCCCGGGCGTTGTAGATGGCGCTGAGCAGCTTTTCCTGCTCGTAGACGAAGCCTCCCGCCCGGCTGTGCGGCAGGCCGGCGGCGAAAGCCGCGCAGGCACGGAGCACCTCGGCTAGATGGGGCACCTGCGCGGGCGGGAGCACCGGCAGGGCGGCCGCCCGCTCCCGCAGCCCGTCGGGCAGCTCGGTGAGCAGGTCCTCCGTGTTTTCCATCAGCGCCGGCCCAGCCACCAGGCTGCCCGTCGGCTCTCCATACTCGTCGGACACCGAGGCCGCGGCGAACACCAGCCCGGCGGGGCAGTAATAGATGTATTCGCCGTTCCACCGGTACGCCTCGCTGCTGCCGTACAAATGGGTGTTCAGCGCCTGGCACCGGGGGAAGCCGCAGCTCTCGCAGAAGCGGCCGGAAGCAGGCTCCAGGAACGCCTGGCGCACCGTGTCCAGCACGCTGCAGGGCAGCCCGCTCAGCGCGGCCACATGGGCCGCATAATCCCGGCACCGCTTCTCCAGATCCGTATCCAAACCGTTTCCTCCTTCCCCGCCATCCGGCTATCTGTCACTATCCACCATTATACCGCATCGGCCCCCAGCGGTACAGCCTGTATTTTTTTCCCGGTGTACTCCGCCTCCACCCGGTGACGGGGCGGGCAGATACAGAACTCCTCGTCGGTCCAGGTCCCCTCCGTCATCATCCGCAGCAGGCGGATGTCCCCCTCAAATTCGGCGTATTTCCACCCGTTGATCGCCGCCACCTGGCGGGCCAGGGCCGGGTGGCCCGGGTTGCGGTAGATCGGCGAGCCGATATACCCGCAGGTGTTGTAATTGCCGATCCACAGGCTGTCCTGCTCCAGGAGAAATTCCGCGTTCTCCTCCCCGTACCGCCGGATGTAATCCTCCCGCATCTCCTCCTTCATCTCCAGCGAGGGGATATAGGCGGTCTCGATCCAGCCATTGTTGAGCCAATAGGTGCCGTTGTATTCCTCAAACAGGCGCAGATACCGTTCCTGGGAGCCGAGGAACAGGGCGATGCAGTCGTCCGTGCGGGGGATAACCAGGGGAATGTCCCGGCTTTCGAGCCCCACCACGCCGTTGGAGCACAGGCCGTAGCCCAGGACGATGACGTCGGGAAAATGCTTGAGCATCCGCTGCTCCCGCTGCCGGTACAGCCCGTCGATGGCGTCGGCAATCAGCGCCCGCAGCTTCTCAGGCGTATCGTGCAGCCCTTGGGGTAGCCAGGTGATATCCACCGTGTGAGGGCTTTGGGAGATAAGATAGCTCAACTCCCGGGTCAGCACCCGGCAGGCGATGATGTGAATCCGCATACGCAAGCTCCATCCTTTTCCGATAATCGCCGCCCGCCGGCGGGCGGTTTTTCTCAACCGAATCCGAAATTTCGAAATATACTGCAAGCCCCCGGACGCGGCCTATGGTATACTGTAGCCATCGAACACAAGAAAGGCGGTGCGACCATGCCGGCCTGCACACTTACCATCCAGAGCCCCGGGGGCTCCCGCGTCCTGTCCTTCACGCCACCCGTCTCCCTCTACCGCCTGCTCGCGGACAACGGCGTGCCGGTGGATATGCCCTGCGGCGGGCGGCAGCGCTGCCTGAAATGCAAGGCGTTGGTGAGCGGCGGCGTTTCCCCCATGAGCGAAAGAGAGACTGCCCTGCTGACGGCGGAGGAAAAAGCCGCGGGGCTCCGCTTCGCCTGCATGGCCGAGTTGACGGGGGACGCGGTGCTGCGGCTGTCCGGCGGGGCAGCGGGGGACGCCATTCTCACCGAGGGGGCCATGCCCGTTTTCACCCGGGCTCCCTGGGGCCGGCAGTGGGGCACGGCGGTGGACATCGGCACCACCACGGTGGCAGCCTACCTCTACCGGCTCGCGGACGGCGCGCTGCTGGCCACCCAGTCGGAGAAGAACCCCCAGGCGGTGTTCGGCGCGGACGTGGTCTCCCGACTGGAGCAGGCCATGAACGGCAAGTCCCCCGAGCTGGCGGCCGCCATCCGGGAATGCCTCTCCCGTCTGCTCGCCGGCCTGTGCGGGCAGGCCGGCCTGCCGATGGACGCCATTGACAGCGTGGTGCTCACCGGGAACACCGCCATGCTCTATCTGCTCACCGAGCGGCATCCGGCCTCCATCGTGGCCGCGCCCTTCGCCATGGACTGCGGCTTTGGGCAGTTCGTCGCCCCTCAGGCGCTTGCGCTTCCCCTCTCCCCGGACTGCCGGGTGTATCTGCCGGCCTGTCTGTCCGCCTATGTGGGGGCGGACATCACCACCGCCCTGCTGGCGGCGGGCTTCTACCGGGAGGGCCGGGTGCCCGCGGGGCCGCCCCGCCTGCTGGTGGACATCGGCACCAACGGGGAAATGGCCCTGGCGGCGGACGGCCGGCTGCTCTGCTGCTCCACGGCGGCGGGCCCCGCCCTGGAGGGCGCGGGCATCCACCAGGGGGTGATGGCTCGCACCGGGGCCATCTACCGGGTGCGGCTGGAGGGGCTGACCATGGTGTGCGACGTGCTGGGCGGCGGCGAGGCGCAGGGCATCTGCGGCTCCGGCCTGGTGGACGCGGTGGCGGCTCTTTGCGAAGCCGGCGTTATTCAAGACACCGGCCTCATCGATGAGGAAAGCCACGCCTTCACCGCTTATGTAGAGGAATGCGATGGTCAGCCGGCCTTCCGCCTGCCGGGCACCGCCGTCCGGCTGACCCAGAAGGATATCCGGGCGGTGCAGCTGGCCAAATCCGCCATCTGCGCCGGGATGCGCACCCTGATCGCCGAGGCCGGGCTTCAGGCGGAGGCGATCGCCGAGCTGGTGGTCGCCGGGGGCTTCGGCAGCCGCATCGACCCGGTCTCGGCCGAACGGATTGGCCTGTTCCCCGCCGGCTTCGCCGCCAAGGCGCGGGCCGTGGGCAATGCGGCGGGGGCGGGGGCGGCCATGGTGCTGCTCAGCGATCCCATCCGCCGGGAGGCGGAAGGGATGCCCGCCGCCGTGCGGACAGTGGAGCTGTCCTCTCACCCCGGCTTCATGGACGCCTATATCGACGGCATGTATTTCGCCTGAACCGGCCGGGCGCTACCAGTATACCCAACCGGCGGGCAGAACGATAGAAAAATGCTTTGGTTTTTTGGAATATATTTGCCTTGTGGCTTACCGCTTACAGCCGGCGGCGGTAGTCCCGGGGCGCCTGGCCGGTCATGGCTTTGAACACGGCGGCCAGGTGGGAGCTGCCGGAAAAGCCGGTCTGTTCCGCGATTTTGGACACCGGCAGCGCCGTGGACAACAGCAGCTGCTTGGCCCGGCCCACCCGCTGGCGGTTGAGGTATTGATGGACGGTCAGGCCGGTTTCTTCCTTGAAGCGGCGCTGGAAATGATAGGGACTCATACAGGCTAACCGGGCCAGGGCTTCCACCGGCAGCGGCTCGGCGCAGTGCTCCTGGATATAGGCCGCGGCCTGCTCGATGCGTTCATCCATGCCGCGGGGCAGAAGGAACAGGGACAGCAGCTGATAGACGGCGGCGGACACCGCCGCCTCGGCGCGGGGATCGTTGTGCCGCACCAGCTCCAGCACCGCCTGCCAGCCGGCGGCGAAGGCGGGCCCGCCGGACACCACCGGCCCCCGCCGCTCCCAGATATACCGGGCGAAGGAAAAGGCAAGCTCCCCGCTCAGATGCATCCACAGGAAATCCCAGTGCTCCCCCGCCGTTTCGTAGCGATGCCAGTCCCGGCAGTCGACCAGGAACGCGTCGCCCCGGCGCAGCGTATGGGCGACCCCCTGGTAGGTCAGCCGCCCCTCCCCGCCCTGGGTGTAGGCGAACAGCAGCTCCGGCAGGCCGTCCCGGATTACCCGGTAGGTGCTCACCGCGTCGAAATGGCAGAGGCTTTCCAGACGGATCAGCGGCCCTTCCGCTGGGCCGGAGGAAGGGCAGACCGGCACGGGGGTGAACGCGCCCGGCCCGCTGTAATCATAAAGCATGGGCATCCCCCTTTGTCTCCCTGTTCGTTCTGTTTTCATTGTACCGCCCCGGCCGCAAATTGCAAGAGCATTTTTCTGTTCTTTTATGGCAGATTTTCCTCTGGCTTCCCGCGGCGCGCTATGCTACACTGAGGGCAAAGCCAACGAGAAAGGGAGCGAAAGCATGGCGGAAATTCAGCCGATCCGGCAAAAATGGAAGGGAACCATGACCGACCGGGACAGGTTCAACGCCCAGATGCATTACCGGCCCATCGATCGCACGTTTCATATGGAATTCGGATATTGGGACGAGAATTTCACCGAGTGGGAGATGTTCCGGAAAAACGGGATCCGCAGCAACGGGGAGGCCGACGTGTTTTTCCAGTTCGACCGCCTGTGCGTCATCGGGGGCAGCTGGTGGATGGAGCCGCCCTTCCCCTACCAGGTGGTGGAGGAAACGGCGGACACCCGTATCATCATGAACGGAGACGGCCTGCTGGCCGAGGTGCCCCGGGACGCCCACGACACTATCCCCCATTTTTTGAAGGCCACGGTCTGCACCCCCGACGACTGGAAGCGGGTGAAGGCGGAACGATTCCGGCCGGAGGGGCGGGTCATCGACGTGGAAGCCCTGAAGAAAGCCCATCCCGCCGACCGGGATTATCCCCTGGGCGTCGATGTGGGCTCCATGATCGGCAAGATACGGGATATGCTCACCTTCGAGGGACTGTGCTACGCCATGTACGATTACCCCGCCATGGTGGAGGACATGGTGGAAACCTGCTGCGTGCTGGTGGAGCAGACGCTCGATCAGCTGCTGCCTCATTTCGATTTTGATTTTGCCTCCGGCTGGGAGGATATCTGCTTCAAAAACGGCCCCATCGTGACCCCAGCGTTCTTTCGGGACGTGGTCATGCCCCGATATAAACGGATCCATCAAAAGCTGAAGGCCCACGGCGTGGATATCTGGTACATGGACTGCGACGGGGACATCCGGCCCATTCTCGACTATTTCCTGGAGGGCGGGGTCAACTGCATGTTCCCCTACGAGGTCAACGGCTGCTGCCATCCGGCTGAGCTGCTGGCGGCGTACGGCAAGGATCTGCGGATCATGGGCGGCATCGACAAAATGCAGCTCAAGGCGGGGCGGGACGCCATCCGGGCCTATCTCGAGAGTGTGGCCCCGCTGGTGGAACGGGGAGGCTACATCCCCTTCTGTGACCACCGCTGTCCCCCCGACGTGCGGGAGGAAGACTATCTGTTCTATCTTGATCGCAAGCGGGACATGTTCGGCATGAAATAAACAAGGGGCGGCTGTTCTGCGGGACAGCCGCCTCTTGCGATCAGGCGTTTTGCGGACCGGCGGCTAAAAATGAAAACAAACGGCAAGAAGATTCTGAAGGCTTTCTGAAATTTCCTTTTTCCCCTTGGCAGCCCGTCCGGGCGTGGTATACTATTGGTAGAGCTCCGTTGCTTTGTGAAACCATAGGAAGATTTTTCCGCCGCAGGGTGATGATTTTTCCTAAGGCGGACATACTATCGCCGGGAAAAAATTTTTTCTTTCATAAACTTTTTTCCCCGCGGAGACATCTAACGTATAGAAGCCTCGTGAAACGGCCGGGAAAGATGGAAAGGATGACGCAGGATGATTCGGCAGTCTGAAAGCAAAAGCGCTCTGAAAAGGAAAAAGAGGCACCGGCGCAGAGCCCTGCGTATTGCCTTTCTGGTGAGCATCGTGATTCTGGTGATGTTCGCCGTGGTCATGCTCGTGGCCTTCGCCTTGCAGAAAACCGGCTGGCTTCCTGAGAGCTCGTCCGCCGGCTCATCCGCGCCGCCGGCGGCCACCACAACCCCGCCGGCAACCACCACCATGACGGAGCCGGCAACCACCACGGCGACCTTTGCCGGCGGTACCACCGCCATCGGCTCCGGCCAGGTGGCCGACAGCTATTTTGACGACGCCGCCTTCATCGGCGATTCCCGCACTCAGGGGCTGCAGTTGTATACCGGGCTGCCGAACGCCACCTTTTACGCCACCCAGGGACTGATGGTGGACACCTTCTTCAGCAAGAAATTCGTCAAAGCCGGCGGCGGCAAGATCACCATTCCGGACGCCATGAAGAACCAGACATTCAAAAAGGTCTATATCATGCTGGGGGTCAACGAGCTGGGCTGGGCCTATGAGAAGGTGTTTATTCAGAAATACGGCGAAGTGGTGGACAAGGTCAAGGAGCTTCAGCCGGACGCCAAGATATACGTCCAGTCCATCCTGCCGGTGACCAAGGCGAAAAGCGACGGCGACGCCATTTATAACAACACGAAGATTAGCCGGTATAACGAGCTTATCGAGCAGATGTGCCGGGAAAAGGGCGTAACCTACTTGCATGTGGCCGACGCCGTGGGCCTGGACAACGGCGCGCTGCCGGCGGGCAGCGCCACCGACGGCGTCCATCTCAACCGGGAATACTGCTACAAATGGCTGGACTATCTGAAAACTCACACCAAATAGGACATTTCATAAGGGAACGGAGGATTCAAGCCGCCGTTCCCTTTGAATGATTGTTTAGGATGACAAGGTAAAGAGGAGAGAACAACGATGAGAAAAACACACTGGACGGCACTGGCCGCCGCGCTGCTGCTGGGCGTTTCCGCCCTGGCGGGCTGTTCCAAAAAAGAGAGTACGCTGGACGTGCAGAAGGCGGCCGACGATCTCAAGGCCGGGGTGACGTTCAAGGACGAGCTGGCCCCCCCGGCGGACGCCGCGTTCGCCACTTTGTATGACGTTAAGGACGGAGACGTGACCAAGCACGCGGTCTACGTCAGCTCCGGCGCGACGGCGGAGGAAATCGCCGTCTTCGAGGCCAAGGATGCGGACGCCGCTGCCCGGGTCAAAACCGCGGTGGATCAGCGCATCGCCGACCTGAAGGAAGGCTTTGAGAATTATGTGCCCGGTGAGATGACCAAGCTGAACAATCCAGTGGTCGAGGTCAAGGGAAAATACGTCCTGCTGTGCATCTGCGACAAGCCGGACGAAGCGCGTACGGTCATCGACAAGCTGTTTGCCTGACGCAGATGTGGTGGGATCCGCCAAGCCGCCGCTGAGCTGTCAGACGTGATTTATTCAGCGTTTACCTAGGAAAGGAGGACGTATCCGTGCAGGAGCTGGAAGAGTATATCGAAGCCCATCAGGACAGCTTCTACCGGGTCGCCTTCACCTATGTCAAGGACAGGGACGCCGCGCTGGACGTGGTACAGAACGCGGTGGTGCAGGCCCTGACTCACATCCACACCCTGCGGGAGCCCGCTTACATGAGAACCTGGTTTTACCGCATTCTGGTCAACGAGGGGCTCGGATATCTGCGGAAAAACAAGCACTGCCTGCCGGTGGAGGAGCTGCCCGAGGATTTCGCCAGCGAGGAGGGGGACATCGCTGAGCGCCTGGACGTGTATCGGGCGGTGAGCGCCCTGCCTCCCAAGCTGCGCACCGTGGTGGTGCTCCGTTTTTATGAGGACATGCCGCTGGGCGACATCGCGCGCGTCACGTCGACCAACCTGAACACAGTGAAATCCCGCCTGTACAAGGCGCTTGCGGAGCTTCGGCGAGACATGGCCGGGGAAACGCAGACCGCCGGAAAGGTGTGAAAGCTATGAACGAACGCAACCCCCTGGGGCAGGCCCGGGAAGCCTATGAAAGCCTGCGTATTCCGGACGAATTGCCCGACGCGGTGCAGGACGCCGTGCGGCAGGCCCGCCGCGAGGCGAGGCGGGAGCGCAGCGGCAACCACTTTCTCCGCTATGCCGTGTGCGCCGCCGCCTGCCTGTGCGTGATATTCGTGGTGGCCCTCAACGCGGTGCCGGTGCTCGCGCAGGAGATGTACGGCGTACCGGTGCTCGGGCATATGGCCCGGATCTTTACCCTCAACCGCTTTGAGGAAAGCAGCGAGGAGAGTTATGTGGTGGTCAACGTCCCAGCGCTGGAAAATACCGGAAATACCGAACTGGAGCGGCGAGTAAACTATGAAATAGCGCTGAAAATCAACGAGCAGGTGGCCGAGGCCAAGCAGCGTGCCAAGGAATATTACCAGGCGTATCTCGAAACCGGCGGAAAGAAGAGCGAGTTCCTCCCCATTGAAATCCACGTGGATTACAGCGTCAAGTGCAGCAACGGGGAAATCGTCTCCTTCGTCGTGCAGAAATATGAGGCGGGCGCCTCCTTCTACAGCGAGTCCTTCTACTACAACTACGATCTGGAAACGGGAAAGGCGCTGACCCTGGCCAACCTGCTGGGAGACGGGTACATCGAGAAGGTGAACGAGGCGGTGAGGGCCGGCATCGCCGCCGACGAGGCCGCCAACCCCGAGGAACAGTATTTCCACGACGAAATGATTCCCGGTTTTGAATCTATCGAAGAGGATCAGGATTTTTATATCAATGAGGCGGGCCACGTGGTGGTGGTCTTCCCCAAGTACGCCATCGCTCCCGGCTATATGGGCGAGCGGGAATTTGAAGTGCTTCCCTAGAGCAGTTTTAGTAAATAAGGTCAGTAAAGGAGATAGGCAGGAAGAGGCGGATGCAAGGCGGAGGCCCGGATCAGGCTACGCCTGCTCCCGGCGGGCTGGCGCCCGCCAAGGACGACAACGACGCAGCCGCCTCTTCCCGCCATCGAGCTGCTGACGGTATTTACTAAAATTGCTCTAAGGGGAACGGGTAGGGGTTCACACGTATGGTATTCAGCAGCCTGTTGTTTTTGTTCTATTTTCTGCCGGCGGTGCTGGTCGTCTATTTTCTGGTGCCGCGCCGCTTTAAAAACGTGGTGCTGCTGGTGTTCAGCCTAGCGTTCTACGGCTGGGGCGAGCCGGTGTATGTTCTGCTGATGGTGTTTTCTATCCTGATGGACTACAGCCTGGGCCGCTGGATGCACACCCGGCTGGAAAAGGGGAACGTCCGGGCGGCTCGGCGGATCCTGGTGTTGTCGGTGGTGTGCAATCTCGCGCTGCTGGCCTTCTTCAAATACGCCGATTTTCTCATCGGCAACCTGAACGGCCTGTTCGGCCTGGGGATCCCCAAGCTCGATCTGCCCCTGCCCATCGGCATCTCCTTCTACACCTTCCAGGCCATGTCCTATCTCATCGACCTGTATCGGGGGGACGTGCCGGTGCAGAAGAGCCTGGTGGCCTTCGGCACCTATGTCTCCCTGTTCCCCCAGCTTATCGCCGGCCCCATCGTGCGCATGTCCACCGTATCGGCCGAGCTGTCCTGCCGCCGGGAAACGGCGGATCTGTTTTCCTCCGGCATCCGCCGGTTTGTGGCGGGCCTTGGCAAAAAGGTGCTGCTGGCCAACAACATCGGCGCGGTGTGGACGGCCATTTCGCAGCAGGATGTGACCACTTTGCCGGTGCTGACCGCCTGGATCGGCCTGGCGGCTTTTACGCTGCAGATTTATTTCGATTTTTCCGGCTATTCGGACATGGCCATTGGCCTGGGCCGGATGTTCGGCTTCCATTTCCTCGAGAATTTCAATTATCCCTACACAGCGGTGAGCGTCACCGATTTCTGGCGGCGGTGGCACATCTCCCTGTCCTCCTGGTTCCGGGAATACGTCTACATCCCCCTGGGCGGCAACCGCCACGGCGCCCTCAAGCAGCTGCGCAACCTGCTGATTGTGTGGATGCTGACCGGCATCTGGCACGGGGCCAGCTGGAATTTCGTGGTCTGGGGCTTGTACTTCGGTGTCTGGCTGGCGCTGGAAAAATTCGTGCTGCGGCGATGGCTGGACAAGCTTCCCCGGTTTTTTCAGCATGTGTACACCATGCTCATCGTGATGGTCAGCTGGGCCATCTTCGCCTTCGACAGCCTTTCGGCCGGGGTGTCCTATCTGCGGGCCCTGGTGGGCGGCTTCGGCGCAGGGCTGACCAATGGGGCGGGCGTGTATACCCTGTACACCAACGCCCTTCTGCTGGGTATTCTCATCCTGGCGGCCACACCCCTGCCCATGAAGCTGTATCGTCGGGCGGAACAGGCCCTGCGCGCCCGGCCGGTGCTGGCCGGGATGGCGGAGGCAGTGCCGCTGCTTGTCGTCGGGGCGCTGAGTGTCGCCTTCCTGGTGGATGCGTCCTATAATCCGTTTCTCTATTTTCGTTTTTAGGGGGCTACTATGAATAAAAAAGCCTGGGTGGTGACCGGAGCGTTCCTGGCGGCGCTGGCTTTCGGGACCGGCGCCAACCTGCTCACCCCGGAAAAGACGTTTTCCGAAACGGAGAACCGGGTGCTGCAGACCTTTCCGCCGTTCTCGCTGGAGGAGCTGACCTCCGGCCGGTTCACGACCACGTTCGACACCTACACCACCGACCAGTTCTGGAACCGGGACGGCTGGGTGGGCCTGAAAACCATGACCCAGCTCGCCCTGCTCAATAAAGACAACGGCCGTGCCTATTTTGGCCGGGATGGGTTTCTGTTTGAAAAAACCGACCCGTATAGCGAAACGCTGGTGGCGAACAACGTCGCGGCGGTGGCCCGGTTTGTCGAGCGGGCGAAGCAGGCGGCGCCGGGACTGCGCGCCCGGGTGATGCTGGTGCCGACGGCGGCGGCCATCTTGCCCGAAAAGCTGCCCCCCCTGGCCCCCGTGCCCGATCAGGCGGCTGTCATCGCCCAGATGAAGGCCGCGGTGAAGGAGACGGTGGATCCCACCGCCCTGCTGAAAGCCCGTAGGGACGAAGGGCTGTTCTACCGCACCGATCACCATTGGACCACCGCCGGCGCGTATGCCGGCTATACGGCGCTGATGGAGAGCCTGGGAGAGCCGCCGCTGCCCCAGGACGCGTTCACGGTGGAGCGGGTGACGGAAGAGTTTTTCGGAACCGTCTATTCCAAAGCCAACCTGTACACCGTGAAGCCCGACTTCATCGAGGTCTACCGGCCGAAGGCGGCCAACCCCTGTACCGTGACCTGGAAGAACGGCCGGCTGGACGGCCTGTACGACCCGGCGTATCTGGACAAGAAGGACAAATACGCCTACTTTTTGGGCGGCAATCACCCGCTGACCACGGTGGAAACCGGCACAGCCAACGGCAGGACCCTGCTGCTTATCAAGGACTCCTACGCCAATGCTCTGGTGCCCTTTCTGGCGGCCCATTATCAGACCATCGTGCTGGTGGATCCCCGCTACTACAAGACGGATTTGTCCGCCCTGTTCCAGGAGAAACAGGTGACCGACCTGCTGGTGCTGTACAACGTCAACGGCTTCGGGGAAGAGAAGACCGTGGCCGCCGTGCTGCCGCAGTTGTTAAAATGATGGTTGACAAAGTAAAACTTGTCGCATATAATAAGAAAAAAGCTGAAACCGATGAGTAAGAGTAGTAAGCGGGAGCTTGGCGTACAAAGAGAGCCGCAGATGGTGGAATTGCGGCGGCGCTGAACCGGCTGAATGGACTTACGAGGGCTATCCGAACCTGTATCAGGCTAGGTGCGACGGGGACTCCGCCCGTTATCAGGGGAGTGCGCATGGTTTGTGCGCAGAAGTGAGCGCGTCCGCCTTCGGCGGGCGAATTCGGGTGGTACCGCAGGAGTGACAGCTCTTGTCCCAGAACAATCTGGGGCAAGAGCTTTTTTATTGCCGAAAGGATGCGTGCATATGAATCGGTCATGCAGGGCGGCGAGCTTTTGCCCGCGGCGATGGCGACGGTGAGTGAACCGTCCGCCGATGATGCTGTCGAGAAGAAAGGAAGATCCGTCATGAACAAAGAGCCTTACCGTATTTACCTGTCCGAAGAGGAAATGCCCAAGCAATGGTATAACATCCGCGCCGACATGAAGGAACAGCCCGATCCCTATCTCCATCCCGTCACCCACCAGCCGGTGGGGCCGGAGGATATGCTCCCCATCTTCTGCGAGGAGCTGTGCGGCCAGGAGCTGAACACCACCGACCGGTACATCGATATACCGGAGGAGGTGCAGAACTTCTACCGGATTTTCCGGCCCGCTCCCCTCATCCGGGCCTACAACCTGGAAAAGGCCCTAGACACCCCGGCAAAAATCTACTACAAATTCGAGGGCAACAATACCTCCGGCTCTCATAAGCTGAATTCCGCCGCCGCCCAGGTGTATTACGCCAAAAAGCAGGGGCTGAAAAGCCTGACCACCGAGACCGGCGCCGGCCAATGGGGCACGGCTCTGGCCATGGCCTGCTCCCACTACGGCTTGGATCTCACCGTCTATATGGTGAAGGTCAGCTACGAGCAGAAGCCCTTCCGCAAGGCGGTCATCCACACCTTCGGCGCGGACATCATCCCCAGCCCCTCCGACACCACCGAGGTGGGCCGCGCCATCCTGAAGGCCCATCCCGGCACCGGCGGCTCCCTCGGCTGCGCCATCTCCGAGGCGATTGAAAAGGCCATGCATACCCCCGATTGCCGGTATGTGCTAGGCTCGGTGATGAACCAGGTGCTGCTGCACCAGTCGGTCATCGGCCTGGAATCCAAAATTGCCATGGAAAAAATCGGGGAATATCCCGATATCGTTATCGGCTGCGCCGGCGGCGGCTCCAACCTGGGCGGCCTGATGGCGGCCTTCCTGCAGGATACCCTGACCGGCAAGCGCACCGGCACCGAATTTATCGCGGTAGAGCCCGCCTCCTGCCCCTCCCTGACCCGCGGGCGGTACGCCTACGACTATTGCGATACCGGCCATGTCACGCCGCTGGCCCGGATGTATACGCTGGGCAGCGAGTTCATGCCCTCAGCCAACCATGCGGGCGGCCTGCGCTATCACGGCATGAGCCCCATCCTGTCCAAGCTGTATCACGACGGCTACATGAAGGCCGTAGCGGTGGAACAAACCAAGGTGTTCGAAGCCGCCACCTTCTTCGCCAAGCAGGAAACCATCCTGCCTGCGCCGGAATCGGCCCATGCCATCCGCGCGGCCATGGACGAGGCCATCAAGTGCCGGGAAAGCGGGGAGGCCAAGACCATCCTGTTCGGCCTGACCGGCACCGGCTACTTCGATATGAACGCCTATACCGCCTACCTGGAGGGCGCCATGAGCGACTACATCCCCACCGACGAGGATCTGCAGGTCGGCTTCGACGCCCTGCCGAAAATCCCAGGCATCCAATAAACCAAAACAAGCGCAGCCCGCCGTTCCGAAAGGACGGCGGGCCGCGCTGCTTTATGTCAGCGTTCCCAGTTGGGCGTACAGGGGCTTCAGGGCGGGGTACAGCTGCCGGTACAGACCATAGAATTCACCGTACCGCCGGTGCCGTTCCTCGTCGGGCTGCTGGGCGGGGCCGTACTTGATGACGGCGGCGCAGGCCTCCGGCACGCTGCCGTACACCCCGGCGCCCACGCCGGCCAGCAGGGCCACGCCCAAGGCGGGCCCCTCCCGGGAAACCACGGGGGAAATGCCACAGCCATAGATATCGGCCAGCATCTGCCTCCAAAAGGGGCTGGAGCCCCCGCCGCCGCAGGCGGCCATCCGGTCCACGGTCAGCCCCATGTCCCCAAACACCGCCAGGCAGTCCATGAGGGAGTAGGACACCCCCTCCATCACCGCCCGCAGCAGGTCCCGCTTCTCATGCATGGCGGACAGGCCAAAGAACACGCCCCGGGCCTGCGGATCCAGATGCGGCGTCCTCTCCCCCATCAGATAAGGGAGATAGAGCAGCCGGTTGGCTCCCACAGGGGACAGAGCCGCCTGCTTGTCCATGAGGACATAAGGGTCGGTCGCCATCCCGGCGGCGGCTTCCTTTTCCGCCACGCAGAACTGATCCCGGAACCATTTCAGGGACAGGCCGGCCCCCTGGGTGACCCCCATCACATGCCACGCGCCAGGCACCGCGCAGCAGAAGGTGTGCACCCGCCCGGCGGGATCGATGGTGACCCGGTCGGTGTGGGCGTAAACCACGCCGCTCGTGCCGATGGTGGTGAAGGCGCTGCCCGCCGTGACCATGCTGACGAGCGCCTGCAAATGGGGGTTGCCGCTGGCCGCTGCGCACCATTGCACATAGCCCAGGTACGACCCGCCGATCATGCCCACGCGGCCGTTGCTCCATTCCTGCCCGGCGAGCCAGTTCAGCGTGTCGTCTCCGTCCTCCACCTCATGGTAGCAGGGCAGAAAATCGCCCTCGCTTGCGCTGCGGCCGCGCACGTCCTGAACGGCGAGCGCATAGCCGCGGCGCACGAAGTTGAAATAATTCCACGGAGCAGCTGTTTTGTCGTATGGCGTGCGCACCAGCATCACAGGCACGGGGCCCTGGGCATTGCCGGGCACATAGACATCCGTGGCAAGCCTTACCCCATCCCGCGCGGGCACCATAAAGGTGCCCAGCGCGCGCACCGGGCATGCCGGCTCCGCAGGCGCATAGGCAAGCCACGCGCCCGCGGGCGTGCGTGCCTCCCAGCCGTCCTGCACCAGCACCGTGGTTCCGTTGCCGTTTGAACAAAGCTGAGCGCGAACAGCGCCGTCCGCGAACAAAATATCCTTGGGAAAACGCGCCTCGCGCTGGGCGTAAAATCCATCCGGACGGCGGTCGTAGCGCGAGCCGCCGCAGCTGACGGGCGAGCCGCCTCCCGCGAACGCTTCGTTCCATGCGGACAGCCCTTCAAAAAATGCCGCGGGCGAAAACTGGTACCGCCTGGCAAACCATTCGGCGTTCTCCTCGTTCATTGCACCGCGCGCGCCCAAAACGCCCGCCCCGTCGTCCAGGCACGCCCACTCCAACGTGCCGGCGGCGGGCCAAAAGCGGGCGATGCGGATGCCCGCGGAATAAAACGACCATGTCTCCATATGCTCATCCCTCCGTAAAATGGGAAAAGGCCGGGCGTCCGCCCGGGCACAAGGGTGCCGGAGCGCCCGCACACGGCCTTTTCCGGTAAATCAAAAGTCGATGTCCAGCCCGAAACCCGGTGCGTCGCACAGCACAAAATCGCTGCCCTTGTGGGTGAAGCCGCCGGGGAAGTGGGTCTCGCCGCCCACATATTCCATAAAGCTGTCCAGGTCTGCGTCCATTACATTTTTCTTTGCCGCCACAAAGCTCAGGCCGGCAGTGATGGAAAGTTTTGTCTCCATCATACAGCCTACCATGCAGGTGAGGCCGTTGGCCTGGGCGATGGCATTGATCTGCTCGGCCGGATACAGGCCGCCGCATTTCATCAGCTTGATGTTCAGGATATCCGCCGCGTCCATGCGGCAGGCGCGGGCTGCGTCCACCGGGCCGTGGATCGATTCGTCCAGCATCAGATGGATGGCGGGCGCTTTCCGGCGCAGGTAGGCCGCGCCCTCCATGTTCCATGCGGGCAGGCACTGCTCCACCGATTCCACGCCCAGTGCGGCAAAGGCGTTCAACGCCTTGAGCGCCGTGGGTACGTCGTAGCCCTGGTTCGCGTCCACGCGCAGGCGGACGTCCGGGCCGACAGCCTCGCGGATGAGCGTCAGCGCGCGGATGTCGTCGTTCACGTCCGCGCCCACCTTCACCTTCAGCACGCGGTAGCCCTTGTCGCGCACATAGCTCAGCGCCTTGTCCGCCATGGCCTGCGGCTTCATGATGCTGACGGTGATATCGTTGAGCACGGTGTTGGAATAGCCGCCCAGCAGCTTGTACACGGGCATGCCCGCGGCTTTGCCGCGGATGTCGTACATGGCAAGGTCCACCGCGCATTTGGCCGAGGAGTTGCCGCCCATCAGGCCGTCCATCATGGCATGCACGGCTTCGATGTCCAGCGGGTCCATACCGATCAGCCCGGTGCGGAACAGCTCCAGCGCCGCAATGACGGAATCCGTGGTTTCGGCTGTGACGAACGCCAGCGGCGCGGCCTCGCCGTAGCCGGTAACGCCTTCGTCTGTGGTGACCTTGATCATTACGTTTTCGGAATGCGTGATGGTGCCGAAGGCCACGCGGAACGGGCTGGTCAGCTCCAGCAGCAGCTTTTCGATTTTTACGCCGGTGATTTTCATAATAGATGTTCCTTTCCCATATTCATTGTCCGGGCCGCGGCGCGCCGCGGGGCGGTCTTATTGTTCAGCTTCCGTCTGCGGCGCCCCAGCGCACGCATAGGGGAAATGGCAGGCCGCAAAATGTCCGCCGCCCAGGTCCGTGAGTTCGGGCTGAGCGCGGCGGCACACGTTTTTTGCATAGGGACAGCGCGGATGGAACCGGCATCCGCCGGGGATATCCATGGGGCTGGGCGGCTCGCCGATCATCGTGCTCTCTTTGGGCGGACAGTCGGGATCCGGCTCGGGCACGGCGTCGATGAGGTTGCGCGTGTAGGGGTGGGCGGGCGCGCCGAACAGGTGTTCCGTGGGGCCCATTTCCATGATCTTGCCCAGGTACATCACCACAGCGCGGTCTGTCATGCAGCGCACCACGGAAAGATCATGGGAGATGAACAGCATCGTCAGATGCAGGCTTTTCTGCAGCTCCTCCAGCAGGTTGATGATCTGTGCCTGCACGGAGACGTCCAGGGCGGAGACCGCCTCGTCCGCGATGAGCAGCTTGGGCTGCAGGGCCAGCGTGCGGGCGATGCCGATGCGCTGGCGCTGGCCGCCGGAAAATTCACCGGGGCTGCGCTGTGCGGCGTCCGGCGCAAGGCCCACCATCTCCAGCAGAGCCGCCACACGGGCGTCCATTTCGTCCTTCGGGCACACATGATGCACCTGCAATACTTCTTTGAGCATGGCGCCCACGCTCATGCGCGGGTTCAGCGAGGAGTATGGGTCCTGAAATACCATCTGCACGCTGCGGCGCGCGGCCTGCAGGCGTTTGCCCTTCAGCGCGGTGAAATCCACGCCGTCCAGCGTCACAGTTCCGGCGTCCGGGTCGTAAATGCGGATAATGGTTTTGGCCAGCGTGCTTTTGCCGCAGCCGCTTTCGCCCACAAGGCCCAGGCATTCACCCGGGTAGATAGCAAGGTCCACATCGTCCACGGCCGTCACCGCCTGCTGGGGGCGGCGCATCAGGATGTCCAGCAGGCCTTGCTTTACGGGAAAGCGCAGGCTCAGCCCGCGCACCTGCAGCAGGGGCTCTTGTGCGTTATTGCGGTTTTCCACAGTCATCCTCCTCTCGGCAGGGGCCGTCCGCGAAATGGCAGCGGCAGGTGTGGCCGGGGCCGACCTCCCGCTCGGCGGGAGGCTGGCTGAAGCACACGTCCTG
The DNA here is from genome assembly GCA_900546265.1 of uncultured Oscillospiraceae bacterium. Classification (GTDB taxonomy): domain Bacteria; phylum Bacillota; class Clostridia; order Oscillospirales; family Acutalibacteraceae; genus UMGS856. The sequence continues at coordinate 6,226 of URCA01000044.1, read as the reverse complement.
CGCCCGCGCGCACCGTGGGGCAAACGGGCAGCCCACGGGCATCTCGCCCAGATTCGGCGGCGTGCCCGGTATGGCGGAGAGCGGCTCGCCCTTGCGTTTATTCACGGGCAGCGAGGCCAACAGGCCGCGGGTATACGGGTTCTGCGGGTGTGCGAACAGTTCCCGCGTGGGGCCAAGCTCCATGATATGACCGCCGTACATCACCGCGATGCGGTCGCAGATCTGCGCGGCCACGCCCAGGTTGTGCGTCACAAGCACCATGGCCATGCCGTATTCGTCCTTCAGCTCCCGCAGCAGCTGCAGGATCTGGGCCTGGATGGTCACATCCAGCGCCGTGGTCGGTTCATCCGCCAGCAGCAGCTTGGGGTTGGAGGCCAGCGCGATGGCAATGACCACGCGCTGGCGCATTCCGCCGGAGAACTGGTGCGGATATTCCCGCATGCGCTGCTCCGGGTTGGGAATGCCCACGCGCCGCAGCAGCTCCACGGCACGGGCGTGCTTTTCCTCGCCGGAAAGCCCGGGGTCCTTGAAGGATTCCGTTATCTGCTGGCCGATGCGCAGCACCGGGTTCAGCGCCACCATCGGCTCCTGGAAGATCATGCCGATCTCTTTGCCGCGCACGGCGGTGAGCGCCTTTTCGGAAAGGCCCGCAAGCTCCTGCCCGCGGTAGCGGATGCTGCCCCCCGCGATGCGCCCCGGGCGGTGGATGAGCCCGATGAGGGATTTGCAGGTGATGCTCTTGCCGCTGCCGCTCTCGCCCACGAGACCGAACACCTCGCCCTCCTGAATGGAAAAGCTTACACCGTCCACGGCCTTGAGCGCGTGTTTGCCGGAATAGAAATAGGTTTTCAGGTCCTTGACTTCGAGCAATACAGGTTTATCCATGTCAATGCCCCTTTACTTGGAAAAACTTTGCAAGACCGTCGCCCAAAAGGCTGAGCCCCACGCCCGTGACGGCCAGGAAGATGCCGGGAAAAATGCTGATCCACGGCGCGTTGAACAAAAAGGAACGGCCGCCCGAAATAATGGCGCCCCACTCCGGGGTGGGGGGCTGTACGCCAACGCCCAGAAAGCTGAGCCCCGCACCCATGAGCATGCACATCAATATGTCTGAAACCGCGTATACGATGGCGCCGGAGATGACGTTGGGAAGAATATGCCGGAACAGGATGCGCAGGTGGGAATAGCCCAGCGTACGCGCGGCCTGCACATATTCAGCGTTTTTTTCCACCATGACGGCGCTGCGCACTAGGCGCGCGTAGCTCGTCCATCCCACCAGCCACATGGCCAGGTACATATTGCCGATGCCGGGCCCCAGCACCGCCACGATGGCGATGATGAGGACGATGACGGGGAAGGACATCATCACGTCCACAAGGCGCATGAAAAGCGTGTCCAGGATGCCGCCGAAGTAGGCCGTGAAAAGACCGATGAGCGTGCCCACGATAAACGGGACGCTGGCGGCAGCCAGGCCGATGACGAGGTCATACCGGGTCCCCCAGATGACACGGGCGAAAATATCGCGCCCCAGCTCGTCGGTGCCCCAGATGTGCTCGGCCGAAGGCGCGGCCAGCATGGCCGTGAGGTTCTGGTCTGTGGGGGATTGGCTTGCGATGAGCCCCGGAAACAGCGCCGTGAACACCACGCAAAGCAGGATCAAGCACCCTGCGGTGAGCGAAAGGTTGCGGCGAAGCACGTTCCATACGGTGCGCCGCTGCGTTACTTTTACAGCTTCTGCCTGCATCTGTGCGCCTCCTTTACTGCAGCTTGACGCGGGGGTCAAGCACGGAATACAAAATATCGGTGAGCAGGTTCACCGCCATGATGATAACGGCAAACAGGATAACGCAGCCCTGTACGGCGGGGTAATCCCGTGCCAGGATGCTGGACATGATCAGTGAGCCGAGCCCCGGCAGAGAGAACACCGTTTCGATGATGACGCTGCCGCCCAGCATGCTGGCGATGCCGATGGAAAAAAGCGTGGTGGTGGAGATCATTACGTTGCGCAGGATGTACCACACGCGCACGCGCATGGGTGCAAGGCCCTTGCTGCGGGCAAAATCCACATAGTCGATGGTGAAAATCTGCGCCACCTCGTTCTGCATATTGCGGATGAGCAGCGCCGAGATGCCCAGCGACTGCGTGAACGCCGGCAGGATGAGGGACCACACATGTTCGCCGAAGGTATCGCCCCAGCCGGAGATGGGAAACCAGTGCAGCTTCAGCCCGAAGAAATACATCAGAAGGATGCCGACCCAGAACGCAGGCACCGCCATGACGACCAGCGCCGAGGTATTTATGGCCTTTCCGGCGGCGTTGTGCTTGTTCACACCCGAAAAATAACCGATGGGCAGCGCCAGCAGCATCGTGAACAGGGCCGTCATGCCCGTGAGCGAGGCCGTCACCTGAAAGCGGCGCGCCAGGATCTGCGAAACAGGCTCGCCGCTGAGGATGGATTCCCCGAAATCCAGCCGCAGGCAGTTTTTCATAAACAGGAAAAACTGCTCATAGATGGGCTTGTCGATGCCCATCTTGGCATGGAGCATGGCGCGTGATTCTTCGGTGGCGCGCGCGCCGAGCATCACGTCGGCCGGGTCGCCCGGGATAAAGCGGATCAGCGCGAAGATCAGCACCATCACCAGCAGCAGCACCGGGATCATCTGCAGCACCCGCTTTAAAATGTAATTGATTTCTTTCACGGACATCTCCCCCGACAAAAAAGATATGCGAAAGCCCTCCGCCGTCGGAGAGCCTTCGCAATTGGATCGCTCTTTTCCGCTTTAATGCGACAAAGTTAACTTACAGTAAATTATAGCAAACGCAAACCAATTGTCAAGCTAAAATGTAACGGCCAGTACAACAGCGGGCGCATCGCCCACGTTGTAAAAATCATGCAGCACGCCGGGCGTCACGCGGATGGTGTCTCCCGGGCCGAGCAGCTCCTCGCCGCCCGCGCGCAGCGCGCGGATGCGCCCCGCGATGACAAAGCATACCTCGGTGTAAAGGTGGCTCACCATTTTGCCGCTGGAGGAGCAGCCGGGCTGCAGCGTGCACAGCACCATCGTCACGTCGCCCGCGTGGCCCGGGGCAAGCTGCTGCGCGTTCAAAAGCTGGTAGCGGACGCCCGGAAGATCAATGGGCATTGTGCGCCGGCCGTCCGGCGGCAGCACGCAAAAGCCGCTCTCTCCGGCGTCGTCGCCGGTTTCGCCGCGGCTTCCGGCCGTGTAATCGGAATTGTTCATCAGGCTCACAAGCGAGACGTCCAGCGCCTGCGCAATGGCCCGCAGCGCGTCCAGAGACGGGTTTTTGATGCCGCGCTCCAGCTGGGAAAGGAAGCTGACGGTATACCCTGTTTTTTCACTGAGCTGGCGCAGAGTGAAGTTTTTCCGGCGCCGCAGCTCGCGGATGGATTCCAGCATAACATGCACCTCGTTTCACCGATATTGTACGGGATGCGGCGGCGTTTTGCAAGCCCCGATTTTGCATTCAAAAACAAAAAAGAGTATCTTTATACATATTTTCTATTGACAGGGCGCAGCCGGAGATTTATAATTTGGCTTAACTTCCAGTTAAAAAACAAGCGCTTACGGCAGGAACAGGGTGGGGCCGGGCGCGGGGAAGAAAAAACTTGTGAAGGAGTTTTCAATATGAAAAAATTGATCGCCAGCCTTTTGGCGGCGGCCCTGCTGGCAGCGGGCCTTGCCGGCTGCGGCGGCGCGCCCGCCTCCTCCGGCGGCGCGGCGGCCTCGGGTGCGGCGTCCGCCTCCTCCGGCGCGGCGGACGCGGGCATTGCGCAGCAGATCGTCGTTGCACGCAATAAGGACGCCGCTCTTGTGGACCCGACGCAGACCTCCAACGCCACGGACCTGATGACTGTGGCCTGGAACTTTGAAGGCCTTGTGTTTCCGGCCAATGACGGCACCGCCATCGAGGGCGCTTTGGCCGAGAGCTGGGACGTTTCCGAGGACGGCCTGACGTACACCTTCCATCTGCGCGACGGGCTGAAATTCTACAATGGCGACGCTGTTACGGCAGAGGATATCCTGTATTCTCTCAACCGTGCCATCGACCCGGAAAAATCCATCTTCGCGGGCTTTCTGACGGCCATCGCGGGCATTGAATGCCCCGACGACACGACGGTCGTTGTGACGCTGAAGGCCCCGACGCCGGACTTCCTGTCCAATTTCACAATGCCCTGCTGCGCCATTGTCCAGAAGGACAGCGGCGAGAGCGGCGACTATAAGGACCTCGTCACCTGCGGCCCGTATTATATTGCCGACTGGGTGAAAGACCAGTACATGCTGTTCAAAAAGAATCCCAATTACTACGACCCGTCCAAGGCTGTTACCGAGGAGATCAAGGTGACCGTCGTGGCGGATGATTCCACCCGCCTGATGGAGTTCCAGAACGGCGACATCGACCTGATGATGAGCACGCCGCGCAACAATCTGCCCCAGCTCAGCGCGGACAGCAACTATAAGGTAGAAGCCTTTGACACCGTAACGGTGAATTACATCGGCTTCAATGTGGAGGCTGAGGCGGTCTCCAGCAAGGAAGTGCGCCAGGCGCTGGCGTATGCCACCAATGTGGATGATCTGATCGTAGGCGCGAACCAGGGGTACGCCCAGCGCGTCACCACCTTTACCGACAATCTGGACGTGCTGCGCAACACCGGGCTGGAGGGCTACACCCACGATGTGGAAAAGGCGAAATCCCTGCTGGCGGATGCGGGCTATGCCGACGGCCTGACGCTCACGCTGAGCATCACCTCCGGCAATACCACGGAGGCACAGATCGCCGCCATTCTAAAGGAGCAGTGGGCGCAGGCGGGCGTGACGCTGGAGGTCACCCAATACGACGCGGCCACGCTTACCGCCATGAAGAAAAACGGCGAGTATCAGGTGGGCCTGACCAATCTGGGTCGCACGGGCCCGGACAGCGCCTTGGCATTGTCTTTCATTGTGTACAACCCAATCACCAACGGTATGTATACCGGCTGGCAGAATGATGAGTGCGAGAGCCTTTATCTGGCCTCCTGCTCCGAGCTGGACGTTGAAAAACGTGCGGAGATGTGGGCGCGCATGCAGGAGATCGAGCTGGACGAAGCGCCTCTCATCCCCACCTATGTGAACCAGGACGTCTATGCCATGCACAGCAATGTGTCCGGCGTGCAGTATAACCTGTTCCTGGGCATCCTGCCTTATACCATGCAGAAAACGGTCTGAGCGCGAAAAATCGTGTACGGCGCAGGATAAAGGATAAAAAGCAGCCCCGCCCCCAGCGGCCGAACGGCCTTTGGGGACGGGGCTTTTGCCGTCCGGATGCAGGGACGGGGAGGACGCTGATGGGCGGCGCGTTTTTCAAAGCCCTGTGACGGGGACGGGCGCGCGCAGGACCATGGACTCCGGTGTGACGGCGCAGTCGTAGGCCAGTACGCGTACTCCTGCGTCCCGTGCGGCGCGCAAGGCGTCTGCGAAAGCAGGGTGCGTGCGCCGGTTGGGCGCGAAGGCGGCTGCGGGAGAAAATTGAACGACGAACAGCACGCAGCACGCAAAGCCCTGCGCCGCGGCGCGTGAAAGGCCCTCCAGATGCTTTATGCCGCGCAGCGTGGGCGCGTCGGGGAACAGCGCTGTGCCGTCCTCCTCCAGCGTGACGCCCTTCACCTCTGCAAGACACCGGCGCCCGCCGTGTTCCAAATAAAAGTCAAAACGGGAATCGCCCCAGGTGTATTCGGGGCGCAGTACGCTGGGAATCCAGCCTAACCCGCCGGAGGCCAGAAATTCCCGTGCCGCCGCATTGGGCGCCTGGCTGTCGATGTTCAGCAGAAGCGCGCCCTTCTGCACGGCGATAAGGTCGAATTTTGTCTTGCGCTTTGCGTCCGTGCCGAACCGCTGCAGCCATACCGGAGCGCCGGGCAGCAGCAGCTCGGCACAGCGTCCGGTATTTTTCACATGGCAGGTTTGCACGCCGTCCGCGGTTTTCACCTGTGCAAGGAAGCGGTTGGGCCGGGAAACGAAGCGTCCCGGGATCACATTGGAGTACTGCATCGCAGATTGTCCTTTCCGGCCGTCCGTCAAAGATGACCGTATGTATATTTTTATGAAACATTCCGGATGGTATATTACACCCTGACGCCGCGCAGCGGCCCCAACAAAACCGCATGTGCTGCGGTTTTGCATGGTTCAATGTTCTCAAAGCCCTGTGCGCCAGCACAGGGGCGTGTGCC
>URCA01000043.1 GCA_900546265.1 uncultured Oscillospiraceae bacterium | reverse complement strand
TCCTATGCCCTTCTAGGGCTCCTTCATGCCACCCGTTTTACGGGTGGTCATGACTATCGGCAATTTTAAGGTTTCGACAGGTTTTGTAACATGGTTGGGATATACTAAGCGAATGTGGACTGCCCTGAAAAGCGATTTGTCTAGGAATACAAATTGATTGTTGTGCTTTATATACAAGTATATTGAATTCGTTAACAATTTGTTTTAAGAAACTTACCAAAAACGCTTGCAATTCACACAGGCAGTTGCTACAATAAAGGTAATCACTTCCAATCCGATGACAATCGGACATGCTGAATAAAACCTGTGGGCGAACTGCGGATATTCCCCGCGGCGCCCGCCGGGAATGGTTCGGCCGCCAATCCACCATGGAGGGATGCTCATGTACAGCAATCCGCGCGCCGGCATGATGCCGGAGATTGAACAGGCCTTGTCGGCCTTTTGCCGGGGACAGAACAGCCGCGCCTATGAGGTGCTCGGGTGCCATGCCGCCGGGGAGGATGGATATATTTTCCGGGTGTGGGCGCCAAACGCGCAAGCCGTGTCCCTGGTCGGCGATTTCAACAAATGGGATCCCGAGGCGCAGCCCCTGGAAAGGCTGACCGGCGGCGTCTGGGAATGCACGGCGCAGAATTTGCAGGAATACGATACGTACAAGTATCATATTGTAGATAAGCATGGACAAGGCGTGATGAAATCCGATCCCTTCGCCGCCCATTTTGAGACGCGCCCCGGCAACGCTTCCAAGGTGTTCAGCGTCGGCGGCTATGCCTGGGGAGACGGCAAGTGGCTGCGGGCCAAGGAGGAGGCTACCATTTACGACTGCCCGGTGAATATCTACGAGATTCACGCCGGTTCCTGGCGGCAGTATCCCGACGGCAATCCCTTTTCCTATGAGAAGCTGGGGGACGAGCTGATCCCCTATGTGCTGGAAATGGGATACACCCACATCGAGATGATGCCCATCATGGAGTATCCCTTCGACGGCTCCTGGGGCTATCAGGTGACCGGTTATTACGCGCCCACCTCCCGGTACGGCACCCCCAAGGAGTTCATGCGGTTCATCGACCGCTGCCACCAGGCGGGGATAGGGGTGATCATCGACTGGGTGCCGGCCCATTTCCCCAAGGATCAATGCGGCCTGTATCATTTCGACGGGGGACCCTGCTACGAATACGCCGATCCCCGCAAGGGCGAACACAAGGAATGGGGCACCTGCGTGTTCGACTACGGCCGTCCGGAGGTGCGCAGCTTCCTGATATCCAACGCCATGTATTGGCTGGAGGTCTTTCACGTGGACGGCATCCGGGTGGACGCGGTGGCCTCCATGCTGTACCTGGATTACAACCGGCGGGACGGGGAATGGATCCCCAACCGTTTCGGCGGCAAGGAGAACCTGGAAGCGGTGGAATTCCTTAAGGAGCTTAACGAGACGGTCTTCGCCGCCCATCCCAAGGCCATGATGATCGCGGAGGAATCCACCTCCTGGCCGATGGTATCCCGCCCCACCGCCGACGGCGGCCTTGGGTTCAATTACAAGTGGAACATGGGCTGGATGAACGATATGCTCCATTATCTCTCCTTGGATCCCTGGTTCCGGAAGTTCAATCACGACAACCTGACGTTTTCCTTTTTCTATGCCTTTTCCGAGAATTTCGTCCTGCCCATCTCCCACGACGAGGTGGTGCACGGCAAAGGCTCCCTCATCAACAAAATGCCCGGCACGTATGAGGAGAAATTCGCGGGCGTGCGGGCTTTTCTGGGCTATATGATGGCCCATCCGGGCAAAAAGCTGCTGTTTATGGGCAGCGAGTTCGGCCAGTTCAAGGAATGGGACTACGAAAGCGGGCTGGACTGGCTGCTGCTGGATTACGAAGCGCACCGGATGCTGCAGCATTTCACCAAATCGCTGAACCATTTCTACCGGGACAACGCGCCCCTGTGGGAAAATGACTTTTCCTGGGAGGGCTTCTCCTGGATCGCCCATGACGACTATACCCAAAGCATCATTTCCTTCCGCCGGATGGACAATCACGGCGGCGAGCTGGTGGCCCTGTGCAACTTTAACCCGGTCAAACGGGAGCATTACCGCATCGGCGCCCCGTTTTACGGCACCTATACCGAGGTGTTCAACACCGACGCCGCCGAGTTCGGCGGGCAGGGGATTACCAATGGCACCTTTGATACCGATCCGGTGCCGATGCATGGCTTCGAGCAGTCCATGGAGCTGACGATTCCGCCTTTGTCGGTGCTGTATTTCCGGCTGGTGCGGGAGAAAAAGCGTCCCGCCCCTAAAACGGACAAGAAGCCGGCCGCCGCAGCGGCCAAGCCCGCCGCGAAACCGCCAGCTAAGAAAAAATAGACCTGTGTTTGTTCCCCGCGATGAAATCAAGGAGGTATCGCCATGTTCCGCAAACAAGAATGTGTCGCCATGCTGCTGGCGGGCGGCCAGGGAAGCCGCCTGTATGCTCTGACCAGCCGCATCGCCAAGCCGGCCGTCCCTTATGGAGGGAAATACCGCATCATCGATTTCCCTTTGTCCAACTGCGTCAACTCCGGTATTGAGACGGTGGGGGTGCTGACGCAGTATCAGCCGCTGGAGCTCAACGATTATATCGGTTCCGGCCAGCCGTGGGACCTGGATCGGATGGACGCGGGGGTGCACGTCCTGCCGCCTTATCAGCGCAGCCGCGGGGCCGACTGGTACAAGGGCACCGCCAACGCCATCTATCAAAATCTGGCCTTTATCGAGCGGTACGACCCGGAATATGTGCTGGTCCTCTCGGGCGATCATATCTATAAAATGGACTATTCCCAGATGATCGAGGCCCATAAGAAAAACGAGGCGGACTGCACCATCGCGGTGCTGGAGGTCGAGATGTCGGAGGCCAGCCGGTTCGGCATCCTCAACTGCAACGAGGACGGCTCGATTTACGAGTTCGATGAGAAGCCGACCGTACCGAAGAGCAACCTGGCCTCCATGGGCATTTACGTGTTCAACTGGAAAAAGCTGCGGTACTATCTGACGGAGGACGAGAAAAACCGCAAATCCCAAAACGATTTCGGCAAAAACATACTGCCCGCCATGTTAGCGGCGGGGGAGAGAATGTGCGCCTATCGTTTTGAGGGCTACTGGAAGGATGTCGGCACCATCGAGAGCCTGTGGGAAGCCAATATGGATTTGCTCGACCCCAACGTCCCATTGGATTTGTCCGACACCGAATGGCGGATTTATTCCCGCAATCCCGGCCTGCCTCCCCACTATATCGCCGACGGCGCGTGTGTACAGAACAGCATGATTTCCGAAGGCGGCAACATTTACGGAAACGTGGATTTTTCGGTGATTTTTTCCGGCGTCACCATCGAGGAGGGCGCGGAAATCCGGGATTCCATCATCATGCCGGGGGCCTGCGTGCGGCGGGGTGCAAAGGTGCAATACGCCATCTTGGCGGAAAACGTGGAGGTGGGGGAAAACGCCATCATCGGCGCCCGCCCCGAAGACTGCCCCGACCTGGGCGATTGGGGCGTGGCGGTGGTCGCCGAGGGCGTCCATGTCCCGCCGGGCCAGATTATCCCGGCCAAAGCCATGATCGAATCCGACGGAAAGGGGAACGACTGATATGCGCAACAACAACGCCATGGGCATCCTGTTTTCCAATATGCACGACGAAGCCTTGCGGGATCTCACCGCGCTGCGGGCGCTGGGTTCGGTTCCCTTTGGCGGCCGGTACCGGCTTATTGACTTCACCCTGTCCAACATGGTCAACGCCGGCATTTCCAAGGTGGGTCTGGTGACCAAGCGGAATTACCAGTCGCTGATGGATCATCTGGGGTCCGGCAAGGCCTGGGATTTGTCCCGCAAGAATCAGGGCCTGTATTTCCTTCCTCCCTTTGGAACCAGCGAGGAAATGTACAACGGCCGGATCGTTTCTCTTGCGGAAATCGAGCCGTTCCTGCGCAATTCCAAGGAAGAATACGTCGTGATGTCCGACTGCCATGTGGTGGGCAACATTGACTACGACGCTCTGCTGGAGACTCACAGGGACAGCGGGGCCGATATTACCATCGCCTATAAGCGCGGCCCGGTCCCGGATACGCCGGATAATCTTCTGCTGTGGACGGCCGAGGACGGCCGGGTGAAGGACATCGTGCTCAATACTCGCCCGGCCGGGGAGTCCGCTTACGGTTTGGGGCTGTATGTCCTGCGTAAGGAATTGCTGCAGCGGCTGGTGGCCACCTGCCTGGGCCGCAACTACCATCATTTTGAACGGGACGTGCTGCAGCGGCAGGTGGAAAATATGCGGCTGTACGGCTACGAAGTGCCTGAGATGACCATGGTGATTTCCTCTCTGGGCAGCTATTTCGACGCCAATATGGCGCTGCTGAACGCCGAGGTGCGCCAGCAGCTGTTCCTGTCGAGCCGGCCCATCTATACCAAGGTGCGGGACTGCCCGCCCGCCCTCTACGGCCTGCACGCCTCGGTCAGCCATTCCCTGGTGGCCGACGGCGCCCGGGTGGACGGCACGGTGCGCAATTCCATCATCTTCCGCGACGTCAATATCGGCCGGGACGCCCGGGTGGAAAACTGCATCGTGATGCAGGGCACGGCGGTCGGCGCGGGGGCCAACCTGTGCTATGTGATTCTGGATAAAAACGTGTCTATACAGGACGGCCGGACGCTGCAGGGCTTCGGCAGCTATCCGATTTATATCGGCAAGGGATCCGCCGTGTAAAGCAGCGGCGGCAAACAAGCAGACTGTCTGTGCCGCCTGCGTGCGGCGGAATAGGAGGATACCATGAAAGTTTTGTATGCAACCAGCGAAGCGCTTCCCTTTGCCGCCTCAGGCGGCCTGGCGGATGTGGCGGGATCGCTGCCCCATGCGATGCGGGTGCGGCTGATCGGCTGCCGCGTGGTACTGCCCTTGTATGAATCGGTTCCGCAGGAGCTGCGGGACAACATGACCTTCCTGACCAGCCTGTCGGTTCCCGTGGCCTGGAGGCGGCAGTATTGCGGCGTGTTCGAGGCCCGCCACAACGGTGTGATTTACTATTTGTTGGACAACCAGTATTATTTCAAGCGCCCCGGCCTTTACGGCCATTACGACGACGCGGAGCGGTTTGCGTTCCTGTCCCGGGCGATTCTGGAAATGCTGGCGTACATTGATTTCAAACCCGATATCATCCACGCCAACGACTGGCAGACCGCCCTGGTTCCGGTGTATTACAGCCTGTTCTACGCTGGCAGGGAGGGGTACGAAAACATCAAAACGGTTTTCACCATTCATAACATCCAGTACCAGGGCAAATACGGCATGGAAATCCTGGAGGATGTCTTTGGCATTCCGCAAAGCAGCAGAACCATCGTGGAGCAGGACGGCTGCGTTAACCTCATGAAGGGTGCCATCGAGATGGCCGACAAGGTGACCACCGTCAGCCCGACCTACGCGCAGGAAATCCTGGATCCCTGGTTCTCCCACGGCCTGGACACCATCCTGCGGGCGCGGGAATGGAAGCTGACCGGCATCCTCAACGGCATCGATACCGAGGGGTACAACCCCGAGACCGATCCGCTTATCTACAAGACCTATTCCGCCGACGATCCCTCTGGCAAGGCGGAAAACAAGCGGGCTCTGCAAGAACGGCTGGGCCTGCCCGAGGCGGCGGACGTACCCCTCGTCGGCATGGTCACCCGGCTGGTGGCCCATAAGGGGCTGGATTTGGTCAAATACGTCCTGGACGAGCTTCTGCAGGAAAACCTGCAGGTGGTCATCCTGGGATCGGGCGACTGGGCCTATGAGAACTATTTCCGGGAGGTGCAGGGCCGCTATCCGCAGAAATTCTGTTACTGCGCGGGCTTCCTGCCAGAGCTGGCCCGGAAGATATACGCCGGCGCGGATATCTTCCTTATGCCCTCCAAGAGCGAGCCCTGCGGCCTGTCTCAGATGGTGGCCTGCCGGTATGGCACGGTTCCCGTCGTGCGGGAAACCGGCGGCTTGAAGGACAGCATCCGCGACTGCGGCGACGGCGAGGGCATGGGCATGGGCTTCACCTTCAAGACCTACAACGCCAACGACATGCTGTACGCCATCCGCCGTTCGCTCGGCGCTTATGCGAACAAAACCGATTGGCCGGTTTTGATGGATCGGTGCCTGCGTACCGATTTTAGCTGGGGCCGCTCCGCCAACGAGTATATCAAGCTGTATCGCTCCCTGGTGAAAGAGGGCTGAGTGGAAAAGGATGCGGGACGGTAAATTCCCGCATCCTTTTTTGCTGTACCGCTCCCCAGCCTGAAGGCGGTTCCCGATACGAATTACTGTGCCCTCCTCGCAGGAGGCGGCGGAAGCCGTCTGCTTGTTTTCTTCCGAAACCTTGACGGAACCGGCAGATCCCGATATAATGAATGCCATGCGGCGCTGTCCCACAGAGCTGCTCTTTAGAGCAAGCAGTGAATAAAACGACACAAGTTCGGCAGTAAAAATGGCGTTGCGGGCGCCGCCTGATCCGGGCCTCCGCCTTGCCCCGCGCCATTTTTCCTCGCCTCCTTTTATGCCATTTCACTCGCCAATTGCTCTAGGAAGAGAAAGGAAGGATTTCCTATGGATACACAGCGCATCGAGGCGGCCGTGCGGGAGCTGCTCCTGGCGATCGGGGAGGACCCTGAACGGGAAGGGCTGCAGGAAACGCCCCGGCGGGTGGCGGCCATGTACACGGAGGTGTTTTCCGGCCTGGAGGAGGATCCCCACGCCCATGTGAAGATTTTTCACGAGGATTCTCCGGATGAAATGGTGACGGTGCGGGACATCCCGCTGTATTCCATGTGCGAGCACCATCTCCTGCCCTTCACCGGGGTGGCGCACATCGCCTATATTCCCAAAGATGGCCGGGTGATTGGCCTGTCCAAGCTGGCGCGCATCGTCAACACCTTCGCCCGCCGGCCGCAGCTGCAGGAGCGGCTGACCGCCCAGGTGGCGGATTTCCTGGAAAAGGAGCTGTCGCCCCAGGGGGTGGCGGTGATTATTGAGGCGGAACACCTGTGCATGACCATGCGGGGGGTGCGGGCCGCCGGCTCCCGGACGCAGACCTCCGCCCTGCGCGGCCGGATGAAAACCGATCCGCGCAGCCGTACAGAAACCCTGTCCCTATTGACCGGGAAATAAAAAGCAGGCCGCTTTTGAAGCGGCCTGCTTTTTTACAAGCACATATTATAATGGCAGCCTGCCGGCGGGTTAGTTCTTCAGGAACAGCCCCATGTTGTCGCGGAAGTTGCCGCAGGCGATCTGGATGATGTCGACGATCCAGCCGATGCCGCACAAGCCGCCGGTCAACAGATAGAGGATGCCCATGCCGACCTTGCCGACATAAAACCGATGGATACCGATGGTGCCCAGGAAAATGCAGAGAATAAGCGCGACCATCTTGCTCTTGGGGCTGATGCCGGGCATACCGGCGCCGCCCACGTTGTTGGTGTTCACATTGTTGACCACAATGGTCGGTACCTGCTGATACCCCTGGGGCGGCACCTGTTGATACCCCTGAGGCGGCATCTGTTGATACCCCTGGGGCGGTACCTGCTGATAGCCCTGAGGAGGAACCTGCTGATAGCCTTGCGGATAGCCCTGCTGCGGGGCCTGTTGATAGCCCTGCTGCGGGGCCTGTTGATAGCCCTGCGTCGGAATCTGCTGAGCGTCCTGAACGGGTGCTTGCTGGGCGTACTCCTGTCCCTGAACCGGGGCGGCCTGCTGTTCGCTCGCCGCGCAGAAAGGACAAACGTCGCCTTCGTAATTGCCGCCGCATTTCGGACATGTATTCATATTCTGCCACTCCTTATGTCCAGGCACAGGGAAAGCGACTGCCTGGATAAATTGTTATTGCTAGTATACCAGATTATTCGAGCCGTTTCAACAAGGAAATTGCAAAATCATGCAGGGGTCTCCCTGGAAAGACTGGTAAAATCCGCATGGGTTGTCTGCATTTCCGTAGTATATATGCTGGATGGCAGAAAAAAAGAACCCGGCCGTCGGCCCGGTTCTCCTGGTTCACGCGTTGTCCCACGGCAGAACGTCCCCCTCCTGCCGCAGATATTCGAGGATCCGCCAGACGCCGTCCCCGCTGGCGGCGCTGACATGAAACACTGTCTCGCACCCCGCCAGCCGCAGCCAAGCCTCCGCCTGCGCGGGGTTGGCGCGGGGTTGATCGATTTGGGTGACGATGCCGATGACCTCCCGGTTGGCGCTGGCCGCCACGCACGGGGGATAGAGGGAATACGGCTCCGTCGCGCTGAGCAGCAGCCCCACCACGTCGGCCTCGTAGGAATACAGCGCCAACGCCCGGCCGAGAAATTTGTTCTCGGCGTATTCGCCCGGGGTGTCGATGATGACGTCGAAATGGTTGACATATTGGGTCTTGTGATAATGGATGGTTTCTCCCCGCAGCGCCTGGGTCAGGGTGGTCTTGCCGCATTCGCTGCGCCCCACCAGCAGGATCTTTTTCATCAGGTGCGGGTCAGGGGGCAGACGGTGAAGCCCAGCACGTCCCGGGCGTAGTCTACAATGGCTTTCAGGGCGGCCTCCACCTCCGACACCCGTCCGGTCACGATCAGGGTGCCGCTGAACCGATCCACAAAGCCCAAATCCACGCCGGCGGTCTTGATGGCCAGATCTCCCGCGATGATGGCCGTTTCGCTTGGGCTCATGGTGAGAATGCCGATGGCCGCCTTAGCATAGTCCACCGCCGGGTTCAGCCCCAGCTTCTGATAGAGAATGTCGTCCGGGTTGGCGATGATATGCGCGAGGGTGATCTGCTTGCCCGGGACAAGCTCCTGCACGATACGCGGCACGTTTTGTATATCCATAAGTTTATCCCCTCCGAAAATCCTTTCTAGTATACCACAGTCCCCTGCGCTTGGCAATCCTGCTAAAAAGCTTGACGGCTCTTGGGTTGCGTGCTATACTTAGAAATCGAAAATATATGGTTGTCTTCGGGGCGGGGTGCGATTCCCCACCGGCGGTAAGGGAGCAGCCTCCCGCAGCCCGCGAACCCGGCGCGTTCAGTGCCGGGCCGATTTGGTGAAATTCCAAAGCCGACGGTATTCCGCAGCAGTGCGGTCAGTCCGGATGAAAGAAGACGTGCGCAGCCTCCTGCGTATGTTTCGTCCCATAATGGGCGGCGTCAGCCGCACCGTTATGGGATTTTTTGCGCCGCGAAACGCCGGAAATGAGGTCTTGTTATGAAAAAAATCCGCACCGATGTCGTCGCTCTGGTTCAAATGGGCATGCTGGCCGCCATCGCGGTGGTGCTGGTCATGCTCATCCATTTCCCCATCATCCCGGCCGTCAGCTTTATCGAGTACGATATGGCGGACGTGCCGGTGCTCATCGGCACCCTGCTGTATGGGCCGATCCCCGGCCTGCTCATCCTGCTGGTGGCTTCCCTGGTGCAGGCCTTTATCCTGGGCATCAACGGCTGGGTGGGCTTCGTGATGCACTTTGTGGCATCGGGCGCCATGGTGCTGCTGGTGGGCATCCTCTATGACCGCAAGCCCAGCCTGACCGGCATGACCGTGGGCATGGCGTTGGGCTCCCTGGCCAGGACCCTGGTGATGATTCCGCTCAACCTCATTTTGACCGTCCACGCCTTCGGCGTTCCCCACGATGTGGTGATGTCCCTGATGCTGCCGGGCATCATCCCCATGAACCTCATCATCGCGGTGACCAACTGCATCCTGGCGGGCCTGCTGTTTAAGGCCCTCGCCCCCTTCCTGCAGAAAAATCGCTACCTTACACAGGGAAAGTAACGCCGCCCCTTTGCGTTTTGGGCATCTTCGGGAAAAATTCCGCCCGGTCTTGTCCTTTTCCGCGAGGCGTGCTAAAATAAGACCGTGACAACCGAATAGGCCCTTATCAAGAGCGACGGAGGGAACAGGCCCGATGATGTCCAGCAACCTGCCGAGTGGCAAGGTGCTAAATCCTGCGGTGGAAACCGGAAGATGAGGTGGAATACGACGCTGCCCGGTTTCTGCCGGGCGGCGTTTTTGATTGGCATGGAAAAGAAAAGAGGTACAGTATGGAAAACACACGGCATTTTTTCACATCCGAATCGGTGACCGAGGGGCATCCCGACAAGGTCTGCGATCAGATTTCCGACGCGGTGCTCGACGCGATTCTGGCCCAGGACGAAACGGCACACGTGGCCTGCGAAACCATCGCCACCACCGGCATGGTGCTGGTCATGGGCGAGATTTCCACCGACTGCTACGTGGACATTCCCGCCATCGCCCGGCAGGTGGTGCGGGATATCGGCTATGACGACGCGAACCAGGGCTTTGACGGCAATACCTGCTCGGTGCTCACCGTCATTGACGAGCAGTCGCCCGATATCGCCATGGGCGTCAACGACGCCCTGGAGGCCCGGGGGCGGGAAGCCCAGGCCGAGGATTTCGATAAAACCGGCGCGGGGGATCAGGGGCTAATGTTCGGCTACGCCTGCGACGAAACACCCGAGCTGATGCCCCTGCCCATTTCCCTGGCCCACCGGCTGGCCAAACGGCTGGCCGCCCTGCGCAAGGACGGGACGCTGCCCTACCTGCGGCCGGACGGAAAAACCCAGGTGACGGTGGAATACGAGGGGAACACCCCCGTGCGGGTGGACGCGGTGGTGGTCTCCACCCAGCACAGCGCCGACGTGTCGCTTCAGACCATCCGCGCCGATCTCATTGACCGGGTCATCCGCCCGGAGATCCCCGCCGGGCTGATGGACGACCAGACCAAGATTTACGTTAACCCCACCGGCCGTTTCGTCATCGGCGGCCCGCAGGGGGACAGCGGCCTGACCGGCCGGAAAATCATCGTGGATACCTACGGCGGCTACGCCCGCCACGGCGGAGGCGCCTTCTCGGGCAAGGATCCGACCAAGGTCGATCGCTCCGCCTCCTATATGGCCCGCTACGCGGCCAAGAACGTGGTGGCCGCCGGCCTGGCCAAGCGCTGCGAGGTGCAGCTGGCCTATGCCATCGGCGTGGCGCATCCCGTGTCGGTGCTGGTGGATACCGAGGGCACCGGCGTGGTGTCTGATGACCGGCTGGCCGAGGCCGTGCGGGCCGTCTTCGATTTCCGCCCCGCCGCCATCATCGGGCAGCTGGGCCTGCGCCGTCCCATTTACCGGCAGCTGGCCGCCTACGGCCACATCGGCCGGGAGGACTTGGGCGTGTCGTGGGAAAAAACGGACAAAACCGCCGCCCTGCGGGCCCGCCTGGGCCTGTAATTGCCGGAAAGGAGGCCCGCCGTGAGCCTGGAGAATGAGGAGCTGCGCCGCCAGGAGGATTATCTTAAGCTGCTGGCCCAGCAGTACCCGGACATCTCGTCCGTCTGCACCGAGATCATTAACCTGAACGCCATACGCAACCTGCCCAAGGGCACCGAGCATTTCATGAGCGACCTCCATGGCGAGGATGAGGCCTTCCGCCATATTCTCAACAACGGATCCGGCGTCATCCGGGAAAAGGTGGACATGGTTTTCGCTCATTCCATGCCGGAAAAGGAGCGGGCCTGGTTCGCCACCCTTATCTATTACCCCAAGGAAAAGATGGAGGAAATCAAGCGGGACACCGTCAATATGGACGATTGGTACAGCATCACCCTCTACCGGCTGGTGGAGGTTTGCAAGCTGGTGGCCTCCAAATACACCCGTTCCAAGGTGCGCAAGGCTATGCCCGAGGCCTTCGGCTATATTCTGGACGAGCTGCTCCATACCAACTACGACGAGGAGAACAAGCAGTCCTATTACCAGCACATCATCTCCACCATTATCGATATCAACCGGGCGGAGGAGGTCATCGAGTGCCTCTGCTCCCTCATCAAGCGGCTGGCCGTGGACTGCCTGCACATCGTGGGGGATATCTACGACCGGGGCGAGCGGGCGGACAACATCCTCGATTTGCTCATGGAGCATCACTGCGTGGACATCCAGTGGGGCAACCACGACATCCTCTGGATGGGCGCCGCGGCAGGGAACGAGGCGTGCATCGCCTGCGTGCTCAACCTGGCCCTACAGTACAATACCTTGGATATCGTGGAAAACGGCTACGGCATCAGCCTGAGGGACATGATCAGCTTCGCGCAGGAGACCTATAAGGACTGCACCTGGTTCATGCCCCGCAACCCGGACGACAAGGACTATCTGCCCACCAGCATGGACACCCTGTCCAAGGTGCACAAGGCCATTGCCATCATGCAGTTCAAGCTGGAGGGGCAGATCATCCGCCGCCACCCGGAATACGGCATGGACGACCGCCTGCTGCTAGGGAACGTGGACTGCGACAAACGGACGGTGACCATCGGCGGGATCGCCTACCCGCTCAACGACTGCCATTTCCCCACCCTCGACGCGGCGGATCCCTATGCCCTGTCGGTGGCGGAGCGGGAGCTGATGGCCACCCTGCGCCGGGCGTTCTTGGGCAGCGAACGGCTCCAAAAGCACGTGGGCTTCCTGTACAGCCATGGAAGCATGTATCTGAAAATCAACCAAAACCTGCTGTTCCACGGCTGCATCCCCATGGATGAGGACGGCAATTTCCGCGTTTTCACGGCGGCGGACGGCCGCTCCTACAGCGGCCGGGCCTATATGGACTATGCCGACAAGACGGCCCGGCGCGCCTACTACGCCACGGCCGAGAACCCGCTCAAGCAGGAGTATGTGGATTTCCTGTGGTATCTGTGGTGCGGCCGGAATTCCCCGCTGTTCGGCCGGGATAAAATCAGCACCTTCGAACGGTACTTTGTGGCCGAGCCCGCCCTGTGGAAAGAAGAAAAGGATCCCTACTACCGCCATATCCAGCACGCCGACTTGTGCGACAAAATCCTGCGGGAATTCGGTCTTGAGCCCTCGTCTTCCCATATCATCAACGGCCACGTGCCGGTCAAGGCCATCCAGGGGGAAAGCCCCATCAAGGCGGACGGCCGCCTCATCGTTATCGACGGCGGCTTCTGCAAGGCCTATCACGCCACCACCGGCATCGCCGGCTACACCCTGATCTATTCCTCCCACGGCCTGCGGCTGATCGCCCACGAATCCTTCGGCGGCATCCAGTCGGCCATTCAGGAGAACAAGGACATCCTGACCACCACCACCATTTTCGAGACCACCCGCCACCGCCTGATGGTCAAGGACATGGATAAAGGTGCGGAAATTCAGGAGAAAATCGACCGTCTGAAAATGCTGCTGCGCGCCTACCGCGTCGGCATCATCAGCCCGAAATAACCGCCCGGGGGAGGAACGCGCCGTGCCGGATATCCGCAATATCGGGATTCTCGCCCACGTGGACGCGGGCAAAACCACCCTGACCGAACAGTTGCTGTATCTGTGCGGCGCCGTGCGGCAGCCGGGCAACGTGGACGAGGGCACCGCGCAGACCGACTGGCTGGAGGTGGAAAAGCGGCGGGGCATTTCGGTGAAAACCGCCTGCGCCCGGCTGGAATACGGCGGAGGCGTCGTCCAGCTCATCGACACGCCCGGCCACGTGGACTTCGCGGGGGAGGTGGAGCGCAGCCTGGCCGCGCTGGACGGCGCGGTTCTGGTGCTCTCCGCCGTGGAGGGGGTGCAGGCCCACACCCTCCTGCTGTGGGAAGCCCTGCGCCGCATGGATCTCCCCGTCCTGCTGGTGATCAATAAAATCGACCGGGCGGGCAGCCGCGTTGCCGATGTGCTCGATCAAATCGGCCGGGAGCTGACCGCCGCCTGCCTGCCCGTGCAGCGGGCGGAGGGGGAGGGGGATGCCGCCTGCGCCGTCCTGCCCCGCCCATTTGCCGATCCTGTTTTCCGGGAGGAGGCGCTGCTGGCCGCGGCCGAAGCGGATCCCGCTCTGGAGGACGCCTATCTGGAGGGCCGCCCGGTGGACGACGAGACGCTGGAGAATGCCCTGACCCGGGCCGCCTGGGCGGGGAAGCTCACGCCTGTTCTGCTGGCCTCGGCCAAGCTGGGAGTGGGGATGCGGGAGCTGATGGACGGCATCGTCCGCTTTCTGCCTCCGGCCGACACCCGGGAGGATACGCCCCTGTCCGGTGTGGTGTTCGCCATCGAGCACGATCCCGTCATGGGCAAGGCCGCACACGTCCGTCTTTTCGGCGGCCAGCTTCGCAATCGGGACGCCGTGCCGGTGCTGGGCCGTTCGGAGATGGAGAAAATCACCCAGATCCGGCGGATTTCCGGCAGCCGCGCCACCGACGCCGGCGTGCTGCGCGGCGGGGAGATCGGCGCGCTGTACGGCCTGCCCTCCATCCGCGCGGGGGATATTCTCGGCGCGCAGGAACGGCGGCGGCCCGGCCGCCTGGCGGTGCC
Source organism: uncultured Oscillospiraceae bacterium (assembly GCA_900546265.1). Lineage (GTDB taxonomy): Bacteria > Bacillota > Clostridia > Oscillospirales > Acutalibacteraceae > UMGS856. The sequence goes on along the minus strand of URCA01000043.1, from coordinate 14,574 downwards.
CCTGCTGCTGGTGCGGGCGTTTCCCTCCTGCGAGGAGGAGCTGTCCCCCCTGCTGGACGCCCTGCGGGAGCTTAGCGAGGAGGATCCCCTTCTCGGCCTGGAATGGAACCGCGAGAAGCGGGAGATCTATCTGCGGATCACCGGCAAAATCCAGCTGGAAATCCTCAGTGAGCGGCTGGCCGGCCGCTACCGCCTCCACGCCAATTTTTCCGCCCCCAGCGTGATTTACAAGGAAACCCCCGCTGCCCCCGGCGAGGGAAGCGAGCGGTACACCATGCCCAAGCCCTGCTGGGCCTGCCTGACTCTGCGGATGGAGCCCCTTCCCCGAGGGAGCGGCATCGTCTATCGCTCGGTCATCAAGGAAAAAGAGCTGCCTTACCGGTACCAGCATCATGTGGAAACCAGCGTCCGGGAAACCCTCGCGCAGGGGATTCACGGCTGGGAGGTCACCGATGCGGCCATCACCCTGACGGCCGGAGAGCATCACCCGATCCATACCCATCCGCTGGACTTTTTCGTCGCCACGCCGGTGGCCTTCCTCCGCGCCCTGACCGCCTGCGGATCCCGTCTGCTGGAACCCTTGGTGCAGGTGCGCCTGACGGCTGGGGAAGCGCATCTCGGCCGGGTAATCGGGGATATCCTCGCCATGCGGGGGAATTCGATTCCCCTGTCGTCACCCGGGATACCTTCACCCTGGAGGCCGTCCTGCCGGTGGCCACCTCCCTGGACTATCCGGTGACCTTCCGCTCCCTGACCTCCGGCAAGGGCAGCTATTCCTCCCGGTTTGCCGGATACCGCGAGTGCCCGCCGGGTTGCGGGGAGGATACACCCCGCCGGGGCGTGGATCCCCTGGATCGCGCCCGCTGGATCCTTCACGCCCGCAGCGCGATGTAAGCCAAACATGCGATAAATAAGCGAAGCCGCTTCCCGTTGGTGGAAGCGGCTTCGCTTATTTATCGGCAGACAAACCCAAGCTGTTTTTCACAGCTCGATGTTCTTTATCAGCAGGGAAATGGTGCCGTCCGGGTTGTTGATGAATTCCACCGCGTCGCCGCTCTCGTACAGGCTGATGGGGATTTTGATCTCCACCCCGTCGGGCGTGCGGATGGACTGCTTTTCCATCCGGCGGACGGTGGCGGGGGCCACCTGCACCGTGTCCTGCGGCTCCACGTGCTTCTCCCGGAGGATCCGGGTGAACTCCTCCTTGGCGGCGGGGTTGTCGCTGTACAGCTCCTCGCACAGGCTTTCCACCCGGGCCTCCTGCGCGTCCCCCATGTAGTCGCAGAGCACCGCCGCCACCCGGGTCTCCGCCTTTTTGTCCAGCTTGTCGCCCCCGCCAAACAGCTCGTTGACGCTCTCCGCCGCCTTTTTGATTTCCTGGAATTTCTGCTTTTCCGACAGGGCGGCGGCGCATTCCAGGAACCGGGAGGAAAAGTAGAAATCCTTTTTCCCGTCAATATCGAACTTTTTCTCGATGACCTGCACGCCGCCGGTGGCCATGTTCAGCAGGAACGTCTCGCCGCCCTTGCCCCCCGGCGCCGGCAGCACCGTGCGCTGCCGCACGATGGAGGTGCGCTTTTCCTCCTCGCCGTTTTGCAGAAAATGGATGTAGGATTCCTTGTAATTCAGCTTGAGCAGCACAAAATGCGGCTGCTCATCGATCTCCGCCTGCATCATCAGCACGTCGGCCGCCGGGATGTCCGGATAAATCCGCATGTATTGAAACAGCCGCAGGGCGATTTCCCGGGTGGTGGGCAGGAACTGCTCCAGATCGTGCAGGGGATAGGTCAGGAAGGGCGATCCCTCTTGGAATTCGCAGGTCTTCCGCTCGTCGCTGGCCGCGGCCCGTTCCACGTGCTGGCTCAGAAACTCGTATACGTCCGCGCTCAGTTCCAGGCAGGCGTCGGAGAGAACCGGCGTGTCGATGCTGGTGTCAAGCACATGGAGAACCGCTTGCTTGATGTGCAGATTCATGGTGTGTGTCCCGTCCTTGTTGTGTAAAGTTCGGCCGCCCGGCCGCGCGCTGCCAGTATAGCACATTTGCGCGAAAAAGCCAACCGGCCGCGCGCTTTTCCGCGAATTCCGGCGAATCCCGGCGTCCGGGCAGGAAGAATTCGACAGCCTTTTCATAAAAAAACGCCGCCGCCTCTCCTCATTCGGCATAATTTCCCCCCGCCTGACGATATAATGGATATACAAGCCCGGATGTCCGCGTGACCTTGGGACGGGCGTTTGTATACGAAAGGGACGAGGCGGATGCCGGTCATTTACATCGATGTGCTGCTGGCGTTGAACCTGTGGATCGATTTCATCCTTCTGCTGGCCACGGCCCGCATCCTGCGCCTGCCCCGCCGCCGCTGGCGGATGGTGCTGGGCGCCCTGCTGGGGGCCGCGACCTCCTGCCTGATCTTCCTGCCCGACCTGCCCACGGCCGCCGCCACGGCGGTCAAGCTGGCGGCGGCCTGCGTCATTCTCCTGGTGGCCTTTCCTTGGCGGGGGCGGCTGCCGTACATAAAAGCCGTGGTGGTCTTTTTCGTCATCTCCACGCTGTTTGCCGGCATGGCCGGCGCGTTGTACTTCTTCGCCGCGCCCCAGGGCTTTTACGTGGTGGGCGGCGTGGTGTATTACGACGTCTCTCCGCTGACCCTCGTGCTGCTGACCGTGGTGAGCTACGGCGCCCTGTGCCTGTACGACCGGTTTACCCGCAAAAAGGCGCCTTTGGGCCGGGATTACCGCCTGCTGGTGACCTGCGGCGGGCGGACGGCGGCGGTGCGCGCCCTGTACGACAGCGGCAACAGCCTGACCGAACTGTTTTCCGGCAGCCCGGTGGCGGTGGTCCGCCGCGCCGCGCTGGAGAGCGTCCTGCCCGCCGAGGTGCGGGAGGCACTCCGGGATCCGGCCGCCTTCGTCTCCGGCGAGGCCGGGGCTGGAAACGGCGGCGCGGCCGCCGCGGTGCGCAGCCGTTTACGGCTGGTACCCTTCCGCTCGGTGGGGGGCGACGGGTTGCTGCCCGCCTTCCGCCCGGAGCATCTGACCGTGGTGGCGGAAAACGGCGCGAACCGGGACGCCACTGGTGCCTATGTGGCCGTCTGCGAGGAACTGGGCCGGGGGGACTACGACGCGCTGGTGGGCACCGACATCGCCGGCCTGTTCGACGCGCCGCCGGCGAAATCCGCGAGCTTTCCGCCCATCGCCGGGCGTTCATCTAGAGCAATTGGCGGGTGGAATGGCATAAAAGGAGGCGAGGAAAAATGATGTGGGGCAAGGCGGAGGACGCCGGCGGGCTGGCGCCCGCCAAGGACGACAACGACGTCTTCACGCCATTTTTACCGCCGAACTTGTGCCAGTTTATTCGCTAATTGCTCTAAGGGGGAAATCGAACCATGATCACAGTCAAACGCGAGGAAGTGCCTCTGCCCGCCGGCCTGCTGCCGCGGCTGGAGAGCTTTTTATCCCGCCTCTGGCGGCGGCTGCTGCGCCGTGCGGGGGAGGACGTCCACTATATCAACGGTGCGGACACGCTGCCGCCGCCCCTGACCCCCGCCGAGGAAGCGGACGTCTTCCGCCGGATGGAGGAGGGGGATCCGGACGCCCGGGATATGCTGATTACGCACAACCTGCGTCTCGTGGTCTATATCGCCCGGAAGTTCGAGAATTCCGGTGTGGGCATCGAGGATCTCATCTCCATCGGCACCATTGGCCTCATCAAGGCGGTCAACACCTTCTGCCCCTCCCGCAACATCAAGCTGGCCACCTATTCCTCCCGCTGCATCGAGAATGAAATCCTCATGCACCTGCGCAAAAACACCCAGCTGCGCAACGAACTGTCCATCGACGAGCCCCTCAACGTGGATTGGGACGGCAACGAGCTGCTCCTGTCCGACATCCTGGGCAGCGATCCCGACATCGTCAACCGCAACATCGAGCAGGAGGCGGAAAAAAACCTGCTGCTCGAGTGCGTGCGCCGCCTGTCCGAACGGGAACAGCTGATAATGGAGCTGCGCTTCGGCCTGAGCGGCAACCAGGAGCATACCCAGAAGGAGGTGGCGGATCTGCTGGGGATTTCTCAGTCCTACATCTCCCGTCTGGAAAAAAAGATCATCAAGCGCCTGAAAAAAGACATCGAGCGGGCGGGCTGATTTTCCGTTCGCGCCGTTTTTTTCCAGCGAGGTTTTTTCACCCTCCTGCATGTTCTCCCTGCATCTGGCAATACTGGAAGCAGGGCCCTTTCACGGGCCACGCCATTTGCAGAGAGGACGTGTCCCGATGTACAACAAGGTCGAAATCTGCGGGGTGAATACCGCGACTTTGAAGGTGCTCACCGAGAGCGAGAAGATGCAGCTGCTCAGGCGGATGCATGAGGGGGACGCGTCGGCCAGGGAGGATCTGGTCAACGGCAATCTGAGGCTGGTGCTCAGCGTCATTCAGCGCTTCACCCAACGGGGCGAGAACCTGGACGATCTGTTCCAGGTGGGGTGCATCGGCCTCATCAAGGCCATCGATAACTTCGACGTCACCCTGAACGTCCGGTTTTCCACCTATGCGGTGCCCATGATCATCGGCGAAATCCGCCGCTACCTGCGGGACAACAACAGCATCCGCATCAGCCGATCCATGCGGGACACCGCCTATAAGGCCATGCAGGTCAAGGAGCGGCTCACCAACGAAAAGCTCCGGGATCCCACCGTGGAGGAGATCGCCAAGGAGCTGGATATGCCCAAGGAGGATGTGGTGCTGGCCCTGGAATCCATCGTGGAGCCGGTCAGCCTGTACGAGCCGGTCTATTCCGACGGGGGCGACACCATCTATGTGATGGATCAGGTGGGGGATCACAACGACGATCGCAACTGGCTGGATGAAATCGCCCTGAAGGAAGCCATCCGGAACCTGAGCGACCGTGAGAAGCGCATCCTCAATCTCCGCTTTTTCAAGGGCATGACCCAAATCGAGGTATCCAGCGAAATCGGCATCAGCCAGGCCCAGGTCAGCCGCCTGGAAAAGGGTGCCCTCGATCGGATCAAAAAACAGATATAAATCCGCCGTTCCCCGGGACTTCCGGGGAACGGCGGATTTATTTGCGCCCCACGCGTTCTCCCGGCGCGTATGGCTGCCCGAATCCGCGTTGCGCTGGAAGGCGATGATGGGGCGATCCGCGCCGCCCACCGCCTTCCAGCTGGTGATTTTGCCGGCGTAGATGTTCTTGAGCTGCTGCTGGGTCAGGCCGGCGTTTTCATGATCATGATTCATTCCCTTCCACAAAACCCGTTTGAACGAAAGGCGGGTGTCTTTCTTTCAAACGAATCCCCTCTGTATTCTCCCCCCACTATACCACGCCGCCTACCGGAAAACAGGCGATTATGGTTACAATTTAATAACAATCCTGTCATTCTTTGTCTTGACAAGTCTCGAATTTTGGATTATTATCAAAATTGATAATAATCTTGGAGGTGAGATGACGTTGGCCGACTTTGCGCACAGCGTCCTGATGCATCCGGTGCGCCTGCGCCTGGTGCAGCGGCTGGCCCTTCTGGGCACCGCCACCGTGCAGGAGCTGGCCGCCGCCCTGCCCGACATTCCGCGCGCCAGTCTCTACCGCCATCTGCGCACCCTGACGGAGCTGGGGTATCTCACGGTGGTGGAGGAAACCCGGGTGCGGGGGACGGTGGAACGCACCTACGCCCTGACGGATAATCCGGCGGACGAGAAGTTGGGCAAGCCCGCCCAGGGCCCGCCGACGAAGGAGGAGCTGCGCCGGATGCTGCCCGCCCTGCTGATAAGCCTCATCGGGGAGGTGGAGCGGTATCTGGCGGAGGATGAGGCGGATCCCGCCCGTGACGGCCTGGGCGTGTCCGCCGCCACCCTCTTTATGAACGACGCGGAATGGCAGGCCTTCGGTGAAAAGCTGAGCGCCCTGGTAATGGAGGCCGCCGCGCTCCCGCCCGGGGAGGGACGCAGGCAGCGGCGGCTGACCACCATCCTGACGCCGGCGGACATGCGCCCCGGCCGGAGGGAGAAGTAGAGCGGTGCGCCGCTCTGGAAAGGATTGGATCCTATGCTGACGATTTCTCATTTTTCCAAGACCTACAAGGGCGGCCGCCGGGCCGTGGACGATTTGTCCCTGACAGTGGCAGCTGGCGATATTTTCGGCTTCATCGGCCATAACGGCGCCGGCAAAACCACCACCATCCGCGCCGTGGTCGGGGTGCTGGATTTCACCGAGGGCGAGATTTTAATAGACGGCCATTCGGTGAAGAGCGACCCGGTGGCCTGCAAAAGCGTCACCGCCTACATCCCCGACAACCCCGATTTGTACGAGCATCTCACCGGCATCCAGTATCTGAATTTCATCGGCGACGTTTTCCGGGTGGGGAAGGCCGAGCGGGAGGCCCGCGTCGCCGATTACGCCCGCCGCTTCGAGCTGACCGGCAGCCTGGGCGGCCTCGTTTCCTCCTATTCCCACGGCATGAAGCAGAAGCTGGCCCTCATCGGCGCCCTCCTCCATGCCCCCCGCCTGCTGGTGCTGGACGAACCCTTCGTGGGCCTCGACCCCAAGGCCTCCCATACCCTCAAGGAAATCATGCATGAGCTGTGCGGGCGGGGGAGCGCCATCTTTTTCAGCACCCACGTTCTGGAGGTGGCGGAAAAGCTGTGCAACAAGATCGCCATCATTAAGGCCGGCCGGCTCATCGCCTGCGGCGAAACCGACGCCGTCAAGGGCAGTCAGAGCCTGGAGGACGTGTTCCTGGAGTTGACCGATGATGAATGAAGTGCGTTTGCTGCTGAAGAATCAGCTGCTGGCCCTGTTCGGGTTCAATAAGGTCCGGCATACCGGCGATCCCGGCGAAAAGCGCAAGCTGACCGGCTTCCTGGTCATGATGGGCGCGGTCGTCCTGCTGCTCGTGGGGATGATGGCGCTGTACAGCGTCGGCATGGCCTTCGTGCTGGCGCCCGCCGGCCTGCTCGATCTGGTGCCCGGTCTGATGATGGCCGTGGCCTCCGTCCTGTCCCTGGTGACCACCGTCTACAAGGCCCCCGGTCTGCTCTTCGCCTTTAAGGATTACGATCTTCTGATGTCCCTGCCCGTGCGCACGGGCAGCCTGGTGGCCAGCCGCCTGCTGATGCTGTACGGTGTGAACCTGGCGTTTACCCTGCTGACGATGGTGCCCGCCTGGGTGGTGTACGCGGTGTTCGCCGCGCCGCCCTGGTTTTATACCCTATATTTCCTCCTGGCGCTGCTGGCTGTTCCCCTGGTGCCCCTGATCGCGGCCGCGGTGATCGGCACCTTCCTCGCCCTGGTTTCCTCCCGCTTCAAGCGTTCCAGCCTGGTCAACCTGCTGGTGTCCCTTGTGCTGGTGTGCGGGGTGGTGGTCGCCTCCACTATGGCCCAGACGCTGGTGGAAAACTTCGCTGACATCGGCCAGGCCGTCATGGACGCCGTGGGCCGTGCGTATGTCCTGGCCCCTCTGTTCGTGCGGGCGGTCTGCCGGGGGGACGTGGGGGCCCTCACCCTCTTCCTGGCCGTGTCGGCGGCCCCGTTCGCCGGCTTCTGCGCCCTGACCGCTTGGCGGTTCCGCCGGTGGAATTCCCGGCTTACCGCCGGGCGCGCCTCCTCCGGCTACCGGCTGCGGGCCATGAAGACCGCCACCCCTCTGGCCGCCCTGTTTCGCAAGGAATGGCGGAGGTATATAGCCTCGCCCCTGTATGTCATGAACACCGCCGTCGGCATGCTGCTGCTGCTCGTCGCGTCGGCGGCCCTGCTGGTCGTGGGGATGGACGGGCTGGAAAGCGCGCTGGAAATTCCCGGCCTGCGGGACGTTATCGGGCTGGCCCTGCCGCTGCTGCTCTGCTTCTTCATCGTTATGTCCAACACGGCCGCCAGCGCCATTTCCCTGGAGGGGGAGCACTTCCAGGCGCTCAAGGCTCTGCCGGTGACCGCGAAGGATATTTTTCGCAGCAAGCTGCTGCTGGGGATGCTTGTCACCGTGCCGCTGACAGCGGTTTGCGCCGCCCTGCTGGCCGTCGCCACGCGCCCCGGCCTGCCGGAGCTTCTGCTGCTGTTCGCCCTGCCTCTGGCCGCCGCCGTGTTCACCCCGCTGTTCGGCCTGCGCGTCAATCTCGCCTATCCTCATTTCACCTGGAAAACTGAAACGGAGGTCATCAAGCAGAGCCAGGCCACCATGATTGCCGTCTTGGGCGGCATGGGTCTGGTGGGGGTGGCCGCCGGCCTGACCTTCGGGCTGCAGGCGTTTTTTTCCCCGGTGTGGACCATGGCCGGCGTCACCCTCGCGTTTCTCGCCGCCAGCGCCCTCCTCTACCGGAATCTGATGACCAAGGGCGCCGCCAAGTTGTATACTCTATAAAAGTAAAGCCGCCGCGCAGATGCCTGCGCGGCGGCTTTGCCGGTTATTCCAGCGGCAGCAATTCCATTTTTCCACCGAAGAACACGGCCTGGTGGGTGAATCCTGCCTCCCGGGCCAGGGCGGCCGCCTGCCGCAGGCCGGTGCCCACATCCTCCGGCCGGTGGGCGTCCGCGCCGATGGTGATGAACTCGCCGCCCAGCTGACGGAACCGGCGCGTAAGGGACAGGGGCGGATGGGTGGTACCGCCCGGCTGCCGCAGGCCGGAGGTGTTGATCTCCAGCGCCAGCCCCTTGACGGCCAGCTGCCGCAGGATCGCGTCGATCCGGTCCTGCCACCGGCTGAAATCGGCGGGCCGCTTCTCCTCCGGGATGTACCGGAACGGGTAGGTCAGATGGGCCAGCGCGTGGAACCGCCCCCAGTTGACCAGCTCCAGCACTGCGTCGAAATACTCGTCCATCACCAGCCCGACGTCCTTGTCGGTGTAGTCGTAGAAGTAATAATCGATGTTGGTTTCCCTGTCCAGGCTGTTGAGCTTGTGCTGGGAACCTAAAACGAAGTCGAAATCATAGGCGTCCAGGATAGCCTCGGTCCGCTTCAGGTCGGCCAGCGGCTCGCCGAGCTCGATCCCCCGGGCGATCCGCAGCCGGCCGGCGTACGCGGGCACGGCCTCGCCGCTGTCGCGCCACGATTTGACCAGCGTGCCGGCATAGTCCTCATAGTCCACCATCTCCAGGTGATCGGTGACGGCGACGGCACACAGCCCCTTGGCAACCGCCGCGTCGCACATGGAGCGCAGGGGCGCGTCGCTGTCCTCCGAGGCGTCGGTATGCATATGAAAATCCACCCATGTCATGGAAACCACTCCTTTGCCCTTGCATCATAGCATATTCCGGGGGAAAAATGAAGGAATCGGTGACAAGATCGCTGTTTTGTAGTAAAATGAAGAAAAAGGCTTTTAGAAATGGGGCGCTGTCGATGAAAAAAATCGCGTTTGCCCGGCCGGCCGGCTGGCTGGCCCTCTGCCTGTCCGGCCTGTTGGCCCTTTCCGCCTGCCAAGCGGTCGAACCGCTGTCGACGGCGGATTCCTCCGGCCTTCGCACGGAAGACGGGACGTGTGAGACGCTCTCCCCTTTTGCGCAAACCACGACGGTTTCGTCGGCCGACGGCCCTGCCACAGCCTTCTCGTCGACGCTCCCCTCCCAGAACGTCACCGCCGCCACGGCGGCCCCTACAACGAAAAAAAAGCCCGTCGCAACCTCCACGACCCGGCCGACGGGGGAGCGGGTGACGGAGGGCACCGCCCCCGTCACGGCGCCCCCCACCCAGGTGCCGGCCGACGAGCCGCTGAGCCGGGCCCTGTCGCCGCTGGACACGGCGGATTATTACGGCGCATGGCAGCTGAGCGGGAACGCCCGGCTGCTGACCGCCTATCGGCGGCTGGCCGCCGCCGTCAGCGAGCGGAGGGAGGGGGCCGTGTATCTGGCGGATCTGAAGCTGAGCCTGGACGAGATGCAGCGGGCGTACGCGTATGTCCGCGCGGATTTTCCCCAGGTTTTCTGGCTGGACGCGCCGTACAGCTACCGCTATACGGACGGCGACAAAATCGTGGACATCACCCCGTCTTACACCTTCAGCGCCGCCGATCTGCCCGCTGCCAAGGCGGCGGTGAACGCCGCGGCCGCGAAGCTGCTGGAGGGAATTACCGGGGACATGAGCCCCTATGAGCGGGAGCTGGCCATCCACGACAGGCTGGTCGAACAGACCGCATACGACGAATCGCAGAGCCGGCCCCAGATTCACAACCTCTACGGGGCGCTGGTGAACCGGCTGGCGGTGTGCGACGGGTACTCCAAGGCCTTTCAGTACCTATTATACCAGGCGGGGGTGCCCTGCCTGTTTGTCACCGGTCAGAGCCAGGGGGAGGGGCACGCCTGGAATCTGGTGCAGCTGGACGGCGCGTATTACCACGTGGACATCACCTGGGACGATCCGGTCTATAACGGCATCCGCGAGGCCGACAAGCCGGTGTTTTACGGCTATTTCAACATCACCACCGCCCAGATCCGGGAGGATCATACCATGGATGCCGAGAACTATCCCCTGCCGGACTGCACCGCCACGGCGCTGAATTACTACCATAAAAACCGCCTGGTACAGCGGGCGTTCCAGGTGGATGCCGTGGCCGCGTTGGTAAAGGCCGCCGACAGGGGCGACGGGATCGCCCGGCTGTGGGTGGAGGGGGATTTCGACGCCTTCGCGGACAGCCTTCGCCAAAACTGGTCGGCCATTAGCCGGGCCGCGGGGGTCTACCGCGGCGCCAAGTTCCTCTCCTGCAGCCGGGAGCTGCTGATTGTGCTGCAATAGGGCCGAACGCGAGTCGGCCGCCGGACTTTTTTCGTTCGGCGGCCGCTTTTTATTGGCTCTTTCTTTTCCGGTTGAAATATGGTAGAATAGGACGAATGAAAACAGCACTTTATGTTGCAACGGTGGCAAGAACTTACCGTAAAGCAATTGATGATTATCAGAAAGATCCAGAGCTTTACAAGAAGAACATGCCTTGGTATCTGGATCAGATTTCAAACTGTACTTATCGTCAGTTTACGACTGGATTTTTCTTTGGAAAACCAGATCATGAGACACAGATTTATGACAATAACACATATATCCGAGAGTATACTTATCTTGGAATTGTCGGGGCCGTTGAGAATGGGCTTGCAAGAATTGAACAGCGCAATAAGTTTTCTGTAGGTGAGACAATTGAGATCATGAAGCCGGACGGAAGTAATGTTGAGGCAAAGGTTCTCCGGATCCTGAATGAGGATGGAGAGGAACAGGAAAGTGCACCGCATTCAAAGCAGGTTCTTCATGTAGAACTGAGCGAGACACCAGCTCAGTACGATCTTCTCAGAAGACAGGAAGAGGATAAAGAAGTTAATTCATAGAAGAGTCTTAGAAATTTCAAAAATATTGTCGGAGTTTTTCAATAGCACTTTTTTCGATACGGGATACATAGGAGCGGGAGATGCCCAGTTGTGCGGCAATCTCCCGCTGCGTGTATTCTTCTCCCTGATACAGTCCGTATCGCATTTTCAGTACAAGTTTTTCTCTTGGAGAAAGTTCATTTTCCAGTTTTTCATAAAGCTTTTGAATATTGTCCTTCAGATGAATCCGCTCTGGAATATCTGTTTCTGTAGATTCGATGATATCGTAGAGGTTGACTTCATTTCCTTCCCGATCTGTGCCAATCGGTTCATAAAGAGAGATTTCATGGCTGCATTTTTTTCTGGCGCGCAGATACATCAGGACTTCATTTGCAACCCGCTTGTTGTGGCTTCGTTTTTTCATCATTAGAGACGGATAAATAAAGTTCTGCGTTTGTACCATCCCAGACAACTTTATCGACTAATACTCGAAGAACATTTCTCTTTTCTTCAACACTCATCATGTCAAAAGACTCAGAGAATGAAGAAAGTTTCTTTATCATCATGTCAAAGGTTACAAGTATATCATTTTGATGTTGCAGTAATTCATTTAATGTATGTATTTTTTCTTCAATCTGTAATTTCTCTTTATGTAAAGTTTCAATTTCATCTTGTATGTAATTGGCAGCAGATCCATACGTTGTTTTGGAAAGTGTCTGTACAAGATTGTTTATTTTCTTTTCAGTATCTTTGTGTGACTTTTGAAGTATATCCAATTCAGTCACATTGGATTTTCCACTTGTCATTAACTGCTTTTTCGCTGTTTTTATTTGTTCATAGAATTTCCCTTTATCTTCGTATTTAGCCAAACGTTTCACTTCATCACAAACCATTTCGTCAAGAAGATTTCCTTGTGGATTTGTGATATTACATAAATGGCGTCGGGATTTTTCTTTTGTTTCGCAAAGGTAAGAATATGTTTTGTTCCCGTTTTCATCTAGTCTACGGTTGGCTTTTGGTCGCATATAGGAACCACAATGTCCACACACTAAAATACCGGATAAAAGAGAAGTGTTGTTTTTGGGTTTATGATAATTCTTAGGCTTATTCAATTCCAGTAGTTTCTGAACTTTTATCCATTCTTTTCCTGTTATCATAGGTTTATGCTTTCCGATTGATACAACCCATTCTGAATACTCATGTAATGTATGCGATTTGCTGGTGGATTGGTCGGTTTTGTTATAAACCATAAGTCCATGTTTCCCGTCAAATTCGGAGGAATCGTTGTAAATGATTGTTCCTAAATCTGTAAAATATTTTAAAGTTTCTTCATCAGCGGCGGCATAAACTGGGTTGCTGAGTATTGCTTTCAGACCAAAACGGGAAAAATTTTTATCATTTCTTGTTTTGATATGATTGTTTAAGAGGAAAGTTTCTGTTTTTGTCAATGAATTAAATTCTATAAATTTGTTGAATATTAAATGTACAATCGGTACTTCTTCTTCTCTTGTATTCAAGCGGTATGCGGTACGGATTTTTCCGTCAATATCTACGGGAGTTTTCACTTCAATACTTTGATAGCCAAGTGGAGTTGTACCACCAAGCCAGCGTCCTGTTTTAGCAAGACTTAACATATTATCTCTGACACGTTCTGCAAGAAGTTTGCGTTCCAAGTCAGCAAAAACAGAAGTAATCTTAATCATTGCTTCGCCCGTTGGGTCTGTCGTGTTAAATGGTTGTGTTGCAGAAATAAAATCAATTTTTAACTCTTTGAGTTCTTCCAAAAGTAGCGAGAAGTCAATGGTGTTTCTGCTGATTCGGTCTAGTTTATAGCAGACAATCGCTTTGATTTCGTGATTATGACAAGCTTTCATCATTTTCTGATAGTCTGGTCGTTTGGTGTTTTTTCCTGAAAATCCCTCGTCAATATAAATAATAAACTCGCTATCGTCAGTAATATCAAAATTTAATGCGATATAGCCTTTGCATTTTTCTATTTGTGTTTCAATACTGTCGCCTTTTCCTGTAAATTTGGATTTACGGCAGTAGATTGCAAATTTTCTATTATCTGATTCGGTCATAGTAAACCTTCTTTCATAAATTGAATTTGCGAAAAGTAGTTTCGCACACTTAATTATAAATGTGATTCTGTAGGATTGCAAAAAGAATTTCATAAAATCATTGATATTATATAAAAATAAAGATATAATTATATCGATAAAACGATACAAAAATAAAGCGACATGAAAGGGTGAAGAAAATGATTATTAAGGCTTCAGCAACATTACGGAACGATTATTCTACTATTTCCAATCTTGCAAGGTCAACGAGTGAACCGATTTATATAACAAAAAATGGCGAGGGTGACGGAGTATTTATGAATATTGATGCCTTTGAGAAAAGGGAACAGGCATTGGAACTTCGTGCTAAAATCATGCAGGCAGAAGAAGAACGGTTAAACGGAGCAAAGACAAGAAGTATCTCCGATGCAAGAAAGGAATTGAGAGAACGTGCAGGAACAATATAAAGTTGAGATTCTTCCGACTGCGTGGGAAGATTTGAAAAGTATTGAGGACTATTATTTACTTCAATTCGGTGTGGAATCTGCGATGAAAGTAACAGATCAGATATTAAATAGTATTGAACGTTTGGAGTTATACCCGGATTCTGGTTCGCTTACACCTGATAAATGGTTGAACCGAAAGGGGTATCGCATGGTTATATCTGAAAGGTATGTTTCTATCTATCGACTGATAGAAAAAACAGTTTATGTGTATCATATTGCCGATACACAGACAGAGTACACAAAACTGTTTTCGTAAATGAAATTGAATAAGAATTTTAAGCAGAAGAACTGCCCGTCATTGAAAGATTGATGATAGGCAGTTCTTTCATATTTGCGATTTTAAGAACGTGGGTAAGGTTTCTTTTCATCTGTTAATTCTGCCAAATAATCCATGCTTGTATTTAAGGCAAGTGCTATTTTTCGGCATTGTTCAAAAGTATAATAACGCTTTCCGTTTTCAATCTTAGAATAGTCACTTTGGTCTATCCCAGTTAGGTGTTGCATTTTAATCTGCGTGTAGCCCCGTTCTTTTCGTAAATCTTTTAATCGAGAAATAAAATCACCCTCTTTTTGTAAAATGTTATCAATTAGTTTAATTATGGCAGTATGACCTATTGACTATTAGGGTGTATTTGACCTAAAATATAAGAAAATACATTGAGGAGAAAGTGACAATTATGGGAAAACAATGTCCTAATTGCGGAAAAGAATTAAAAGATAGTGCAAA
>URCA01000042.1 GCA_900546265.1 uncultured Oscillospiraceae bacterium | reverse complement strand
GGGTGCGGGCGGCTCACAGCCGCGAGAGGAGTACGGGGTTCTGCCCCGCATACCTGCATAAAACCCGATAGGGTTATATTGCCCTTCGGTCAATCGGGGAACCCCCGGCGAGGGTTCCCCGCCGTAAAAAGCCCCTCCTGCGCTTTTTTGAGGGGGAGGGATTCCGCGTCCTGCGGGACGCGGCGGGGGCGCTGCCCCTCGACCCCGCCGCCTTTTGCAGGAAAGGCAGGAGAGTGGCTGCGCCACTCTCCGCGAAAACTTTTTGGAGGAACCTTCTTTGACTATTATTCTTTGCGCGATTCATTCCCAATACATCCATTCCGCGCTGGCGCCGTGGTATCTCAAGGCGGCGGCGGAGGCATGGTGCCGCTCCGCGCCGGAGGTACGGGTGCTGGAAGGGACCATCAACCAGCCGGAGGAGGAGCTGCTTCGGCTGCTGCTGGAAAGGCCGGCCGATGTGCTGGCCTTTTCGTGCTATATCTGGAACTGGGCGGTCATCCGGCGGCTGCTGCCCCGGGTGGCGGAGCGCGCGCCGGAAACGCGCATTTTACTGGGCGGACCGGAGGCAAGCTTCCGGGCGGCGGAAATCCTGCGGGATTTTCCCATGGTGACGGCGGTACAGGTGGGCGAGGGGGAGCGCGGCTTTGCCCGGATTCTCGACCGGCTGGCGGCGGGCGAGGCGCTCACAGGGATCCCGGGGGTATATAGCCGTGCCGCGAACGGGGAGATAGAGGCTTGTCCGGCCGAAGGGATTACGGAGGATCCGCCCTCTCCTTATGGGCCCGCCTATCTGGCGGCGCTGCGGGGCCGGATCGCTTATCTGGAAACCTCCCGGGGATGTCCGTTTTCCTGCGCGTTCTGTCTGTCGGGGCGGCACGAGGGGGTACGGTTTTTTGAACTAAACCGGGCCAAACGGGAGCTGCTGCTGTTGGCGGGGGCGGGAACAAAGACCGTCAAGCTGGTGGATCGCACCTTCAACTGCCAGGCGGAACGGGCCTTCGATTTGTTCCGCTTTCTCATCGAACAGGCGAAAAACGCCGCCATTCCAGGCGGTGTCTGCTTCCACTTTGAGGTAGGGGCGGATCTCTTCGACGATCGGACGCTCGATCTGCTGGCCACGGCCCCGGCGGGGCTGTTCCAGATGGAAGCGGGGCTGCAGAGCTTCCACGAGCCGACGCTGCGGGCGGTCAGCCGAAAGACCGACCTCGACAAGCTGTGCCGCAACCTGAAGCGGCTGCTGCGACCGGGAAACATCCATGTGCACATCGATCTGATTGCCGGGCTGCCCTACGAGGACTTGGAAACCTTCGCGGGCAGCTTCAACCGCGCTTACGGGCTGCGGCCGCACATGCTGCAGCTGGGATTTCTCAAGCTGCTGCACGGCTCCCGGCTGCGGCGGCAGGCGGAGGAGCTGGGGCTCGATTACCGGAAAGATCCGCCGTATACGTTCCTCCGCAGCCGGTGGCTGGACGAGGCGGACACAGCCCGGCTGAGCCGGCTGGAGGATGTGCTGGAGCGACTGCACAACAGCGGGCGGTTCCGCCTGACGCTGGCGTATGCGCTGCGGGCGGCGGAGACGACGCCCTTCGCCCTGCTGGACACGCTGGCCGACGGGCTGATCCAGCGGGGGATCCGGCCGGAGGGGATGAGCCTGGACGCTTACACGGCGGCGATTTTCGAGGAACTGGCGGCCCTGCCGGGCATCGATCGGGGACGGTTGCGGGACGTGATGGTCTGCGACCGGCTGGCGGCGGTGCGGGGTGGGCTTCTGCCGCCCTGCCTTCAGGTAACAGACAAGGCGTTGGGACGGCTCAAGCGCCGGTTGGCGGAGGCGGAGCCCTCCGGAGGACAGCGGGGCGCGGCCATCCTTTACAGCTTCGGCGGCCGGGCGGTCGTGGTGCGGTACGACGCGCCGGATCCGGTCACCAATCGGTACGCGCTGCGGCCGGTTCCTCCGGTACTTCTGGAGGCTCCTGCCGACGGGAGGGACGAAGCTGCCGCAAATCTTCCCGGGTGATGCAGCCCAGCAGGGGGAGCAGCAGGCAGTAGAGGCCAGCGGCCAGCACGCCGCCGATGATGAGGATCCAAATCCTCGGCAGGGTGTGCAGGGGCGTGGCTTTGATCAGCAGGAGAACCGAGGCAGCGCCGGTGCACATGGCCAGGACGGGCTTTAGGATCCAGGTGCTCCATTTCAGCTTCATGCCGGTGACGGACAACAGGCGGTGGGTATTGAGGAAGCAGGTGAGCAGGTTGCTGAGCACCATAATGAACAGAAAGCCTTCCATCCCCCGGGAGGGAACCAGGAAGAGGATGAGCACGATGCGGGAGCTGGAGTCCAGCAGCATGTATTTCAGGGAACTGACCTGCTGGTTGAGGCCCTTGAGCATGCCGTCCACCACGCTTTCCACGTACATGATGGGCATCAGGGGGGCCAGCACCAGCAGCAGGAAGCCGACCTCCTCGCTGTTGTAAATCACGAGGCCCAGTTCCCGGGCGAACATGGTGAACAGGCCGCTGAGCAGGATAGAGGACAGGAGGGTGATCTGGAGGGTCAGGCCCACGGCCCGGTTGACCTTTTTCTGCTGATGGAGGGCGGAGGCCTCGGAGATTTCGGGGATCAGCAGGGTGGACAGGGAATTGAGAAAGGACGAGGGAAAAAACAGCAGGGGCATGGCCATGCCTTTGAGAGCCCCGAAGGAGGACAGGGCCTTTTCCTTCGAACCGCTGTATTTGGTCAGGGTGCTGGGCACCAGGATGTTTTCAATGGTGCGCAGGATGGTGTTCAGGTATCGGCCGGCGGTGATGGGGGCGGCGATGGCCAGCAGGCGGTAGAGCACGCCGTGACGCTGCTTCACCGGAGGCGACGGGGGGATTTTCACCTTGCGGCGGTCATGGAAATACCCGGCGGCCAGGTACAGGCAGGAGGCGATTTCCGCCAGGGTATCGCCCAGCATGACGGCCACGCAGGCGAAGGTCAGGCCGAGGACGGCGAAGCGATCGATGAGAAACACCACCACCCCAATGCGCACGATCTGCTCGAAAATCTGAGCGCGGGAGGGGGAGGCGGCTTTCCGGCGGGCGATGAAGTAGCCGCGCAGGCAGGAGGATACCCCCATGGAGGGCAGGGAGAAGCAGAGCACCTTGAGGGCGGGAATGGCCCGCAAATCCTTGAGCCAGTACCGGCTGATGGGATCGGCGCCGAAAAAGATGAGGAGGGCGGACACGACGCCGATGAGGACGCTGAGGACGATGGCCTTGCGCAGAACGGCGTTCACCGATTTCTTGGTACCGGTGACCAGCTCGTCGGTGACCAGGCGGGTGACGGCGGTACAGATACCGGAGGTGGCGAAGGTGCTGCCCAGCACATAGATGGAAAAAATCAGCTGGTAAAGGCCCATGCCCTCCGCGCCGATTTTGTTGGACATATACACCCGGAAAAACATGCCGATGGTGCGCAGCAGCAGCGCGGTGGCGGTCATGATAAAGGCGTTTTTGATAAAGGTGGATTTCTTCAATGTAACACTCCCCGTCCGAACAATGCGCGCTTTGCTCTATATATATGGAGAAAGCGGGACAGATTATGACAAGCCGTTGGGGAGCGGAAAAAGACCCGGGATTTTTTCCCGGGTCTTTTTCTAAATCGCGTATTTATCCAGGGTCTTTTTGATGTTGGGGCGCTGGACGGAGAGAGGAGGGGATTCCGGCAGGGGAACCGGGGCGGGAGCCGGGACGGCCGGCTGCGGAATCGGCGCGGGGGCCGGCGCGCAGGCGGGAGGAGGCGCGATAGGCACCGGCCGGGGAGAGGGGACGGGCGCGCTGAACAGTGGTTCCGCCGGACGGGCGGGGGCGTTCGGCTCGGCGACGGAACGGGAACGCTCATGGAAGGAAGCGTTCTCCTCCTCGAAGCGGGCCAGCAGGGCCTGCCGCCAGCGTTCCACATCCTCAAAGGACTGGGGAATCGATTCCGCCTGGCGCAGGAAGAGGTCGGTCTGCTCCAGCGCTTGCTGCAAGGTTTGCTGCAGGGCCGGCAGGACGCTGCCCAGCTGGGCGCGGGCGGCCTCCAAATTTTGCAGGACGCGGGCAGTCTCTTCCCGGGAGGCGGCGGCTTGCGAGGAGAGGCGCAGGGCGAAGGCGTCGGTTTCCTCTCCGGCCATCCGCACGATATTGCCGGCGCTTTCACAGGCCATGCCGTAGATCTTGGAAATGGCGGGCAGATAGGGCGCGTAGGCGGATTTCGCCTGGCGGGCTTCCTCGGCCTCCTGCCGGAGCTGTTCCGCCTGAAGGCGGAGCGTATCGTTCAGGCTGCGCAGCTCGTCCAGCTCCCGGGTCAGGGAGGCGGTTTCGGCTTGCTGTTTATCCAGCTGCTCCCGCAGGTGCTTGGCGTCGTCTCGGGCGGCCTGCAGTTCCTTATCCAGGGCGGCGGCTTTCACCCGCCACTCGGCGGACTGGGCTTCCATGGCCTGATAATCGGCCAGAGGCACTTTTTTCATCGTCATCCCGCTTTCCAAAATGATGCTTTCAGTATACGGCGCGGGGAGGCGGATTGTCAAGGAATTCATCCCTCTTCAGCCGTCACAGCCTCCATAAACAGGCGCAGAGGCGGGGTGATGGTTTTATCCCGATGAACCACCAGTTGATTTTGGTTGCGCAGGGTCAGCCCCTCCACCTCCAGGCGGACAAGGCGGCCGGCGGCGACGTCGGCTTCCGTCAGGCAGGCGGGGAGGACGGCGACGCCGAGCCCTTCCCGGGCAGCGGCGGCCAGGGCGGGGGAGTTGACGCTCGTCCAGGCGGGCTCGGCGCAGCGGTCGCGCAGGAGCAGGGCGCTGTCGAAGGCGTCGCGAATGGCGCTGCCCGGCTCCCGCAGGAGAAGCTCCGCCGTCAGCAGGTCGTCCAGGGAGAGGGGGCTGCGGGTGGCCAGGGGATGAGACGGGGCGCAGAAGGCAGCCGTGTCGTAGGAGGAGAAGGGCTGCCGGATGAGGTGCGGGTGACGGACGACGCCTTCGATAAGGGCGACGTCCAGCTCGCTGTTCAGCAGGGCTTCCTCGATCCGGCCGGCCTGATCCACCGTCACCCGGACAGAGGGAAAGCCATCCAGGCGGCGGCAGCGGCGCAGAATGGTGGGGAGATGAAAGTTGGCGATAGTGATGCCGGAGCCGATGCGTAGGGGTGCCTGCCCGGTCAGGGCGGGAAAGCCGGCGGACAGCTCCTCGTGCAGCTCGAGGATTTGGCGAGCCTTTTCCAAGAAAATTCGGCCCGCTTCAGTCAGGTAAATCCGTCGGGAAATCCGGTCGAACAGGGGGCAGCCCGCTTCCTTTTCCAGCTCGGCGATAACGTGGGACACGGCGGGCTGGGTCATATACAGGCTCTGGGCGGCGCGGGTGAAGCCGCCCTGCTCGCAGACGGCGCGGAACACTTCCAGCTGGCGCAGGTTCATGACGCTCTCCTATTCATGATAAAATACTAATCCATTCTATAAAATAATAGCATTTTATTTATGGATTGGCAACCGATATACTGGAGGGAGAACGGAGGGATAGGGCGTGAAAGACGATCACAAGGCGGGACGGGATGGCACGGCGAAGCGGATGCTTTGGCTGTTCGGTGTGAATCTGTACATCAGCGCGTTCACCTTTGGCGGCGGGTATGTGGTGCTGCCCATGGTGCGCAAGGCGTTTGTGGAAAAAAAGGGGCTGTTCAGCGAGGAGGAGCTGCTGGACATGGCGGCCATCGCCCAGTCCTCACCGGGGGCCATCGCGGTGAACCTGGCGGTGCTGGCGGGGTATCGGACGGCGGGAATGCCGGGGGCGATGCTCAGCTGCGTGGCGGCGGTGCTGCCGCCGCTGGGCATTCTGGCGGCGGTGGCGGCGTGCTACGCGGCGTTCCGGGCCAATCGGGTGATCGCCGCCGTGCTCAAGGGGATGGAGGCCGGGGTGGCGGCGCTGGTGGCAGACGTGGTGGTGGACATGAGCCGGGCGGTGTTCCGGCAGAAGGATCCACTGACCATCGCCATCGTGCCGCTGACCTTCATCGCCTGCACCCTGCTGCAGGCGCCGGTGCTGCCGGTGCTGGCGGCCGGGGCGGGCATTTGCTTTATGCGGGGCTGGATACAAGGGGGGAAGCGGAGATGACGGCGGGGATTGGCGAGCTGTTTTGGGAGTTTTTGCAAATCGGGCTGTGCAGTATCGGCGGGGGATACGCTACCATCCCGCTGATTCAGGCGCAGGTGGTGGAGGGGCGGCACTGGCTGACGCTGCAGGAGTTCACCGACATTCTGACCATTTCCCAGATGACGCCCGGGCCGCTGGCGGTCAATGTCTCCACCTTTGTGGGGCTGCGGACGGCGGGGATACCGGGGGCGATAGCGGCCACGGCGGGATGCGTGCTGTGCGGGTGTGTGATCGCGCTGCTGCTTTTCGGGGTGTTCCGGCGGTACGGGCAGTCGCCAGGGATGGTACAGGCGCTGGGCGGACTGCGGGCCGCATCGGCTGGGCTGATCGCGTCGGCGGTCGCTTCGATCGTGATGCTGTCGATCTGGCTGCCGACGGGCGGGAGCGAATGGAGGGGGCTGTGCCTGCTGACGCTCATGCTGACCTGGCTGCGGTTGGGCAAGCCTCATCCCATGCTGGTGATGCTGTTCAGCGGCGGGGCAGGCGTGCTGCTATACGGGATATAGAGCAACCGAAACGAACGAAAAATGTCAGCGGGAATTGGTTGTCATACGGCGGCATTCTGGTATACTAGGATTGAACGGGGTGTGAAAAGTATGAAAGAAACCACAAGCCCACTGGCGGCCAACCTGGCCGGGCTGCGGAAATGCCACCAGTATTCCCAAGAGGAGGTGGCGGAGAAAATCGGCGTGACCCGGCAGGCGGTGGCCAAATGGGAAAGCGGCGAGACCATGCCGGACATCCTCAACTGCGACGCGCTGGCCGCCCTGTACGGCGTTTCACTGGACGATCTGGTGCATCATGAGGGGGAGAAGGCCGGATATCCCATTCCGCCCAAGGGCAAGCACATGTTCGGTACAGTGACGGTGGGGGAACGGGGGCAGATTGTGCTGCCGAAGAAGGCGCGGGATCTGTTTCAAATACGGGCGGGGGATTCCCTGATGGTGCTGGGAAGCGAGGAGCCGGAGAGTTACGGGCTGGCGCTGGTGAACAGCGAGCGCTTTATGCAGGCCATAGAAAGCGTGCTGCGGCATTTCCGCGCGGGCGGTGAAAGATGATGGACAGTACGGATATGCTGGCGGTACGGGGACTGACCAAGCGGTATCCCGCGTTTGTGCTGGAGGATGTGTCCTTTACGCTTCGGCCGGGGCGGATTATGGGGCTGATCGGCAAGAACGGGGCGGGGAAGAGCACCACCCTGAAGGCCATCCTGCGGCTGGTGGCGCCGGACGCGGGAGAGGTGCGGATACTGGGGCGGGATTTTCGCCGGGAGGAGACGGCCTGCAAGCAGGAAATGGGAATTGTGCTGGGCGGCATCGATTTCTATATGTATAAAAAGCTGGCGGCGATCACTGACGTGACCCGGCGGTTTTATCCGCAATGGGACGAGGAGGCGTATCGGCGGTACTGCCGGCTGTTCGACCTGGACGAAAGCAAGAGGGTCAACCAGCTGTCCTCCGGAATGCGGGTGAAATATCTGATTGCCCTGGCGCTGTCCCATCAGGCGCGGCTGCTGATTCTGGACGAGCCGACCAGCGGGCTGGATCCGGTGGCGCGGGACGAGCTGCTGGCGCTGTTCCGCCGGGTGGTCAAAAGCGGGGAGAGGAGCGTGCTGTTCTCCACCCACATCACCTCGGATCTGGACAGCTGCGCGGACGACATCACCTATTTGCAGGGCGGCCGGGTGCTTCAGAGCCGGGACAAGGCCGGATTCCTGCGGGCGTTCGATCACCTAAAGCGACCGGAGGATACCGGCGCGCTGACGCTGGAGCAGATTATGATTCGGACCGAGAGGGGGGCGCGGGATGATGACGCTGCTTTATAAGGAAATCCGGCTGGCTGCCCATCCATCCCTCTTCCTTTTCCTCGGTATGGGGGCGCTGACCCTAGTGCCTGCCTATCCCTATGGCGTGGTGTTCTTTTTCGGATGTCTGGGCATTTTTCAGACCTTTATCAACGCGCGGGAGAACAAGGACGCGTTTTTCACCGCCGCGCTGCCGGTCAACAAACGGGACGTGGTGCGGGCCAAATGCCAGCTGCTGGCCGCCGCGCAGCTGGGACAGCTACTGCTGACGGTGCCCTTCGCCCTGTTGCGGGTGGTGCTGCTGCCGAACGGCAACCCGGCGGGAATCGAGGCGAACGTGGCGTATTTCGGCTGTGGGCTGCTGATTTACGCGGCGTTTAACGCGGTGTTCCTCATCAGCTTTTACAAGACGGCGTACAAGGCGGGAAAGGCGTTTCTGCTGGGGGTGATCCCGGTGACGCTGGGGATCGGCGTCATGGAGACGCTGGCCCATGTGCCCGGGGTGGCCGACTGGTTCGACAGCACGGCGCCTGCCATGCTGCTGCAGCAGCTGCCCATCCTGGCGGCCGGGCTTGCCGCGTATGGCGGCGGCATGGCGCTGACCTACCAGACGGCGGCGGCTCGGTTCGAAAAGGTGGATTTATCATAGTAAACTGGTGGTATGCACAGGCCCTAGAAGGGTCAAAACGGACTTAGTCCCTAAAGAGACATCGAAGGCTTGACGCTGCATTACAATCTCAGGCAGCCGCTAAAGCAAAAACCGCGGAGCCGTCCGGCTCCGCGGTTTTTTACTTTTTCAGGGCGTCCCGGAGAAGTTTGAAGAGCTGGATAAGGGCGGTGGGCAGGAAGGCGAGGAGAACGATCCAGCCGGTCTGGGCCAACGTGAGGGGGACGACCAGGAACAGGGAACGCAGGAACGGGAGGAACAAAACAGCGGCTAAAAGCAGGACGCCGGCGGCAAAGGCCATCAGGCTATACCGGTTGGTCGTCAGGCCTAAGCGGAAAACCGACTCCCGGCCCCGGCAATTGAAGCCATGGAACAGGCGGGCCAGGGTGAGGGTGGCAAAGGCCATGGTGCTGGCCATGGCGGCCCCGCCCCAGGACAGGCCAAGATAGAAGGCTGCCATGGTGGCGGCGGCGATGAGCAGGCCCTGCACGCCGATCTGGCCGGCCAGGGATTTGTTGAGAATCGGCTCCTTGGGATCCCGGGGCTTCTGTTCGAGCAGGCCGTCCCGGGCGGGCTCCATCCCCAGGGCGATAGCGGGCAGACTATCGGTGAGGAGGTTGATAAACAGCAGATGCACCGGGGCGAAGGGGACGGGCAGGGCCAGCAGGGAGGTATATAGTACGCACAGGATGCCCGCCGTGTTGCCGGAAAGCAGGAAGGTGATGGCGTTTTTGATGTTGGTGAAAACGCTGCGGCCGTTGACCACAGCCTTGACAATGGTGGCGAAATTATCGTCCGCTAAAATCATGGAGGCGGCGTCCTTGCTCACCTCAGTGCCGGTGATACCCATGGCCACGCCGATGTCGGCCTTTTTCAGGGCGGGCGCGTCGTTGACGCCGTCGCCGGTCATGGAGACGATGCAGCCGCGGCGCTGCCAGGCGGAAACGATGCGGATTTTATGCTCGGGGGAGACACGGGCGTAGACCGCGATGCGGGGCAGCTTTTCATCCAGTTCGCTGTCCGGCATAGCGTCCAGTTCCACACCGTCTACCGCCAGATCCCCGTCGTCGAAAATCCCAATCTGCCGGGCGATGGCGGTGGCGGTCACCTTATGATCACCGGTGATCATAACGGTGCGGATGCCGCCCCGCCGGGCGTCGGCCACCGCCTGGACGGATTCGGGCCGTGGCGGGTCAATCATGGAGATGAGGCCGATGAAGGTAAAATCCGTTTCATCCTCCAAAGTGGGCTGACGGGGCGCGTCCAGTTCCCGGCAGGCGAAGGCCAGCACCCGCAGGCCGTTTTCCGAGAGATCCGTGTTCACCCCGAGAATGACCTGCCGATCCGCCTCGGTGAGAGGACGGGTTCCCTGCGCGGTGAGCAGACGGGTGGAGCGGGACAGCAGCACGTCGATGGCGCCCTTGGTCATCAGGGTGGGAACGCCATCCACATCGTGAAGCGTGCTCATTAGCTTGCGGTCGGAATCAAAGGCGATTTCGCCCAAGCGGGGATGCTGTTCCCGGTAGGAAACCTCCTCCACGCCGAAAACGTCGGCCAGCTGCACCAGGGCGATTTCCGTCGGGTCACCGATGGCCACGCCGTCCACGTCTGTGGCATCGCTGGCCAATACGGCGGTTTTCAGCAGCAGGCGCTGTGCGGGATTGGCCAGGTCGAGATCCCGGCCGTCCAGGAGAACGCCGTCGGCATATATCTGCTGGATGTACATACGGTTCTGGGTGAGGGTGCCGGTCTTATCCGAGCAGATAACCGAGACGGAACCCAGGCTTTCCACTGCTTTCAAATCCTTGATGATGGCGTTTTGCCGGGCCATTTTCTGGGTGCCCAGGGCCAGGACGATAGTGACAATGGAGCTGAGAGCCTCGGGAATAGCCGCCACGGCCAGGGCCACGGCAAACATCAGAGAATCGAGGAAGGATGCTTCGCGGTACATAGACAGGCCGAAGACCAGCGCGCAGATTACCAGGATGATCAGGGCTAGTTTTTTACTGAAATTGTCCAGGCTCTGCTGCAGAGGGGTTTTGCGCTGCTGGGTCTGGTTCATCAGGGAGGCGATTTTGCCGAGCTCCGACCGCATGCCGGTGGCGGTGATGACCACGGTGGCCCGGCCGTAGGTGACGAGGGAGCCGGAGAACACCATGTTTTTCTGATCCCCCAAGGCCACGGTGTCGCCGGAGAGGATTTCGGCGCTTTTATCCACCCCTTCCGATTCGCCGGTCAGGGAGCTTTCGTTGACCTTCAACGAATAGTTCTCCAGTATCCGCCCGTCGGCCACCACCAGATCCCCGGCCTCGAGCAGGACGATATCGCCGGGCACCACGTCCCGGGAGGGAATTTCCAGCTTGACGCCGCCGCGCAGTACCTTGGCGGACGGGGAGGACATGGCCTTCAGGCTGGCCAGGGATTTTTCCGCCTTGAAATACTGGACGGTGCCCAGCACGGCATTGAGCAGGATGACGGCGAAGATAACAAAGGTGCTCTCTCCATGGCCGGACAGCAGGGACACCACGGCGGCGATGATCAGAATGAGCACCAGCAAATCCTTGAACTGCTCCAGAAAAATCCGGACGACGCCCTTCTTTTTACCCTCTGTCAAGGCATTGGGGCCGCTTTCCAGTGCGATTTGCCGGGCTTGCTCCTCGGTCAGTCCTTTGGGAGACGAGTGAAGCTGCCGCAGGACGTCCTCGCCGGAGCGGTTATAATACGTAGGCATATGCATCCTCCTTATACGAGAGTAGTATGAGCAGAAACCGACCAAATAAAAAAGACTTTCAGACAGCCTCCGCGCAGGGCGGAGAAGCCATCCAAAAGTCTTGTTACCGATATTCGGCGTTCATTGCCAGATTCCGAAGAATCGAGTTGTTGACAACGAAGCTTGTAACTACTCCCTTTTGTGTAAACAATAGTCTAACAGGTTTGGAAATCCCTGTCAAGGGCGGAATGGTAAACAATTTATAAACGGGAATTATATCGCGTACCGTATCGTCTCGAATAAGCGAAACAAACGAAACCACCAGTGAACTGGTGATTTTGATTTTTCGTGAAGAAAGCGGCAAAACTGGGCATACCTAGTGTTGTCCAAACAAGGAGATACTCTTCGTCTGAAAAATTGCGCTATCCGGACTTGCTAAAAAGATTGACAAAGCAGGCCGAAAGAGGTAGAATAACAGAAACGTTTGTTCTAATCTGATTGCCGTGTCCCAAGCGGCATTCGTGTCAATAAGCGGCTGATAGAAGCCGTCATGAGGATTCGTGTGATGAGTGAAAAAACTGAGCGGGAATTGTTTAAATTGGTGGCCCCTTATAAACCCACGGGAGACCAGCCGGAAGCGATTGCCAAGCTGGTGGAGGGAATCAAAAGAGGGGACAAAGAGCAGACTCTGCTGGGCGTAACGGGTTCCGGCAAAACATTTACTATGGCCAATATTATTCAGCAGGTGCAAAAACCTACCCTGGTTTTGGCCCACAATAAGACGCTCGCCGCCCAGCTGTGCAGCGAATTTCGCGAGTTTTTCCCCGAGTCCTCGGTCGAATATTTCGTCAGCTATTACGATTATTATCAGCCGGAGGCGTATATTGCCTCCACGGACACCTATATTGAGAAGGATTCCGCCATCAATGACGAAATCGATAAGCTACGGCATTCGGCCACGTCCGCTCTGTCGGAGAGACGAGACGTGATCATTGTGGCCAGCGTGTCCTGCATTTACAGCTTGGGCGACCCGATCGACTACCGCAGCATGGTGATTTCGCTGCGGCCGGGTATGCGAAAAAAGCGGGACGATTTGCTCGCCAAGCTGGTCGAGCTGCAATATGAGCGCAACGACATCAATTTTATCCGCAACAAATTCCGGGTCAGGGGAGACGTGGTGGAGATTTTCACCAGCGGCTCCAGCGAAACTGTTATCCGCGTGGAGTTTTTTGGGGATGAGATAGACCGTATCAGCGAAATCCATCCGCTGACCGGCGAGCTGAAGGGTGTCGTCAACCATGTGGCGATTTACCCGGCCTCCCATTACATCGTACCGCCGGAAAAAATGCAGGACGCGATTCAGAATATCGAGCAGGAGCTGCAGGAACGGGTTGAGTGGTTCAAGCAGGAGGGAAAGCTGCTGGAGGCGCAGCGTATTTTGCAGCGCACGCGTTACGATATCGAGATGCTGCAGGAAATCGGCGTGTGCAAGGGTGTTGAGAACTATTCCCGCGTTTTGGCCGGCCGGCCCGCCGGCTCCACGCCGTTTACGCTGCTGGATTATTTCCCCAAGGACTACCTTTTGTTTGTGGACGAGTCCCATGTCATGCTGCCCCAGGTACGCGGCATGTTCGGCGGCGATTATGCGCGAAAGAGGAGCTTGGTGGACTACGGGTTCCGGCTGCCCAGCGCCTTTGACAACCGGCCGCTGAATTTCGACGAGTTTTACGATCGGGTCAACCAGGTCGTTTTTGTCAGCGCGACGCCGGGCGATTTGGAACGACAGAAGAGCGCCCAGATCGTGGAGCAGGTGATTCGTCCCACCGGGTTGGTGGACCCCGAGGTGATCGTCAAGCCGGTTGAAGGGCAGATAGACGATCTGATGGAGGAAATTCGGCAGCGGGCCGGGCGAAAGGAACGCGTGCTGGTCACCACGCTGACCAAAAAGATGGCGGAGGATCTCACAACCTTCCTGGAAAATAACGGTATCCGAATTCGCTATATGCATCACGATATCGACACCATGGAACGTATGGAGATTATTCGGGATTTGCGGCTGGGCGAATTCGATGTCCTGGTCGGTATCAACCTACTGCGGGAGGGCCTGGATATTCCGGAGGTCTCGCTGGTGGCCATCCTGGACGCGGACAAGGAAGGATTTCTGCGCTCGGAAACCAGCCTGGTGCAGACCATCGGCCGGGCGGCCCGCAATGCGCAGGGACAGGTTATTATGTATGCCGATCAGGTGACACCCTCCATGGAACGGGCCATTGCCGAGACCAACCGGCGCCGCGCTATTCAAATGGCATACAACGAGGCGCACGGCATCGTGCCGAAGACCATCATCAAGGATGTGCGGGAGGTCATTGAAATCACCTCCAAGCATTCCGGAAAAAGCGATAA
Organism: uncultured Oscillospiraceae bacterium; assembly: GCA_900546265.1. Classification (GTDB taxonomy): domain Bacteria; phylum Bacillota; class Clostridia; order Oscillospirales; family Acutalibacteraceae; genus UMGS856. Next base: position 15,409 of record URCA01000042.1, on the reverse strand, counting down.
ACCTCTCAAGCGTCTGAGTAAGGCTGAACGGCTCAAGCTGATTGAGGAAATGACGCGGGAAATGAAAAACGCCGCGAAGCTGCTAGAGTTTGAACACGCGGCGTATCTGCGCGATCGCATACAGGAACTGCAGAATATGAAATAGGGCTGGAATTAGCTCCTTGAAAGGCTTGATTTGTACATGCAAAACACCAAACTGATCGTCAAAGGCGCCCGAGAGCATAACCTCAAGAACGTGGATATAGAAATTCCACGTGACAAGCTAATTGTCTTTACAGGCATATCCGGCTCCGGCAAGTCCTCGCTGGCCTTCGACACGATCTATGCAGAGGGGCAGCGGCGCTATGTGGAGAGTCTGTCCTCCTATGCGCGACAGTTCTTAGGGCAGATGGACAAGCCGGACGTAGATTTTATCGAAGGGCTTTCGCCGGCTATTTCCATCGATCAGAAAACCACCTCCAAAAATCCGCGCTCCACGGTGGGCACCGTCACGGAGATCAGCGACTATCTGCGGCTGCTATATGCCAATATTGGCATCCCGCATTGTCCCGTCTGCGGCCGGGAGATTAAGCAGCAGACGGTCGATCAGATTGTGGATCAGATACTGTCTCTAGAGGAGGGCACCCGGATTCAGCTGCTGGCGCCGGTGGTGCGCGGGCGTAAGGGCGAACACGTCAAGGAGTTCGAGGCCGCCCGGAAATCCGGATATGTGCGGGTGCGGGTAGACGGCAATCTTTACGATTTGTCCGAGGCCATCACTCTCGAAAAGAACAAGAAGCATACGATAGAAATCGTGGTGGATCGGCTGGTGGTGCAGCCGGATATCAAAGGACGGCTGGCGGATTCCATCGAAACGGCCACCTCCTTGACCGGCGGTCTGCTGACCGTGGATGTCATTGGCGGAGAGGAACTGACCTTTTCGCAGAATTATTCCTGCCCGGAGCATGGGGTCAGTGTGGAAGAATTGTCTCCCCGCATGTTCTCCTTCAACAACCCGTTTGGCGCCTGTCCCAAGTGCACGGGTTTGGGGATGTACATGTCCATGGATCCGGATCGGATCCTTACCAATCGAAAGCTTTCTATCCGGCAGGGGGCCATCCACGCCAGCGGCTGGAATTATGTGGACGGCGGCACCATCGCGCAGATGTACTACGAGGGATTGGCCGCCCATTACCACTTCTCACTGGATACGCCCGTCAAGGATTTGCCGAAGGAAATCGTCGATATTCTTCTTTATGGAACCAAGGGAGAAAAAATCAAGCTGATCAGACAAAAGGAATACGGACACGGCGAATACTTCACGGAATTCGAGGGCGTTCTCAACAATTTGCAGCGCCGCTACAAAGAAACCACCAGCGACTGGATGCGGGAAGAGCTGGAAGCCTATATGAGCGAGGTGCCTTGTCCGGAATGTCACGGCGAGCGGTTGCGCAAGGAGAGCCTGGCGGTGACGGTAGGGGGGATCAACATCTCCGAGCTGTCCTGTAAATCGGTGTCCGATGCGCTCGATTTCCTGTCCGGCATCGAGCTGAGCGATCGGGAGCATCTGATTGGCGACCGCATTCTCAAGGAAATCCGGGAGCGGCTCGGTTTCCTGCAAAGCGTCGGATTGGAGTATCTGAGCCTATCCCGGGCGTCGGGGACCTTGTCGGGCGGAGAAAGCCAGCGGATCCGGCTGGCCACCCAAATCGGGTCATACCTGATGGGCGTGCTTTATATACTCGATGAACCCAGCATCGGCCTGCATCAGCGGGACAACGACAAGCTGCTGGCAACCCTCAAGCGGCTGCGGGATTTGGGGAATACGCTGATTGTAGTCGAGCACGACGAGGACACGATGCGGGCGGCGGATTGGATTGTAGACGTGGGGCCGGGCGCCGGCATCCATGGCGGGCATGTAATTTATTCCGGTCCTTCCGCAAGCATCACGGATTGCCCGGAATCCATAACCGGTCAATATCTCAGCGGCCGGAAAAAGATTCCCGTTCCACAGACGCGGCGGCCGGGATCAGGCAAGCTGCTGACCATTTTAGGGGCGACCGAAAACAACCTGAAAAACGTGGATGTATCGTTCCGGCTGGGGGCTTTCAATTGCGTGACCGGGGTTTCGGGCTCGGGCAAATCTTCGCTGGTCAATGAAATCCTATACAAAAAGCTGGCGGGCGATTTGAACGGCGCCCATACCAGGCCGGGCGCTCATCGGGAGATGACCGGGCTGGATGCCTTAGATAAAGTGATTGACATCAACCAGGCGCCAATCGGGCGGACGCCTCGTTCCAATCCGGCCACCTATACGGGGGTGTTCAACGATATCCGGGAGCTGTACGCCTCCACGGCCGACGCCAAGATGAGAGGCTTTTCCTCCGGCCGTTTTTCCTTCAACGTCAAGGGAGGACGGTGCGAGGCCTGTCAGGGAGACGGTATCATTAAAATCGAAATGCACTTTCTCCCAGATATTTACGTCCCCTGCGAGGTATGCAAGGGTCATCGGTATAACCGGGAGACCTTGGAAGTGAAGTATAAGGGCAAAAGCATTGACGATGTGCTCAACATGACCGTGGAGGAGGGCGTGGAGTTTTTCGGCAGCATCCCGAAGATTGCGCGAAAGCTGCAAACACTTCTGGACGTGGGGCTGGGGTATATCAAAATCGGACAGCCCGCCACCACGCTGTCCGGCGGTGAGGCGCAGCGCGTCAAGCTGGCCACCGAGCTGTCCAAACGGGCCACGGGCCGTACGATTTATATTCTGGATGAGCCCACCACCGGCCTGCACACGGCGGACGTTCACAAGCTTATCGAGGTGCTGCAGAAGCTGGTGGACACCGGCAACACAGTTGTGGTGATTGAACACAATCTGGATGTCATTAAAACGGCGGACTATGTGGTGGATTTAGGGCCGGAGGGCGGCGACAAAGGCGGCACAGTGGTCGCCTGCGGTACGCCGGAGGAAATTGCCGCCGTGGAAAAATCCTATACGGGACAATACCTGCGATCGGTGCTCAAGTGAACAGGAATAGGCAAACCCGCTGCTGATGCTATATCGGCGGCGGGTTTGCCGCTGCTGTGGCTTTTTCCGGGAAGCGGCAGGTATATTCTGTTTTGGACAACCGTACACTATACAGAGCCTGTCTTCTGGCAAGGTGTGAAATTGATGGCCGCACAAAGGAATATTTACAATTCTTTCATATACTATTCGATTGTTTACGCTATGATAATATTCAGATTCCATCAGGAAGGGTAACAGTTGGGACGTTATGTTTGGCTATGTGCGTATTTATAAACCCGAATTGAAGATGGCCGAATTTGAGCATTATCAAGGGGTTTATTGTTCCCTGTGCAAGCAACTGGGGAAACGGTACGGCGTCATGGCAAGGATGACGCTCAGCTACGATTTTACTTTTTTAGCCGTTTTTCGCATGGCGCTTTCGGATACCTGCACCGGCTTCAAAAAAGGACGTTGTACCTTCAATCCGCTGAAAAAGCGGACTTGCTGCTGCGAGAACACGCATGTGGAATTTGCGGCCGACGCTGCCACCCTGCTGATGTATCACAAGCTCAAGGACAACATGGCCGACAACGGTTTTTTCCACAGCCTGCCGGCGAGGCTGTTGCTGCCCTTCGCCTCCCGTGCCAAGAAAAAGGCGGCCAAAGCCTATCCGGAGCTGGCCGCTCATATACAGACCTGTATGGACAGGCAGGCGGAGTTGGAGACTTCCAAAACGGCGTCCCTCGACGCCGCTGCCGAGCCGAGCGCGATGATGCTGGCCTATCTGGCGAGGATGGGAGCCGCGGATGAGCGAGAGGAGAAAATACGCGATCGGTTCGGCTACTGCCTGGGTCGTTGGATTTATCTCGTGGATGCGGCGGAGGATTTGCCGGAAGACTTGGAGAACGGGAGCTATAATCCCTATATCCTTGTCCGTGGCTTGGAAAAGGGCGACATTCAGGCGGTCAAAGACACCCGGGAGTATGCCAGGTTCACTCTAAACGCCTGTTTGGCTGAATGCCTTGCCGCTTACAATTTACTTCATGTTCGCCGTTTCGACGGCATTTTACGCAATATATTGGAATTGGGGATGCCCGCCGCCCAGAAAGAGGCGCTTACCCGCGAAGGCCCCCATAAAAAGCCGCTGAAAGAAAAGGAGCCCTGATGAGCGTGAACGATCCTTATAAAGTATTGGAGATTTCTCCTGAGGCCACCGACGAGGAGGTTAAAACCGCTTATCGGGAAATGGCGCGTAAATATCACCCGGACAATTACGCCAACAACCCGCTGTCTGATTTGGCGCAGGAAAAGATGCAGGAAATCAACGAAGCTTACGATACCATTATCCGGATGCGTAAGCAGGGGGGAAGCGGGCAAGCCGGCGGCGGTTCCGCCGCGCGCAGCACCCGCTTCGCCGATATCCGCAGCATGGTGAGCACCGGCCGGATTGTGGACGCGGAGGTGCTGCTGGACGGGATTCCTTCCGCCTCTCGCGATGCCGAATGGTATTTTTTGAAAGGAAGCGTCCTGTTTAAAAAGGGATGGCTGGAGGACGCCTATAATCATTTCAGCACGGCCACCCGTATGGATCCCGGCAATATGGAATACCGCTCCGCTCTCAATCAGATGAATATGCAGCGGCAGACCGGTGGGTTCCGGACGTCCAATCGGCAGCAATCCGCCGGCGGCTGTTCCGGCTGCGATATGTGCAGCGGCCTGCTTTGCGCCGACTGCTGCTGCGAATGTATGGGCGGCGATTTCATCCGCTGCTGTTAATCGGAAGCCGACAACCCGTGCCGCCTTGCTGCACGGGTTGTTTAGCGTTGCGGCGCATGGATAAAAGGGAGGACAGGATTTGTGAGACAGAGTGCCAAGGTGGCTTTGGGCGGTATTTTATGCGCGTTATCTCTGGTCTGTATGCTGCTGACCATACTGCCGATTTCTGAAATGGGGCTGCCGGCTCTTGCAGGAGCTGTACTGATCCCCATTATATTGGAGATAGGGGTTAAGTGGGGCTGGATGTCCTACGCCTGCGTGGCGCTGCTGTCGCTGCTGATCACGCCGTCCATGGAAGCCAAGGTGTTGTTTATCGCCTTTTTCGGGTATTATCCGGTACTTAAGGCACTGATCGAGCGGCTGCGGAAGATTTGGCTGGAGTGGATTATCAAGCTGGCTGTGTTTAACTTGACGATGATAGGCGCATATTGGATTATGCTGACATTTCTCGGGCTGCCGGCCGATTCCTTTGAGATATTCGGCTTGGATTTGCCGTTCGTCATACTGGCGATCGGGAACGTGGCGTTCGTTTTATATGACATTGCGCTGACCGGGGCAATTACTACCTATCTTCGCGTGCTTCAGCCCAAGCTGGCCCGTTTGTTTCGTCATGGATGATTTTGCAGGAAAGAATAATAAAGCTTGCATTTTCTTCGCAAACGCTATAAAATATCCGGGAGGGGGTGCTGGCTTTGAAGACGAATCTGATCGCCCATATATCGGAGCATGCCGCCGGTTTTTCAAAGGGGCAGAAACGGATTGCACAATATATTCAGGAGCATTATGAATCGGCCGCTTTTATGACGGCTTTCAAGCTAGGAGAGACGGTCGGCGTCAGCGAATCGACCGTGGTGCGCTTCGCGGCGGAACTGGGGTTCGACGGGTATCCGCAGCTTCAGAAAGCCATGCAGGAGTTGATCCGCAGCAAGCTGACCACCGTCCAGCGCATCGAGGTGACCCGGGCCCGTATGGCGGACGACGAGGTGCTGGACAATGTAATGGCCTATGATATGGCCAACATTCGTCAAACGCTGGAGGAGCTTCCCCGCGACGTGTTTTATCAGGCGGTGGACGCCATTGTGGAGGCTCGGCGGGTGTATATTTTCGGCGCCGGCAGCTGTCGGGCGCTGGCCAATTTTCTCGCCTATTATTTAAAGCTGCTGCTGCCGGATATCCATTTGATTTACACCTCGAGCGAAACGGAAATTCTGGAGGAAATGCTGCAGATAGGGGAGCAGGACGCCATCATCGGCTTGAGCTTTCCCCGCTATTCCAGCAAGGCGGTAAAGACCGTCCACTTCGCACATTCCCGGCAGGCGAAGATCATTGCGATTACAGACAGCGTGCTGTCCCCTATAGCGGAGTACGCGTCCTATCTGCTGTTGGCGCACAGCGATATGGCCACCATCGTGGATTCCTTGGTCGCGCCGCTGAGTATTATCAACGCATTGCTGGTGGCCGTGTCGCTGAAAAAGATGGACAGCAACGCCGCCCGGCTGACGGAACTCGAACAGCTGTGGGAGACTTATCAGGTTTTTCAGCCGTTTGAAGAGGTTTCTGAATAAGGGGATTGGATGGCATGCAAATACTGGTGATCGGCGGAGGAGCTGCCGGTCTTATGGCGGCGGGCTGTGCCGCTCGCCGCGGATTAGATGTTACGGTGATAGAGCGCAATCCCCGCATGGCGCGCAAGGTGATGATTACCGGCAAAGGCCGGTGCAACGTGACCAATCGATGCACCATCGACGAGTTTATCGAGCATGTACCGGAGAATGGGCGCTTTTTGTACAGTGCCCTCAATCAGTTTTCCCCGCAGGACGCGATGGATTTTTTCGAGCAGCAGGGCGTCCCGCTTAAAACAGAACGCGGGAACCGTGTGTTTCCCGTTTCGGACAAGGCCGTGGATATCGTGGACGCTTTGGTGCGGTATGCGCGGGGGGGCGGGTGTCGCTTTCACCAAGGAAGAGCCGTATCGCTGTGCTTGGAGGACGGGGTATGTACCGGTGTGAGGCTGGAGGACGGTTCCGTATTGCCGGCCTATGCGGTGGCGGTTTGCACAGGCGGGCTGTCCTATCCGCTGACAGGTTCCACCGGAGACGGCTATCGTCTCGCTGAGCAGGCTGGACATACCATTGTGCCGCCCAGGCCTTCGCTGGTTCCCTTGGAATCGAACGACAGCTGGTGTGGGGACATGCAGGGACTGGCCTTGAAAAATGTGGGGCTTCGGGTGGTGGACAACGAAAGCGGCGGCAGCATTTGCTCGGATTTGGGAGAAATGCTGTTTACCCATTTCGGTGTATCGGGTCCGATGGTTCTCAGCGCCAGCGCCCACATGCGGCATATGGTACCGGGACGGTACACGCTGTGGATCGACTGGAAACCGGGATTGACGCCGGAGCAGCTAGATAACCGGGTCCTGCGGGATTTGCAGGCGTATAAAAACGCCGACGTGGCCAACACTCTCGGCAAACTACTGCCGCGCACGGCCATTCCGGTGGTGCTGCGCCTGGCCGCCATAGCCGGCGATACAAAAGGGCATTCCATCACCCGGGAGGAACGAAACCGGCTGGTATCTCTGCTCAAGGCCTTTCCCGTAAGCATCCGTGGGTTTCGTCCGGTGGAGGAGGCCATTATCACATCGGGCGGCGTTTCCGTGAAGGAAATCCAGGCTAAAACGATGGAATCCAAGCTGGTAAGCGGTTTGTACTTTGCCGGCGAAGTGCTGGATGTGGATGCTTATACGGGCGGTTTTAATCTGCAAATTGCTTTTTCGACCGGAATGGCTTTGGGCCATCATATATAATTACAGCTGCAACACCCTCGAAAGGAAGAATAAAACCCATGACGAAACCTTTAGCGATTGCCATTGATGGCCCGGCCGGCGCCGGAAAAAGCACCATAGCCCGCATTCTGGCCAAGGAACTGGCGTTTATTTATGTGGATACCGGCGCGTTGTACCGCACGGTGGGATACTGCGCTCTTACGGCGGGGGCCGACCCTTCCAGGGCGGAGCAGGTAGCGCCGCTTTTGAAAGATTTGCAGCTGGAGCTCCGCTATGTGGATGGGGTACAGCGGGTGTTTGCCAACGGCGAGGATGTTAGTGAACGGATTCGCACGCCCGAGGTTTCCATGGCGGCTTCGGCGGTGTCGGCGCTGCCGGAGGTGCGAGCTTTCCTGCTCCAGCTGCAGAGGGATACAGCCGTCAGCCAGAACGTCATTATGGATGGCCGGGATATCGGCACGGTGGTACTGCCAAAGGCGGGGTTGAAAGTTTTCCTGACGGCTTCGCCGGAAGACAGGGCCACACGGCGGTATATGGAGCTGAAGGAAAAGGGTGTCGCTACGACCTTTGAGGAGGTACTGGCGGACATGATTAAGCGGGATTATGACGACAGTCATCGCGAGGCGGCGCCCCTGAAGCCGGCCGACGACGCCATCCTAGTGGATACGACTGGGAATACGCTCGAGCAGTCGGTGGAGGTTCTGAAAAAACTAGCGCTGGAGGCAATCGGATGAAAGAGCGTATGAACTTTGGAAAATTTCTGATTCGTCTCTGCACGCCCTTGGCACATTTGATTTTTCCCTTCAAAACGCTGGGACGGGAGCATATTCCGCCGGCTTCCGATACGGATCGCATCGTGTTGATATGCAACCATATTTCCGAAATTGATCCGGTTTTTCTGGAAATGGGGCAGAGGCGTCATATTTATTTCATGGCTAAGGAAGAGCTGTTTCACAGCCGCTTTAACAACTGGTTCTTCGGCAAACAGCTGGGGGCTTTTCCCGTCAGGCGCGGGAAAGGGGACAGCGGGGCGATCGACACGGCCAGGGATGTGGTGGAATCGGGACGAATCATGGGCATATTCCCGGAAGGAACCCGTTCAAAGGACGGGAAGCTGGGGCGCTTTAAATCTGGCGCCGCTCTTATCGTATCCCAGACTGGGGCGAACGTTCTGCCCGTTTGCATTGTCACAAAAAATCAGCATCTGCGGCCCTTCCATAGAACGAAGATTGTGTTCGGCCCCCTAATTACCTCGGAAGAACTACATTTGGATAATAAGGATCAGCCGGATCTCCGGTATGCCACCCGGATGATGAGCGAGCGGATCGGGCGTATGATCGAGGAGAACCAATGAAAGCTGCAAACATACGCTTGGCCAAAACAGCGGGTTTCTGTTTTGGGGTCAACAAAGCGGTCAACATGGTGAGGGACCTTCTGGATGAGGGAAGGCAGGTATGTACACTCGGACCGATTATTCATAATCCGCAGGTGGTGGAGGAGCTGGCGGCGCGCGGCGTCCGGATTGTCGAGGTGCCGGAGGAGGTGCCCGCCGGCTGTGTGCTGGTCATCCGCTCCCATGGAGTGGCGCAGGAGATTTATGACAAAGCGCGGGAACTAGGCCTGGACCTCTGCGACGCAACCTGTCCGTTTGTTGCGAAAATCCACCGTATTGTCGCGGAGAAATCGGCGAATGGTTACACGGTGCTGATCGCCGGGGACGAGGGACATCCGGAGGTGATGGGGATTCGCGGACATTGTAGCGGCCCTTCGTTTGTTTTTTCAAGCGCTCAAGATTTAGAAGAGTGGATAAAAACCGACGAATTCGGTGGAGAAAAACAAGTGATAATGGTGGCGCAAACCACCTTTAATATGAATGTTTGGGAAAAGTGTTCGGAAATCGCAAAAAACCACTATACAAATCTTCTGATTTTTGATACAATATGTAATGCGACTGCCGAACGACAAAATGAGGCGGTTATTTTGTCGCAGGAATGCGACAAAATGGTGATTGTCGGCGGGCGCCAGAGTTCCAATACCGCCAAGCTGCGCGATGTCTGTTCGGAAAATTGTCCTACCTTGCTGATAGAGTCGGCCGAAGAACTGGACAAGCGGCAATTTATCGGCGCACGGGCCATTGGGATTACTGCGGGGGCGTCTACGCCCGCCGGTATTATAAAGGAGGTACTTTCAACCATGTCTGAGATCGTGAACAACAACGAAGTCCAGGAAACCGAAGTGACGGAGACCACCGAAACTCCGGAAGCCAATGCGGCGGCAGAAGCTGTCGAAGAAGCCGCACCTGCCAAGTCCTTTGAGGAAATGAGTTTTGAGGAGGCGCTGGAGGCATCTCTTCAAAGTTTAAGTACAGATGAAAGAGTACGCGGCATTGTCGTGGGCATCGCCCCCAACGAAGTGCAGGTGGAAGTGGTCGGCCGCAAGCAGGCGGGTTATATTCCTGTGGACGAGCTGTCCGCTAATCCGAACGTCAACCCCGAGGAACTGGTCAAAGTGGGCGATGAGTTGGAACTGCTCATCATGCGCACCAACGATCAGGAGGGCACGATTATGCTCTCCAAGAAGCGCGTTGATGCCCTGAAGGGCTGGGATAAGGTCGTTGAGGCGGAAGCGAACGGCGATATCCTGGACGGTGTCATCACCGACGTTATCAAGGGCGGTGTTCTGGCCGTAACTAATGGCGTGCGCGTTTTCATCCCGGCTTCCCACGCTTCCGTGACCCGGATGGAGGATCTCTCCCCGCTGCTCAAGCAGGAGGTTCGCTTTAAGATTATCGAGGTGAACACCAGCCGCCGCCGTGCGGTAGGTTCCATCCGCCTGGTGGCGAAAGAGGAGCGCAAGGCGAAGGAAGCCGCTTTCTGGGAGCAGGCGGAAGTCGGCCAGCGGTATACCGGTGTCGTTAAGTCACTGACGTCCTATGGCGCGTTTGTGGATTTGGGCGGCGTGGACGGTATGGTGCATATTTCCGAACTGTCCTGGGCCCGCATCAAGCATCCTTCCGAAGTGGTAAACGTCGGCGACACCGTGGATGTGTATATCCGGGATCTGGACACCGAGAAGCACAAGATTTCCCTCGGCTACCGCAAGGCGGAAGACAATCCGTGGGAGATTTTCAAAGCCAATTACCCGATTGGTTCCGTAGTGACCGCCAAAGTGGTGGGGATGACCACCTTCGGCGCCTTTGCCCAAATCATTCCGGGGATCGACGGCCTCATCCACATTTCTCAGATTGCGGATCGCCGCATCGAGAAGCCTCAGGATGAGTTGAAAATCGGCCAGGAAGTCCGGGTGAAGATCACCAACATCGACTATGACAGCAAGCGTATCAGCTTGTCTATTCGTGCCTTGCTGGAAGACGGCGAAGAGGAGGCGGCGACCATTGCGGATGCCTCCGACGATGAAACCCCTGCGGCTGAAGAAGCTGCCGAGGAAACCTCTGCCGAATAATCAGTAGCAATAAAAAGGAACCGGACGCTTTTAGGCGTCCGGTTCCTTTTTATTGCTTTATACCGCATTGACAACATCCGTCATGGAATAAAACCCGGCGGGACGGCCGTGAAGGAAGAGGGCGGCGTTCAGTGCCCCGACCGCGAAAATCTCCTTGGACATGGCAGCGTGGCTAAGCGTCAACACCTCGTCCCGGCCGGCGAAAATCACATCGTGCTCTCCCACGATGGTGCCGCCGCGAATGGCGGAAATGCCAATTTCAGTCTTATCTCTTTTTTTGCGCACGGAATGCCGTTCATATACGAACTCCGGATGGTAATCCACACCGTCGGAGGCGGCCTGCGCCAGCATTAAGGCCGTACCGGAAGGAGCGTCCAGCTTCTGATTATGATGCTTTTCCAAAATTTCAATATCGAAATCGTTGCCCAAAACAGCGGCGGCTTTACGAACCAATTCCATCAGCAGGTTGATCCCCAGAGACATATTGGCGCTGAAAAACACCGGGATAACCGAGGCGGCCGTTTTGATTTCCTCGACTTGTTCATTGGACAGGCCTGTCGTGGCGATAACCGCGGGAATCCGATGTTCCTGCGCATAGGCCAGAACTCCGGCCAACGCAGAGGGGTGAGAGAAATCAATGAGTACGTCCGCCTCGGCGTTGCAGTTGGCAGGATTGGCGTAAACAGGATAGCCAGCATGGCTTTCCGTGTTGATATCAAAACCGGCTACAATCGTACAGTCGCAGCGGCTCTCCACGCAGGAGGTAATGACTCGGCCCATTTTGCCGTTGCAGCCGCTTAGAATTAAGCGCGTCATAGTTAGCACATCCTTTCTTATGCAAACGCCCGTCGGTTGTCCGGCGGGCGTTCAGCAAGGCCGTATCAGGCCATCAAATGATATTTCCGCAGAACCGCCGCCAAAGCTTCCCGCGCGGCATCGTCCATGCCGCACAGCGGCAACCGGCAATCGCCGACCTGCATGCCCATCAGATTCATGGCTTCCTTAATGGGGATGGGATTGACGTCGGTAAACAGGGCATTGGCCAGCTCCAGATACTGAAGCTGCAAATCCCGGCTTCCCTGCACATCGCCGGCAAACCATTTGGCGCAAATATCGTGAGTCGGGCGGGGGAGAATATTGGACAGCACCGAAATCACACCCTTACCGCCCAAGGACAGCAGGGGAACGATTTGATCATCGTTGCCCGAGTACATATCGATATCGCACAGGGCGGCAACCTGCGCCGCGGCGGAGATGTTGCCGTTAGCCTCCTTGACGCCGACGATACGGGGGTGCTTTGCCAGCTCCGCAATGGTTTTCGGTTTCATTTCCACCCCGGTGCGGGAGGGAACATTGTAAAGAATAATCGGCAGGTTGACGGCGTCGGCAATGGCGGTGTAGTGCAGAATCAGCCCTTTTTGGGACGCCTTGTTGTAATACGGCGTGACCAGGAGAAGCCCGTCGGCTCCCAAGGCCTCCGCCTCTTTGGACAACTCGATGCAGTAGGCGGTGTCGTTGGAGCCCGTCCCGGATATAACAGGCACCCGGCCAGCCGCCTGCTCCACTGCCGTGCGCATGACGGCGATATGCTCCTCGTGTCCAAGGGTAGAGGATTCGCCGGTGGTGCCGCAGGTGATGATGGCGTCAGTGCCATTTTCAATCTGCCAGTCGATAAGCTCCCGGTATTTTTCGTAATTGACGCTGCCGTCTGGATTCATGGGAGTGACGATCGCCACTCCGGCCCCGGTAAAAATGGTCGTTTTGCTCACAGTCAAACGCCTCCTTATCAAAATCAGGCCATATACCCTTCTGCACACAGCAGTTCGGCAAGCAGAACGGCGCCGCCCGCTGCACCGCGCAGCGTGTTATGGGACAAGCCGACAAATTTGTAGTCATACTGCGTATCCTCGCGCAGACGCCCCAGTGAGATGGCCATACCGCCTTCCAAATCCCGGTGCAGGCGGGTTTGAGGCATGTTGTCCTCCTCAAAATAGTGGAGGAACTGCTTGGGAGCGCTGGGAAGCTCCAGCTCCTGCGGCCGGCCGCGGAAGGATTTCCAGGCCGTGAGAATCTCTTCCTTGGAGGGCTTACGGTCAAAGCTGCAATACACAGCGGCAAAATGTCCGTTGGAAACCGGCACACGCAGGCACTGCGCCGTGAAAGCCGGAGACGTGGCGGGGACAATCGCACCATTTTGTATCTTGCCCCAAATTTTCAAGGGCTCCTGTTCCGACTTCTCCTCTTCGCCACCGATATACGGAATCATATTGTCCACCATTTCCGGCCAGCTGGCAAAGGTCTTTCCGGCGCCGGAAATGGCCTGATAGGTACAAACCAGCGCCTTGCTGACTCCCCAGCTGGAAAGCGGGAAGAGGGCTGGAACATAGCTTTGCAGTGAACAGTTGGATTTGACGGAAATAAACCCGCGGGAGGTGCCCAGGCGTTTACGCTGAAACGGGATGATTTCCGCATGCTCAGGATTCAATTCCGGAATGATCATAGGGACATCCGGTGTGCCGCGATGGGCGCTGTTGTTGGATACCACCGGGCATTCCGCCTTGGCATAAGCCTCTTCCAGCGCCTTGATTTCTGCTTTGGGCATGTCGACGGCGCAAAAAACAAAATCCACGTCTTTCGCCACGTCCTCCACCTTGGAAGCGTCCCGGATAACCATATCCTTCATGGCAGCAGGCATGGGAACATCCATGGCCCAACGGCTGCCCACCGCTGCCTCATAGGTTTTCCCTGCGGAACGAGGACTGGCGGCCAGCACCTTCACACGAAACCAAGGATGGTTTTCGAGCAGGGTGGCAAATCGCTGCCCTACCATGCCTGTGGCGCCCACAATGCCGACGTTGTACGTTTTCATTCGCTTGCATCCTTTCCGAATAAGGGAACGCCGCCGAGAGGCTGCGCGCACCCATATTTCCTAAAAAGAGTAATAAAAAAACCGGTTGAAAACCGGCTGTCATCGACGTATAATAGAAAGCGTTGACCTGAGGAGCAATTTCCTCAAGTGAATAGCACTCCATCATAGTGTATGATGACAGCCGCACAGTTATTCACCCTGCAGCCAGGCGGTCGTCCTGCCGTGGGACTTCCTCCTTCGGCGTTGATTCCTTTCCGCTGTGCTCATTGGCGCGGCGCCTCACACAGCCTACTGATAATCGAACGCTCCTCTATTCCGGTATATTCAACATAGGTATTTTTTATCATTGTAGCATTCGTACTCGGGAATGTCAATTGGAATCTGTCCTCCGACAGGAAATTCAGCAACTCATAAAATTTGCAGCAGAAAGACGTGGAATGGATTATGCAACGCCATGAATTTTATTACGACCTTCCTCAGGAGCTTATCGCACAGGAACCGGCGGAGCCCCGGGATCATTCTCGGATGCTGGTGATGGATAAGGACACAGGCGAATTGGTAGACACCCAGTTTTATCATGTCCTCGAGTATTTGCGGCCGGGCGACTGTTTAATACTCAATGACAGCCGGGTTTTGCCGGCTAGGCTCTACGGACAGCGGAAGGAAACCGGCGCCGCGGTGGAGCTGCTGCTGCTCAGCCCGAAGGGAAACGACGTTTGGGAGGTGCTGGCCGGTCCGGGGCGTAAGGCGAAGCCGGGCAATGTGCTGACCTTTGGCGGCGGTCTATTGGAGGCAGAGGTTCTGGAAGTGGTAGAGGACGGAAACCGCCTGGTCAAGTTCCACTACGACGGGAATTTCTACAATCTATTGGAGAATATCGGACAAATGCCCCTGCCGCATTACATTACCAAACGGTTGGAGGACAAGGAGCGTTATCAAACGGTATATTCCCGGGAATTGGGGTCCGCTGCCGCGCCCACGGCAGGGCTGCATTTTACGCCGGAGCTGCTGCAGGCTATCCGGAATAAAGGCGTCGAGGTGGCTTTTGTAACTCTGCACGTAGGGCTCGGAACCTTTCGTCCTGTAAAAGAGGAAAATATCACGGATCACAAAATGCATGCGGAGCATTACGAACTCTCCGCCGCCACGGCCGATGTTATCAACCGGACGCGCGAAAGCGGGGGGCGGGTCATCGCCGTAGGCACCACCAGTTGCCGGACATTGGAGAGCGTGGGTTTAACGGACGGGAAAATACGGCCGGCGGAAGGGTGGACGGATATTTTCATCTATCCAGGGTATTCCTTTCAAGTGCTAGATGGACTGTTGACTAATTTTCATCTGCCAGAAAGTACGCTGATCATGCTGGTCAGCGCCTTTGCGGGCTACGAGAACACCATGGCTGCTTATCGGCATGCTGTCCAGGAACGTTATCGGTTTTTCAGCTTCGGAGATGCCATGCTGATCCTATAATCTGCAACAAGTCATGACCACGCCCAAAGGACGTGGCATGGATAATGGCCCTAAAAGGGCATGA